>CAJUDZ010000019.1 GCA_910584965.1 uncultured Lachnospiraceae bacterium | reverse complement strand
GTAAAAACTGCGCCACAGCCCTGGCAGGCCATCTCGCAGCGATTTTGTTCAATTGTTCTTTGTCTGTGATACATGCTTCGTATTTGATCGGATTTCCCGAAAAACAGATCAGGTAAAGTACTGCGATAAAAGAAAACGCAAGAACAATGCCTCCCATAATTTTTTTCATGAAAATACCCATGCCTTTCTCACAGGAATCCTCTATTCCTGATCAACTTTTGAATTTACCCTCAGTGAACAAGGGGACCGTGTATCCCCTTGTCCACTGAGGGTAAAAAGCGGTGATTTATAATACGTCGTCGCTGTCAAATTCTATGATCGAAAATTTTTCCACCCCGTCAATCTCCCGGATGCCGTCGGACAGCGTTCCCGGGTTTTTCACGGAAAGTTCGATTACCATATTCATGCCCTTTTGTGTGAAGTTTCTGCTTTTGACGCGGTATTTTCCGGTCTGTTCCTTTATTTTGCCGAGTACCGCATTTTCTTTTTCCGGACTGCAGTGAACGACAAGCACAAAGGGTTTTCTGCCGATAGAAAGATTTTCCATGAGAATCAGCACAACGGTGACAATCAGCGAAGTCAAAACCGCTACTTCATATAACTGGCACCCGCAGACAATGCCGATATGCACCGACCATAACAGGTACAGCATATCAACAGGATCCTTGACGGCGGTTCTGAAACGCAGAATGGCCAGGGCGCCTATCGTTCCGAGGGTGATGACGATATTGGACTGCAGGCACAAAATAATCGTGGAGATGAAAAAGGGAAGGATGGCAATGCAGATATTAAACGACCGATTGTAAAACGCCCTGTGTGATACAAGCCTGTAAACAATAAATTCATAGATGCTTAACAGCAGGACAACAAACAGTACCGATATGACAATGGAAGTTCCCAAAGCCGGATTGTAATAAGAATGCGCAATATTTTCAAAAGCCTGTCCGATAGTATTCATGTTCTTATATGTCTCCTTATCTTTTCATGTTCTGCAGGGTTCTTCTTCCGATACAATATTTGGAAAAGGCCGACTGCACGAGATTGCGATGCGTAATGACATGCCTGATGTATCCCGGCATGATATCGTCAAATTTCACTTCAAGGACCGATTTTCCTTCACAGGGGAAGGGATACTGCATATAACCGCCATCCAGAAAATGTGCAAAGTCATCCGAAGCAGACATATTTACATCCAGCGTGACGCGCACATTCGTAATTTCTTCCGTATATGCGGTTCTTTTATAATCAATGATCGCTTTGGGCGTAAAATGTTTCGTCATACTCTGGAGGCAGAACTGCTTCAGCAGTTTCTTCTCCGCAGAAAAGAACAATTCTTCGATATCCCCGTCCATGATTTTCTGATATTCCTCCAAAGAAAGAAAACAGCTTTCCTTATAGCACAGGCTGTTTATTTTTTCCTTGCACTCCAGCTTCAGAAACTGAGACTGGCTGCCGTAATACCGGATGCGGTATTTGGAACGTTTCGCAATTCCGGCTTCGTTTTCTTTGGCGCAGGTATCTCTATAATCGTCAAAATATAGACTGTGGATTTCATATTGCCCGCAATCGTCTCCGTGGGAATCTTTTTCCAGCAATGCAGAAAGGCGGTTGTCCAAAAAGCACAGGTCGTGGGCCGTACAGAAATATTTCCATTCGTTTCTGTATTTTCTGATATGCCTCGCCTCCTAAAAGAACAGGTTTCATATTTAAAGAATTTCATACAGTACAGGATTTCATACAAAATCTTCGTCTATCATAGCATAAAAATCAGGGAATGACCAGTTTTTTCTCTTTTGCGTCCGCAGACTGCACCCGTATTGAAAAAAATCTTTTAAAATGCCGTAAAAAATAGTACAATATTTATGTTTCCGTCTCTGCGGAACAAGTCATTGATGTAAAGGATAAATTCTATGATTTTTGATAAAATGAATGCGGGAAGAAGTTATAAGAATATAAAAAGAATTTTAATACTCTCTGCCGGGATACTCGCTTTGTCAGTCTGCCTTTTTGGAATGTGCCGGATTATGCCGGAAAGCAGGGAAGCGGCGGCAATGCGGGAAGAAACCGGGGAAGAACCTTCCACAGTTTCCATTTATACGATGGAAGATTTTCTTGCTTTTGCAGAGAATGTCAATCAGGGGAATGACTATGAAGGAGAATACATCAATCTGTACACGGATTTGGATTTTTCCGGAATGACGCAAAATCTGACAGTCGGCACCGGAGATGATGAACAGTGCCGGTTTAAAGGGATTTTTGACGGAAATGCCCACCGTATCAGGAATCTGGAAATCCGGTCGGATGCGGATGCCGGATTATTCAGAAACCTGGGCGGGACCGTCTGTAATCTGGTGATCGAAAGCGGCAGCATAGAAGGAAGTTCCTGCGGGGCCATTGCATCCGCAACGGATGAAAACGCCCGTATTTTAAACTGTGCCAGCTATGCGGAAATTCATGGTGAAACGGCGGATGGCCTTGCGGGCGGCGGAAACGGAACGGTGCAGAACTGTATCGGCCCTTTTGCCGAAGCGGATGCCGCTTCCCTCAATCAGGGATTGTGCGGACTCGGAGGCAGCTATGAAATCGACGACTGGTATTTATGGGAAATGACGGATGGCGTGATTTCTCTCTCCGCAGAGACTGCGGACAAGATTTTGTCCGTCAGCACGAAACTCCGAATAGACAGGGAAGATGTAAGCTTATCGGCCTATTATTCCGGAAGGGACGAAGCATGGTGCTTTGCGCTGCCGGCCGGATGCGAAGAAACGGAAATGGATGTGGAAGTCCGGTTCTCCGATGGGGAAACGGTAAAAATGCACCGCCCGGCGGGAGCGGCGGAGCTTATCTGCGAGAAAGGGGCCATTCTGCACCCGATTGAATTTGTGACGGCCCGGAAAGTATCGTCTCTGATGATTCATACATCGACCGGCGATGCGCTTTCGTATCTGCATGCGGGCAAGAAAAACAAGGTGCCGGGAAGTTATATGTTCTTTGACGAATACGGGGAAATGAAGGACGAAGGCATTCTGGATAAAATGAGAGGGCACGGGAACGATTCCTGGAATGCGGATAAAAAAAGTTATAATCTGACCTTTCGCGAATCGGTGGATTTTTTTGATACGGGGGCAGGCCAAAACTATGTACTGCTGGCCGCTTACAGGGATAATTCCCTGTTAGCCTATAAGCTGACTTATGATCTGAGCAATGAGATCGGAATGGACTATCCGCCGAAAGCGGATTTTGTGCATCTGTATGTGGACGGGGAATATCTTGGCATGTATCTGCTGATCGGAAAGATTGAGATCGGAGAAGATCGTTTTGCTTTGAAAGATATGTATGCCGAGACCGAACGCGTCAACCGTTCCCGTCTGGAGAATTATGAGCTGAAGGAGTGGCACAGTGAGGTTACGTCTGCCAGAAGATTCTGGTCTGATCTGGACAATGCGCCGGAGGATGTGACCGGTGGCTATATTCTGGAAATCGATAATATCGATTATGATGTGCTGAAAAGCCGGTTTGTCACGGATCGGAATATGACAGTGGTGCTTCGCAGCATGCCCCATGCCGCCAAAGAGCAGATTGACTATATTGCCGGATTCTGGCAGGATTTTGAGGATGCACTGTATGCGGAGGATGGTTATAACGGGAAAGGGAAACATTATACGGAATATATCGATGTGGAATCTTTTGCGGATCAGTGGCTGATGTATGAACTGAATGAAGATTACAGCTTCAGTTCCAGCATTTATTTTTATAAGGATTCCGACCTGACCGGGGACGGATTGATTCATGCCTCCTGGTTATGGGATATGGAACATTCCCTCACCTATAACGACGAGAAGGCGTCCCGCAGCTTTTTCGCATATTATTGTCCGAACGACTGGTGGATGCAGCTGTATCGGCATGAAGATTTTGCAGAAGTGGTTTACCGGGAATGGATGCAGAAATTTTTACCGGCGCTGGAGAAGGTTCTTTTGACCGAACAGGTTGATAATTCCGGCGGTATCGGTTCACTGGCCTGGTATCTGGAAGAGTTCGGGGATGACGGGAGGCTGAATAATACCAGATGGCAGGCATGTAATTATGAAGATAAAATGGCGAGAATACAGTTTATTTATACGGTCCGCAAAGATTTTCTCACGAAATCGCTTGCGCTTTATGATCAGGGGTATTCTTACCATTATGAGGCGGACGGAGTCTTTTACGGTGTGACGGCGTCCGGGGACGAAGTTGTCGTGGAAAGGCAGGAAAAGGACGCGTATGGAAAGAGCATTGTTGGTTGGAATAAACCTTGATAACGGGGAAGATTATGAGCTTTCGCTGAAAGAACTGGAAAGTCTGGCAGAGGCCTGTGAGATGGAAGTCACGGGCATCGTGGAGCAGAACCTTTCGGAAATTCATAAAGCTTTTTATATCGGGACAGGGAAAGTGGAAGAGGTCCGCGAGGAAGCGGAAGAGCAGAATGTAGACGTGGTGGTGTTCGACAACTCGCTTTCCCCGATGCAGATACGGAATCTGCAGGAAAAAATCGGAAAGCCGATATTGGACAGGAGTACGCTGATTCTGGATATTTTTGCAAAAAGAGCCCGCTCCGGGGAGGCCAAATTACAGGTGGAAGTAGCGCGGTTACAGTATATGCTGCCGCGTCTTGTGGGACTTCATGCGGCGCTCAGCCGTCAGGGCGGGGGCAGCGGTTCCATGAGCAACAAAGGCGCCGGGGAGAAAAAGCTGGAACTGGACCGCCGTGTTCTGGAGCACCGGCTTGCGGAATACCGGCGGGAGCTGAAAGAGCTCGGGGCACAGCGGAAAACGCAGCGCAAACAGCGGGCGGCTTCCGGCATGCCGCGGGTGGCGCTGGTCGGCTATACGAATGCCGGAAAATCCACGCTGTTAAATGCCATGCTGGATTTATACGGCGCGGAAGAAACCGATGTGGAAGAGAAGAAAGTCATGGAGAAGGATATGC
The DNA here is from genome assembly GCA_910584965.1 of uncultured Lachnospiraceae bacterium. Lineage (GTDB taxonomy): Bacteria > Bacillota > Clostridia > Lachnospirales > Lachnospiraceae > UBA3282. The sequence goes on along the minus strand of CAJUDZ010000019.1, from coordinate 65,140 downwards.
TCTTTGCAACGCTGGATACGACGGTCCGCAAGATTGCGCCGGAGGGACATCATGCGTTTCTTTTATCGGATACGGTCGGTTTTATCCATAAGCTGCCGCATCATCTCGTGGAGGCTTTTCATTCCACACTGGAAGAGGCAAAAGAGGCCGATATTCTGCTGCAGGTGATCGACTATGGAGACAGCCATTACAAAGAACAGATTGCGGTGACGGAACGCACCTTAACGGAGCTTGGCGCAGAAGGCATTCCCATGATCTATGTTTATAATAAGGCGGATACAGTGTCTGCGGAAGATATTCCCGGATGTCCGGGTGCAGAGGGCAGCGATGCGAGCAAAAATCTTCCGGTCGTGACACAGGACAGTATTTATCTGTCGGCCGGTCTGAAAATCGGCATGGAGGAGCTTGTCTGCCTGATTGAAAAGAAGCTGGCCGGCGGTTATCAGGAGTGTACGCTTCTGATTCCCTATGCGGACGGCCGGGCGGTGTCCTATCTGAATGAAAATGCGGTGGTGCTTGAAACGAAGTATCAGGAGGACGGCGTCAGGATGCGGGTCAACTGCCGGATGCAGGATGCCCGGTATTATGAAAAATACAGAGAATAGAAGAAACGCGGGATATACACCGGTACGAAAGTACCGGAGCAAAATTCGATATACGCATTGACAGGATTCGGTATAGGTAATATAATACAAGAGTTTATAATGTTGATCATATACTGAAAGAGAGGGGTAATTGTAATGAAGAAACTGGCGTTAATAGGTTTGTGTGCCGCGTTATGTTTTCAGATGACGGCATGCGGCGGCCCGGGAGCAGCGCAGAAACAGAAGGAAGAAGCGCTGGCTCTGCTCAGCAGCGATAAGCTGGAAAGCGGCGAGTTCGTAATCGATGGAACAAAATATGCTTTTCCGTCCGTACTTTCCGATTGGACAGGAAATGGATGGCATGTTTCCAACAGATATGATAATGCCGATACGTTTGAACTGGAATACAACATTGAGTCCAATGAGTTCGAGTTATTCAACGACGAGAAGGAGTCGGAGTATGTCAGCGTCTGCGGAATCAATCTCGGTGCGGAGCCGGTAAAACTGGAACAGTCCACGGTATCCTATCTTGATTTGAAAGTTTCCCAGGGTAAGGATGCTATGTTTGTTGTACTGCCCGGCGGCATTACATGCGAAAGCACGAAAGAAGATGTCATTGCCGCGTATGGCGAACCGTCCGAGGAAGAAGACGATTACCTTTACTATACATATACCAATGCGGACGGCCTCGATATTCTTGTAGGAATACGCGTTGCGTTTGAAACGGTTGACAAAGTATATTATAAGCTGGCGGACAGCAACTGGGGTTCCGTAGCGAATGCGGAAGAATGTTCAAGTTTCATTGACGATGCGCTGAAGACGAGTTTCTACGGAGATTATGCGTCCTATGTGGAAAAGAAGTTTGACACGGAGGAAGGCGCAGCAGAGCTGTATGAATCCGAAATTGAGTATTATGCGCAGGGGCTGATGTATTATCTCGCTGTTGATTATGAGACTGTCAGCGAAGAAATCGCAGACGGATTCCGTGATATTGCGCGGCAGATTCTGGAGAAGGTGAAATGGGACACACCGGTCGTTGATCTTCCGGACGGCGCGACATACGGCAGCGTTGAAATTACGATGTATCCGGTAGATTTCCTGGATATCATTCTGGAAGATGCACAGGCTGTTGCGGATACAGGCGTCGAGGGAGACGATTATGCACAGGGCATGCTGGATGCGATCACCCCGAAGGTAGCGGAGACCAATTATTTAGAGCCGGTTGTCGGAAGCTATGACATCGATATTGATGACGGTGTAATTTCTGCGGATGACTGGAACGAGATAGACGATATTCTGATGGATTTTATGGAATAGGCCGATAAAGAAATGAAAGTGCACGATATCTGCTGACGGCAGGTATCGTGCTTTTTGGTTTTCTCGGAAATTGCTGTAATCGCAGCGCCCCTTCAGGCAGGAACTTATGCGGTAAGTTTTCGGAACGCAGGCTGTCGGGCCTGCGTTTCCCGCTGTACGGGTGATTTTGAAAGGAAAGATGGCAAAACTCATTGCATCGAAACGATTTTTCCTATATAATAGGGAATTAGAATGGAGGAGTTTATATGGTGAAATTGTGGGAAGGCGGCGCATATCTGGTTCGCGGCACAGAGCTTATTGCGGATCGGGAGGATGCGGCGGCGCAGATAAAAAATATAACCGGGAAAGAGGTTTCCGGACAGGAGGCGGTCCGGAATACGATTGCATACCGTATTCTGGAGGAGCATAATACTTCCGGCAACATGGAAAAGTTAAAGATCAAGTTCGACAAACTGACTTCCCATGATATTACTTTCGTAGGAATCATTCAGACGGCAAGGGCTTCGGGACTGACGAAATTTCCGATTCCCTATGTGCTGACGAACTGCCACAATTCCCTGTGCGCGGTCGGCGGCACCATCAATGAAGATGATCATATGTTTGGACTTACCTGTGCCAAGAGATACGGCGGCGTTTATGTGCCCCCGCATCAGGCGGTTATCCATCAGTATGCGAGAGAGATGCTGGCCGGCGGCGGTAAGATGATTCTTGGTTCCGATTCCCATACGCGTTACGGCGCGCTCGGTACGATGGCGGTGGGCGAAGGCGGACCGGAGCTCGTGAAACAGCTTCTTTCCCAGACCTATGATATTAACAGGCCGGAAGTGGTGGGCGTTTATTTAAAAGGCGAACCCGTAAAAGGAACGGGGCCGCAGGATGTCGCGCTGGCAATCATCGGCGCGGTATTTCAGAGCGGTTATGTGAAAAATAAAGTGATGGAATTTGTCGGTCCGGGTGTAAACAGTTTAAGCGCCGATTTCCGTATCGGAATCGATGTCATGACGACGGAGACGACATGTCTTTCTTCGATCTGGGCGACCGATGAGAAAATCCGCGAATTTTATGAGATACACGGAAGAAGCGGAGATTATAAAGAGCTTGCGCCGGGGGAAGTGGCTTATTATGACGGCATGATTGAAGTGGATCTGTCTGCGGTAAAACCGATGATCGCGATGCCGTTCCATCCGAGCAATACTTATACGATCGAAGAACTGAATGCAAACCTTTCGGATATCCTTCACGATGTGGAAGAGAAGGCGAAGGTCAGCCTGGACGGCGCGGTGCCTTATTCGTTGCAGGATAAGGTCGTAAACGGGAAGTTTATGGTAGATCAGGGAATCATCGCGGGCTGTGCGGGCGGCGGATTTGAAAATATCTGTGCCGCGGCCGATATCTTAAAAGGTTCCTATATCGGTTCGGACGGCTTTACGCTGAGTGTGTATCCGGCTTCCATGCCGGTTTATATGGAATTGATTAAGAATGGCTGTGCGGCGGCGATACTGGAGACGGGAGCGGTTATGAAGACGGCTTTCTGCGGCCCCTGCTTCGGTGCGGGCGATACGCCTGCCAATAATGCTTTCAGCATTCGCCATTCTACGAGAAACTTCCCGAACAGGGAAGGCTCCAAGTTACAGAACGGACAGATTTCTTCCGTCGCGCTGATGGATGCGCGTTCGATTGCGGCGACGGCGGCCAATAAAGGGGTATTGACGCCGGCAACGGAGTTTGACGGAGAGATCGGAAAGTACCGGTATCATTTCGATGAGAATATTTATGCGAACCGGGTTTTTGACTCGCACGGGAAAGCGGACGAGAGTGTGGAGATTCAGTTCGGGCCTAATATCAAAGACTGGCCGGCTATGGGAGCGCTGCCGGATCATCTGGTGCTTCGCGTCGTTTCCGAGATTCACGATCCAGTTACGACGACGGATGAGCTGATTCCTTCCGGGGAAACGTCTTCTTACCGTTCAAACCCGCTGGGACTGGCAGAGTTTGCGTTATCCAGAAAGGATCCCGCATATGTGGGACGCGCGAAAGATATTCAGAAGGCGGAGAAGGCGAGAATGGCGGGAGAACATCCCTGTCAGGCACATCCCGATGTAAAACCGGTTATGAATGTGATCAAGAAGACCTTTGCGGATGCCTCTCATGAGAATACGGGCTTTGGCTCCACGATCTTTGCGGTAAAACCGGGCGACGGTTCCGCGAGAGAACAGGCGGCAAGCTGTCAGAAGGTGCTGGGAGGCTGGGCGAATATCGCCAACGAATACGCAACAAAGAGATACCGTTCCAACCTGATCAACTGGGGAATGCTTCCGTTCGTGATCGAAGAAGGCGCGCTTCCTTTCAGCAATCTGGATTATCTGTTTATTCCGGATATCAGGAAAGCGGTAGCGGAAAAGTGGGAGATCATTACCGCGTATACGGTATCCGTGGAGAAAGATGCCCTTTGTGCATTTGAATTAAAATTGGGGGAACTGACGGACGAAGAACGTCAGATTATTTTGAAAGGATGTCTGATTAATTATAACAGAGTCGGTTGATATGACGGATTCGGGACTGGTATAGTATTGTGAAAAATCTTATGGGTAAGCTGGTGGGCAGTAAAAAGAGAATGATTGTGTTCAGGACGATAGCGGTCTTGTGTTTCTTTACGGCGCTGATCGGCACGGTCGTTCTCGTGGAAGGTATGAACGGGACTGAGGAAGACGCGGAAGTGATGGCCGCCCGAAGGGCAAGAGAAGCGGAGCTGGATGTTCCTGCGGCTGCGGTACAGGAAGATATTTCCCGGCCGCATGAAGCGGAGATACATAAAGAGATCGTAAACGATATGGTTCTGGGTGATGTTCCCGCGGCAGATTACGCTTTTTCCTTCGACAGAGAAATTCACGGGGCAAAAGTCGTTACGAGGCCGGAGGATGACGGTGAGTATAATGCCGGAACCTATCCCGTAGAAAGTGCAGAAAAAAAACCGCTTTTCATAGAGGGAATAGAGGGCGCGGCCATTTATCTTGACGGTACTTACGGAATCGAGCTCTGTGACATGGAGCCGCTTTCGGAGTCCTACACCATTTCTTTCTGGATGAGGGCCGAAGAGATTTATGACTGGTCTCCTTTTCTGCTGATCGGTTCGAATCTGCTGGATGCGGACGTGTCGCAGAACTATATCAGTTTCAATAAGAAAACGGCGGAAGACGGTCAGGACGTCGTGCCGATTTTCAATACGATCAATGCGTGCACCGGAAATTCCTGTGAAGTCCGCCCGTCTGTGGAGGAAAAGGAGTGTATCGACCTGCATCAGTGGAATTATATTACGATCCGGGTAGACGGCACAAAGGAATCGGAAATCGATCCGAGCAAGGTAACGGCTTATCTGTATATTAACAGCGAAATGATCGGAAGCAGCGAAGTTTCCAAGATGGATTTTGAAGAGTCGGATATGAAAGGTTATCTCGGCATCAACTGCTTCGACAGACTGTTCCGGGTATGCTATGATGAGCTCCGCATCTGGAATACGCTCCTTAGCGAAAATCAGATCAATGATATGTATATGGCGTATATGCGGGGCATGAACGACTAAAATATGGATAAAAATTGAATAAAATCGTGCTAATGAAAAAATGAGAATGTCCGATATATAAAGTACAGAGGATGGCAGTTTTTGGCCAGACTGCTATTTTTTGGAACTGAAAATACTTAGCCACGGATGGTGTTTTTATGGAAAATGAATTTCCCTGAAGATATCATCCTTTTTTTATGTATTTGTAAATGATCCCCTTGTTCACTGAGGGTACATATGCAGATACGGGCTAAAGAGAAAAAAGGAGGTATCATTGCGAATTAATTCCAGTACGATAGGAATGGAATCCGCCAGAAGTTATTCTTCTGTAACAAAAAGGGCTGCCTGGGCGTATACACGGAATTATACAGGCAGCGGCAGAAAGCTGAAAAACGGAACAGGAAACGGACTTCCAGGGAGCTTTCTGGGAATGGGGGATGAAGATACGGACGCGAAAGGGAGTAGTAATGCGCAGACTACACTGGAAGACGTTTCCCTTCATTTTCAAAATGTGTCCAATTCGGACAGAGTATCGCTGAGCAGCGAGGAAAAGGACGCAAGAGAAAATATCAGACAGCACTGTATGCGCTTTCTGATGTACCTGTTGTTTGGCGACAAGCACAAACCGGAACTGGATGAGATCTGGGGAAGCAGTTCGGGCAGCCTGCCCGCCGCCAGTTATAAAACTTACGGCGTGACGAACCAGTATTATCACAGTGAGTCGGAAACGACATCTTTTTCCACAAAAGGAGTCGTAAAGACAGCCGATGGCAGAGAAATCAATTTCGGACTGAATCTGAAAATGAGCAGAAGCTTTACGGAGTATTACGAAGAAAGTTATGATATCGGCGTGCTGAACTGCACCGACCCGTTGGTGATCAACCTGAACGGGAATGTCGCCGGGCTTTCCGACCAGACATTTTTCTTCGATCTGGACGGCGACGGAGAGAAAGAGGAGATTTCCAATTTAAAATCGGGAAGCGGTTATCTTGCGCTTGATCTGAATGAAGACGGCGTGATCAACGACGGCAGCGAGCTGTTCGGAACCAAAACCGGAAACGGGTTTGCGGATCTGGCAAAATACGATCAGGACGGCAACGGCTGGATTGACGAAGATGACGAAATCTGGAGCAAGCTGCTGATCTGGACAAAAGATGAAAACGGAAAGGATAAACTTTATCACCTGTCGGAGGCGGGCGTGGGCGCTATCTGTTTACAGAATACCGATACGGAATTTTCCCTGAATTCCGCAAAGGATAATCATACAAACGGCGTGCTCAGAAATACGGGTATTTTCCTGTATGAGAACGGGAATGTCGGAACCGTCCAGCATCTTGATCTGGCAAGGTAAAATCGTGTAGTATGAACGGGGACACTCTTACATAGAATGAAGAAGAGGTGTCCTGATGAATATATTTAGAATCGTCCCAAAAAGAGCAGACAAAAGGAAGTATGAAGACAGCCCGTACAGGGATGTCCTTACGATCCTTTTGTTTGTTTTTTTACTGCCTTATGTGATCTCCTGTCTGTGGGGACATATCGGAGAAGATACGGCGGTTTTCAGCCGGCAGGAAGAAGAGACGGAATGGCTTGATCTGCGTTACGAAATCGCGGTTTCGGGGAACTGGGGCAAAAAGAAGATGACGATGCAGGAATATCTGATACGAAAGCTTCAGATAGTGATGCCGCAGGAGGAAAACGGCATTTCCTGCGAGCCGGAAGCGTTAAAGGCGCAGGCCGTACTGCTTCGGACGGAACTGTGGTCTCTTTTTCTTTCTCAGGAACTGTCAAAGGAAGGAATGCTTGTCATACAGGACGAGGCGCTTCTTTACCAGGACGGCGAAACGGATATCGCGGAAAGCGAAAATCCATACAGAGAAGCCGTACTGGCAACGGACGGAATTTTCCTTTCCTATGCGGGGAAACCTGTAAAAGCCGCATTTTTTCCTGTCAGCAGCGGACAGACGAGAAATGCGGCGGAAGCGCTCCAAAGCGATCAATATCCATACCTGGCCGGTGCGGAATGCGGTCAGGACATTATGGCCTGGAATTACCAGAGCCAGTTGATCCTGTCAAAGAAGGAATATCTGACATTGATGGAAAATCTCTTTGCGGTAACCGCGGAGCAGGAAGATCTGTGGAACGGGATAGAATTTCTTTATGACAGCGCCGGATATGTGACCGAAGCGGTGCTGGGGGACTGCAGATGCAGCGGAGAAACGTATCGGGACGCGCTCGGCCTTAACTCCGCCTGCTTCCGTGCGGAATGGGGGGAAGATATGGTGACATTCCGGGTAAAAGGCGTCGGGCACGGATTCGGAATGAGCCAGTATGGGGCGGCCAGAAAGGCCGCGGAAGGGGATACTTTTGACAAAATTTTGACGGATTACTTTTTTCAGGCAGAATTACTAAAAATTGAATAATGTGTCAGATTCGGGAAAGAATAAACACCAGAAAATAATTTCTCAAATAAATCCGGAAGGATAACAGGAGGCAAAGTTGAAGTTATGAGTATGAGAAGAAATAGAAATGGTGTGAGAAAAGAACGAATCATTATGCTGGCATCATCGGCGCTTGTGCTGACCGCGCTGACTGTAACGGGCGTATATGTCAGGAGCAGTCATCGAAATATCAATGAGAACAATGTGCTTGATTTAAGCGCCATCGAAAATGCGGTGGACGAAAGTGCGGAAAATAACACCGCCGGAGAAGACATGGGAACAATTTTTGCGGAAGTAGGGACGGACGATCTGGATTACGACCCTTTTTTCCAGGAAGCCAATTCTGCCAATGTAGAAAATGAAAGAAAGAGCGGAATCAAGCAGGAGGAAGATTCCGAAGAGGAGACGGAGGAAAAGCCTGATTCCACGTCACAGAGCGAAAAGAACGAGCAGGACAAGCAGGAAAAAGAGCAGAAAACGGGAGAAGATGAGGGTATGTTCGACGAATCTTCGGAGACGACGACCGAGAAGCCGGAGGATACCGAAGCGATTGCGACGACGGTACAGCCTGTTCTGGACTTTGGGGAAGAGGACACGCTGGTATGGCCCATTGTCGGCGATATTCTGATCAATTACAGCATGGATAAGACCATATATTTCCCGACGCTCCAGCAGTATAAATACCACCCGGCAATCGTGATCGCGGCGACGGAGGGCGAGGCAATTACGGCGGCGGCCGAAGGCAGAGTGACTTCGGTATCTTATGACCCGAAGCTTGGCAATACGGTTGTGATGGATCTTGGGAATCAGTATGAGCTGACTTACGGACAGCTTGACAATGTGACGGTGAGCGAAGGAAGCTATGTGACGACCGGAGATATTATCGGCAGCGTGGCTTCGCCGACAAAATATTACAGCCTGGAGGGGGCGAATGTCTATTTTAAACTGACCAAAGACGGTGAACCCCTTAATCCGATGACCCGTTTAAATTAGATGACGGCGAAAAGAGCGAGCCGGATGGAATGCAGGGAAAAGCAGGAGAATTTATGCTGACGATCATTCATGGTAAAATTATAACGATGGCGGACAAAGATTACGAAGACGGATTTGTACAGATCAAAAACGGAAAGATCGCGGCTGTCGGGGATATGGCCGATTGTCCGGTGGAAAAAGAAGACGACGGCGTGATCTGTGCGAACGGAAATCTTGTCATGCCAGGCATTATCGAAGCGCATTGTCATATGGGAATTACGGAGGAAAAGAAGGGAACGGAGGGGGATGACTGTAACGAAAATGTGAATCCCGTCACCCCCTACCTTCGTGCCGTCGACGCGATCAATCCGATGGATGCGGCCTTCGATGACGCGCTGCGCGCGGGAATCACCTCCGCAATGGTCGGACCGGGCAGTTCCAACGTGGTCGGAGGACAGTTTGCCTTTATCAAAACCCACGGGAGATGTATCGATCATATGATCGTGAAGGCTCCCGCCGCGATGAAAGTTGCCTTCGGAGAGAATCCGAAGGTCAATTTTTCCGGGCAGAACGTCTCTCCGGCTACCCGGATGGCCATTGCCGCAATGCTGCGCGAAGAACTGTTTCAGGCACAGGAATATCAGAAAAAGCGGAATGCGGGCCAAAATCAGGAAAAAGATTTTCGTTACGAATGCTGGCTTCCGGTACTGGAAGGCCGGATTCCGTTAAAGGCTCATGTCCACCGGGCGGACGATATCCTGACCGCCATACGCATTGCGAAAGAGTTTCATCTTTCCATGACGTTAGACCATTGCAGCGAAGGGCATCTGATTGCGGAAGAAATCAAAGAAAGCGGATTTCCGGCCATTGTCGGCCCGGATATGACCAGCCGGAATAAAATAGAAGTGCAGAATATGGCCTTTAAAACCGTCGGCATTCTGAACCGGAAAGGAATCTGTACGGCGGTTACGACAGACCATCCCGTTTCCATGATACAATTTCTGCCAATTTGTGCGGGACTGGCGGTAAAATCGGGACTGCCGGCACAGGAAGGGCTTCGTTCCATTACGATTAACGCTGCTAAAATCTGCGGCGTCTCGGACCGCGTAGGAAGCCTGGAACCAGGAAAAGACGGCGATGTCGTAATCTTCGACGGAAATCCGCTGGAAGTATTTACCAGCGCTTTATGCACGATTATAGATGGAAAAGTTGTATATCGGGATGAAAAAGCCGATGTTATATGTTACAATGGTCAATATATACGAAACAGATAAAGGGGTGCGGACATGAAAAAGGGACATTTTTGCAGTATCGCGCTTATATTGTTGTGTGCCTGTATGGCGTCGGGATGCGCGGAAACGGGAAATGCTTCAACATCGGAAAACGGACAGCAGACGCAGGAAGAGGAAATTGTCAGTCTGGGACTGACGCCGGAATTTAATTATGAAGTGCCGGTGAACCTTCCGAATATCATTGTCGACCAGGTGGGTTATGCCGTAAACAGCAATAAAGTTGCAGTATTTCGCGGAGAAATACTGCCGGATACATATCAACTGATAAATATGGAAACGGAGGAAGTTGCCTATACGGGTTCGGTCAAGGAAAAAGGCTATAACGAAGCGACGGACGAAAATATCAGTTACGGCGATTTTACGGATTTTCAGGTTCCGGGCGTATATTATCTGCAGGCGGAGATGATCGGCCAGTCCTATCCGTTTGTCATTTCGGACGATCCTTACGCGGCGCTTTTTAATACGGCATTGAAGCAGTTTTATTACAGCCGCTGCGGTCTGACGCTGTCGACAGAGTATGCGGGCGCTGCGGCCCATAATGCCTGCCATACGAAAACTGCGGAACTAAAGGATGATACGACGGTACAGCTTGATGTGTCGGGCGGATGGCATATTAATGAAAACGGAACGCGCAGCGTGACCGACGGATGCCGGGCAGTAAATAATCTGCTGCTTGCCTACGAACTGTATGGAGACAGTTTTACGGATGAGACGGGAATCCCGGAGAGCGGAAACGGAATCCCTGATTTGATGGATGAGGTAAAATATGAGGCGGACTGGCTTCTGCGGATGCAGGATGCGGCCAGCGGAGCGGTTTATTCATCGGTCAGCGCCATTGAGGATTCAGGCACGTCATACCGGATGTATATCGATGCCGTGACAATGGATGCAACGATACAGTTTGCCGCGACAATGGCGAAGTTCAGCTATCTGTACCAGGGGTTTGACAGGGAATTTGCGACGATCTGCTTAAAGGCGGCCGACCGGGCTTACCGTTATGCGGGGCAGTACCTGAACGATGTTTCTCCGGAAGAATATTTTCATGCGGCGGCGGAACTTTACCGCGCGACAGGAGCCTATCAGTACAGAGAGACGGTGCACCAGTATCTGAAAGGAGAAAATGAGCCGGATCTGGACAATGATTATATTTTCTGGGGCTCCGTTGTTTATTTGTCTACAAAACAACAGGTGGATGTGAATTTGTGCGAAACGGTGATTACGAAACTGCTGGCGGATGTGGAACAGATATCTTATGACTCCAAGAAATCCAAATATCTTACGGAAGGAAACAAAGAGCAGGACAATAACTGTGAGCTTCTCCGGAAAATGGTAAGGCTTGCGGTGGTAGATCACATTATTACGAATCATGAATATATGATGGTGCTGGAAAACCACCTTCATTATTTTCTTGGCAGAAACGCATTGTGTATCAGTTATCTCGACGATGCGGGGAGCCGGAATTACAGATCGGTCGACGCCCGTCTTGGCATTATGAAACAGATCGACCACGATGCGGAACTGATCGTGCTGTTAAGTGCAATTCAGGATAATCTGCGTACGATGGAAGAAAGCGAAAGAGATGAATAACGGAGAAGGTTAAATCATGACAAAGAACTGGTTTCAGACCAGTTCTTTGTTTTTATAATAGGTTTCTTTGATGATTTCCTGTACTTTCGCGCCGGCCTTCTTTTTTTCTTCCCGCGTCATTTCGCTCATATAGACGGGTTTTCCGTATTCGAGAATGACATGTGCTTTTTTGATCAGGGGAAGATGATCTTCGAAAATGGCCGCGGCATTGTTGATGCTCATGGGAATGATCGGACAGCCTGTTTTCTCGGCGATCTTGAAACTGCCTTCATGGAACGGGAGAAATGTGTCGTTTACCTTGTTCCTCGTGCCCTCCGGGAAAATGCAGATCGAAATGCCGGAGTTGATTTTCTCGATCCCTTCCAGAATCGTTTTCATGCCCTGCTTGATATCTTTCCGGTCAAGGAACAGACAGTGCAGATATTTCATCCAGTTCTTCAGCAGCGGATAGCGCAGCATTTCTTTCTTGGCGATATAGCCGGTCGGTCTGGGAACCCGGATATAGGTCATCAGAATATCGAAATAGCTCCGATGATTGCCGATATAGAGAACCGGCCGGTCTTTGGGGACATTTTCTTCCCCGATTACGGTGATTTCGACGCCGGTAATCCACAGACAGCCGCGAAACGCCCATTTGACAATGGCGAGGGAACTGCGGTTTTTGAAATCCATATTAAACTTTCCGATAATATATTCGGCGATTAAAAGCGGGATGCTGCAGACCAGAAACAGAACAACAAACAGTACGAGCAGTATAAATCGAATCATGATATAAAAGCCTTTCTTCATTGTAGGAATCGGTATGAAGAATGCCTTCCTCCGGGCATTCTCTTTCTCACGTTATTATATAGGATAATCCTTTTTTAATCAATAGGAATAGACCTCCCGTTTTTCTAATAAATTATTAGTAACTCAGCCATATCGTTACAGATTGGCATGGAAAGGAAAAGAACAGAATGAATGAACTTGAAAAAAGGCTTTTTCGCGTTCTGCTCGTATGCCTGCTCTGCGCAGGCGTAATTGCATGCGGAGCCAGACAGGATCCGATGGAAAAAATCAAGGATTTGGAGTTTACCGTTATTGCGGAGGATAAGCTGCCCGACGAATTATCCGTAATGATCGAGGAAAAGAAGGCGTCTCCTTTTAAAATAACTTTTCAGGATCAGGGATTTCTCTATATCTGTGTAGGCTATGGAGAGCAGGAGACGGCCGGATACAGCATCGCGGTCAACGCCTTATACGAAACGGCCAATGCGGTCTATATCGACACGAACCTGATAGGGCCGGGACCAGAAGAAAAGGGAAAACTTACGCCTACCTATCCGTATATCGTTGTCAAAACGGAAAATGTGAATAAATCGGTAGTGTTTGACTGAAATTTGTAATTTGTGATAGACTGATAGAAAAGACCGGTAACAGGAATGATAAGAAATGCCTGCGCCGGAAAGGAGAATACGGGAAGATGATTCATATTACGGGCGGATATGTGATCGAGCCAAAGACACGGTTCGAAGGTTACTGTGATATCCTGATACAGGATGAGAAAATAGCGGCGATGGCAGAGCGGGGAACGCCCCTTTCGGAATTAGGCGTTACCCGGCCGGAAGAGGTAGAACATATTGATGCGGCCGGGCAGATCATTGCGCCGGGGCTTGTGGATGTGCATGTTCATTTTCGGGATCCCGGTTTTACCTATAAGGAAGATATTGAAAGCGGAGCGGCCGCCGCGGCGAAGGGCGGCTTTACTTCCGTCGTGCTGATGGCGAATACGAAGCCGTCCGTGGATAATCCGGAAACGCTCTCCTATGTCCTGGAAAAAGGGAAAACGACGGGGATTCATATTCATACCTGCGCCAACGTGACTGTGGGCATGAAGGGACGGGAACTGGTAGATATGGAAGGGCTGAGCCGGTCGGGGGCAGCAGGTTTTACGGACGACGGCATCCCGATACTGAGCGAAGCGGTCCTGCGGGAAGCGCTTCAAAGGGCGGCAAAACTGCATAAGCCGGTCAGCCTGCATGAGGAAGATCCTGCTTATATTACGAATAACGGCATTCATGCCGGAAAGGCGGCGGAACATTTCGGCATCGGCGGTTCGAAGAGGGAAGCGGAAATCCGCATGGTGGAACGGGATATCCGGATTGCACTGGAGGAGGGAGCCGATCTGTCGGTTCAGCATATCAGCACGAAAGAGGCGGTGGAGCTCGTCAGACAGGCGAAAAAAAAGAGCGCACACATTTGGGCCGAGGCGGCGCCCCATCACTTCACCCTGACGGAAGAAGCGGCGGTCGCGCACGGCACGCTTGCCAAAATGAATCCGCCTCTGCGGGAAGAAGCGGACAGAATGGCGGTTATCAAAGGGCTGCAGGACGGCACGATCGATATGATTGCCACCGACCATGCACCCCACAGCGCGGAAGAGAAAGCAAAGCCGCTTACCGAGGCTCCGAGCGGTATCATCGGGCTGGAAACGGCGCTGTCCCTCGGCATCAGGGAATTGGTCATGCCGGATTATCTGACGGTAATGGAACTGATGGAAAAAATGAGCCTTGCGCCTGCCCGGCTGTACCGGCTGGATGCCGGATATCTGGCCGTGGGCGGACCTGCGGACCTGGTTATTTTTGACAAAGATGCGCGCTGGCGGGTGGAGAAAGACGGTTTTGCGTCAAAGGCCGCCAACTCTCCCTTTATCGGAGAGGAAATGCCCGGCGTCATTCATTATACGATATGCGGCGGTAAGGTCGCATACCGTGCGGAATAAATCATTTCCAAAAGAGCGGCAGGGCTGCTCTTTCCGGGAAAAAGAAAGGCGGAAACAGAGAATGGCACAGAAGAAAAAAACAACGGCAGGAGTCATATCGCAGAAGGAGATCGCACCGCAGATATTCGATTTATGGCTGGAAACGGAGCTGGCACAGGACGCGCATCCGGGCCGGTTCGTGGCGGTCTATCCGAAGAGCGCGGATACCCTGCTTCCAAGACCGATCAGCATCTGCGAAGCGGATCAGGCGCATAACAGGCTGCGCCTCGTATACCGCATCGCCGGAAAGGGAACGAAAGAATTTTCGGCCTGGCAGCCTGGCGATGAGGCGGCTGTACTCGGCGTTCTCGGCAACGGTTTTCCAATGGAAAAGGCGGAAGGGAAAAAAGTCTTTCTGATGGGAGGAGGCATCGGCATTCCCCCGATGCTGCAGCTTGCCAAAGAATTACGGGCGGAAAAACAAATTATCGTCGGCTACCGGAACAGGGACTTGTTTCTGGCGGAGGAACTGCGGGAAAACGGAACGGTGTACATCGCGACGGAAGACGGAAGCGTGGGATGTCCCGGCAATGTGATGGATGCGGTCCGGGAAAACGGGCTGAAAGCGGAGGTAATCATGGCCTGCGGACCGATGCCGATGCTGCGGGCGATTAAGAAATATGCAACGGAAAACGGAATCGAAGCATACCTGTCACTGGAAGAGCGGATGGCCTGTGGTGTGGGCGCATGCCTCGGCTGTGTGTGTAAGACAAAAGAGGTGGACCATCATTCCCATGTGCACAATGCGCGCATCTGTACGGACGGTCCGGTATTTGAAGCAAAAGAGGTGGATATCTGATGAATACAAAAGTTACAATCGCGGGAGTACCCTTTAAAAATCCGGTTATGACGGCGTCGGGCACGTTCGGTTCCGGCATGGAATACGGAGAGTTCGTGGATTTGAACAGACTGGGAGCAGTCGTGACAAAGGGCGTTGCCAATGTACCCTGGCCGGGGAATCCGACGCCGAGGGTTGCGGAAGTCTACGGCGGAATGCTGAATGCGATCGGCTTACAGAATCCGGGTGTGGATGTGCTGATCGAGAGGGATATTCCTTTTCTGAAACAATATGATACGAAAGTCATCGTCAACATCTGCGGTAAAACGGTGGAAGATTACCTGGAGGTGGTGGAACGGCTTTCCGATGAGGCCGTTGATATGCTGGAGATCAACGTTTCCTGTCCCAATGTAAAGGAAGGCGCAATCGCTTTCGGCCAGAAGACGGACGCGCTCTACGATATCACTTCGCAGATCAAAAAAAAGGCGAAACAGCCTGTGATCATGAAACTGAGTCCCAATGTGACGGATATTGCGGAGATGGCAAAAGCGGCGGAAGCGGCGGGAGCGGATGCCCTTTCCATGATTAATACGATTACCGGGATGAAGATCGACATTTACCGGAAGAAATTTGTGCTTGCCAATAAGACGGGCGGGCTTTCCGGTCCGGCAGTCAAACCGGTGGCCGTCCGCATGGTGTATCAGGCGGCACAGGCCGTCAGGATACCCATTATCGGCATGGGAGGCATTGCGACGGCAGAGGACGCCCTGGAATTTCTGCTGGCCGGTGCAACGGCGGTGGCGGTCGGCGCCATGAATTTTGTCAATCCCTATGCGACGGTGGAAGTCGTGGAAGGAATCGAAGCCTACATGAAACAGAACGGTGTGGAAGATGTGAATGAACTGATCGGTGCGGTGGAGTAACCGGCACGGATAAAGAGCATATGTTCCCGGGTAAAACAGTCATAACGGGCCTCCATGCGGCATACAATACAATAAGTACACGCATGGAGGTATTTTTGTGGAATTAGTGAAAAAAAAGATACATATGGACCGCGTTGCCAGCAAAGCCGGAACCCAGATGGTGTTGGAAGAGGATGTAAATATATCAGATAACAGACCGGATGCCAGTCATTTGATTGCTGTCAAAGGGGATGTCATCATGGATGAAATCCGCGCAGGCGACGACCGCGTCAGCTTAAAGGGCAGACTGCAGGTGCAGATGTTGTATCTGACGGAAGAGGAAGGCATGTGCGCCAGCATGCAGGCGGAATTTCCGCTGGAGGAAAAAATCAATATGGAAGGAGTGCATAACGGCGATACGGTGCTGCCTTCCTGGGTGATCGAGGATTTAACCGTCGGTCTGATCAATTCCAGAAAAATAAGCGTACAGGCGATGATTTCCTTTGAGCTGGAACTGGAAGAGAAGATCGAGCAGGAAGCGGCGGTTGATATCTATCATGAAGAACCTGTCGAATACCGTAAGCAGGTTCATCCGCTGCTGCAGATGGCGGTCAATAAAAAAGATATTTTCCGCATCAAAGAGGAAATGGAACTGCCAAGCAATCTGCCGAACGCGTTTCAGATCATCTGGCACAGCATTTCGCTGCACAATATTGAGTTCCGGGCGCTGGATGGGAAAATCGCGCTCCAGGGCGAGATGAAAGCCTTTTTCCTTTATGAAGGGGAGGGGGATAACGACAAGACGCTCTGGTACGAAAATACGGTTCCGTTCAGCGGCATGATCGAGTGCCACGGATGCCGGGAAAACATGATACCGGATATCCGTTATACGACGTCTCAGTGTAATGTGGAAGTGAAACCGGATTTTGACGGGGAAGAGCGGGTCTTCTGCGTGGAAAATGTGCTCGATTTGGAGATCCGGCTTTATGAGGAAGAAAATCTGGAAGTGCTGTCGGATATTTACGGGGTGGCGAAGGAAATCGAAGCGGTAACGACAGAAGTGTCGTTAAAGGGCTTATTACAGCACAGCAGCGGAAAATGCAAGGTGGCGGAACATGCCAGAATCCAGAACACGGAGATGCACATTTATCAGCTGATACACAACGAAGGAGAAATTCAGATCGAGGAACAGTCCGTTGTGGAGAACGGCATCGCCGTAAGCGGCATGCTGCAGGTTACGACCATTTATCTGTGTACGAATGGGCAGAATACTTTGTATGCGACAAAAAGTTCGCTGCCCTTTAAGCATGTCATCGACGTGCCGGAAATTACGGAATCCTGTGTCTGTCATATTCACTGGAATCTGGAACAGCTTCTCGTGACGATGCTGGACAGCGACGAACTGGACATTAAGGCGGCATTAAGTTTCGAAGTTCTTGTCTTTACATCGAAAAAGGCGAACCTCGTCACAGACATCAGAGTGGAAGACCTGGATATGAATAAGATCAGCGAGCTTCCCGGCATCGTGATCTATATTGCGGGAACCGGCGATACGCTCTGGGATATCGGCAAGAAATACTATGTGCCGATTGCACAGTTAAAAGAAGTCAACGAACTCGTTTCGGAAGAGATCAAAGCGGGGGATAAAATCCTTGTCGTAAAGGGTGTTTCCTGAAAAAAATGCAGGCTGGCCGGCATTGTCCGGCCGGCTTGTGCTTTTTCCTTTTACTTTTGTGAGAACATATGATATGATAGTACAGGAATCTTGCTCAGCTTTTTCGAGCTAATAGGGGGAAAGAATATGAAACGCAAAGGACACGACCATAAGGAATCCTTTTCCATACTTTTTATTTCCCATGCGGGGCAGAGGAACCGACAGATCGATATTTCACAGACAGCATCCCGCGTTATACTCTTTTTTCTGATTTTCCTGCTCCTGATTCTTTTTGGCAGCGCCGGAGTTCTCGGGTGGATGATTTATCAGGGCGGGGTACCGGGAAACGGGCAGAATAATCTGCGTGCGGAATTGGAGCAGCAGACGCAGATGGTTCAGCAGTTAGAGGCGGAAAAGGAAAGCCTGAACAATGAAATGCAGGCGCTCGCGCAGGAAAATCAGGATCTGCGCGCGAAAGCGGAGGCGGAAACTGTGCCGGACAATGAAGAAGAGGCGGAAACGGAAGAAACGGAAACGGCCGCATCGGATGACGGAATCCCGAGGAGATATCCGTCTTCATCCACGAGCAGTTTATTGTCGAATTATTCGGAAGAAGAACCGTATTTGTCGATCAGTATGCACGAAGAGGGAAATATCGTTGCAACCGGCAACGGTACGGTAATTACCGTTTCATCCGATGACACCTATCCTGTCATCGTCGAGGTGGAGCATGAAAAAGGTTATAAGACGCGCTATCTGTGCCGTCAGGAGGCGGAAGTAAAAGCGACGGAAGGCGCACAGGTTGAAGCGGGAGATACTTTATTTACGATTACGACGGATGAGACACAGCTGGATTACCAGATTCTTTTTGAAGAAGAAGCGATCGATCCGCTGACGGTCATAGAAGCGAAAGGATAAAAGGAGGAATTTAATTATGATTAATAAGAACAGAAACAAAAACGGTTCCATGGATTTAAAGGCCAAAATCGGAACGGTAATCGGCCCCGGTGCGGTTTTTGACGGAAATTTTGAGACACCGGAGTCGGTCAGGGTTGACGGAACAATCAACGGGAACTGTACCTGTAAAGAACTGCTCATTGTCGGCGTGGAAGGAAAGATCAACGGGGATATTCATTCCCAGAACGTTATTATTTCCGGCAAGGTGGAAGGGGACATTATGGCCAGCGGGAAGCTGGAGCTGCTGTCCACCGGTAAGCTGGTCGGCAATATTACCGCGAGATCGCTTGTTGTGGATGAAGACGCATGCTTCGACGGCAGATGTACGATGACGACTTCCGCGTCGCTCGATACGAGCGTATCCATACCGGATAAGAATAAGGACAAAGACAAGGATAAGGAAAAGAGCAGACAGAACGATTTTTCCATGGATTCGGATAACAAAAAGAAATATTAAGAGAGAACCGATCGGTTAAGAGTGTCAATACATAAGAGGCAGAGCCTGTCAGTCTGGTTTATCATCAGACTGACAGGCTCTGTTTTCCGTACTATAAGTGTCGGATGACGATCCTGTCTCCTCCGTCGGGGATAATGATCGTATCGTTTCCGTCCGCGCGGACAGAAGCGCCCGACGCCGTGATGTCTCTGACGTTTATCAGACGGACGATATAGGGCTTGGAAGCGGCGGTCTGAAGAACGATTTCTCCGTCCTGATTTCTGGCGGTGATTTTCAAATCGCAGTCCCCGTTCATGTCATAGACGATAGCGGAAACTTCCTGTCCTTCCTGTAAACGATAAATTCTGACTTCGGCGTCCATTGCGTAATCGTAGTCCGGTCTGTCATCCCGTCCCGTCACGATAATACTGTTTTCTTTTACCATCAGCGGAAGATGCAGGTAGTCGTATTCCTTTTCCACCCAGAGGCCGCCTTCCATCTCTTCTCCGGTGAAGAAATCCGTCCAGATTCCTTTCGGAAGATAAAAGATACCCTTGCTTTCATCGTTGAAAATAGGCGCAACCAGCAGATTGTCGCCGAGCATATATTGCTTGTCCAGATAATGACAGTTTCTGTCCTGTGTAAATTCCAGCGCCATGCTCCGCATGGTCGGGACGCCGGAGCGGGAAGTGTCTACGGCGGTTTTGAATAAGTAAGGCATCAGGGATGCTTTCAGCTTCGTAAAGCTTCTGACAACGTCTACGGCTTCTTCGTCGTACAGCCAGGGAACGCGGTAGGAATGACTGCCGTGCAGGCGGCTGTGGGAAGAAAGCAGGCCGAAGGCCACCCAGCGTTTATAAACGTCCGCGGTGGAAGTGCTCTCGAAACCGCCGATATCGTGTGCCCAGTAGCCGAAACCGGACATTAACAGGGAGAGGCCGCCGCGGAGACTCTCTTCCATCGATTCATAGTCGGACCAGCAGTCGCCGCCCCAGTGAACGGGAAATTTCTGGCCCCCTGCGGTGGCGGAACGGGCAAACAGAACGGCGTCTTTTTTGCCGCGTTTTCTTTCCAGTAGTTCGTATACGGTTTTATTATAAAGATAAGTGTAGAAATTGTGCATTTTTTCCGGCTCGGAGCCGTCAAAGTAAACGCAGTTGACGGGGATCCTTTCGCCGAAGTCCGTCTTAAAGCAGTCTACGCCCATATCCATCAGGACTTCCAGTTTGTCCTGATACCATTTGCAGGCTGCGGGGTTGGTAAAATCTACAAGCGCCATGCCCGGCTGCCACATATCCCATTGCCAGACGTCGCCGTTTGGCCGTTTCAGGAAATATTCTTTTTCCATTCCTTCCGCAAAAAGAGCGGATTCCTGCCCGATATAAGGGTTAATCCAGACGCAGATATTCAGCCCTTTTTCCTTGATTCTGCGGAGCATTCCCACGGGATCGGGGAACACTTCATCGTCCCATATAAAATCGCTCCAGTGGAAGCCTTTCATCCAGAAGCAGTCGAAATGGAAGGTGCGCAGAGGAATATCGCGGTTTAACATGCCGTCGATAAAACTCATGACGGTCTCTTCGTCATAGTTGGTGGTAAACGAAGTCGAAAGCCAAAGGCCGAAGGTCCAGGGAGCCGGTAAAGAAGGCTTTCCGGTCAGATCGGTATACCTGTTCAGAACTTCTTTCATGGACGGCCCGTTAAAGAAGAAATAATCCAGACTCCCGCCCTTAACGCTGAAGGAGGTCTTCGTAACATGTTCCGTCGCAAATTCAAAGGAAACTCTTTCCGGATGGTTGACAAAAATGCCGTAGCCTTTGTTGGAAAGATAAAAAGGGATATTTTTATAGGACTGTTCGGTGCTTGTGCCGCCGTCTTCATTATAGATTTCTACAGTCTGTCCGTTTTTGACAAAAGGCGTAAAACGTTCTCCCGTCCCGTAAAACAGTTCTCCGACGCCGATGTTTAACTGCTGGCGCATAAAGGTATCCGTAAGATCGCCTTCCAGGTCGAAGCAGTCGCCGGTCCAGTTTTCTTTCATCATGGCCAGATCGCCTGTACCGCTCGAAGTGATGATTTTGCCGTCTCTCATGTAGCGCATGTACCAGTTCTTTTTACCGATTTCCAGAGAAAGGGAGCCGCTTGTAACGGTCAGTGTTTCTTCCGAATCCGCCACCTGTAAATTCTGCGGATTGCCCAGGTTCAGGTCAAATTCGGGGCTTTTGGGAAGCGTTCCCATATAGTGTGCGGTCTGCACCCGAATCACATCGGGCATCGGTGAAGTGATGCGTATTGTCAGATTTGCTCCGCCGAGCGTATCGCCCCGGCCTCTCATCGGGTGTGTGGGAGCGCACAGGATCACTTCTTTCTCCTTGATTGCGGCGTGATAGATCATCGTGGGAGAAAAGCAGCCGACGCCTTCTTTTAACAGCCAGCAGCCATAGTTGAATTTCATGGTAACCTCCGTTCTAAAAAACGGCCGGCCGGAAAATACCGGACGGGGGTTTTTCACTAATGTATTTTGGGATTTTGTTAGTTAGATTATAAAGGGAAAAAATGGAAAAAGCCAGCAGGATTTAAATATGGTATAAAGAAAGCCTGACGCCGTGCGCTGTACAAAGGAGTTGCGCCCGGCATCAGGCTTTTCATATTCAGGAAGAAATCTGTAAAGAAGAGTCCGGAATGTCCGTATCACCCAAATTCCAACCGGGGGGGGGTATTTCGGCAGCAGATGAGAGCTGGGCCGTCCGGAACTGCGAAGGCGTCATCCGATAGCGTGATTTGAAGGCGCGTACGAAGTTTTCGGGGTTTTCGTAACCCAGCGTCCGGCTGATTTCCGCAATGGTCATTTCCGAATTGACAAGCAGATTTTCCGCTTTCTGGAAACGGATTCTGCCAAGCAGTTCGGAGAAGTTGCAGCCGAGATGATTTTTCAGGTATTTGGAGCAATAAGGCACGGTATAATGCAGTTTTTCCGCCAGTGCTGCGAGCGTAATCGTATCGTAATGCTCGTAGATCAGCGACACGATTTCGCTGACCTTTCCGCTTTCGGGAGCGGTTCTGACGGCGTCCTGGTGGGTGCGGAGCAAAGAAGTGGACAACAGAAGAATCATGCCGGAGAGGATCCTGTCCGTGTAGTCGTCGGCATTGGCCATGATGTCGAGCATCTGCATCATAATATCCCGCATCTCGTTATTGTGTCCGGTATGGAACAGAAGATAGGTCTCCGAATTGTCCCGGTAGAGGCTGTTCATCAGAAAATCGCCCAGACAGTCCCGGCCTTTGAGAATGCCGGAAAAGATGCTTTCGAAGGCATCCGGATGTATCATGATCGTAACGCAGTCGGGGCTGTCGCCGAGAGAATGCCGCGCCTTTGGCGGCAGTATGTACAGATCGCCGGTGCAGAAAGACTCCGGATGCTGATTGATCAGGTGGGTTCCGTGTCCCGATAATATATATACCATGACAAAAAAAGTATGGGCATGTTCAAGAGCGGAAAAAGGCGGATTCTGCAATACGATGATATTGTGTTTGAATTTACGCGGCGGATGGTAGGTGTCCCTTATATATTGCACGATCTCCTCCCAGGTGACTACGGGAGCAGACTGTTTTGACTTTTCTTCGTTAAAAACATGACCTCTTGATGATAAAATATCTGTCTTTTTCATGATTTTAATCACTTTCCATAAAAATTCCCTTTACTCTTTTATCAATATAGCATAATTACGCATAAAGAACAACTTCAAATGTTAAAAAGTGATAGTACATTTGATTAATCCCGGCCATGCTCAACGGCTTTTGATTCTGTTATAATTAAACAAAATGCTAAGAAAAAACGAAAAAAGGATGCAAAAATTGGGCATCTTGACAGAAAGGATGGGGGATATGGCAAAAAAGAACGCAAATGCCGGGAAAGGGAAGCAGAAGCTTAGCATACAGCTTTTATGGAAACAGCGATATTTGCTGATGATGTCGCTGCCGTTCGTAATCTGGATTATTATTTTCAAGTACATACCGTTATGGGGTTGGACGATGGCATTTCAGGAAGTAAAGCCGGCGACTTTTGCGACGCCGATCTGGGAGAGGGCCTTTACGGGATTCGCTAATTTTACAAAAGCCTTTAACGACAGACTCTTTAAACAGACGATGATTAACACGATCGGCATCAGTATTATCGATATCGGTCTCGGCACGCTTGTGGCGATTGCATTTGCGGTTCTGCTGAATGAAATGCACTTTATGAAGTTTAAGAAACTGACGCAGACGATTTCCTATCTGCCGCACTTTGTATCATGGGTTATTATTGCGAGTATTGCGAAAAACATTTTCAATGACGGCGGCGTTATCGATTCGCTGACAGGAGCCAATCTGCATTTAATGAGTACCAATTCCATTCTGATCTGGTTTGTTATCGTTATCATTAACTGCTGGAAAGAAATGGGATGGAACGCGATTATCTATCTTTCTTCGATGGCGGGCATCGACCCCGGCCTTTATGAAGCGGCGAAGATGGATGGCGCGAACAGATGGCAGAGAATCTGGCATATTACGCTTCCGGGCATCCGGTCGACGATCATCGTTCTGCTGATCATGAACATCGGCGGCGCGCTGAATGTCGGCATGGAACGTCAGATGCTTCTGAGCAACCCGCTCGTGCAGGATCACACGATGGTTCTTTCCTGGTTCTCCTATGAAAGAGGTATCGGAACAGGCGACTATGGTCTTGGTACCGCGATCGGCGTATTCCAGTCCGTTGTCGGCCTTGCGCTTCTGCTGATCGCCAATAAGATCGCCGGTATGGTCGGCGAAGATAAGCTGATTTAGGGGGTGGGGATATGGTAGCGAAGAAAAGAACATGGTTTGACTATGTGCTCGTGCTGTTTTTTGTGATGATCATAGTTATAACGCTCTATCCGTTCCTGAACGTGCTGGCAATTTCCTTAAACGATGCGACGGATACGCTGCGGAACATTAACTTTGTGATTCCACGTGTTTTTACATGGAGCAATTATAAATATGTATTCCAGGATGCGGATATTATCAATCCCTTTTTGCTGTCCGTGGCTAAAACACTCGTGGGAACGCTGGCCGGCGTGATCTGTACCGCGATGCTGGCTTATACGCTGAGCCGCCGGGATTTCATCTTTCACAAACCGTTTACAATACTGTTTGTTGTTACGATGTATGTGAGCGGCGGCCTGATTCCGGAATATCTGCTGATTATGCGTACCCTGCATCTTGGCAATAAATTCATTGTGTATATTCTGCCCGGCCTGATCTGGGTTTATAATATGATTCTGGTCCGTTCTTTTATTGACGGCCTGCCGACTGCTTTGGAGGAAGCGGCGAAACTGGACGGGGCCAATGATTTTCAGATTTGGTACAAGGTCGTTATGCCGTTATGTACGCCGGTTATCGCGACGATCGCGCTGTATTATGCGGTAGGACAGTGGAACTCCTTTATGGATACCTATCTGTACGCGAAGAAGCTCCCGACCTTACAGTATAAACTGTATGAGATCATGTCGCAGGCGCAGATGCAGCTCGATACCCATGCGACGAGTAATGTGACCCAGGCCGTTACGCCGATGGCAATCCGTATGGCCGTTACGGTTGTAGCTACCGTTCCGATCATTGTTGTTTATCCGTTCTTACAGAAATACTTTGTAGGCGGTATGACGGTAGGTTCCGTCAAAGACTGATTTGTATTCATAACTGATATATACCCTGAAGCATTCGGACAGCTGGAGTATTCAGGAAGCTGAAGAATTCAGGAAGCTGAAGAATTCAGGAAGCTGAAGAATTCAGGTTATATATAGAGAAAAAAAGGAGGATTTATTCATGAAAATGCGTAAGATTTTATCTGTCCTGACAGTGACGGCGCTTTGCGTCAGCATGCTGGCAGGATGCGGCGGATCCGGTGATTCTTCATCGAACAGCGCCGGAGACAGCGGAACCGGCACAAATACGGCTGCCGATACGGGAAGCGATAATGCGTCGTCAGGAGACGCGGCAGCGGCCGATGATACTTCCCCGATTACTTTTGAAGTATTTTTGACAGATGCAAACAATGATCTCTGGGATAATCCGGTCGGAAATGCGATTACCGAGGCGACGGGCGTAACTCTTGAGATTTCTTATCCGGTATCTTCTCAGGGTGATTCGAAACAGGATGTGGCGCTGATGATCGCGAACGACGAATATCCGGATATGATTTATTCCAAAGGCGAGGCAACACAGTTATATGAAGCGGGCGCTCTGATCGATATGAGAGATCTGATTGAGCAGTATGGTCCGAATATCAAGAAAATGTACGGTGACGAGTTTGAAAAGCTCAAATGGGGACAGGGAGACGACGGCATTTACCAGCTCTCCTATGCAGGTGTCAGATCGCAGACACTTAAAACCGGCGGTACCTGCCAGATTCAATTTGCGGCGCTGAAAGAAAATAATTATGAATATCCGAAAACACTGGAAGAATACGAAGCGTTGATTAAGAAATACCTTGCGGCACATCCGACGACGGAAGACGGGCTGGAGACCATCGGCATCACGATGAGCGCTTCCGACTGGCACTGGATGATTACGCTTGGCAATCCGGCAGGATTTATCGCTGACGCGTCACCGGACAACGGTCAGTGGGTAGTTGACGAAAACTACAACTGTTTCTATAAGCATACGACACCGGAAGAAAAAGAATATTTCCAGTGGCTGTGCCGTATGTATGACGAAGGAATCCTGGATCCGAACTTTGCAACACAGACACACGACGATTATATCGCAAAACTTTCCAGCGGCCGTGTCGTAGCGATTACGGATGCGGAATGGGATTACAATCAGGCACAGCAGGTACTGATTGCGGACGGTAAAGTAGATAAGACATATTGCGGACTTCCTGTAACGCTGCGTGCGGACCAGAAGGCTCCGACTCTGTTATATCAGGGTCTTCAGGTAGGCTGGGGCATGGCGATTACAAAGAGCTGTGAAGACCCGGTTCGTGCGGTCAAGTTCCTCGATTATCTTTGTTCCGATGAAGGTGCGATTTTGTATAAATGGGGTATCGAAGGCCAGAACTATCAGGTGGATGAGAACGGTATGAGATATCGCACGCAGGAAGAAATCGACGCTTCCAACTCCGATCCGGATTACAGCAAGAAAACCGGTATCGGCAACTATACGGGATTCCCGATCTATGGCGACGGAGCTGAAGATGAGAACGGAATGCCTTATACGACAATTACAAGAGATTCCGTAAAGGCTGAATACAATGAAGAACAGAAAGCTGCATGTGAAGCGTGGGGCGTGGATATGCTGATCGATATCTTCCCGCAGCCCGATGAGTTTGAACTGCTTCCCTACTCTCCGCTGTGGGCTTACCAGCTTCCTCAGGATCTGCTGAACACAGTGGATATTCTGAATGAAATCGCATGGCCCGGTCTTGTAAAATGCGTAACCGGCGGGCAGGCTAATTTCGATGCAAACTGGGATGCTATGGTAGCCGAGCTGGAAGCAAACGGCCTGAATGAAGCGAATGAGCAGATGACAGCATTCCTTGCCGATAAGATCGATAATTAAGAAACCGGGACGGAATGGCTGAAAACCAGCCGTTATATCGTAAAACACTTCATATTGTAAGATAAGAATGAAAAGAAAAGGGTCTGATATCATTATGGTGTTGGGCCCTTTCTGCAACACGGAAAATAAAAAAGGAGGATTATCGGTATGGAAGTAAAGAAAAATACGCCCTTCTGGGATGTGTCTCTGTCCCTGGAGAAGCGGCTTGACTGGCTGATGTCGGAACTGACGATGGAGGAAAAGCTGGGGATGCTGGCCACGAGAGTTCCGGCGGTTAAGCGGCTCGGCATTCCGGCGATGTCGGTAGGCGGCGAGGCGGCGCACGGCGTGGAGGCGAGAAATGATCAGAACGATCTTGGCGGG
Organism: uncultured Lachnospiraceae bacterium; assembly: GCA_910584965.1. Classification (GTDB taxonomy): domain Bacteria; phylum Bacillota; class Clostridia; order Lachnospirales; family Lachnospiraceae; genus UBA3282. Next base: position 37,923 of record CAJUDZ010000019.1, on the reverse strand, counting down.
CCGGAGACGACGACATCCTTCCCACAGCCGATCGGCATGAGCGCCACCTGGGATACGGAACTGATTAAAAAGGCAGGCGCGGTAACGGGAACGGAGGCGCGTGTCCTCTACCACCGTCACCCGGACAGGGGACTCAGCCGCTGGGCGCCGACGATAGATCTGGAGCGGGATCCGCGCTGGGGAAGGACGGAAGAAGGCTATGGGGAAGACCCTTTCCTGATCGGTGAAATGTCTTCCGCCTATATACAGGGCATGCAGGGGGAGGATCCCGATTATCTACGCACGGCATCCACCCTCAAGCATTTTTACGGAAACAATACGGAAGTGGGGCGCGGCTGGAAAAACTCGTCGATCGACCCGCGGAATAAATACGAACTGTATCTGGAGCCGTTCCGCCGGGCGATCGAAAAAGGCGGTGCGGAAGCCATTATGACGGCCTACAATAAGATCAACGGTATTCCGGGAATGCTGAATCCGGAAGTCAGAAAAATATTAAAGGAACAATACGGCTTAAAACACGCGGTCTGCGACGGCGGCGCGACGGAGCTTGTAGCTGATTTCCACCATTACTGCGGGCTTCATGCCGAGACGATTGCGATGGCTTTAAAGGCCGGCGTGGACGGTATGTCGGATAACCCGGAAATGGTGGAACAGGCGGCCAGGGAAGCCTTCGAACTCGGCCTGATTACGGAGAAAGATGTGGACGAAGCGATCCGGAATATGTTCCGCACGAAGTTAAGGCTCGGTATTTATGACAGGGAGCCGCGCAATCCTTATGATAACGTAACGGAAGCGGACATCAATTCCGAAGAAAATCAGGAAGTGTGCCGTCAGGTATCGAGGGAATCCGTCGTTCTTCTGAAAAACGACAAAGAAATGCTTCCGCTCGATCAAAACATGCCTGCGGATTCCCTGGCGCTGGTCGGTCCGATAGGCGATTCCTGGCATCGGGACTGGTACTGTGGAGAACCCCTTCGCAGAACGACATTGAAACAGGGCATGGAAAAAATGCTTGGGACGGAAATCGCCTTTGCGGACGGTTATGACAGAGTAATCCTGCGCTGCGGCGGGAAAGGAATTGCCGTCGCGGAAGACGGCTCTCTTGTCCTTTCCGATGAGCCGGATATATTTATCAAAAAAGACTGGGGAGAAGGATGCCTGTATTTCCAATGCGCCCGCACGGGGAAATATATGAATACGAGATTCTATCCCGGTAAAGCGAAGCCGGAAGAGATGGGAAAACTGGCGGCCGATATCGATGAACCGTTCGACTGGTTTGTGATGGAAATTTTCCATATGGACGAACAGGAAGACAAAACGGCGGTGCTGACGAACCGATTTGGTTCCCCCGTTCTGGCCGGGGAAGACGGAAGCCTCTGGTCCATGCGGGGCGGTGAGCAGATCGGCGCCAGTGTGGGGCTGGAAATAGCGAGCGCCACATCGGCCAGAAAGGATATCGCTTTATCCGAAGTGACTTTTATGCTGGAAGTTGTGGAATCCGGCGTGGAAGCAGCGGTCAGACTGGCGGAAGGCAAAGAGAAGGTCATTCTGGCGCTGGGATGTAACCCGATGGTGAACGCAAGGGAAGAAGTGGACCGGGGCACCATCATACTGCCGCCGGAACAGGAAAAGCTGATGGAGGCGGTATACCAGGCCAATCACAACGTGATTCTTGCCCTGTTATCCAATTATCCCTATGCGATGAACGCGGCGCAGGAAAAACTGCCTGCGATTCTGTGGAGCGCGACGGGAAGTCAGGATATGGGGGAAGCAATGGCGGAGACGATATTCGGGAAAAATGCGCCGGCCGGCCGTCTGAATATGACCTGGTACAAGAGCGATGACCAGCTTCCCGATATCGATGATTACGATGTGATCAAAGGAAAACGTACATACCGCTATTTCGACGGAGAAGTGCTTTACCCGTTCGGATTCGGACTGACCTATTCGACGTTTGCTTATTCGGATCTGGCGGCGGAGCTGGCAGATAAGAAAAGACTGTGCGTATCCTTTACGGTGACAAATACCGGAAAACGTACGAGCGACGAGGTGGCGCAGGTGTATGGAGCCGCACCCGCTTCCCGCGTGAAAAAGCCGTTAAGGCAGTTGATCGGATTCCGCCGGCTGAAACAGGTTGCGCCGGGAGAGAGCAGAAGGGTGGAAATTTCCGTACCCGTTGATGAATTTCGGTTTTATGACGTGATCAGCCGTTCCCTGATGGTGGAAGGGGGCTGTTACACGATTTTTGCGGGACCGGACAGCACGGCAAAAGAACAGTCGCTTCAGATTGAGATTCCGGGCGGGAAACCGGGACTCCGGGATATGTCGAAAAAAACTGCCGCGGACCACTATGACGATTATGAGAACATCGTGCTGACGGAAGGGCAGTTCGGATACAGCGCGGCAGAACTTTCCGACCCGGATAAAGAGGGAGTCCTCATTTACCGCGATTGTGCGATCGCGGCGGATGCGAAAGAGATAACGCTCCATTTGCTGAGTGAAAAGGGCTGTAAAGTGGATGTGCTGATCGATGGAAAACCGGCCGGAAGCTGGCAGGGAGAGACGAGAACCTATGTCAGGAACCCGCGCCCGGTGATGGGGCCGCTGATGGTCAAAGACACGGAAGAACGGATTGCGAGCTGGAAGAGCGTCTATGCGGATGTGAAAATCGGGCTGACTCATATGATCAGCGAATCGCAGTCTTCCGATGAAAATGGTTCCGCAGGACAGGCATCCGAACTGACAATCCGGATGACGGGGGACGTAAAACTGTGTTATTATAAAATATAAAAGTTATGTTGGATGCCTGCTTTGCGGTTTATGAATTTCGGACCGGGAAGCGGGCATTCCGGCGGAAAGAGAGGATTGCGATGATATATCAGGAATATCCGGTCCGGGCGGAAGGCTCGTCGGCGGATGCAAAAATGACAACTTATCTGATTTCCCATTCGGAAGCGATGCAGATAAAGGAAAGACCGCTTATCATAATCTGCCCGGGAGGCGGTTACCGTTATGTATCCGAGCGGGAAGGAGAAATGATCGCCTTTCAGTGGAACGCGCTCGGTTATCATGCGGCAGTATTATATTATTCGGTGAATCCGGTTCTGTACCCGACCGCACTTCTGGAACTTGCGACGGCCATGAAGATTGTGAAAGAACACAGCCGGGAATGGCATGTAGATCCTGAACGGATTCTGGTGGAAGGTTCCTCTGCGGGCGGCCATCTTGCCGCTTCTTATGGAATGTTCTGGAAAAAGCCGTTTCTGGCGGAAAAAGTCGGAATTGCGTCAGAAGAGCTTCGCCCGGTGGGAATGATTCTGCATTATCCGGTTATTACTTCCGGCGAATACGCCCACAGGGATTCCTTCCATATGCTGCTCGGCGAAAAGTACGAGGAACTCAAAGACGAGATGTCGCTGGAAAAACAGGTCAGCGCGGATACGCCGCCGGCATTCCTCTGGCACACGAATGCGGACGGTTCCGTACCCGCCGAAAATTCTCTGCTGCTGACGCTTGCGATGCGCAGACACAATATCCCGGTGGAACTGCACCTTTATGCGAAGGGCGGCCATGGGCTCGCCCTCGCGGATGAACGCACGATGTGCGCCGACGGAAGCGGCACGGAAAAAGAATGTACGTCCTGGATTGCGCTTGCGGATATGTGGATGCGGGAAGTGATCTTTCAGTAAGAATACGCCGCTACTCCACCACAACTTTAATCACAACCGGAAATTCGCTTTTTACGCCGGTGGTGGTAAAGTGAAGGCCGTTTTCATCCGCCCGGAAATCGATGGGTTCATCGAAGCCCAGGAGGCTGACCTTCCGGATAATGCCGTGGAAATTCGGTTTGTTGGCGTCATGACTCTTGCCAAGCGCCTGAACCGTTACCCGGCCGTCCGCCGGATACTGCATGCAGATGGCATAAATGCAGCCATTTCCTGCGGTAAAGCGGAAATCTTTGCTTGTATAGGCGGTGGCGGAACCGTCGCTGAACTGTCCTTCGATTTCTTGCGTCGGGCCTTCTGCGGGGTAACGCCAGGGTTTGCTGTTATAGATGGCTTCTCCGTTTACAGCAAGCCAGGAACCGATATCTTTTAAAATAGCGGCAGTCTCTTCGGTAAAAGAACCGTCGGCTTTCGGTCCGATGTTCAGGAGGAGGTTGCCGTTTTTGCTGACTACGTCAGCAAGGTAACAGATCAGTTCATTGCTGCTCTTATAGTCCAGGGAAGTGGTATAGCACCAGGAATTTCGCATAACCGATGTATCCGTCTGCCAGTGGTACGGTTTCGTATCCGCGAACTTGCCGCGTTCCACATCCACAATGGCGCTGCCGAAAGCCATCGCGTCATGCTTATAACAAATGGCGGTGGGGAAGCCCCATTCCAGGCCCCGGTTATAGTAGTATGCGGCGATCTGACGCAGGCCGGGCTTGTAACCTTCATGCTGAATCCACCAGTCGAAATAGAGAACTTTGGGCTGATAGCGGTCGATGATCTCGCAGGTGCGGCAAATCCAGTCATCCAGAAATTCTTCTGTCGGATAAGGTTTGGCAAAAAGATTCTGGTGTTCCGGCTGTTCCTGCAAGGAAGGCCAGTAGAAGTCGCCCCATTTCAGCGGATCTTTGATGTCGCTCTCGAAGTCTTTGCCGTTGCCCATAAACCAGAGATGCTCGGCCCGGTGGGAGGAAGCGCCAAAGATCAGTCCTCTTTTCTCAAACGCGTCTTTCAGTTCTCCGAGAATGTTCCGTTTCGGGCCCATTTGGGCCGCGTTATATACCGACAAATCGCTGTCGTACATCTGGAAGCCGTCGTGATGTTCGGCTACCGGAACGATATATTTTGCACCTGATTTTGCGAAGGTATCCGCCCAGAAATCAGGGTCGAACCGGTCGGCCGTAAACATCGGGATGAAGTCTTTATAGCCGAAGTCTTTATGAGGGCCATAGGTTTTGATGTGATGCTCAAATTCCGGAGAGCCCTGAATATACATATTCCGGGAATACCATTCGTTGGCAAAGGCCGGAACGCTGTAAACGCCCCAGTGGATGAAGATGCCGAACTTGGCTTTTTCAAACCATGCGGGCATGGCAAAATCCGTCAGGGAGGCCCAGTCGTCGTGGTAGCGGCCGTTGTCGATAACTTCCCGAATCTGTGCCAGGTAGGTTTTGATGTCAGTGATTTTCATAGCATAACTCCCTTCTTTTTTTCTGAGATATGCGGACGATTGTGAAAGATACGTTGTTTCGCAGCCGCCCGCTTCAATTTATTCTCTGACCAGTATGATTGCGGTTCCTTTTGCGTTCAGCTTCATCAGATCGCCCGCGCGGTAATCCGTATCCGTCAGGATATCCGTTCCGGCGCAGTTTAACGGGATTTCATGTTCTTCGGTGTCATGGTTTAAGAAGAACAGGAAAGTACCGTTCTGATTCCGCCGTTTTGTGACTTCTATGAGTCCGGGCGTTTCGGTAAGCTGTCCGATAATGGGTTCGATGCCGGCTTCTCTGCAGATATCGCCGATCAGGCGGCGGTAAAAATCCGCATTGGAGCGGGCCGCCATATAGTAGGCGAGACCTTTTCCGAACCGGTTGCGGGTCAGCACCGGCATTCCCTTATAAAAGTCTTTTTCATAGGAGCAGAGGGATTCGGCGCCCTCGGTATGCAGAAGGTCACAGATCAGGACCGCGGGATAAGTGATTCCGCCATAGGTAAAACGATTTGCCGCATCTTCCGGCAGAGCATCCTCTTCTTCCACCCAGATGCCGAGAATATCCCGGAGTCGGCCCGGATAACCGCCCACGGTGACAAGATCGTGTTCGTCCACGTAGCCGCTGAAAAAAGTGGTCAGGAAATGCCCGCCGTTTTGTACGAAGCTGCGGAGCTTTTCATCGTGCCCCGATTTCACCATATATAAAAGCGGTGCGGCCACGAGCGCGTAGCCGGACAGATCGTCTTCCACGCCGATGATATCCACGGGGATATTCAGGTTGTGAAAGGCTTTGTAGTAATTCAGGATTTCATCGCAGTAGCGGAGATTGATGCTGGGCCCCGCAGAATAGCCGGCCGCCCACCAGTTGTCCCAGTCGAAAAGGATGGCGGCTTTGGCGTCGGTGCGTGCTCCCAGCGTCAGAGAGCCTATTTTTTCCAGTTCCGCACCGAGCTCTGCAATTTCCCGAAAAACTCTCGTGTGTTCATGACCGACATGGTCAATAACGGCTCCGTGATATTTTTCACAGGCGCCGGTGCTGCGCCGCATCTGGAAAAACATGACGGTATCCGCGCCGTGCGCGACAGCCTGATAGCTCCAGAGACGCATGACGCCGGGACGCTTCAGCGCATTATAGGGAAGCCAGTTGGTGACGCTCGGCGTCTGCTCCATCAGGGCAAAAGGCTTTCCCTGCTTCAGGCCGCGCATCAGATCATGCCGCATGGCCGTTTCCTCGATGGGCGTATCATTGGCAGGATAGTTGTCCCAGGATATGAAATCCATGTATTTTGCCCACATCTGATAATCCAGATCGGGAAACGTTCCCATCAGGTTTGTCGTAATCGGAATATCCGGCGTGACGGCGTGGAGGGCGTCATATTCCAGCCGGTAGCAGTCCAGGATGCTTTCGGAATTAAAACGCCTGTAATCCAGCGAAATACCCTGGAAAGTCGTTCTGTCCGGCGCAAAATGCTCGGATAGCAGATTGGGGGTTACGATCTCGTCAAAGTCATAAAAAGTATGTCCCCAGAAAGCGGTATCCCAGACGCGGTTGACTTCTTCGATCGTCCGGTATTTCTCTTTCAGCCATTCCCGGAAACGCCGCTCGCAGTTTTCGCAGTAGCAGACGCCGCCAAATTCATTGGAAATGTGCCACGCCACGATATTGTCATAATCCCGGTAGCGTTCGGCAAGCTTTGCGGCCAGAGCCGGCGCGTATTTCCGGTAAGTCCGGCTGTTCGGGCAGGAGTTGTGGCGGCCGCCGAATTTGCGCTTCATGCCGTTAAACTCCGTCCGGAGAATATCGGGATATTTTCTGGCCATCCAGGCGGGATGAACGGCTGTGGAAGTGGCGAGACATACTTTCAGGCCGTGCCGATGAACCATTTCCATAATGCTGTCGAGTTTTTCAAAATGATAAACGTCTTCTTCCGGCTGTAAAGAGGCCCAGCTGAAAACATTTAAGGTAACGACGTCGATATGGGCCAGTTTCAGAAGACGCATGTCTTCCTCCCAGGTTTCTTCCGGCCATTGTTCGGGGTTATAATCCCCGCCGTATAAAATTTTTTTCACCTTGTCGTTTTCGATCATATCAGTAATCATGTCCTTTCCGCAGTATGCGCGATATCCGGCATTTTGCTGTCTTTTTTCAAGTATAGCATTTTGCTGGAAAAAGAAATAGCGGCAGATGAAAGATTTTATAAAAAAGCATACGGCCGGTACGCCTCAATGGTAAGGAACGGCACTTTATTTGTCATGAAAGGGACCGGAAAATTAGAAAATTATTCCTGCATCCCCTAATATTTACGGTCAAACGGTACGATATAATATACAGAAATAGCGGAGTTGGACGACTTCGTGCAATTAAGATAAAATTTCCAAGGAGGGATAGACATGAGTGTAAATGGAGTTACCGGAGCTGCCGGCACATATGATGCTTATAAGACAAGCCAGACCGATGTAAAGGCGCCGGAGCAGACAACAGACAAGACAACAACGGATGAAACATCGAAGAAAGAAGATACCGGCGCTGTTTATGAGCCTTCCAATGAAAAGCCGACAGATTCGACGAAGAAGACTTATACGCAGAATACCGCGCTTGTTTCCAAAATGAAAGCGGATCAGGAAGAAAGACAGAAACAGCTGCAGAACATCGTTGAACAGCTGATGACCAAACAGGGACAGACGTTTAACAGCGCAAACGGCATTTGGAGCATCCTTGCGGGCGGTAAGCTTGAAGTGGATGAAGCTACGAAGTTACAGGCGCAGAAGGATGTTGCGGAGGACGGCTACTGGGGCGTAAAACAGACATCCGAAAGAATCCTGGATTTTGCTACCGCACTGACAGGCGGTGACCCGAGCAAGATTGAAGAGATGAGAGAAGCGTTTAAGAAAGGCTATAAGCAGGCTGAGGATACATGGGGCGGCAAACTGCCGGAGATTTCCCAGAAGACTTACGATGCTGTTATGGCAGGCTTCGATAAGATGGCTGAAGACGCAAAGACGACAACAGACACATCATCGAATACAACGACGGATACCACAAACTAATCCCGGAAACCGGAAAGGTATAAGGATTATCGTATCATACCGAACAGGAAACAGAATCAAAAATCCCGTCAGACAGAACCTTCTGCTGACGGGATTTTTAATTCGTAATCCATTGCAGGTGAGAATGCGTAGCATTCTCGTAATCGCCGCTGCCGGGCGGCGATTTATGAGAGTGCCGAAAATACAAGATTCCGAATTTTCCTCGTATACTCTGTGGTGCCGGAACCTGTTTTCTGCTGCATGATCAGGAGTGTCAGCCGGTTGGCCGGATCGTTTGTCATATAGGGACCGAGCCATCCGTCCCACCCGTATTCGCCGCGGCTTCCCATGGAAACGGCAGTATCCGGGCTGATCATTATGCGCAGAAGGTTGGCATAAGTATAACCGGGCAAGTTTTCCCACTGATTTACATAGTCCTGCAGGGCGGGGTTCAGGCGGGCGCCGGTCATAAACTCTACCGTTTTGGGAGAGAGCAGCCGGGTATCGCGGAAGGAACCGTTATGTAACAGCATCTGGGCAAAAGCCGCATAATCGTCAATCGTAGAAACGAGTCCGGCGCCGCCGGATTCAAAAGCGGGTTCAAATTCCATCCGGTTCTGGACTGCGAGATGGGAACCATAGTATGCTTTCAGCCCCTCGGGCGTTTCTTCATATACTTTGGAAAGGCGGGACTGCTTGTCTTTGGGGACATAGAAGGCCGTGTCTTTCATGCCGAGCGGCTCAAAAATCCTTTTTTGCAGAAATTCGCCGAAACGCATACCGGATACGACTTCCACAATCGCGCCGAGAACATCCGCGGAAGCGCCGTACTGCCATCTTGCACCGGGTTCAAATGCCAGCGGAATCCCGCCGAGCCGATTCATAAATTCGACCGTTGAAATCGGTGCGGAAGAGAACAGCTTATCCGTAGCTTCTTGGAACAGGACATCGGTCCGGACTTCCGTGATGGAATTTTCACCTCCGTAAGTGAGGCCGGAAGTCATATTCAGAAGATTCTGTATGGTAACGGGGTGGGAAACAGGGGTAATCATCCCATTTCTGACGACACACTGGTTACGGAAGCCGGGCAGATATTTTTGGACCGGTTCCAGAAGATCGAGTTTTCCCTCTTCCAGTAACATCATGACAGCTGCGGAGGTAATCGGTTTGGTCATGGAATACAGCCTGAAAATCGTATTCCGTGCGATCGGAATCTGATTTGCGCTGTCCTGGAATCCGGCTTCGTAATAACATTGTTCCTGGCCGTCCTGTAAGACCATGCAGTTAATGCCCGTGACAAACTGCGTTTCCACCATTTCCTGTAATAAGTCCGCAATGCGGGCCAGTTTTGTTTGATTCAGTTTCATCATTCCATTCTCCTTCAGCCATTAATCTTTTCATCGGGTAAAGTTCGTTCTTTTTTGCTCAGACAGCGGGTATTTACCTTATTATACACGCCGGAGCATTGACAAACAATCCGGGATTGTATAAAATTAAGTACAATCTATGTTTTGAATACAATATACAATAAAATACGGCAATGCGGCGGCAGGCCGCGGACTGCGTAAGAACGGAGTATTATATGGAACGAATCGTGCGGAACGCATATGCGAAAATCAATCTGGGGCTGGATGTGCTCCGGCGAAGGGAAGACGGTTATCATGAAGTAAAAATGATTATGCAGACGATCGGACTGTATGATACGCTGACTTTTACACGAAAAGAAGAGCCGGGCATAGAACTGAAAATTGACAGAGCGGGACTGGATACCGGAAAAGGCAATCTGATCTGCCGGGCGGCGGAAATGCTGTTTGCGGAAGCCGGGATTTCTCCGGGTGTGGAAATTTTTCTGGAAAAAAGGATTCCCATCGCGGCCGGAATGGCGGGGGGAAGCACCGACGCGGCAGCAGCGCTTCTGGGATTGAATGACTTATTGGAACTGGGTTATCCGCTGGAGCGGCTGCAGGCTCTTTCGGTGAAATTGGGTGCGGATATTCCCTATTGTCTGATGGGAGGAACGGCACTGGCGGAAGGCATCGGGGAAGTTTTAACAAAGCTGCCTGCGCCGCCTCCGTGTGTTCTGACGGTGGCAAAGCCGGATATTGATGTTTCGACAAAATTCGTATATGAAAATCTGCATGCCGATACATTGGCTTTTCATCCGGATATAGACGGAATGGAAGCGGCAATCAGAAACGGAAGTCTGAGCGGCATTACGGAGCGTATGGGGAATGTGCTGGAAACCGTCACGGTACGGGAATATCCGGTTATCGACGGGATAAAGGAACTGATGAAAGCGGCGGGCGCCGAAAATGCGCTGATGAGCGGCAGCGGTCCGACTGTTTTCGGGATTTTTACGGAAGAAGAAACTGCGCGGAAGGCGGCGGAGCAGATCAAAGAGCGGGGAATGGCCGGTCAGGTTTTTGTGACGTCATTCCATGCGTAAGGCCGAAAGGTCCGGTCAGGAAAGGGTGTGTAATATGGGGGTTCAGTTTCAGGCGGATATGGATGAATTTCTTCCCTTGCGGGATGTGGTTTTTAATACGCTCAGAAAGGCAATTCTGACAGGAGAATTAAAGCCGGGGGAACGGCTGCTGGAAATTCACCTGGCGAATCAGCTCGGCGTCAGCAGAACACCGATCAGGGAGGCAATCCGGAAGCTGGAGCTGGAAGGGCTCGTTATCATGATGCCGAGACGGGGCGCGGAAGTGGCTCAGATCACGGAGAAGAGCCTGCGGGATGTGCTGGAGGTCAGGCGGGCGCTTGACGCGCTCTGTGCGGAACTTGCCTGCGACCGGATTACGGAAGAAGAGAAACAGAAGCTGAAAGCGGCCTGCGACGAGTTTGAAAAGGCGACTGCCACGTCGGATGCGACGATCATTGCGGCCGCGGATGTGGCGCTGCATGACATCATCGTTGCGGCGACGAGGAACAGGCGGCTGATTCAGCTGATTAACAATCTGTCGGAGCAGATGTACCGGTATCGTTTTGAATACATCAAAGACGAGAACCAGCATAATAATCTGGTGGAAGAGCATAGAATGATTTATGAAAGCATTATCCGTCAGGATAAGGAAGGGGCAGCCAGGGCGACAAAGCTGCATATCGATAATCAGGAGAAGTCCATTATCAGACAGCTCCGGGCAGAGAACATCGCGAAAGCAGACTGAAAGCTGAATCCCGGGGCCGCAGTAAAAGAAGAAAACAGCAGGAAACAGTCGGAATAGACGCTTCATTATCGGGAATACTCCTTAAAAGACCGGGCCATAAGGCGCGGAGGCAAGGAGAATGAAACGATGATAAACAAAATAGCGAACAACCTGAAGACAGTGATTGACCTGAAGACAGCGAATGAGCTGAAGACAGTGAGCGGCCTGAAGACAGTGAATGAGCTGAAAACAGTGAGCGGCCTGAAGACAACGAATGAGCTGAAAATAAGGAACAGCCTGAAACGGTTGGAACTGAGCGCCGCATATTTAAAAAAAGCGGGTAAAGAGTCCGGTCTGCGGGCAGCAGCTCTTTTGGCGGGCGCTTTCGTATGGTGGTGCGTGCTGTACCCGGAATTGTGTTTTCCGCAGGATACTTACGAAGCGGTATGTGAAACCGGCGACGGCGCAGAAAATGGGGATGCGGCATACCGGAAATCCGGTCTGACGGACAGCCCGGCGGATTTATTGGAGGAAGAAAATTGCGGCAGCCTCTTGCAGGCCGGGGAAGAACAGGTTATAGTAAAGAGCAGGCTGCTCGAGTGGCTGGAGCAGTCCGGTTATATAAAATAGAAACAGCGGGAGTCCGTATTTGAGATGAATGAGAAAGAAATGCTTCATAATGCGCCGATAGGCGTTTTTGATTCGGGAGTAGGCGGCCTGACGGTGGCACGGGAGATCATGCGCCAGCTTCCAAATGAAAGAATCGTATATTTCGGCGACACGGCGAGAGTGCCTTACGGCAGTAAATCGCCGGAGACGATTACAAAGTATTCCAGACAGATCGTGCGTTTTCTGCAGACACAACAGGTCAAGGCGATTGTGATCGCCTGCAATTCGGCAAGCGCCTGCGCGCTGGAAGCGCTGGAAGCGGAAACGGATCTTCCGATCATCGATGTGGTGAGACCCGGAGCCGTTACGGCGCTGGAGGCGACCCGTAACGGAAAAATCGGCGTAATCGCAACGGAAGCGACGATCAGCAGCGGCATATATAAAAGGTACATAGAAGAAAGTGACAGAAATGTCAGAACGATCAGTAAGGCATGTCCGCTGTTTGTGCCGCTTGTGGAAGAAGGGCTGTGGGAAGACCCGGTAACGGATGAAATTGCCGGAAGATATTTGTCGGAGCTGATCGACAGCGGCATTGACACGCTGATTCTCGGCTGCACGCATTATCCGCTGATTCGTTCCACGGTAGGAAGAATCATGGGAGAAGAGGTCAGCCTTGTAAATCCGGCCTATGAGACGGCCAGGGCTTTAAAACGGCTGCTGAAAGAGAAGGGGCTGGAAAGCGAACAGAAGCCGGGACTCGGGACGGAACTGTACCGCTTTTTTGTAAGCGATGCGGCGGACAAATTCCAGCGGTTCGCCAATTCCATTCTGTCCTATGGGATTCTTTCCGCAAAAGTAATTCATATAGAAGAATTTTAAGTTAAAAATCGGATGATAATTTCGGTTTTCAAATGCTGAATAAGTTCGGAGAGGGGCAAGATGACAAAAGACGTATTGATTTCCCTGCGCGGTTTACAGTTCGATCAGAGCGACACGGATGCCGAGAAGATCGAAACGATCATGCCGGGGAGCTATTATGAAAAGAACGGGAACCATTATGTGCTGTTCGATGAAGTGATGGAGGGAATCACGGGACCCGTGAAAAACCGGATTAAATTCGGGGAACATGTGCTGGAACTGACGAGGAGCGGAGCCGTCAACGTACATATGATTTTTGAAGAGAATCGGAAAAACATGACCAGTTACAACACGCCCTATGGAAATATTCTGATCGGAATCGATACGCGAAAAATCCACATCACACAGGAATCTGAAAGAATCGCGGTGGATGTGGATTATGCGCTGGATGTTAATTATGAATATCTTGCGGACTGCCGGATTGTTCTGGATATCAGATCAAAGGGCAGCGTCGAAAAATTTATTTAATGGGTTTTGCACCGGCTTTTTCCTGCGCTTTTTCAACAGCACGCTTGAAAAAGCCTTTTTTCTTCGGAGGCGCCGGAGCAATCTTTCCGTGAATGCCTTTCACGTCGGTAATATAGATGCCGCTGACAACGGCCTTTACTTCCTTTTTCACAGGAATGGAATCGAAAATTTTTTCTTCGGAAATCAGCGTCATGATCTGCGGACCGACTTTGGCTTTCACGACGGGAAGTTTGGAATTCCGAAGCAGCCGGGGTGTCTGGTCGATAACGGCCTGGGGCAGTCCCGCCTCTTTTATTTTCATCCGTTTCTTATCGATAATCAGCATGGAGACGGTTTGCTTCATCGCCTCGATCTGTGCCTGCTGCGCTTCCTGCTTCTTCTGCATGTTTCTTCCGATAAAATACAGAACGACAATAGCAATAACAAGAACGGCCAAAATAACCAACAATACAATTGCCCATGTACTCATATAGATACCTCCAAAATTTACTTGCGTCTGCATTCCATATTTTAACATTGATTCGGACAATAGGCAAGCGAATGGTTAATAAATTTACGGGGCTGTCCGTAAAAAAACTTGCCCAACCCCTTTTAAGCGCGGCGGTTTTGTGGTATTCTGATTGAGTATTCGTTTTTCGGGTATGGTATTGCAGAATATGAAACGAAAAGAAAGGCATTTGATGATGAAAAAGAAAATTTTATTGATGGCTGCGGCTGTGCTGCTTGCCGGCATGCTGTCCGCCTGTGGGAAGGATACCGCTTATCTGAGCGGCATAAAGGCTTCCGATTATGTGACGCTCGGCGCGTATAAGGGCGTCGAAGTGACACAGCCGGAGCCGGAAGTTACGGATGAATATGTGGACAGTTATATCGAATATCTCCGCACGCAGCGGACCGTCATGACAGAAGTGACGGACAGAACGACGGTGCAGGAGGGCGATACGGTCAATATCGATTATGCCGGTTACCGCGACGGCGTGGCATTCGAGGGCGGTACGGCACAGGGCGCCGATCTGACGATCGGTTCCGGCAGTTTTATCGCCGGGTTTGAAGACGGGCTGATCGGGACAAACGTCGGCGATACGGTATCGCTTGATCTGACATTTCCGGCTGAATATAAGCCCAACCCCGATCTTGCGGGCGCAGCGGTGGTCTTTGAAGTAACGGTGAACAGCATTTCGATTGCGGAGACGCCGGAGCTGACGGACGAGCTGGTGCAGGAATTCGGCATTGAAGAGTGCGGCACGGTAGAGGAACTGCGCGCTTATGTGTATGATGCGTTCTATGAAGAGGCTGTCAGCCTGTATGATGATGCGGTAGCAAGCGATATCACAAAGGCTGTTATGGCGGACAGTATTTTCAGCGAGCCGCCGGCCGAAATGGTGGAACGGTATCAGAACATGCTGCTGGAATCCATGACGGCGCAGGCTGCTGCCTATGGCGTGAGTCTGGATACTTTTATGATGAATTACTACAATATGGATACGGAATCCTATATGGCGGTCTTTCAGGAGGACGCGACGACGATGGCACAGCAGTATATTATGTTTCAGGCGATTGCGGATACGGAAGGCCTGAGCCCGTCCAAAGAAGAAATAGCGAAGGCGATGGAAGAAGAGGTAACGAATTTCGGCTATGATTCGGTGGAGGCTTTCAAGGAAGAAGTGGGCGAAGAAGTCTTTTATGAATATCTCATGTCGGATAAGGTCATGGAATTTTTGAAAAGCAATGCGGTAATAAATGCGCCGCAATAGAAGCAGAAGCGATGCAGATATATTAAGTAAGAAAGGCGGAAATGAAAATGGATTTAACGGATATTAAAGATTTATATCGGAACAGAGAGGATTATATCGACAGGGAAGTGACGGTCGGCGGCTGGGTCAGGAGCATCAGAGATTCCAAAACCTTTGGCTTTATCGTCGTAAACGACGGGACCTTTTTTGAAACATTGCAGATTGTATACGGCGACGGACTCGATAATTTTGAGACGATTTCCAAACTGAACGTGGGTTCCGCCATCGTGGCGAGAGGAAAAATTGTTGCGACGCCGCAGGCGAAGCAGCCTTTTGAGATGCAGGCGGAAGAAATCATAATAGAAGGTGCTTCCACGGCAGACTATCCGCTGCAGAAAAAGAGACACAGCTTTGAATACCTGAGAACGATTTCTCATTTAAGACCGAGAACCAATACGTTCCAGGCGGTTTTCCGCGTGCGTTCCATGATCGCTTATGCGATTCATACTTTTTTTCAGGAAAGAGGATTCGTTTATGTGCATACGCCGATTATTACGAGCAGCGACTGTGAAGGCGCGGGCGAGATGTTCCAGGTGACGACGCTCGATCCGGAGAATCTTCCGAAGAAGGAAGACGGAAGCGTAGATTACAGCCAGGACTTTTTTGGAAAACAGACCAGCCTGACGGTAAGCGGACAGTTGAACGTGGAGACCTATGCGTTTGCTTTTAAAAACGTATATACTTTCGGGCCGACTTTCCGGGCGGAAAATTCCAACACGACAAGGCATGCGGCGGAATTTTGGATGATTGAGCCGGAAATAGCCTTTGCGGATCTGACGGATGATATGATGCTGGCGGAGGCCATGCTCAAACATGTAATCCGTTATGTGCTGGAAAATGCGCCGGAGGAAATGAATTTCTTTAATCAGTTCGTGGATAAGGGACTGATCGAAAGACTGCAGCATGTTTTAAATTCCGATTTCGGACATGTGACCTATACCGAGGTGATCGAAATTTTGGAAAAGCACAATGACGAATTTGAATACAAAGTCTCCTGGGGATGTGATTTACAGACAGAACACGAACGTTATCTGACGGAACAGGAATTTAAGAAACCTGTTTTTGTAACGGATTATCCTAAGGAAATTAAGGCCTTTTATATGAAACTGAACGAGGACGGGAAAACGGTCGCGGCAATGGACTGCCTTGTTCCGGGCATCGGCGAAATTATCGGCGGAAGCCAGAGAGAGGATGACCTGGAAACGCTTGAGAAGAAAATGGATGACATGGGCCTGAACAAAGAAGACTATCAGTTCTATCTGGATTTGCGCAAATACGGTTCCGTAAGGCATGCGGGATTCGGACTCGGGTTCGAGCGCTGCGTAATGTATCTGACCGGCATGGGCAATATCAGAGACGTCATTCCGTTCCCGAGAACGGTCAAAAACTGTGAACTTTAACACGGAAAAGGACTTTACACAGAGTTATAAAGGCTTGCAGCTCAGAGAAAGGCATGGTCATCAATGACAGGCAATTTTACACATGTGAAAAAAAGATTCCTGAGATTTATCAGTGTGGTAATGGTTCTCACGCTTGTTACGGCGGCAGCGGAACCCGTTTATGCCACGACTATTTCCGATTTGCAGCAGCAGAAAGAAGAAAATGAGAAGCAGCTTGACAACGTCAATCAGCAGATTTCCGATTATAAGGGCGCACAGGCCGATATCGGGAGTGAGATCGAAGAGCTGGATGCAGAAATGGTAGGCCTTCTGACGGATATCAATCTGATCAAGGAAGCCATTCGGGAAAAAGAAGAGCAGATTGCGGTAACGCAGGCGGATTATGATACGGCGGTAGCGGTGAAGGACGAGCAGTATGAGACTATGAAAATCCGCATCCGGTTCATGTATGAACGGGGCGATACTTCTTATCTGCAGCTTTTTACGGAATCCCTGAATGTCAGCGATATGCTCAATAAAGCGGAATATGTGGAAAAGGTTTATGAATACGACAGGAAACTTTTGACCGAATATCAGGAAACGGTGGAACAGGTCGCCGCGCTGCAGGACAGGCTGGAAGAGGAAAAATCCGAGCTTCAGACTTCTCAGTACGAGCTGGAGGACGAAGAGGCTTATCTGGAAGAAGTGCTCGCTCAGAAAAAAGAAGAGTACGAAAATTATTCGGTTATGCTGGCGCAGGCGAAGCAGCAGGCGGCTGCTTATACGACGAAGATCAAACAGGAAACCGCTCAGATCAGACAGCTGGAAGAAGAGGAGCGGAAACGGAGAGAAGAAGAGGAACGAAAGAGAAAAGAGGAAGAAGAACGCCGGAAGGCAGAACAGGATCGTCTCCTTGCGCAGCAGGGACAGACAGGAGAAGAACAGAACGGTTCGGAAGGTAATTCGGACAATGATTCTAATAATGATTCGAACGACAGTTCGGATTCGCAGCAGGAGAAGCCTTCCTCATCCTCTTCCGGAAGCGCCAAAGGACAGGAAATCGCCAACTTCGCCTGTCAGTATGTCGGCTACCCTTATGTGGCCGGCGGAACCAGTCTGACGAACGGTGCGGACTGTTCCGGTTTCGTGCTTGCGGTCTATAAAAATTTCGGATATTCCCTGCCGCGAAGTTCCTATGCGCAGTCCGGCGTCGGACGGAGCGTTTCCTACGCGGAGGCGCAGCCGGGCGATATTATCTATTACGGCGGCCATGTTGCGATCTATATCGGCAACGGAAGAATTGTGCATGCCAGTACGGAGCGGACGGGCATTAAGACGGAATCGGCGACTTACAGGAGTATTATTACGATCCGGCGGATTATCTGAGAAAACCGGGGAATGCACAAATGAGCGGAAGGAAGGATCGAATACGGTATGTATCGTGTTGAAAATAAATTCAGTTGCGAAGAAGATAAGATGTATTGTCTGCAAAAAAGACTGGAATGCGTTTTAAAACCGGATTTCAATGAGGGCGGCCCGGAAGGGTACAGTGTGAGCAGCCTGTATTTTGATGATCTGAGAGAATCGGGATACTTCGATACGCTGCAGGGAAACCGTATCCGCAGAAAATACCGTATTCGGATTTATAATCATTCGTTCGATACGATTAAACTGGAAGTGAAAGAAAAGCTGGATGATAAAGTCAGAAAGAAATCGAAAAGCATTACGGAAGAAGAGATGCGGAAGCTAATGCGGGGCGACTGCATAGAGAGCCTGCCGACGATGGAAGACCCGGCGGCTTTATTCAATCTGGCAATACGGACAGAGGCTTTGAGGCCCAGGCTGGTTGTGACATATGAGAGAAAAGCGTATGTCTATGAGCCGGGGAATGTCCGCATTACGCTGGACAGGAATATCAGAAGCTGTAATCTGGTGGAATGTTTTGGAAAGCCGGATACGCCGTATGATTTTCTGCAGGAGCAGGATAAAATCGTGGAAATGAAATATGATGAACTGATACCGGGATTCATATTACAGCTGTTGGAACTTGGAAACATGCAGCAGACGTCCTATTCGAAATATCAGCTGTGCAAAGAGAGATACCAATGAAAAGGCAGATGGAGGAAAAGAAGTATGTCAGTAAAAGATGTAATTAAAAACAGTGTGATAGAAGCGATCGGCGGAGGGAACGGTTTATCAGCGGGAGCTGTTATCCTGATTCTCGCGCTTGCCTGTCTGACAGGAATTTATATTTTTATCGTATATAAATTATCGGCGAAATCGGCTTTTTACTCGAAAGATCTGAATATCACGATGGCCGGGCTGCCTGTTATTGTGGCCGCGATCATGATTGCGATGCAGTCCAATCTGCTTGTTTCGCTCGGTATGATCGGAGCGTTGTCCATCGTAAGATTTCGAAATGCAGTAAAAAATCCGATGGATCTGCTGTATTTATTCTGGTCGATCAGTGTGGGGATTATTGTCGGCGTAGGATTGTATGTGCTCGGTTTCATCTTATGTATTGTGATGACTGTTCTTCTTCTTGTAATGAATATGGTTCCAACGATTAAAACACCGGAACTGCTTGTACTGCGCAGCCAGAATAAGCAGTTTGACTACGAACAGCTGTACCGGACGATCGGCGGCCAATGCAAATCTTATAAAGAAAAGGCGAGATGCGTTAAAAACGGTGAAGTGGAGCTGATCATTGAAATATGCCCCAAAAACAAGGAAGCGCTGCTTGGGGAACTGAATAAGATGGAACAGCTTACACAGGTAAACTGCCTCAGCCATGACGGGGAACTCAGAGCCTGATCGGGTTTTACTGAACGGAGCCGGGAAGAGATTCATATTCCGGCAGATGGTGTCAGATATCCGGTGAATCAGATAAGGAGATAAGTATGAGGAACCGAAAATATTTTGCACTGGCCGGTGCGCTGGCGGTTTATATTGTGGTTCTGGCGTGTGTGCACTATTTTACGGAGGACGCCGAATGGAACAGATTCTGCAATTCGTACGGGATCTGCATCAATGAAGTATGCAGCGATTTTTTCCCGGATTCTCTTGCCGGAACACAACTGTCAGGCGACTGGATAGAGCTGTATAATTTTTCAGACGACCCTATCGATCTTGGGAACTATTATCTTTCTGACGATGAAGATGATTTATATAAATGCAGTCTCCCGGCAGTAACATTGCTGCCGGGAAGTTATTATGTGATTCACAGCGAATGCGAAGAGATGACCGGAGAGGAAGGATACCTTAATTTTGGGATTAAGGCGGCCGGTGAAACGTTATATCTTTCAAACCGGATAGCAGTCATAGATGTGGTTTCCGTTCCGGCGCTGGAAATTAATACGACCTGGAGCCGTCTGACGGACGCCGGCCGCGAGTGGGGCATTACGGAACGAACCTATTGTTTTTCCAATAATCAGGCAAAACCGGTTCCGGGGAAGACGGAAGAGCCGGTTTTCTCGGCAGAATGCGGTTTTTATGAAGATGAATTTGAACTGGAATTGCGGGCACCGTCCGGCGGCAGGGTTTATTATACGCTGGATGGCAGCGAGCCGGATGAAGGAAGCATGTTATATGAGGAGCCCATTCTGATCAGGGATGTGTCGGAAGAACCCAATATTTATGCCGAAAGAAACGATTTTGACCCGGAGAGGATAGCACCGCCCGAAGAGCCGATAGAAAAAATCATGATTGTGCGTGCCGTTGCGATTGACGCGGATGGGAAAAAGAGCGGTGTAGTGACCAATTCCTATATCGTGGGGAGAGAGAATGCGGCATGGCGCCGGGAGATGTATACGGTTTCTCTCGTATCAGATCCTTATCATTTATTTGACAGGGAAGAAGGCATTTATGTGCTGGGAGAAAAATATGATGACGAAATGTCTGTCTGGGAAGACGGGGCGGCTATCAAAGACGCCAATTATCAGATACGAGGGAAACGATCCGAACGTCCCGCAAGCCTCGAAATTTTTGACGAAAACGGTACATGTATTCTGGAGCAGGAAGTCGGAATCAGGATTCGCGGTAATATGACAAGACATTGTGTGCAGAAAGCCTTTTCGGTCTATGCGCGGGAAATGTACGGCGGCAGCGATACGATAGAAGGAATTTTTGAAGAAGGTAAGGCCGTTCATAAATTTTTCCTTTATACGAACACGGATCCGACAAAGCTCAGAGACGTCCTGATCGCGGAAAATCTTTCCGACAGAAATATGGCAACGCAGTCGCTTCGTTATTGTAATGTTTTTCTCGACGGAGAATACTGGGGAATATATCTGATGGAGGAAGTATATGACGAATACTACTTTGAGAACCGTTACGGCATTGGAGCGGATAATCTTCAGATATATGAAGGCGCCAATCCGCCGGAGGTTTTGGCGTATTTGGATTCTGTTCCGGATAAATCGGAAAAGGCTGTATATGAAAAGCTGTGCGAAATGATCGATGTGCAGAGTTTTGTGGATTATTATGCCGCAATGCTTTATCTGAACAATCTCGACTGGCTGAATTATAATGCGAAGTGTTACCGCAGCATAGAAGAAGGGCCCGGCGAAAAGGAAGACGGGAAATGGCGATGGGCGGTTTACGATATCGAGTCAACAATGTTTGAGCCTTATGTGGATACATTTCATACGGGACTGAGAATGTCCTGGCAGGCTGATCCGATTGCGCAGGCTCTGATGGAACATGAAGCATTCCGCGAACGGTTTGTCGTTACTTATATGGATTTATATAATACGATATGGAGGGAAGATTGCATTTGGCCTTATATTGAGGAAAAAACGGACAATATGGCGGCATCTTATGAGATGTATACGGAACGCTTCCAGGCGGGAGTTGATATCGATCAATACCATTATTATCTGAAAAGATTTTTTGAGCAAAGACCGGAATATGTATTTGATCATCTCAGAGAAGAATTTGATTTGTCGGGATCTCCGGTGTGGCTTGTTCTTCTGACAGATCAGGGCGGCGAGGCGTCGTTTCGGGTCAATACTTCAGCGGTTGATTTGCCGGGTGCCTGGTGGCAGGGGTTGTACTTCCCGGATTATCCGGTCGAAATTGAAGTTGAGGAAGTTTACCGCGGCTGGAAATTTCTTGGATGGTATGCGGAAAACGGTGATCTTATCGGTTCGGACGAGAAACTTACGATAGATTTGACAGAAGATACAAACATTATATATGCGCGGTTTACGGCGGAATAAAGCCGGATTCTGCCCGGAATTTACCTCCCAGCTCATACAGCGGGGAGGTACTTTTACAGATAGGATCAGGATTGCAAATGAAAGAACGGAGGTCTTTGCATGCGGATAGCAATCTGTGATGATGACGAAAGGGAGCGCAGCTGTCTTTCCAGAATGATGCAGGAGTATCAGTTAAGCCGCGGGGTAAACCTCGACTGCTTTTTTTTCCACAACGGTACGGAGTTTTTGTGCGACGGAAAGGGCGGAAAATACGATGTTGTTCTGCTCGATATACTTATGCCGGGAGTAAGCGGGATTCAGGTTGCGGAGGAATTGAGAGAACTGGACAAAAATGTGAAGATTATATTCATATCTTCCTCATCGGAGTTCGCAGTCGAAAGTTACGGTGTCAGAGCATACCATTATCTGCTCAAGCCTTTGGACGCCGATTTATTTTTCGGGCTGCTGGACAGGGCCAGGAGCGAGCTGCTTCTTCGAAAGGAACAGGGATTTGTGCTGAAAAGCCGCGAAGGCGTTATTTGGATATCTTTTTCGAGACTGGAGTATGTGGAAGTAACGAATAAGACGGTAGCTTTCCATCTTGCGGACGGCGCGGTTTATGAGGCGGCAGCGGCGCTGGCGGATTTCGAAGAAATGCTTTTATCCAGAAAGGAGTTTATAAAGACACATCGTTCCTATATTATCAATTTAGGCTGTGTGCAGATAATTAAGACAAACTGCGCGGTTACGATAAGCGGGCAGAATATTCCGCTGTCGAGGCAGCGGCGCAGCCAGGTCCAGAATGCCTACATACATTTTTTGTAGCAGATAAAGACAAGCTCTTCTTTCGTATGGTCTGTTTGCCGTGCCTGTGCGGCGTTCGGCTTACCATTCGCGCAGTTTCGGATACCATTTGCGCCGGCGCCGGCATCAATGCTTCTTATCGTGTTATATTAGCCTCTGACCGCCGATGCTGAATCAGAGGGATTCTTTTTTTCATATATCATTCATATATCATTTTCTTTAATTACTCTAATAGCAATTCAGTGTGGTGTCAAGCGTTGTATGGGGAAAAAACGGGATGCAGATTTAAAAATGTGGGAGATGGAGAATATACCCGCGGCGGTTCAGGGCATGTGATCCCTGATTCGCTGAAGGTGTGGTCATATTATGATAAAGATAGCATTGTGTGATGATGATTTATCCGCATTAAAGGAAATCAGGGCATTAATAGAGCAGTATGGTACGGAACGCAATCAGAAAATTGTATGCGTGGATTTTGGCAGTCCGTTGGATTTGCTGATCGAAATCGAAATGGGGATGCGCCCGGATATCCTGTTTCTGGATATCCTTATGCCGGGCGAAAACGGAATCAATGTGGCAAAAGAAATCCGTCAGTATGACGATGCCGTAAAAATAATCTTTTTAACATCGTCTTCCGAATTTGCGGTGGAATCGTATACGGTCGGCGCGTATTACTATCAGGTGAAACCTGTTTGTGAGGAGATTCTTTTTGGGTTGATGGATGCCGTCATACCGGAATGCAGAAAATTACAGCAGGGCAGTCTGCTTATGCGCAGTAAAAACGGCATTACGAGAATTGATCTGAGAAAGCTGGAATATTGCGAGGTGGTTGGACGCACCCTGCTGTTTCATATGGAAAACGGAAGACTTCTGAAGGGCATCGGGAGTCTGGACGAATTGTGCAATAAGCTTATGCCGTATGAAAACTTTTTGCGTCCGCACCGTTCGTTTGTGGTAAATATGGAATACATTCAAAGGATTTCATATAAAGCGGTCACGATGGATGACCTGACGGAAATCCCGATTCCGCATGGAAAATACTCGGAAATTAAAAAACGATATCTGGAATATGCTTTCAGCGGGAAGCGGGGATACATATCATGAACATGGTTTCTTGGGGGAATGCCGCATCGGCGGTTGTTTTCGGCGCAGTTTTATCCGCGGCATTCTGTGGTATCCGCCGGACACGGCTGAACGGTTTGCTTGTGACCGGATGTACGGCCGTGCTCTTATTGCTTCAAAGCATTATTTATTTCCGGGCCGGTTCGGATACGGTCAGGCTTATTTACCCGCTCATAGCACATTTCCTGCTGACAGCCGTACTTTGTCTTTTAAACAAAAAAATTCTCTGGCCGGCGGTTTCGGTCCTGACGGCGTATCTTTGCTGCCAGATTCGCAGATGGCCGGCTTTGTTTGTCAGCACGATATTTTCGGGCGGTCCGGTGATGCAGAATGCGGCTGAACTGGTCGTGACAGTTCCGATTCTGTTGATTTTACTGCGGTTTGCCGCGCCTTCCGTACGCTCTGTTTCACACAGCACGGTTTCGGTACAGATTCAGTTCGGTCTGGTACCGGCTCTGTACTGCGGTTTTGATTTTCTGACGCGTATCTGTACGAAACACTATTGGGAAGGCATTTTGGCCGCAGAGGAATTTATGCCGTTTGTATATAGTGTAACATATCTGGTCTTCGTGGTCCGGGCTTCGGCCGAAGGACGTATGCGCAGTCAGCTTGAACAGATACGAAAAATCCTGAATCTGCAAGTCGCCCAGGCTGTCCGGGAAATTGAGGTTTTGCGGGAGTCTCGGCAGAAAAACAGAATTTACAGCCATGATTTGCGCCATCACATGCAGTACCTTTTATCCTGCATTGAAAACGGGCGTTTCGAAACGGCTAAGGGATATATTCGGGAAGTCTGTTCGGAAATTGAGGCGGGTAAGATAACGGTTTACTGCGAAAATGAAACGGCAAACCTGATTTTTTCCGCTTTTGCCGAAAAAGCCAAATCCTGTGATATTCCAATGAAGATTCAGGCGGCGATTTTGCAGGATACGGCCGTATCCGAAAGCGACCTGTGTGTACTTTTGTCGAATGCGCTGGAGAATGCGCTGCACGCATGTCAGAGAAGAAAAGAGAAAGGGTTGTCCGGAACGATTGAAGTCTCGGCATATGAGAAAAAAGGAACGTTTTTTTTGCAGATTGTCAATTCCTGTGAAGCGGATATCACTTTTGAAAACGGAATCCCGGTCACAAGCCATGCGGGACATGGGATCGGCGTGCGCAGCATATGTGCTGTCGTAGAGAAATACGACGGGATATATGCTTTTTCGATTAAAGACGATAAGTTTATTCTGCGGGTGTCTTTTTGATAAAAAGGAACTCAACAGTGCGATGGCAGTAATGTTTGAAGCACTTGCGGAAATTGCGGCCGCAATGGGATAATGTGCCGGAAGACGGCAGGACAGTTTGGCGGCACTATTGACTTTCGGCATTCCGTCTGTTAATATGAAAGCATGTACTTGCATGTGGGAGGGAAGCAGATTTGGATGAAACGAGTCAGAAAATAATAGACGCGGCGATGGCATTGGTCCGGGACAAAGGATATGTCGCAACGACTACGAAAGAGATTGCGAAGGAAGCCGGTGTAAACGAGTGCACCCTATTCCGTAAGTTTAAGAGCAAAAAGGATATTGTTTTACAGGGGGCAAATCAGGCAGGCTGGCGGGCAAATGTCGTACCGGAGATTTTTGAAAATATTGAGTGGGATTTGCAGAAAGACCTGGAAATGTTCATGAGGGCATATATTGACAGAATGACGCCTGATTTCGTCAATCTGTCAATCGGCCTGAGAGCGCCGCAGCTCTATGAGGAAACCAGACAGCTTATTATGAAAGTGCCGCAGGCTTTTTTGGTGACATGTACGGATTATCTGAATAAGATGTGTGCGATGGGAAAAATACCGAAGAAAGATTTTCAGACACTGGCATTGACCGTATTTTCGGCAACGTTTGGTTATACGTTTCTGCAGGCATCATTCGGAAAAGAACTTACAGATATTGAAAAAGATGAGTATATTAAAGAAAGCGTGCAGATGTTTGTAAAAGGAATCAATCAATAAGATTTGCACTGTCAGACAGCAATGTAAACGGGAAACGGCCAGAGTCGTTCCCTACTTAAATAAACAAAATGCGTGCAAGCACACGCATTACTAAGCGGAGGAAGTTATGAAACAGATTACGGGTGCGGATTTATTTGTGAAAGCATTAAAAAAAGAAGCAGTTGACATATTGTTCGCTTATCCGGGGGGACAGGCGATCGATCTGTTTGACGCGCTGTATGGAGAAAAAGAGATAGACGTTATCCTGCCGCGCCATGAGCAAGGCTTAATCCACGCGGCGGATGGCTATGCACGCTCTACGGGAAAAGTTGGCGTCTGCCTTGTGACAAGCGGTCCGGGAGCCGCGAACCTTGTTACAGGCATTGCTACTGCAAATTATGACAGCGTTTTCTATCCGGAGGAAATTGCGGTCAGCGGTTATGAGCCGGACACTTCCGTACATATGGGACAGTTAAATAAGGCGCTGGACATCTTGAATCATGCTGTGAAGCCCGTTTTCCTGATAGGCGGCGGTGTTCTTATTGCCATATCGGTATTCATGGGAGCTATGCGGCAAATGCAAAGATTATCCATATTGATGTGGATGCGGCATCGATTTCCCGCAAAATTGATGTGGACGTTTCAATCACAGCCGATGCGAAAAAGGCGGACTGCGCATTGCTTGAAAAGGCAGGGCCGCTCTGCATTTCAGAATGGACAGACGAAATCAACCGTTGGAAAAAGGAATATCTGATTGAGATGTGGGAAGCCGGTATGACACCACAGAGGATCATTCAATCCATCAACGAATTGTTCAAAGATGCTGTTATCACGACGGATGTAGGGCAAAATCAATTATGGACAACACAATTTCTTGATATTGATGAGAAGAAACAAATGCTGACATCCGGCGGTCTGGGAACAATGGGATATGGGCTTCCTGCCGGAATCGGAGCAAAACTTGGCAATCCATATAAAGATGTTATTGTGATATCCGGCGATGGCGGTATGCAGATGAATATTCAGGAAATGGCCACGGCGGTTGTTTATGAACTGCCAATCATTATCTGCATACTGAATAACGGATATTTGGGGAATGTGCGGCAATGGCAGGAAATGTTTTATGAAAGGCGATATTCGAGTACCTGCATGCGTTATCGGAGAAGCTGTGAGACAGGCTGTAACCGGCCTGATCACTGCTGCCCGGAATATACGCCCGATTTTATTGCGCTGGCGGAAAGCTATGGTGCAAAAGGAATTCGCGTCATAAAGGCAGAGGATATAAAAGCAGCTCTGCTGAAGGCAAAGCAGAACAAAAAAACGCCTACGGTTATTGAGTTTATCATAGACAGAGAAGCCAATGTCATGCCGATTGTTCCGCCGGGAAATCCACTTCATGAGATGATACCCTCCGTGAACGATGGGATACACGCCCTTGTCCGGTGAAGGGATTGCAGGTAATTGCGAAACGCATTATTTCGGGACAGTTATGCAAATAAACAAATCACAAACAGGGCACCGTGTCGCCGCCGGTGTATAGACGCCGTACTTTGGCACCTTATGAACCGCTGCGGGCAACAGTACAGCGGAAGCACGCCCTGCGGTGATTGTCTGTTCTGTACAATCAAAACATAGTTTTGCAACCTCCTGGATGATATTGGAAAGAACAAAGAACGAAGGATGAAAAAAGAGGCGTTCAGACGGAAAACGGGAATACAGTTTTCAGATAATAATATTATCCGAATGCAAACAGTCATAACCCTCCAGGACATTTCATACAATGTAAAAAAGTATTTCTGAGGGGATTTTTTTGAAAGATTATATTGAAGAAAGAGCAATCAATATTGCTAATTATATTATTGAGAACAATGCTACCGTCAGGCAGACGGCCAGACAGTTCGGAATTAGTAAGAGTACGGTACATATGGTTGTGATGAAATAGAACGGTTTGGAAATAGGGTAGTTTGGGTAATAGAATAGAGGGAATGGAGAAACGCTGTTTGCGGAGGAGTACTGCAGGCGGCGTTTTTTACACTACTATTACACCATTTTTGAGAGAGTTATTAAAGGACAACCTCCAGATATAAAGTGGATATTTAAAAATTAATATTTTATTTTACATTATGTTTTGCTATAATATGAATGTAGAGGGATACTCTAAGTGCTTTCCATTATGTAAAACCAATGTTAGCATGTCAGGCTGTCATACGACAACACTTATTAACGGAGGTTAAAGAATATGGAAGATTTTAGCGTATTAAAAAAAGTCAATTATGGTAAGAAAATTTGTACGCAAACGGAAGGAGGAGTTATCTTTTTTGATCCGGACAGTCTGAAAGAGGTTGTCGGCGCAGAAGCTATGTCATATGATGAATATTTAGATGTACAGTTTCAGTCTATGGGAGAAATGCGTTCTTATTTTGAAATGTGTTATTTCAATTGTGCAATGGAATTTAAGGGACAAATTGAAAAGATGACAAAGAATAACGTTTGTTTCAAAAGAGTGTTTGTCAGTGGAATGTATGCCGATGGAATAATGTTTGATGGTAAAGAAGACCATGTTTGGGTGGATAAATCAGGATTTGATTCTTATCATATTGGGGATTGTATAACATTTTACGCAGATGTTTATCGTTATGTAAAAACAGGTAAAGGAAAACGGATAGACTACTCTTTAAGAAATCCGAGGGGTATTAAAAAGATTGCATCTTATGAACTTCCAAGTGATAATGATTTAATAAAACAGGGAATAAATCAGATTATTTGTGAATCCTGTTTTTTGAACGAGCAGTGTAATAGGGTGTTCTGCATACGTGATTCCAAGGAAAGAAAAACTCTACAAAAGCAAATGCTTGAAGCAGTTGAGAGGAAAGAGGGATAACGATCAAGTTGCTTTTGAAAAGATGATAGAAATGTCAGAAGAAATTTGTAGACATGTGCAATGAAAAAGGATTGCGAAGAGCAGTCCTTTTTTCGTAAAGAAATGTATTTAATAAAGTATCGGATGAAAACAATGTTGGTTCTACTTTAATGATGCGGCATTTTGCTGGAGTAGATTTTACAATCAAGACACTGTAAAAGAAATTTAGTAGCAGTAAAAATGATGATGAATAGAGTTGTTTATGACTATGAAGCAAAACATTATCTTTAAAACGAGATAAAAAACCCTATTGGCCAAAGCTTTTTGCTTGTCAAGAAATATCGCATATGCTATACTTTTAGTGGTTATGGAGGGAGTTTTGCAATGGAAATTAGAGATTTAGTTAAAGCGGCTCGAAAAGAAATCGGGGTATCGCAAAAAGAATTTGCCAATAAGCTTCATGTCAGTTTTTCCACTGTAAACCGTTGGGAAAACGGTCATGTGACGCCAAATCAGCTTGCAATCGTCACATTAATTGAATTATGTGAGAGAGAAAAGATTTCGCTATGTCTACTGCAAGAACTTAAAATGCAAAAGAATTAAGAGGAACTTGACGAATGGCCATTAAGAAAAGTGAGATTTACAGTCAGATATGGGCGGCATGTGACAAATTGCGTGGTGGAGTGGAACCTGCACGCTATAAAGATTATATTCTAACATTATTGTTTGTGAAATATGTTTCCGACCGATTCAAGAGTAGTGATAACTGGGATATTGAAGTGCCGGAGGGCGGCAGTTTTGATGATATTGTTGCCTTAAAATACAAGAAAAACATTGGCGAGGGCATAAATGTTATCATTGGTAAGCTGGCAGAAGCCAATGATTTAAAGGGTATTATTGACATTGCTGACTTCAATAGTGAGGAATTGGGAACAGACAAGGAAGCGGTAGACAAACTCTCTGGTCTTGTGGAGATTTTTCAGAAACCAGAGCTGGATTTTACTAACAATCGTGCCGGTGGCGATGATATTTTGGGTGATGCCTATGAATTTTTGATGCGGAAATTTGCACAGGATTCCGGTAAGAGTAAGGGGCAGTTTTACACTCCCGGCGAGGTGTCCCGCATTATGGCAAAAGTGATTGGTATAGACAAAGCCACTGACCCCAGCATGACAGTTTATGATCCGGCCTGTGGTTCCGGTTCTCTGCTGATTCGTGCAGCGGATGAGGCACCCTGTGAGATTTCCATCTATGGGCAGGAAAAGGATAATTCTACCGCCGGTTTGGCCCGTATGAATCTGGTTCTGCACAACAAAGGCGCCGGTGTCATTGTCGGTAATAAAAGCACCTTATCTGCGCCCCAGTACAAAGACGAAAACAATCCTGAATTATTGAAAACTTTCAATTACATCGTGGTTAATCCGCCGTTTTCGGATAAGTCTTGGATGGATGGCATTACCATTCCTGATGTGTACGGTCGATATAGTGAAGCAGTGCTGGGCGTGCCGCCGGAGAAAAATGGCGACTATGCTTGGCTGCTGCATGTTCTGAAGTCTTTGAAATCTAACGGTAAGGCGGCGATTATTCTGCCTCATGGTGTGTTGTTCCGTGGTAATGCCGAAGCAGATATTCGCAAAAAGATTATTGATCGGGGCTATATCAAGGGCATTATTGGTCTGCCCGCAAACTTGTTTTATGGCACGGGGATTCCTGCCTGTATTCTGGTGCTGGACAAGGAAGATGCCGCAGAGCGCACTGGTATTTTCATGATTGATGCCAGCAAAGGCTATGTAAAGGACGGCAATAAGAATCGTCTGCGGGAGCAGGACATTCATAAAATTGTGACGGCTTTCCTAGCTATGGATGAATCGAATCCCAAGTATGCCCGGTTTGTACCTAATGAGGAAATCAAAGTTACAAATGAGTACAATCTGAATATCCCGCGCTATATTGATAGCAACGAGCCAGAAGATTTGCAGGATATCAATGCCCATCTGAACGGTGGCATTCCAGAAACAGATGTGGATAGTATGTCTGCCTATTGGGCGGTATATCCCTCTTTGAAGGGAATCCTTTTTCAATCTTTGCGTGAGGGATATTTACGTCCGGCGGTGAGCAAAGACGAGGTTGTTTCCATCATTACTTCCCATCCGGAATTTATTTGTCATGCTGATTTGGTAGATGACGCTTATTCTCAGTGGAAAGAGGATGTCATGCCGGATTTGATGGGACTAAATCGGGAAATCTCCCCAAGAGAACTCATTAGCAAGATTTCTGAGTTGCTTTTGTCTGATTTTGCGCAGGTGTCGCTTTTGGACAAATATGATGTTTACGAAGTGCTGATGGAATATTGGGCAGAGACCATGCAGGATGATGTGTATGCTGTTTGCTATGACGGCTATGAGGCTGGGCGGGAAATTGCGTATGAGTATGTGACCAAAAAGAAAAAGGAAAATGGACAATCTATTGAGGTTAAAACCGATAAAATCAAGGGCTTTGAGGGTAAGCTTCTCCCCAAGGCGTTGATTGCCGCACACTTTTTCGCCGAAGATGTCAAGGCACTGGACATTCTTCGGAATCAAATGGATGAAGTATCTGCCAAGTTGGAAGAATTGGTAGAGGAGTATGGGAGCGAGGATGGGCTATTTTCTCAGTTGGATGACTTGAAAAGAGCAACAATCAATGCCCGCATCAAAACGATTAAGAAAGATACCTCTGCCAAGGAAGAGCTGGCAGCATTGCAGGAGTATATGGAGATGTTGGATGCTGAGAGCAATTACAAGAAGGCAATTAAGCAAGCAGAAACTGATCTTGATACCAAGTTAGAGAAGAAGTATCCCAAGTTGACACTGGAGGAGATTTGTCATCTGTTGGTGGAAGAAAAGTGGTTTGCCGCCATTTACAGTGGAATTGATGCCATTCATGAGGCAGTTTCCCACCATCTTTCTGCTCGTGTGACCCAGTTGGTAGAGCGGTATGAATATACCTTGAAAGAATGTGAGGATGAAGTAGACCAATATGAAGCCAAGGTCAAATCTCATTTGGAAAGGATGGGGTTTGTTTGATGAAAAACCAATGGATACGAGGCTATTTGAGAGATGTAATTGATTCACTCGTAGCAGGAGTGAGTGTGAATTCTGGCGAACAAGATGTTTTAACTAATCTTTTCATAATAAAAACATCTGCAATTTCAAAAGGGAAACTGAATCTTTCTGAGAAAAAGCCTGTACTTCCCCAAGAAATAGCACGATTAAAATGTAGTTTGCGACAAGAGACTATTTTGATTAGCCGTATGAATACGCCAGAACTGGTTGGAGAATGTGCCTATGTGGCGTATGACAATCCTCGAATTTATTTACCAGATCGAATTTGGCAGACTAATTTTAGGAAAGATGTTGATGTAAGTGTCAAGTGGTTGAATTATCTTCTTAGTTCAAAAAAATATCGTTCGTTAATACAGAATTGTGCTACTGGAACGAGTAATAGCATGAAAAATATCAGTAAAGAGCAATTACTTGGTTTGGAAATTTTGTATCCTTCTTTTCATGAACAGACCGCTATTGCTGAGGTGCTTTCGGATGTGGACAGCCTAATTTCTTCCCTGCAAAAGCTGATTGAGAAAAAGAAGGCCATTAAACAGGGAGCTATGCGGGAATTGCTTACCGGGAAAAAGCGTCTGCTAGGGTTTGATGATGGGTGGGAAAGTAGAAAGGTAGGGGATCTTTGCAGTATAGTTACTAAACAAACGGGTTTTGACTATACATCTATAATCAAACCCAGTTTGATTGAACAGCCGCAATCGAATGCTTATCCAATGATTCAGACAAAGAATTTTGAGGGAAGAAAGTTTGAATTCAACACGGATTACTATATTCCTGTTAATATTGCTAAGGAATTTGAAAAAATAGTGTTAGATAAGGTTTGTTTGCTTTTCTCTATTGTAGGTGCAAGTGTAGGAAATATTGGCTTGTTTCCTGAAGATAGAGTCGCATTTTGTGGTGGAGCTATTGGAGTTGCAAAATTTTATCATGATATAGATGCTATCTATGCTTATTATTATTTTTTATCTGAATCTGGACAACAACAAATACGCAATGTTACAAAAGGCGGGGCTCAAGCTACAGTGACAGTTGAAGATATTCGTGATTTTACTATGCCATACCCGAAACTTAAAGAAAGGGAAACGATAGCACAAGTGCTCTCAGATATGGACAGTGAAATTGAACAACTGGAAAAGAAACTTGTTAAGTACCAGCAGATCAAGCAGGGCATGATGCAGGAGTTGCTTACCGGGCGGATTCGGCTGGTGGATCCAGACAGCAAAGAAAAACCGAAAACACAAGCCGTTCAGGAAAAACAACTCAAACCGGCGCATAATCAGCATTTTGATGATGCAGTTATGATTGCAGGAATTGTGGATGCCTTCTATTCCGAAAAATATCCATTAGGGCGTAAGAAAGTTCAGAAATTGCTCTACTTGGTTCGTCGCAAAGAACAGGCTGATACTTCCGCCTTCCATAAAAAAGCTGCAGGTCCCTATGCCGATGAGGTTCGTTACAAAGGAGGCGAACCAATCGCTCAGAAAAATCAGTATATCCAAGTTAAAAGGAGCGATAAAGGTAGCAGCTTTGAGAAGGGTGCGAAGATGCAGCAAGCATTGACTTATTTGCAGGACTGGAAAAAGCAAGTCGACATTGATTGGCTGGTATCACAGTTTCAGTACACGGGTGTCAATGAATTGGAACTTTTGGCAACAGTGGATATGGCAATGTGTGATTTATATATGGTTGGCAAAGAGGTTTCGGTAACATCTATTAAGAATTTGATTCGCTCTAGTAAGGAATGGCAGGACAAATTGAAAAAGACATATTTCAAAGATGCAGATATTCAGCGGGCAATCAAACGGTGTCAGGAGATTTTTGAGAAATAATTGTTGTAGGGAGGCTGGAAAATGAGCGTTGGCCAACGGGAAAAATCTACGCAAAATCGTGTTATTAAACTATTTGTCCAAGAATTGGGGTATACTTATCTGGGCGATTTTACTGACCGTGTAAACTCCAATATTGAAACAGATTTGTTGACAAAATTTCTAACGCGAAGGGAATATTCGCCGTTGCTCATCAGTCGTGCCCTGAAAGAATTACAGGATGCAGCTGGAAATCAGTCGGTAAATCTATATGATCTGAATGAACAAACATATAAAAAGCTGCGTTATGGGGTCAAGGTCAGTGAGTCGGTCGGACTGCATAAACTCACTGTGCGGTTTGTGGATTGGGAGCATCCGTTGGAAAATGATTTTTATATTGCCGAGGAAGTAACTATAAAACATAAGCGTCCTGATTTGGTATTGTTTATTAATGGTATTGCGTTTGCAGTGATTGAGCTAAAACGCAGTACAATTTCTATATCGGAAGGTATTCGTCAAAACCTAACCAACCAGCGCTCGGATATGATTATGCAGTTTTTTGCGACCATTGGGTTGGTGTTGGCAGGTAACGATTCTGAAGGAATCCGATATGGCACCATAGGTACATCGGAAAAATATTATCTTTCTTGGAAAGAAGATTCTGATGCCCAAGATGAAGTCTCAGTAGCAGTACGCGCACAAATCGAGAAATATCCGTTGCGTTTGGATAAGAATTTGATTTCTCTGTGCCGAAAAGAGAGATTTGTAGAATTGCTGCATAATTTTATTGTGTTTGACAGCGGTATGAAAAAGACCTGCCGTCCCAATCAATTCTTTGGAAATATGGCGGCGCGTGGTTTCGTGCGTAGGAATGAGGGCGGTATTATCTGGCATACTCAAGGGTCTGGGAAATCGCTTACCATGGTGTGGCTCAGCAAGTGGATCAAGGAAAATATTCCCGATAGTCGAATTTTAATTATTACGGATAGGGATGAACTTGATATTCAGATTGAGCAGGTCTTTGCGGGTGTAAATGAGAAAATCGTTCGTATTCGCCGAGGCAGTGAGTTGATTCAGAAGATTAATGATACCTCGCCGGTCATAATGTGTTCGCTGATTCATAAGTTTGGCAAGAAGAATTGCAACAAAAGCGGCGAGGTTGATTATACAGGTTTTATTGAGGAATTGAAACGTTCACTACCGGAAAATTTTTCTCCTAAAGGAGATTTCTATGTGTTTGTTGACGAATGTCATCGAACTCAATCCGGCAAGCTTCACAAGGCAATGGAGACGATTTTGCCAAAAGCTGTTTTCATTGGATTTACCGGTACTCCGTTGATGAAAAAGGATAAAGAAACCAGTTTGGAGATTTTCGGTCCCTATATCCATCGGTATAAATTTGACGAAGCTGTACGGGATAAGGTGGTTCTGGATTTGCGCTACGAAGCCCGCGAGGTAGAGCAGAATGTTGTTCAGCAGGAAAAAATTGATGCATGGTTTGAAGCTAAGACCAGAGGTTTGACCAGTGTAGCCAAAGCCAAGTTAAAACAGCGCTGGGGGAATCTGCAAAAGATGTTCAGCTCTAAGGCGCGCTTAGGGCAAATTGTTGCTGACATTGTATTTGACATGGAAACAAAACCGCGATTGCACGATGGGCGAGGCAACGCTATGCTAGTTGCTGGCAGTATTTTTCAGGCTTGCAAGTTCTATGAGTTATTCCAAGAAACTGAATTAAAGGGCAAGTGTGCTATTGTTACCTCTTATGAACCGGCAGCAGGTGATATTCGCACGGAAACCGTGGGCGATGATGGAGAAACGGAAATTGTAGAGCAATATGAAATTTATATGAAGATGC
This sequence comes from uncultured Lachnospiraceae bacterium, assembly GCA_910584965.1. GTDB lineage: Bacteria > Bacillota > Clostridia > Lachnospirales > Lachnospiraceae > UBA3282. Next base: position 2,655 of record CAJUDZ010000019.1, on the reverse strand, counting down.
TGAATGGAAAGGAACCAAAGGCATTTGAAAAAGAAGTCAAGGAGAAATTTATCAAGCAGCCTGAACAGATGAAACTTTTGATTGTGGTGGACAAGCTGCTTACAGGTTTTGATGCTCCCCACGCTACATATTTGTATATTGATAAATCCATGCGGGATCATGGTCTGTTTCAGGCCATCTGTCGTGTTAACCGCTTAGATGGTGAGGATAAGGAATTCGGGTACATTATTGATTATAAGGATTTGTTTCGTTCACTGGAGATGGCAGTGGCTGACTACACCTCTGAGGCATTTGATTGTTATGACAAAGAGGATGTTTCCGGTTTGCTTACAGATCGTTTGGATAAAGCTAGGGAACAACTTGAAGATTCGTTGGAGACCTTGCGCGCTCTGTGTGAACCTGTGACTCCACCCAAAGACATGGTGGATTACTATCATTATTTTTGCGGTACAAACACGGAAGCCTTTGATCTGGACGAACTTGAAGGAAATATGCCTAAACGGGAGCAGTTGTACAATTTGTCTGCAGCTGCGCTTCGAGCATTCGGTGAAGTATCCGGAGAATTACAAGAAAAATACCGCTATACTGTTGACCAGATCAAGGCGATTGAGCGGGAAGTTACTTATTATATTAAAGTACGCGATGATGTTCGACTTGCCAGTGGTGACTATGTGGATTTAAAAAAATATGATCCGGATATGCGTCATCTAATTGATACGTATTTGTCTGCGGACCCTAGCCGTGTGCTGACTTCTTTTGGGGGCGCAACACTGGTGGAATTATTGGTAGATAATGGCATTGCGGCACTTAAGGATATGCCTGCTTCTACTCCGAAGGAGCAGGAAGCAGTTGCTGAAACGATAGAAAATAATGTTGGAAAAGAAATTGTCGAGAAGACGCGGAGCAATCCAAAATACTATGAGAAAATGTCGGAACTTTTGCGTGAACTAATTGTGAAACGCAAAAATGATGTGATTAATTACGAGGAGTATCTGCGTCAAATTGTAGAACTGGCAAAGAAAGTGCATAAACCAGAAAGCGGCACGGAATATCCGGCAGACATTAGGGAAAGTGCCGCCAAACGGGCATTTTATGATTATCTTGATGGAGATGTAAACGTGGCAAATCAGTTGCATGAGGCGGTTATGTTCAGCAAACAAGATAATTTCCGAGGGAGCAAAATAAAAGAACGAAAAATCTGGCGCGCCATTCGTGCGATTGTGAAAGATGACCAGAAGGCTACAGAGTTGTTGGCGTTAATAAAGGAGCAAAGTGAATATTAAGTGAGCAAATTAATAATTGGTAATATTGAGATTGCAATTATAAAGAAGAATATTAAAAATATGTATATTCGAGTTCTGCCGCCAGACGGTGCAGTACAGATTACAGCACCATATGATTCTAATGAGGAAATGATTCGTATGTTTGTGGTTTCCAGAATTTCTTGGATAAAAAAGCAAAAGAAGAATTTTGAAAATCAGGCTCGTCAAACAAAAAGGCAGTATGTAACGGGAGAAAGTTATTATGTTTGGGGAAAGCGTTATCGACTAGATGTGCAGTATTCAAACATTCGCAATGAAGTAAAGATTTTGGGTGGAAAGTTAATACTGCAAGTTCGTAAAGAAAGTACACCAGCTCAAAGGGAAAATGTTTTAAATGAATGGTATCGAGAACAATTAAAGCAAGAAATTCCGGGAGTTTTAGAAAAATGTGAGCATATTGTTGGTATAAGCTGTACCGAATGGCAGGTCAAGAATATGAGAACAAAATGGGGGACTTGCAATATAGAAAAACGGAGAATGTGGTTGAATCTACAGTTGGCAAAGAAAACACCGGAATGTTTAGCTTATGTTATCACTCATGAACTGGTTCATTTATTAGAGCGTAACCACAACGATCAATTTAAGCAATATATGGATCTTTTTTTTCCAAATTGGCGTGCTGTGAAGGAAACACTGAATCAACAAATGTTGGACTATATGGAGGAGTGAATTGGCTATTTGGGCTGCATAAAAAAACATAAATTATTTCAAAAAGGGGTTAGGGGAATATGTCCCTTAGTAGGCAAAGACAAGCATATTTTTCAATAGATTCCGACAGGAAAATGAGCCTGTGTCATGACATAGGCAGTGCTTGCTATTTCAGCCCGCGGACGTTTATGGGCAGTGTTTGCCATTCCCCAAATGGAGTGCAAACGAGTTTAGTTTGCATAGGCAAACCATTTCAAAACCAATACGGACATTACCTCCAATATGGATTGAAAAAGTTCTGAAAAATATTTTGGAAATAGGAAGGAATTTTGCACCTTTACCATTTATGATAATAAGAGGATGGAAAAAGAAAACTATGTAACTATGTGACCGTACATATTACAAATCTGACAATTAATAACTGAATACATAATCCCACATATATTTCTGTAATTCTTCCCGATTATTTGCAGAAAACTTTCTAAGGGATTTTTGTTAAGACAGAGTGCAAGCGGCACTCAACGCTAACTATATTAAACAGCGTAAGGGCAGTCATAGACCGTAGGGAGTCGGTCTGGGCTGTCCTTTTCGTGTTTATGAAAACATGTTGACAGGAAATGAGGAAAGAAATGTAAACGGTAGATAGTGCGTACCTATACAAAACTGGAGCAAACCTGTATGATAG
>CAJUDZ010000018.1 GCA_910584965.1 uncultured Lachnospiraceae bacterium | reverse complement strand
TCCGACGGCCCCTCATTCTCCGCTCCGCTGGCCGGCTCATTTTCCGCTGCTCCCGGATTTCCCGTTTCGCTGTCCGGTGTGTTTTCCGATGGCCCCGCATCATCCGCGGTATCTCCTGTCTGGCTCCCATCACTGTTTTGCGGCCCGTCCGGCAACACCATAATCGTCACGCGTCCGTCTCCCGCATTAGATATGACACTACCGTCATATGCAAATTCCGCCTTTACAACCGCATTGCCGGAGGGCATGACGAACGAATATTCCGTATCACAAAGCATCGTCAGGTCGATGGCCGCTTTCGATGCGTCGGATGCGCTGATATAACTCAGCTTATAGCCTTCCGAAGGCGATACCGTAATCGTCACCACATCTCCCTCAGAGGGCAGAGCGCTGTCCGCATAAATCTCTCCTCCCACACCGGATACGAGCGACAGACGGGCATGCGCTGTCTCGTCGTATACCGTGTCTCCGGCCTTTCCGTTCAGATCAAGCGCATCGGTCAGTCTGCCGAGCGCACCCGTTGTTTTGCTCATACTGTCGATTGCGAAAGAAACGTCATCCGCAATAAAGGGAACCTGTTCCATACAGTATCGCATCCTGTCAGCCGCTTCGTTGACCGCAGAAACATTTTCATCGATAAAATCCGTCGTCTGTCCTGCGATCGCATCCGCATTTTTCAACGCCTCGTCCGAATGACTGCGCAGCATATCGAAATCCTCGCTTACCGTATCCTGCGTTTTTCCGGCGTCGTTCAGAAAAATTTCTACCAGATCATGAAGACGCTGTACTGCTTCCGAAAGCGACTCCGCTTCTTCCACGCTGATATACGGTTCCATCTGCCCAACGATGCCGCCCACATCTTTGCGTCCGTATACGGAACCGTTGTTGCTGCAAAAGATCACCTGGCCCGACTGTCTTCCCACAATGCCGCCGATATTATATCCGTTATGTTCATAACCGACAACACCTTCGTTATTGCAGTTAATCAGAAGCCCTTTGGAATATCCCGCTATGCCCCCGATATCCGTTCCGCTTATCAGCTTCCGTTCCGACAAATCTTCGAGCAGCCACTCCAGACCGGCCTCATCCTCTTCTTCCAGCCAGGAACTGTCGCTGTTAATTCCGGCCTTGTTCGTGCAGTTTCGAATCGTGCCGTAATTACCGCCCGCAATGCCGCCAGCCCTGTCGTATCCGGTCACGGAACCGATCACCGTGCAGCTGCTGATCGTTCCCGTACTCTCGTTTTCTCCTGCAATTCCGCCGGTCTCCGATCTGCCTTCCACTCTTCCCGAAAAAGTGCATTCCAGAATCCAGCCGCCGTTGACGCCGCAGAAGCCGCCCGTGCACTTTTCTTCGTTTTCGGCCTCGACCCATCCCGATATCGTCAGATTCTGTACGATACCGGTCGGCGTTATATAGCGGATAAAACCGTCCGCATAACCGGAACCGGCATAATGGAAGCCGGTAATCGCATGTCCGTTTCCGTTTAATGTCCCTGCAAAGACCGGAATTGGTTCAAAATCAACCCCCGCAAGGGAAATGTCCGCCTGCAGTTCGATCAGTTTATCCGCGGACCAAAGATCCGTGTCACATTTAGCCGCAACCGCCTGCAGTTCCTCGGCCGTTTTCACGACAATGACCTCTTTGCCTTCTGCAGAGATCACCGGCGTTTCCTCCTGTTCCAGGACGGCTTCTTTCTGCGCCTCTTCCGCAAAAACCACATTTCCCGACATGTGTGTCATAATGATAGTAGGCAGCAATACGATGCTGATCATTTTGTATGTCATTTTCTTTTTCATTTCTGTCTGCCCCCTTTCATCGTTCTGCCATCCATCTTTCGTTCCGGATCTTTCCCTTCGTCTTCCGGCCCCTCTGCTCCGCCATTTCTATTTTCCCGCTGCTCTTCCGGTTCTGCCCCCGGCCTCACCGCTCCACCATTTCCATTTTCCCGCCGCTCTTCCGGTTCTGCCCCCGGCCTCACCGCTCCGCCATTTCCCTTTTCCTGCAGTTCTTCCGGTTCCCTTCCCGGCTGTTTTGCTTCGTTTTCCTCGTTCCCGCCGCTGTTTCCGCTGCTTCCGCCCTCTATCGCCGGCAGCATATCGATTATCCCGCTCACCGGTATCATATCGCCCATTTCCACGATGGCATTGATTTCTCCGCGCACGATGCCATGAATTTCACCTATGACGATGCCGTTGACCTGCCCCCGTATTTTTCCGTTGACACTGACAACGCCCGCCGCTTTCTGCGTCATGACCGGCATGGAAACGGTGAAGGACGTCTTATCGATAATCTTTTCCCCGAGCAGAAGAATCTGTGGCAGAATAAACATAACGATAAAAATCGAAATAAACGTTCCCCGCCCGAGACACTGGCCAATGCCTGCAATCGCCGCTTCGGAGGTCATCTGACCGATCAGAACGCCGGCAATCGCCAGCATGGAACCGGATGTGATGATCGTCGGGAAAGCAAAATTCATCGTCTCAATGATCGCCTCTTTTTTGCTCATTTTTTCCTTCAGTTCCATGAACCGGCCGGAAATAACGATCGCATAATCGATGTTCGCACCCATCTGAATCGAACTGACGATCAGATAGCTCATAAAAAATAAATTAGATTTCATCAATGCCGGGAAAGAAAAATTAATCCAGATACTTCCCTGAATGACAATAATCAGAAGTACCGGCATTCCGGCGGATTTAAACGTAAAAAGAAGAACCGCGAGCACAGCCAGAACAGAAACCACATTTACTACCGTATTGTCTCTGGAAAAAGTCTTGCACAGATCATACTGGCTGGTGGATTCCCCGACGATGAGAATCGTCCCTTCTTCATAATATTTCCGGGCCATTTCGTGCATCTCGTCCAGAAACGCAAATGTTTCCTCCCCTTCCTCCGGCAGGTTCAGGTAAATAAGCATACGGCTGTATTCTTCGCCCTGTAACTGTTCCTTCGCGATATTCATCTGATGATAAGCGCTTTCCAGCGTATCCATCAGATCATCTTCCAGCGTCACATATCCCTCTTCCACCTCTTCATACAGGAACATGATCATGTCGATCAGCGGCACGCTGTATGTGGAAATACCGCTCACCAACTTCGCATAATTTTCATCGTTGACCGCATAGGCTGTATAGAGCAGTTCCGCCACCTCATAATCCAGCTCCAAAAGCTCGGAAAACTGCCTTGCAGAGAGTTTATCCGTCAGCATATAACCGTCCATCGCCTCCGTATTCGACAGGCCCACGGAATAATCCACTTCCTCCCGCGCGTCCAGATCGTGAAGCAGTCTGCTTTCTTTTTCATAACTTCCCGCCGGCACGATCAGCGCCGCGAAATTATTTTTCCCAAAACTTTCTTCGATCATATTGTCCGCGATCTGATACTGATTTAACAACGGCGTTTCCAGCGTACTGTAACCGTAAACATACGGACATTGTTTCTGCAGAATAAAAAATACAGCCAGCACCGCCACAAACAACGGCGGCACGATAAACCTCGTCCGGTGTGCGAATTTTCCGACAAACGGGATTTTCGGCACAAAATTCTTATGAACGGTCTTATCCATCAGATTTCCAAATAAAACAAGGAGCCCCGGCATCAGCAGAAAGACCGACATCAGGCTTAAAAAAATCGCCTTGATCAGGCAGACCGCCATATCGCTTCCGATTCCGAACTGCATGAACATCATCGCAATCAGGCCGCCGATGGTTGTCAGGCTGGACGATGAAATCTCCGGTATGGCTTTGCTCAGGGAAACGACCGCTGCATCCCGTATCGGCAGCACGGCATGTTCTTCCTTATACCGGTTGCACAGAATAATCGCATAATCGATGGAAAGCGCAAGCTGCAAAACGACCGTTACCGAGTTGGATACAAAGGAAATCGTTCCGAATACAAAATTGGTTCCCATGCTCAGGATTGCTGCCGACACAAATGTCAGTAACAGAACAGGAACCTCCGCCCACGTCTGTGACGTGAGCAAAAGCACCACTACGACGATAACCGCAACCCAGACGACGATAACGCTCATCTCCGAGGCTATCGTCTCTGATGACTGGTCTCCCAGCGCAGTCGAAACATAAAAATCATATCCGGCCAGATATTCTTTCAGCTCCTCCAGCGCTTCCAGACACTTATCGTCCGTTTCCTCATATGCAAAAGTAACATCGTACAACGCGGAAAAATTGTTATAATGCTCCGTCGTGTTATCAAAAGCAATCATTCCGACCGTGTCCATTTCTCCGATCTCATCCGCCAGCTCCTGCGCCGCATCGTATTCGATATTCGTTACCATCACTTTGGCGGTTCCATATGTAATAAACTGCTCCTCCATCAAATCCAGTCCGACACACGTCTCCGCCGTATCGGGCAGATAAGCCGACAGCTCATTTTCCACCTGGACCCAGTTTCTTGAAAAGGCCGAAAAAATGATTAAAATGATGTAAATTAAAAAGAACAGGTTCCTCTTGTCAACGATAAAACCGGATATTTTTATCATGATATTGGAATCCTGTTCTTCTGTCTGCTGTTGTCCGCTCACAATGAACGCCTCCTTTTACCCATCGAATTTACTGCCTGAGAAACCCAGCGCTTTCCATTCGTCATTGTGAGCACCATTTTAAAGCAGGGCATTTGAAAAAACAATTTACAATCCGAAGCATTTGTACAGATATCGAAAAAATTATGATCGGCCGAAGTTTCCCCCGTTCCCGGCAAACCCTGTCCACCGGGGTTATCCTTTATAGAGATAAACGCCAAACTCCGTTTTACCGTCAGGGGTTTTTCCGGCCTGAATGTATGATTTTTCGCTTTCGAGAATTTTTCTTGCGATATATAAGCCGAGGCCGACCCCTTCCATATCCGCATTGGATTTTCCACGGTAAAACCGTTTGAAAAGAAGCGGATACTCGGCCGGAGAAATTGGCGATTCGCTGATATTACGAAAAGCGAGGCTGACATAACTGGTCAGTTCCGTTACGTTAATTTCGATCCGGGTTCCGGGTTTTCCGTATTTTATGGCGTTGTCCAGAACATTAAAAAGGGCTTCCGCCGTCCATTTGGAATCGATGAGCGCCTCGCTCTGCGTCCCGCCGGACAGGGCAATTTCCATCCCTTTGTTTTCCGCTTTCGTAATGACCTGGCCAATCGCATTTAAAATGACGGATTCGATTTTCTGTTTTACCGGTCTGGGATGAATGATTCCCGTTTCCAGCCGGGAAACTCTGGAAAAGCTCTCTCCCAGCCAGAACACTTTATCCGCCTGTTCTTCCGTACAATGCAGGAATCGTTCCCTTTCCTGTACGGTCAAATCGTCTCTTTTTAAAAAATTGACATATAATCTGATATTGGTAATCGGCGTACTGATCTGATGTACCAGATTGCCGATATTTTCGTCGAGCTGTTTTCTGATCTTCTTTTCCTGTTCCTCGTGAGCGCGCAGAATATGATATAATTTCAGAATCTGTCCCTGCAGTTTGGATAAAATGGTATCTTCCGCAACGGGAAATTTCGTTCCGGCCGCCGTATCCGCTTTCCTTTCTTCCGGCCTGCTGCCGCTTATCAGCTCTTCCATCATATCGCCAAGCGCATACAGCGCGCTTCTCACCTGCTGCGACAGTCTGAAATATACCGCGGTAAATACAAGCAGATTTAACACGCCATACATAACCGCCCATAAAACCACATCATCCCGCCGGGAAACGGCCGCTGTCAAAAACAGGAACAGCAGTATCAGCATCGCGCCCATACCGCCCGCCCATATCCTGTCAACATTCTCTATTTTCCGGCATTTCCGCAGTATTCCGTTTTTCATCGTATCAGGCTTCCTCCCATTTATATCCGATGCCGAACACCGTTCTGATATGCTCCGGCTCTTCCGGGTTGTCTTCGATTTTCCTGCGCAGTCTGAGTACGCTCACTTTCAGCGTTTTTTCCTCCACATACCGCTCTCTGGCATCCCATATTTTATCGAGCAGATTTTCTTTCGTCAAAACAATGCCTTTGTTATGAATAAAATACTCCAACAGCCGTACTTCCAGCGCGGTAAGTTCTATCGGACCGCCATGCTTTTTCAGCGTTTTGTTTTCAAAATCATAAACCAGGTTCCCCGCGCTGTAAATCTGTCTAGAAGTACCTTCGCTGCGCTTTAGCAGCGCTTTGATCTTCATCACAAGCACCGGCATGGAAAAAGGCTTCGTCACATAATCATCGCACCCCGCACGAAAACCCTGTAACATATCTTCCTCCGTATCGAGCGCCGTCAGGCAGATTACCGGAACAGGCTGACCGGCCAGAATATTCCGCAGAAAATCCCGGCCGTCCCCGTCCGGCAGATTCACATCCAGAAGAATCAGGCTCATCTTCCTTTCAAGACATTTTTCCGCCTCCTGAAGGCTGTGCGCGCTGTGAACTGCATAGCCTTCTTTTTCCAGTGCAAAAGAGATGCCGGCATTTAACGTCCGGTCGTCTTCTATAATCAGAACATGTTGTTTCATGCGCTTCCTCCATCATACTGCCCATACGGCGTCTTACCACATACCGGGATTCCTTTTTCTCATGCCGCTTCCCGCAGCCTTTCCACCACCGACTTCCTGTTCATGACTTTCGTCAGAACCCGCGCCATCGCCGCACAGAGCAGTACGGAAAAAACAAGAAAAAGTATAAACGCCTGTACGAATGCCGGAAGTGAAAATCCCGTAAAGGTCGGATTGGCCGCGGCCCGATACGTGACAGCCGAACCAAATACCGCGGCAATCCCCACCGATGTCATAATATAACGGGCATATTTTACAAAAATATCTTTTTCCATCTGCTTTCCCGTCATGCCGATGGACTGCATTGCGGCATATTCCAGCTTTCTTGCCATCACATCCGTCGTAACCGTATTGACCAGATTGGCAATGCCGATCAGTCCGACAATCGCCGCCAGAAACATACCGAATACCGTAATCATCTTCTTATTCTCGATAAATTCTGCGCCGGACTGATATTTTGCCTCCAACATAAGCTGCAGATTGCCGTCATTCTCCAAAATTTTCTCTACCGTCTCATACTGCTCTTTTCCGTTTTCCAGACTTTCACTGTCAAATTTTTGCGCGGAATCGAAACAAATACTGTTTATGAGATTTTCATGGTCGGAATAAATGCTGCAGAATTCTTCATCGCTGATAATAATATTGCCATTTGTTGTATTCGGCGTTGCGAACATATTATCATTAACCACGATTGCCATCACCGTATAAGTTCTCTCCACATAACGCTGTGCCGCATCATCGTAAAACTGTACGGTGACCTGATCTCCGGCATGTACCCGGCTTTCCATGCCTTCCGTCAGCATAAGCGTCTGTTCTTTTCCCGTCAGCATAAGACGTTTATATATCATATAGCCGCCTTCGGCAAATTTCTCCGCATCCAGAGAGCCCTCCAGCACACCCATATATTTTTCATCCCTGGCCAGATATTCGGGAGATATACCGAGTACCCGGACTTTATAATTCCCTCTTTCATTTTCCGGAAACCAATCCGTATCGCCGGCCATCTCCTTAAAATGCGCATCAAAAGCACGCATATCTTCCGCAAGTTCTCCCTCCCTGCCGATTTCCCCTTTGGAACTTTCATATCGGTATGCACCGTTCCACAAATAGAAATCCGGTTTCGTTCTCGCCTGATATACCAGTCCGAAATTCTCCGTAAAATCAAGCGATTCCAGCGCCGCAATCAGATTCCGGCTGATCGGCTGATAAGCTTCTTCCTGTTCCCACATACCTCCCTTATGTCTGATGCGGAAATCCGTTTCATTATACCGGTCCATCATCACATCCACCTGATAGCCCGCCGATATGGTATAGACTAACAAAAACAATATCCCGCTGATGCCGAAGGAAAGTACGGAGAAGAAACCTTTTTTCTGTTTTCCGCGATATCTTGCCGCTTCCACGGGAGAGATGGCACATGCTTTCCGAAAAGGCCGCTTCGTGCTGATATAGACGGTAAGCCACGCGAAAGCCGCGCTCAGGGCAAAAGTTTCAAGCGGCCCCGCCGGCCGGTAATACATCGCAATTCCTTCGGCAAATCCCGCAACGATTTTCCGGGAAGCAAACCAGCCGATGACATACCCGGTCAGACTTCCGATTCCGATTCCCCACAGAGAAATCCGGTTCATCTGATAAAAAAGCATCCTCTTCAGCTGTCCGGCCGTCATGCCGATCGTCTTCAGTTCTCCATAAAACCGGATATCATTGACGATGGAAATATCAAATACATTATAGATGAAAATATATCCGCAGAACATAATCATGAAAACGATCAGGAAGATCAGCGCCAAAACGCCGCCGCTCATATTGCTCATTTTGTATCCGTTTCCGTTCCCGCCGGCAAGCGCATTGACTTCCTCCAGTTTTTCCTCTCTGTCATGCCCAAGCCTCCAGAAATTCAGATTGTTCAGCTTGACATAGATCGTATCATAGCCTTTTAACAGCAGCGGATTATAAGTCGGAATAAATGCTTCCCCCGTGTAGATTTCTTCATAGATGCTGCTGACATTCCCCAGCGGATTCCTGTAATAACCGCACACCGTCATGGGAATTTCCTGTTCGATTTCTTCGCCGTCTCCCTGTATGACGACCACCAGCGTATATACCGCCCCGATTTTCTCTTCCAGTCCAAGACGTTTTGACATCGTATCCGACACAAGAATTTCGTCCGCCTTCTGCGGATATTCCCCGGCAGTCAGCTCTATCATATTTTTTTCATAATGTACGTCGTCGGCAGCGAGCAGACGTACATCCAATCCGGAAAATTCTTTGTTATGAAGGTACGTCGTACTGCATCTTCTTACATAGGCCGCCCACTCCACCTGGGGCAGTTCCTTCGCCCGCTGCAGAATTTCCTCATCCCCATAGATGCAGCAGCTATCCGCTCCGGGCCCCGGCGACGCACCGAAAGACAGGCTCAGGGCCCCGACAAATCCGAATCCGGCCGTAAAAACGACGCAGATCAAAATAGAAGTCAGCGCTACCGCGAGTATGGCCATCCTGTTTCTGACCGGATGGGATCTGTAGTCATCCACCGCCAGTTCTTTTTCCAGTCCCCTGTTGGAATTTCGAAACATGATATTCATTCCGCCTGCCTCCCTTCTCCGGCTTTGTCTGCGACAATCTTACCGTCTTCCAGATGAATCACCCGGTCCGCAAGCTGGGCAATCGCTTCGTTATGCGTAATCATGACGATCGTCTGATGAAATTCTTTTCCCGTCATTTTTAACAAACCGATGACTTCCGCACTCGTACTGGAATCCAGATTCCCGGTCGGTTCGTCTGCAAGCAGTACCGCAGGCTTCGCCGCAAGCGCTCTGGCAATCGCCACCCTCTGCTGCTGCCCGCCTGAAAGCTGATTCGGGTATCTGTCCATCTTTCCTTCGATGCCAAGCACATCGCAGATATGATCGATGTACTTTTTATCCGGTTTATTCCCGTCCAGCCGGATCGGCAGAACGATGTTTTTATAAACATTCTGTACTGAAACAAGATTATAATTCTGAAAAATAAATCCGACGTTTCGCCGGCGGAAAATGGTCAGTTCTTCCTCCTTCATCTTCAGAATCGAATGACCGTCCACAATCACCTCTCCGCCGTCCGCATAATCCAGCCCGCCGATCAGATTTAACAGAGTCGTCTTCCCGCTCCCCGATGTTCCGACAATCGCTGTAAAGCTGCCTTTTTCAATGGAAAAACTGATGCCGTCCACGGCCTTTACCAGATTTTCTCCGTTTCCGTAATATTTCTTCAGATTTACCGTCTTTAATATTTCCATAATATATACCATGCCTTTCTCACATTGTCCGGTTCTTTTCTGATGATAGACGGTGCGGGTTACATTCTGGTTACAATCAGAAAAAAAGGCCATATGACTTATGCTGTGGAGCCGGAATGTATATTCATGAACAAGATACATCCTGGCCGGCAGCGGAAACTGTCACTGGCCTGCTGATTCAATCATAAAATATTCTCTGACGTGAAAAAGGTTCCGCAACACGGAACCTTAGAACTTCTCTTCACGCTAGTCTTCATACCCGTTCGGGTTATTGCTCTGCCATCTCCAGGAATCGGCGCACATTTCTTTGATGCCGTACTGCGCTTCCCAGCCAAGCTCGTCTTTTGCCTTCTGCGCGTTGGAATAACAGGACGCGATATCGCCGGGACGTCTGTCTTTGATAACGTAAGGGATTTTGACGCCTGTCGCTTCCTCGAAATTCTTCACGATATCCAGCACGCTGTACCCGGTTCCCGTGCCCAGATTATAAATGCAAAGGCCCGCTTTTTCTTCGATCTTTTTTAATGCCTTTACATGGCCCACCGCCAGATCTACAACATGGATGTAATCGCGCACGCCCGTGCCGTCCGGCGTATCATAATCGTTGCCGAATACACCGAGCTCTTTCAGTTTGCCAACCGCCACCTGTGTAATGTAAGGCATCAGATTGTTCGGAATGCCGTTTGGATTCTCCCCGATCGTTCCGCTCTTGTGCGCGCCGATCGGATTGAAATAACGAAGCAGAATTACGTTCCATTCCGGATCCGCCTTCTGGATGTCGGAAAGAATCTGCTCCAGCATGGATTTGGTCCAGCCGTAAGGATTCGTGCACTGTCCCTTCGGACATTCTTCCGTAATCGGAATCACCGCCGGATCGCCGTATACCGTCGCGGAAGAGGAGAAAATAATATTTTTCACATTGTGTTTTCTCATCACATCCACCAGAGTCAGCGTGCCGGCAATATTGTTCTCGTAATATTCCCAGGGCTTCGCCACGGACTCGCCGACTGCCTTTAACCCCGCAAAATGAATGCAGGAATCAATCTGCTCTTTACTGAACACGTCTTCTAACGCCGCCCTGTCCAGAATATCCGCACGGTAAAATTTCACGGGTTTTCCCGTAATCTTTTCCACCCGCTGCAGCGATTTCTCGCTGGAATTGGATAAATTATCCACGACAACGACATCATAGCCCGCATTCTGTAACTCCACTACCGTATGGGAGCCGATATACCCTGCTCCTCCTGTCACTAAAATTGCCATAAAAGCGCCTCCTTACTTCTTTTCCCGATTTTCGTTTACTCTGAAAGACTTAAAACTCGCTTTCTCTACCTATACTTTACGCTGATTCCGGGTTTTTATACAAGCGCGGAATGTTGCTCAAATCTGTCGAAATGTTAAGTGTGAAAAAATGCCCTGTACAGGGCATTCTTTCAACCGGACAGTGCGGTTATTTCAAACCTTACAGTTCGATTCCGTTCTTCCTGCACAGCTCCCGTGCGCTCTCCACGGAATCGATGCCCGTCTTGTTTTTGATCGGTGCAAATTCGTAATTTCTTTCCACCTCATACGGCAGACAGGAATCCAGCTGGTGAATCATATCCAGCACAAGCTGCTCGTACTTGTAACCGTTCGGTTCCTCCGGTTTGATAAGTTCTCCTTTTTCATCCAGGCAGGGAATTTTCTTTTCTACGATATGAAGGGGCAGTTTCTTCGCAACGATTTCTTCCAGCGCCTTCTCCCGGAATAAATAATTCAGGATAACGCCGAAGCTGTATGCCGGATCGCCGTTTTCGTCTTTGGCGTTCATCAGCTCTTCCGTCAGCTCATAATATTCCACGATCGACGGTCTTTCATCTTCCAGACAGATCACGCCGATTTTTTCATCCGGCGCATTCTTGCAAACCACTTTGGCTCCCACATCGCTGTCGGTCAGAATCGTCGCGCCGACAAAACAGGGATCCGCAATCCTCTGTAATACATTGTCCACCGCAAAAACATTCAGCCATTCAATGCCGGCCTCGTGAATCTTATCCACGACGCCCCATCTCATCATCGAAGAAAACCACCCGCCGTTTCCGTTGGGCGAAGTGGAAATTCTATCTTTCGCTTCCAGATAAACCTTTCCGTCGTAATCGGTTGCCGGCGCCATCTCCTGCATAAAAAAAGTGATATACTCGGGACGATAGCCAAAATAATTTTTTTCCTTAAAAAAAGCAGTTGTCGCTTCGTGATTTTTATCGCTCGTCATCACGAAAAGATGAATCCACGCATCCGCCTGATGCACCACATCCAGCAGATTTTCAATCAGCCGCTGAAAAATAAAAACTTCTTTCGTCAGGCCGATATTATAAACGCCTTTCGGCGCATCGGAACCGAGCCTTGTTCCCATACCGCCCGCCAGCAGAACGGCGCCCACTTTTCCGGCACGTATCGCTTCAAGCCCGGCGGACATAAATTCCTCTTTTCTCTCCGCAATTTCTTTTAACTGCATGGCTGACAACGGCGTAATTTTTCCTTTTTGTGTCAGTTCTTCTTTATGCTTACAGGATTCCGTCATCGAAAAGTCAAGCCCTTCCACCTGAGAAAGCAGCGCTTCCTTTCCTTCCGGCGTCAGCTCCTCATAATATTTCAGTACATGGAGCTGGCCGCATTTTTCCAGCTTATCGTATGCCTGCTGATAATTCATACCAATACCCTTTTCCTTTCTTTGCATGGTTACGTTTCAGATTGTTACCATTTTATCACAGATCATGTGGATTCTCAAGCTGCACGGTATCAGACAGACGACACAGTCAGCGTGACCGGAACGCTTTAACGGCTTTTGCCACGCGCCGCTGCTCAGCCTCCTCCGTGCAGAACATCCGAGCAGAAGCTTCTATTGCGATATCCGATATCTGTTCTTCTTTCAGAAACCGGATGTTTTCTTCCTGTAAGCTGTCCATCCGGCACGCGTTGACGGCATCATTCAGTCCGGCAAAGTAACGCATGAGTTCGTCAAATTCCCGGATTCTGTCGATAACGCATTCCCCGGACTGCGCCTGTTCCAATTCACAGACCGCAACGACCTGCATGGCGATTTTCAGCTCGCCCGTGATATCCGAAGCCTCCATTAACACATCCGGCCGCTTTTCCAGCGATTCCAGAAAAAAGGCTTTCGCCCCGGCGATGTCTTTTTTCCTGAAAAAATCCGCCAGCGTTTCCTTCATCCGCTTTGTCTCGTATTTTTCCGTAGTCATGCCGATCTTGCATTCACAGACTTTTAACCCTTTTGTCTCCACCCAGACGAGCAGTAAAAACTCCGAAATGAAGCCGAACACCCGCTTGTGGTAATCGTCGTAGGCATCCGCATCGATGCGCTTTTCCACCTCGTCGAATATCGAAAACAGCCATGCGCAGTACTCATCGTACAGAGACTTCTCCGCCACCATCATATTCGCAAAATAAGTGCCGTTTCCGTGCACAAGCCGCTCAAAATTTCCGTAATATGCCGGATATTTCTGCCGGATGACCTCTCCCGTCGTAATCAGGTCAAAAATATTGTAATCGCTGGCATAGCCGTCAAAGTAAGAAAAGTTCAGCTTCAGCTTTTTCGACGTAATGATATCATATTCCTGTAAAAGCGACCGATAATCCTTTTCGTTAAAAATCCGGCCTTCTTCAGTACAGAAATATCTTCTGTAATGGCAGATGCCCACGTAATCCTTTGTCCGCACATTTTTCCAGACCCAGTAGACGCCCGTCAGTTCTCCGTAATAGCAGTTTTTCCGGGAAATATTATCCCCCGTATCGTCTCCGGGATAACCCAGGTCTTCGCCGCAGGCGCGTCCCACCTGCAGCGGAACATACACCGGATCCGAAGGTTCTTCAAACTTTTTATGCGTCATCGTAAATATCGTAACCGCCATTTTTGTGATATCGTTCCTTTCTATATGATACTGAAAAATTCAGAACGTCAAATCCCCCTCTAAACAGCGGGCTGACGCGTCATCGCCAGTTCCATCCGCCGTTTCACATGCAGATAGGCCGGAATCAGAAAGATATCCGCAAAAATCCACGCCAGCGGATTCGCAAAACCGACCGCCTCAAATCCGAAAAACGGCACCAGTATAAATCCCATCAGCGCCCTGGCCACCATCTCAAACATTCCTGCAAATACCGCAATTTTGCTGAATCCCATACCCTGTATTAAAAATCGGATAATGTTCACCAGCGCCAACGGAAAATAGAAACAGCTGTTCACCAGAATAAACCACTGTGCATTTTCCAGAATAACCGTCTCGTCGCTGTTTAAAAACAGCAGAAGCAGATATTTCCCGAAAAGCAGAACCACACCGAGGGCAAACACCGAGTAAACGGCCCCGAGCAGAATACAGCTTTTCAGGCCGTTTCCCACGCGTTCCAGTTTTCCGGCCCCCACGTTCTGTCCGCCATAGGTCGCCATCGTACTTCCCATCGCATCAAAAGGACAGCACATAAACATGCTCACCTTACCGCCCGCCGTAACCGCCGCTACCGCGTTGGAACCGATGCTGTTGACCGCGCTCTGCAGGATAACGCTGCCGATTGCCGTAATGGAATACTGTAATCCCATTGGCAGTCCCATGCTGCAGAGTTTACTCATAAAGTTCCCGTCCCGTCTCCATTCGTCCTGGTTCATCCGCAGAATCTGAAATTTCTTCCGCATAAAAAGAAGACAGCAGATGCCCGCGGCAAGCTGCGACAAAACCGTCGCAACGGCAGCACCGGCAACGCTCATACGAAATACGATGATACACAGCAAATCCAGCCCGATGTTGAGCACCGCCGACATCACCAGAAAAATGACCGGTGTTTTGCTGTCACCCAGCGAACGGATAATCGCCGACGTCATGTTGTAAAGATATGTAACCGGGATACCGATAAAAATAATCACAATATAGCTGTAAGAACCGTCTATAATATTTTCCGGCGTCCGCATCAGCCTGAGAATCGGACGGCACAGCAGTACGACGGCGATCGTCATCACCACCGAAAAAATGACGGATAGCCATACGCTGTTCGCCACATATTTATGCAGGTTTCTTTCATTTCTCGCGCCAAATTCCTGGGCAATCGGAATTGCAAAGCCGTTGCAGACACCCATGCAGAAACCGATGATCAAAAAATTGACCGATCCGGTCGCTCCCACGGCAGCCAGCGCATCCACGCCCAGATAATGTCCGACAATGATCGTATCGACCATGCTGTAAAGCTGCTGGAACAACAGTCCGAACAGCAGCGGAATGGAAAAGCCCAGTATCAGCTTCATGGGACTTCCCGACGTCATATCTTTTTCCATAATTCTCCTCCATATCCGGCGGTTCCCGGAACCGTCCGCACCTTCTTTTCAAGAAGGTGAAATCTTCTACATTCTATCGCATTGGGGTGGAATGTCAAGATGATTATGAAAAAATATTATACGAAAAAATTTTTATTCCCGGCATAAATACAATGCACAACTCTGACGCAATTTCCAATTTAATAAAAACGCAGCATTCTCATATAAAATGCCGCGTTTTTTATAATCTCCATATACCCTCAGTGGACAAGGGTACCAATATTTTATCCGCCTGTCAGGCGTTCTTTTTACACAAGCGCTTCAGCCAGTAATGCAAGCTGTTCCTCCGACGCTCCGTTCATCGTGGACTTAATCGTAACGACGGGTTCAACGATTGTTACTTCCTTCATCTGGGAAAGAGATTCTTTCATCACCTTGCCCGCCATCGGCGCCCAGCTTCCGTTCTCCACGATGCCGACTCTCCGCTTCTGATAATTTTTCGATTTCAGACGCGCCAGGAAGCTGTCCATACAGGGAAATACACCCGCATCATAGGTAGCTGCCGCAAGCACCATCCGGTCATACCGGAAAGCGTCTTCGATGACTTCCGCCATATCATCTCTTGCCAGATCTGACACGACGACTTTTTCCACACCTTTTGCCCTTAACAGTTCCGCCAGCTTTTCGGCTGCCTTGCCGGTATTTCCGTGAATCGAGGCATATGCGATCAGAACGCCTTTATCTTCCGGTTCGTAACTGCTCCAAATCTGATATTTTCCGATATAATACGCCAGGTCTTCGGATAAAACCGGCCCGTGCAGCGGACAGATTATCCGGATATCCAGCGCGGAAGCTTTTTGTAACAGCGCCTGAACCTGCATGCCATATTTTCCTACTATATTAAAATAATACCGCCGCGCCTCGCAAGCCCAGTCCTCTTCCGCATCGAGCGCGCCGAATTTTCCGAAGGCATCGGCTGAAAACAAAACTTTTTCCGTCTTCTCATAGGACATCATGACTTCCGGCCAATGTACCATCGGCGCCATGATAAAGGTCAGAACATGCTTACCGAGCACCAGCTCATCGCCTTCTTTGACCACCACGCTGCGCGCATTCATATCGAGCGTAAAAAACTGAGGCAGCATGCTGAGTGCCTTCGCATTCACAACAATCTGCGCCTGCGGGTATTTCTCCATGAACTTCTGAATATTTCCGGCATGGTCCGGCTCCATATGGGAAACAACGAGATAGTCCGGCTTCTTTCCGTCAAGAATCCGCTCCAGATTCTGAAACCAGACTTCCTCCGCCCTTTCATCAACGCCGTCCATCACGGCAATCTTTTCATCCAGAATGACATACGAATTATAGGAAACGCCTTTCGGCACTATGTACTGGCTTTCAAATAAATCGATCGCTTTGTCGTCTGTTCCCGCGTAATGAATGGTGTCTGTAATTTTGTTATTCTTCATTTTTCTTCGCTCCCTTCCCAGCATATGTATTGCGTCCCGAAACGTTGTCTGTTCCGGTGCATATTTTAATAAAACCGATCAGGTTCAGTCGAAAAAAACCTGATTTTTAAATCTTAACATATGGCGTTCTTTTGCGCAAGTCATCAAGATGATTGAAAACAAAAATGACGCAGAATCATTAGGCATACGAAAATGCCGCCGCATTCGCCGGTCAAATGACAATATCCTCTCCGCACCGGCAGCAAATGCGGCGCGGAGAGGGTGAATCGGCGTATATGAAAATCAGCGTGCCGTGCCGCCCGTGCCTTCGTCTCCGGAAATCCGATACCGTAGTCTGTCCGCGGCATATAACAAAGCGCAGACAGGCAGACAGGTAAAGATAACAAGCATTGCATACGGCCAGAAGCCTTCCCAGTCTTTTGTCAGGATCCTTTTGCAGAACGGAAGTCCGATCACGGTCAGCAGATACCAGAAAGCCGGAACGAACATGCGTCGGGGCCGGAAATCACAGGCAGGAACCGCTGCGCCGGAAGCCGGTTTCGCTGTGTCCTGAAACCATTTTTTGCAGATAAAAGCCGATAACAGATACAGGAAGCAAAGCGAAGAAAAATATACGCCGGTCCCGATCAGAGTATGCTGTCTGTCAGAAGTCATAAAACCGTCCGCCATGCCCGGTCTTTCCAGCAGAAGAGGCAGATATATGGAGGCAATAATGCGGATGCCGTTTACGAAAATCGTAGCAATATAGGAAAAGACAACGCAAAATCCGAACCACAGATATCCGTTTCTTCTTTTTTCAATCCGGTACAGAAAAGAGAAGGACTGCATCAGAAAGGCGATCATCATAAAGCGGATGCCGGCACAGGAAGGCGCCACCAGAAAACGGTAAAAATAGCTGACGTATCCCCTGTGCGGGAGGTATTCAAAAGAAATGCCGCTAAGAATGCTGACCCACCTTACGGTGGGGGTCAGCATCCATAAAATGACATCACTGTCGGTTATTTTGGAGAAACAACGCAACATAAAAGCGATGCCGGTTGTCAGAAGATATAGCGGCCAGTATTTTTGCAGAGCATTTTTTTTCATCATGACTCCTGTCCGTCTGCCGGCAGAAAGACGCCGGCAGACATTCAAATCTGATTGTTTATGTGTGTTTTGGCACGCATACGGATTTATTGGTTTTCCCTTTTCCGCCAAAGCTTTTTCATAAAGGCCGGAAGAAACATCATGAGCACCAGCGCGGCGAAAAGAATGATTTCTCCGGGTTCCGAACCGATACGATAGCCGACTGCCAGGTTGGAGACGCCGAGCGGAAGCGGATTCGGCTGGTCAACGTCCGTGCTGTTTCCGTCGGGATTCCGGACGGTGTCGATAACCGCGATAAAGGAAGTATGCGGCGTTATCATATGATAATCCAATCCGAGTTGTGTCACTTCATCTTTTACGTCCGGATTGCCGGGGCTAATGCCGTAATCCGTCAGACGTTCCACGCGTTTCCTCGCCCACAGGTAGCCGAGCGCATCGTTGCTTCCGGCTTTGGCTTCGGCAACGGAAATTTCCTGTGTAAATGTGCCGTTTCCTGTTGTTCCTGTTATTTTAATGGTTCCTTCCGCTTCGCCCTTCCATTTTCCGAGCAGTACAATGGGTTTGCTCGCATATAAGGTGGGCAGAACCGTCGGTTCCACGTCATAGGTATCGAATCCTTCAAAGGCTACCTGAATATCGGTGAGCACGGGTGACTGTATGTAGGTACGGAATTTTTCGGCGGCTTTCGCGGCCTCATTTTCTTCCATGACGATGAACGATTCTCCCTGTCCGGTCTTGGCGATACCTTCCATCAGATAGCGGTTGACCGCGTATCCGATACCGAAGGAAAAGAAATCCGCCTCGCCCTGTTTTTCATGAATCAGCTGGAACACGTCTGCTTCGCCCCAGATATAGCCGTCGGAAATAACGACGATGTTGCGGGAAGTGTTCGGACTGTCAGGAATACGGACCGCATCTTCCAGTGCTTCCAGAAGTTCCGTGCCGCCGGCGCCGTTCTGCTCATCGATCAGGCCGATGGCTCTTTCGATATTTTCTTCCGTGGCGGCTACCGAACGCCGGGAAAGCTGGTAGGACGTTCCTGAAAAAAGAATCAGGTTAAAAGTATCCGTTTCCCGCAGATTGGAAACCAGATCCCGAATCAGTACTTTGGCGGTGTCAAGCGGAAAACCGGACATGGAACCCGATACGTCCAGGACGAAAATATATTCCCGTGGAGGAATCTCGTCGAGCTCGCATCGTTCCGGCGGCTGAATCATCAGCATGAAAACATTTTCGTTCTCATTGCTGTCCGTGAGAAGACCGGTCTGGATTGCTTCGCCGTTGAGTTTATAGTCGAGAACAAAATCGCGGTTGCCGGCAAAATCTTTCGTATCGGCCAGCGTCACATGCGCTGATTTTTTCTCATTCCAGTCGATGTTGACGTCATGGGTGCTGCTCGACAGGGCGGCAATCGGAACGGCGGAAGTAACATCGACGTTGATCTCATAAGCGCTTTCCGGCGAGCTTCTTTCCGGAAGATAAGGCGTTCCGATCCATTCCAGCCGGTTGCCGCTGTCATCGATGACCGGTCCCATATAGCGTGGGCCGACAACGGTCGGGAAAACAAATTGATAGGTTCCGTCCGTGGGCATGATCAGTTCCGTATAATGCAGCTCGATGCGGACTTCATCGCCCGGCATGATGTTGGCGACGTCCATTGTAAACATGTTGGCTTTTTGCTCGGACAGCATCGAAGCTGTTTTGCCTTCGCTTTTGGCCGCCTCAAATTCTTCTTCTGCTTCTTCTTTCTCTTTGATAGTTGCCGTCACGCGCTGGCTGCCGACCTGCATCTGCATTCCGTGGATGGTAACTTTGGTGGAGGCCGGAAAAACATAGCTGGCATTGATGGGGGACGTTCCCTCGTTTGCGTAAGTCTGTACGACATAAGTGTCCGCGATAATACCGTCGATCGTGACGTTGACACTTGTTTTTTTCAGTGGAAAACTGTCCACGCCGACTTCTTCGCTTTCTACATAGAAGTATGGCGCGTATGTCCGGTCCTCGTCAGCGTCCGCTTCGCTTGCGTGCACGACAGGCGAGCAGCCAAACAGCATGCACAGGGCGGATAGAAGGCACAGCAGTTTTTTGTGTTTTTTCATATTCTGAATACTCCTTTCGGTTCCGGATTAAATCTGGATTTCTTCTTACCCTATCGTATTCTATGAAAACATCAAATTTGTATCATATGTGCATCAAAGGGGCATCTTTTTTGCATCAAAGGAGCATCTTTTTTGCATCAAAGTTGCATCAACCCCGCTTGCGAAATCCGGGTGTTCATGGATATATGATAAGTCGGAGAGATTGACAAAACCGGTACCGTGTCTTATAATATAATTATTGTTATATAACATAAATAATTTATATAAGGAGAAAGAAATGCCGCCAAAAGCTAAAATCACAAGAGATATGGTTATTGACGCCGCATTTGAGGTTGCCCGTAAAACGGGTGCGGAAAATATCAATGCAAGGACAGTATCAAAAAAGCTGAATTGTTCCACACAACCCGTCATGTACCACTTTGCAACGATTGAAGAATTAAAAAAAGCCGCTTATGAAAAAGCAGATAAATATCATACGGAATATCTGATGAGCATTCCGGAAACACAGAAAAATATTATGCTTGAAATTGGACTGAATTATATCCGGTTTGCAATTAAAGAGCCTAATTTGTTCCAATTTCTGTTTCAGTCGGGATTTGCTGTCGAAAACAGTCTGCCTGAAATGATAAATTCCGAGGAACTTATACCTGTTATTTCCGTCATGCAGAAAGAAATGAATATGAATATGGAACAGACAAAAGAAGTTTTTGTAATACTCGCCCTGTTTGTTCATGGATATGCCAGCATCATTGCCAATAATTCATTAGAGTATGATGAAAAACTGATAACGACACATTTGAAACGGGTATGTACAGGAGCGATATTAACCTCATCGGATAAGGGATACACGCCCTTGTCCGATGAAGATAACCATACAGGAGGAAATTAAATGAAGAAGTTATATGAAAAAAACGAACTGACTTTTGCGATTGTATGGATTGTGATTTACTGCATCCTGCAGTCTTTCGCAAATCCGCTGAATGAAAAAATCGGAATAAAATACTCTGCAAGTGCTGTTTTTAGTATCCTTCAGACAATCATTCTTTTTGCCTTTATTCGGAAAAATGATCTGTTAAAACGGTACGGGCTCTGTAAATCTTCTGTGCCCGCCCGCAGATTCCTTTATTATGTGCCGCTGATAATCTTAGCCACAGGAAACCTTTGGAACGGCGCCGCCGTCAATCATCCGTTATCGGATATGGTCTGCCATATGGCCTGTATGCTTTGCGTTGGTTTTATTGAAGAATTACTTTTCAGAGGGTTCCTGTTTAAAGCGATCGCAAAAGATAATATAAAATCTGCAATTATGATCTCAAGCATAACTTTTGGCATAGGGCATCTGATAAATTTATTCAACGGCAGCGGCATGGACCTGGTAAATAATTTATATCAGATTTGCTTAGCGATTGCAGTAGGATTCTTGTTTGTGACGATATTTTACCGCGGCGGAAGTCTGCTCCCCTGCATCATTACCCATTCTGTTATCAACACGCTCAGCAGCTTTGCAAACGAATCGGGATATACAGCGGAAAAGCAGATGATTCACGGTCTCGTTATGATACTCATAACCGTCGCCTACACCTTAATCCTTACAAAGACACTGCCGAAAATGCCAGAGCAGACTGTTTTTAAATTGCCAAAGCTGAAATAGAGCTTTAGAACAGCTTTGGCAATTTAAAACAGACTACCCTGGCATTCATTTCATAAAAACTTATTACCTTTCAAAATGTACCGGCTCCACGTCCTCGCTCAAAGCCTTCATCTCATATTCCGGCAGGCTGTCCAGCAATTCTTCAAGGCAGACGCCCGTATTATAAACGACATCATGTGCCAGCATAACAACCTTCTGTCTCCCCTGCGTGGTAGAGACGCCGTTGGAAACCAGTTCTTCCGGCTTTGTTTCGGGAGCGGCATCCTCCAGACTGGCGTTCCAGTCATAGTAGATATAACCGAGCTCCGTCATTTTTTCTATAATGTCCTCATTCACTTCCGCATTATAAGCATTAACGCTTCCTCCGGGAAAACGAAAGAGTTTTGCATCCACTCCCGTTACCTCATAGACGATTCGGTGCGCCTCCTCAAAATCCTGTATAAAGCTGTCCGCATCCGCATAGATTTCCGTATAGTTATGGGTATTGCTGTGGATGCCGATCGTATGTCCTTCCGCCGCGATTCTCTTTGCGATCTCCGGATTCTGTTCCACATTTTCCCCTACCAGAAAAAAGGTGGCGTGAATACCTCTTTCCTTTAAAATATCCAGTATTTTTTCCGTATTCTCTTCGGACGGGCCGTCATCGAATGTCAGATACATTGTTTTCGGGTGAAAATAATAGTCGATGCCCCGCACGATGCCCGCGGCGATCTGCTCCTGATATTCCTCTGTTACGAGTTTGTTCCTCTCATCCGTATTGGTCAGAAATCCGGTTTCGATCAGGCAGGAGGGCATATCCGTATTCCCTGTGACATGAAAATCAGCATTGCCGCGCAGCTCCCGTTCGACAACCTGCGTGCTTCTGGCCGTCTGCTGTCTGATCAGCCGGGCCAGCTTTTCGTTTGAGCGCGTTTTATCGGAACCGTCATACCATACTTCCATGCCGCTTGCGTCGCTGCCGTCGTCCGTGGAGTTTTGATGAATACTGACATATATGTCAGCCTGAGAGGCATTGGCCTGCTCCACCCGTTCTTCTTTGGAAACATAGACGTCGGAATCCCTGGCCATAATCACTTTATATCCGAGCGCTTCCAGTTTGTCACGCACTCTGAAGGCAATTTCCAGATTGATCGTTTTTTCTTCCACACCGGCTTTGGCGCATCCTGCGTCTTCGCCGCCATGTCCGGCGTCCACATAAATGACCGGAATCGCATTTTCTTCGATCACAGCCCGAAGCTGTTTCATATCCATCTGTGCCGGACCGCCGGCCGCCGCCCCCATATCGGTATGTTTCGGCCAATATACGACGTCTTTATCCGTCGCCGCCTGCACTTCCCATGCCGGAATTTTATATATGGTAAACGCGGCCAGACAGATCAGGCAGGCCGCCAGCGCTGCCGCCGCGCTCCGTCTGACGCATCTGCGTTTTTTTTCTTTTCTCTGATACTGATGATAATATCTGGTCAGATAACTTCCTCTTTCGTACTTTCTCATTCTTACACTCCTTCATTTCCCATAGAATAAAAGACACAGGCCCGGCAGCCCGCGTTTTGAAGACCGCTGCGGAAACAGCAGTTTTTCAACAGTAAAAAAACTCCTGTGGCATCTTATACAATAAGAATACACAGGAGCTGCATCATATTATCATCATTTCTGCATCAAAGTCACATCATATTTGCATCATTTTTGCATCATTTCTCGATCTTTAAAAAAAGCTCGTTGATGCCTTCGTAGAAGCCAACCGTAACGACCGTTTTCGCATCGCCCATTCCCGGAAAAACATATTTTTTAAAATAAGGCGTCGTTTCCAGCAGCGGATTCTCCGACTCGTAAGGTTCGGGACTGCCAAGCCCCATATAGCTGCTCCAGCCCTCCACGACGGCGTCCGCATCGATTTCTTCCCACACGAGCGGAGTACGCACATAAAATTCATAAAGTTTCCCATCCTCGGCGCCGATATAAGCGTCCATCAGTCGATTTTCCTTGTTGGCATTTTTCTGGCTGTTTGACAGACTCAGTTTCCAGACCGCAATGTTATTGCGCGGTTCCAGCACATCGATTGCGGAATAAAGCGTCGCTTCATAAGAAGCGGGCATCACGTCTTTTACTTCTTCCGGAAGAATCCCGGCTTCTTTCAGAACGGCCAGCGCCTGATTACAAGTCTCATAAATCTGCTCGTTGGTAATTTCTTCATCCGACGGGCTCCGGTAATTTGCAATAAAGGCATAAGAGCCTTCCATATCCTGATATGTGTTCTCTGCCTCCGTCCGATGTGCCAGCGCGTTCTGTTCGCTTTCCGGGATCGTCTGGCTGCTCAGGCAGCGTGAGAGAATATATAGCTTTTCATTGATATTCAGTTTATAGCGGTAGCCCACGCCCGCCTCTTCCACCGTCTCCGCGTGTATCTCGTTTAAAAGCCCCCTGTCCTGATATCTGGCCAGCGTTTCCGGCCCCCAGATGGACAGCGCCATGGAAAAAACCGCAAACAGGATGAACACCGCAATTTTCAGTTTATATTTCATCCCCGATCACCGCCTTTCTCCAGCACGAAGCTAAAGCATGAGCCTTCACCCGCTTCGCTTTCTATTTTCAGTCCGCTGTGATGGATTTTCAATATCTCCACGCAGAGCGCGAGTCCGAGCCCGGCGCCGTTCTTACTTCTTGCACGGGACTTGTCAACCATATAAAAAGCTTTCGTGATCTTGTGCAGCTCCGCCTCCGGAATGCCGATTCCGTAATCCCTGACCGCAAAACAGTATCCGTTTTCCAGCGCCCTTCCGCTTATTTCGATGAGTCCGCCTTCCTCCGATGCTTTGCAGGCATTATCGACCAGATTTACCAACACCGTCTTAATGAGATTCACTTCCGCAAGCACCGTTCCCGACTCATGCGCAAAATGAAATTCCATGTTCCGGCTCCCCGTGAACATATCTTCCAGATAATCAAAGACAGGTTCCACAGGGACTTCCTGCAGCTCCGCTTCCTCTTTTCCGGCCACAATAATATCCAGCAGACGCAGCGACATCGCCTCCAGCCGTTTTCCTTCCGTATAAATATAATTGGCCGACATGATGCTTTTTTCTTCATCCAGTTTATGGGATCTGAGCATGTCCGCATAACCGATAATCGCTGTCAGCGGCGTTTTCAGTTCATGGGCAAAAGCGCCCATAAATTCTTCTTTTGCCTCGATTTCTTCCTCCAGCTTTTCGATGTTCTGCTCAAGAGCCCCTGCCATGCTGTTAAAATCCTTTGTCAGCTGTCCGAGCTCGTCCTGGCTGATCTGTTTCGCCCGGTAAGCATAATCGCCGGCCGCCATTCTTTTAGTCGCTTCCGTCAGAAGCCGTACAGGCTTCGTCAAAAGGGAAGAAATAATCTGCATAATCAGCATGCCGGCAAACAGCATGACCAGCGTCACCTTGCGGTACAGGGAAAATCCCATCGTCCGTTCCGTAAACACTTCCGATACGTCTTTCATGTTTTCCAGATAAAGGATTCTGTTCAGCGCATTTACCGTCGTCCCGGTATGCACATAATATTTATCTTCTTCCTGAATAATGCGGTATGTCTTGATATTTTCCCCGGTCTGCAACAGCAGTTCGTCATCCATGCCGAAGCCGTCGCTCGTATAGAGCACATTTTTTTCCTCATCCGAAATACGCAGCAGACGGCCGTCGCTCTGTCCGCCCCTTTCCAGATTGGACGCAATCTCTTCCACCGTATTATTCGGGAGCACACTATATTTCGCCGGAACGCTCAAAGCCGCCGTTTCAAATGCAAAGCCGAGAATACTGCTCTCATCCATTGCCTGTCCGACTTCCCGTTCCAGGGATGTCTCAAACACATAATTCACGAAATAGAAACCGCTGAATCCCAGCGCCAGCGCCATGACGATAATCGTCCACAGCAGAATTTTCAATGAAAATTTCATCACAGATGACCTTTCTTTCTCAGACACCTCAGAAAACCTTTTCACACGATTTCCAAACGGTAACCGACCTTATAAACCGCAACCAGACTGTTCTCCCAGCCAAGTTTCCTTCTGAGGCGCTGTACATGCAGGTCAAGCGTACGGCTGTCGCCGTAATACTCCTCTTCCCATACCTTTTCGTATAAAGTTTCCCGAAAAAGCGCCACATTTTTATTCCGTATAAAAAGAACCAGAAGTCCGAATTCCTTATTCGTCAGTTCCACAGGGCGGCCCGCCTTCGTTACCCTCCGCGCTTCCACGTCCACAATCACATCGCCGGCCGTCAGCCGCTGCTCCGTCTTATTATAGCGGCGCAGCACCGCTTCCACACGGGCAACCAGCTCCACCACGTCGAACGGTTTCACCAGATAATCGTCGGCGCCCAGCTTCAGCCCTTTTACCCGGTCCTTCACCTCATGTTTCGCCGTAATAAAAATAACGGGAACGCCGAGCGGCCTGATATATTCCATAACGTCGTAGCCGTCGGCCCCCGGCAGCATGATATCCAGCAAAATCAGGTCATAAGTATCCTGTTCGATCTTTTCGATCGCCGTCAGCCCGTCCTGAACCGAATCACAATGATACCCGGCCGACGACAAATTCAGATCAATCAAATCACAAATCGGTTTTTCATCATCCACTATCAGTATTTTAATCATTCCAATATCCATGCCTTTCTCTCAGCCTGCTCCTGACAAAACGCTCTCCTGTGCGGGTCTTTCGAAATTCTTATCACGCCTGCCAGCCCCAGTACTTTCTCGCTTCTTCAACAAGTATTTCCATCGTGTCTTCATCGCTGCACCGGTAAGCGTCCTTTATTTCCGTGTCCAGCGAAAAACCTCCCGTCCGCTGGTAATAAATGGAGTAATCACTCTCCACAACGAGCTGCCCTTCCTCACCCTCATAACTGTACCGCGCCAGTATGACGATATCTTTGAGCCCGTCCCCGTCTATATCCCGGCAGTTAATTCCTTTTAACGCATACAGATTATCATAATCCCCCATCGGCTGTAAACTGAACAGAATATCGCCCTGTTCGCTGACAAGATAGACCATGAAAACATCATAATTGGAAATGCGGTATGTTCCCGGCACAACCTGTAATTTCCCCAGCTTTCCGAACGTCCTGTAATTGCACTGTTCCGGAATAATCTGCAGCCCCTCCGCAAGCAGTTCCTTTAAAGTCGTCGCCGTATACAGAAATTCCGTCGAACAGCCGTCTCTGACAAACGCGGTAATCACTTCCGCACTTTTGTTCATTCCATACCGGTTAATTTTATCCGCAATCCGGTAATCCCGGTAAAAGCCCGCCTGTTTTTTGCTCTGGAAAAGGACGTCGCCCACCTTATATTCGTCGGAACCGTTTTCACCGGCACAGGCCGTAATCAAAATAATATCCATACGTCCGTCCCTGTTGAGATCCCGGAAAGACACCGCCGCAATACTGCAGTCCGGCTGTTCCATCTTCCCAAGCACACGATGATTCGTCTCCAGCTGATCGGTCTTATAAATAACCTGTCCGTCCTCCGTTACGAAAAACAACGCAAGGCGGTGATAGGATTCCTCAAATGCGGGCACAAGGGACACCTCTCCATATCCCTCAATTTCTATCGGAAAAATCTGGTTTTCCACCACTTCAAAACCATTTTCCCCGATTTCCGCTCTGTGTTCTATGGCCTCCAGCCGCCCCTGATATTCCCGGTACTGTTCGAGAACTTTCGCATCCTCATCCGGGCCCGCGCCGTCCGAAGCCAGCGCCGTCCGGGCACACAGCAGAAACGAACAAAGGAATACTGCCGCCGAAAAAATGAATTTCTTTATGTACTTTTGATTGCCGTTTCCTTTCCGGGTTTTCCAGAATTTCAATTTACCGCCCCCGTTTTATCCGTTTGTATCTTTCCTGTGTCCCGTACCCTTTTGCCGGGCATTCGCAATAAATCTTCTGCTTCCGATTATACACCCATTCCGGCTGCCGCGTCTATGGCCGATAAGCGAAGAAATGTGTCAGGAAAAGAGAGTCAGCTGTTCGTACCCCTTATTTTCCGGGAACTCATGGAAATAAGAAAATAACGCGTTTACATCAAATACAATCTGCTGTTTCCGGCACCGTTCCCGCAGCATTGCCATCAGTTCCGTATGATTGTCGCTTGCTATTTCATAAGCGTAACCATATTTTTTATGATATTTTTCGTGCAGGCCCGGGAAATGTCTGTCCAGTTTTTTATAAAAATATTCCCGGTTTCCCTGCCGCAGCGTCAGACCGATACCGAAACAGAGAATGCCGTATACACCCGCCTGTACGCAGTAATCAAGAATCCCCTCCGCATTTTCCCTCGTATCATTAATAAAAGGGAGGAGCGGAGACAGCCAGACGACCGTAGGGATTCCGCTTTCCCGCATGATTTTCAGCACTTCAAAACGCCGCTTCGTCGTGCAGACATTCGGCTCTACAATCCGGCACAGCGCCTCGTCATAAGTCGTCAGCGTCATTTGTACCACACATTTTGCCTTGCGGTTTATGCTCTGTAATAAATCCAGATCGCGCAGAATGCGGTCCGATTTGGTCTGAACCGCCAGCCCGTATCCGTATTCATCGATCAGCTCCAGGCACCGCCTCGTCAGCTCAAGCTGTTCCTCGCACTGCATATAGGGATCGCACATTGCTCCCGTTCCGATCATACACCGCTTCCGCTTGGAACGCAGCGCCTTTTCGAGCAGCTCCGGCGCATTCTGCTTGACTTCTATATCCTCGAAATCATGGGTAATCTGATAACACGTACTGCGGCTGTCACAGTAAATACAGCCATGCGTGCATCCCCGATACAGATTCATGCCGTTTCCCGATGATAAAATTCCTTTCGCATTGACAAAGTGCATCCCCGCATTCCTTTCCAAAATCTGGATTTTAAAAATTTTAACTGTCAGTATATTCCACTGTTGCGTTTTTGTCATATTATTGAAACGATCCGGCAATATTAAATCCGAACCCAAACATTTAAACTCAATTTAAGCTCATATGAATCATATGAGTTGATCATTATGATTTGATTATTACGAGTTGATCATATTGATCATAACACGATATAAACAAACACTACCCTCAGTGAACAAGGGGGGTATGTACAGGAGCTTTGCAGGGGCGGACCGCCGCCCCGGAAACGGAGGAAACAATATGGATAACCAAGATACCATTTCATTGCTCAAAGAATGTGATTCCGGCACGAAAATGGCCGTCACTTCCATTGACGAGGTGCTGGGACGGGTTCAGGATTCCAACATGAAAAACCTGTTGTCGGAGAGCAAAATTCATCATGAAAAGCTGGGAAACGAAATTCATTCCCTGCTGAACTGGCATAACAGCGAAGAAAAAGACCCAAGCCTGATGGCAAAGAGCATGTCCTGGCTGAAAACCAATATGAAGATCGGCATGAACGACAGCGATTCCGCCATCGCGGATGTCATGACCGACGGATGCAATATGGGCATCAAATCGCTTCATAAATATTTAAACCAATATCAGAACGCAGATAAAAAATCCAAAGATATTTGCAGGCGTCTCGCGTCCATCGAAGAAGAACTGTGCAAAGATTTAAAGGATTATCTGTAACAGAAAGCTCTTTTTGCCGGGAAAGGGGATTCCCTTATCCACTGAGGATTATTGGCCCGTAAAAACGATACGGGGCATGACGCATTATGCGTTCAGAAAATCGCTGAACGCCTTTAATTCTTTTTTCTTATCCTCCGAAAGACTGTTAAATTCCACGTTCATGATGGCGCCTTCCAGCGCGTATAAATGAACAAGACAAACCTGTGGGAATCTCTCCTTCAACTGCAGAAAGGCCTGTTCCGCTCCTGTCTCGATCAGTTTTTCGGAGGAATCAATTCCGACCGCCGTCAGTTTCCTCTCCATCTCCCTGCCGATATTCATCATCGATGTAAGTGCCGCCATCGCTTCCGCTCCCTTGCATTTTGTTTCCATTTCCTGTATGCTTATTTTATCTTTTGATTTCAACATTGTAACACAGCGGAGGCAGAATGGGTATGAATTTTGACGGATTTATCAAAGAAATCGAGAATAACCAGTGGAATGCCCACGGCGTGGAACTCTATGAAAACGGCCGGCTCCTTTCCTATCTATTCCGCAACCAAAACGATTACCTCCATCGCTGCCGGCATCGCTTATGATCAGGGCCGATTCGATCTGAAGGAAACGGTTCTCACCTATCTTCCGGCGGAAATCGTAAAGCAAATGCCCATAAAACAGCGCAGGACATTTCAGGAAGTAACTATCGCCAGACTGTTGTCCATGTCCGTAGACGGCTTTCCCTTCCGGCCGGAGGGGGACAGTTATCTGCAATATGCGCTGTCCTGCCCGCTTCCAAACGTGCTGTCCCCCACATTTCATTACAGTAACATCCCCGCCTATCTGGTGGGCGCCGCCCTGACACAGGCGGTTGAAGAAGACCTGTTTCAATTTCTTGACAGAAATCTTTTTACGCCCCTGCATATCACCGAACCGGTTTATCAGCGCTGTCCGGACGGTTACTTTTACGGCGCTTCCGGCATGGAATTATCCGTTCACGATTTAAGCCAGATCGGTCTTTTGCTGTATCATGGCGGCGTTTATGAAGGCACCCGCATTTTATCGGAAAAGTATGTCAAAATGGCAGTCGGTATCCGTCAGATGAACCGGGAGGGCGGTTACGGGTATTTTATCTGGAAATACAAGGACGGTTTCAGCATCAACGGCAAATGGGGCCAGAAATGCTTTGTTCTGCCTGAGCGCGGTCTCATGATTACATATCTCGCCGATATGGGAGAGGAATCCCATATGCTGAAGGAGAGCATGGAACGGAATCTTTTAATAACCTGACAAAATTTCGTTTTTCTGTCAGCCTATCACGCCCCGGCAGATCACAGCGGTCAAAAAATATTCCCCGCCTATTCCACCACGGTAATCTCCCCTCCTTCAATATGCCCTTTTTCCATCCGATGGCGCAGTTTCCGGTTTTCGACCGTATCGAACAGTATCGAAAAGTCATAATCCTCCGGGTACAGTTCTTCGGCCTTAATATACAGCTTCACCCGCTTGTGGTTAATCCAGATTTTCTTATCCGGCATCTGTACCTGCAGCACGCCTCTGTCATCGGCCGGCCGGCACACGATGCCGATCTTTCTGTCCGGGTAAATCATAACGCTGTCGCCCAGCCGGAATTTTCCCGCCGCTTCCTGCTTCCGGTTTTCCTTTCTACACTTTTTGATTTTGGGCACGCTTTCTTTCCGCAATACGGTTTCTTCCGCTTCACTTTCCGTCATTTCCGGAATTTCATGCTTTTTCGTCCCCCGCCGTTCTTCGCACAGGTCTTTTCCGGCCTCCGTTCCGCCGTGTTCCGGGACTCCCGCTTCCTGTTCCCGTCGGCTGTTTCCGCTCCCACCAGCCGCATGCCGGCTTTCGCATTGCTTTCTCCCATACGCCGCCTCCGCAGCCGTTCGCAGCATGGCGGCGGGCATTCCGAGCTGTTTCGCAATATACAGGGCGCAGCTTTCCCCAGCTTCCCCGATGATCATCTGATAAAGCGGCCGGAGGCTTTCCCTGTCAAAAGTCATCCGCGCGTTTACGATATTTTCTTCCTGTTCCGCATACTGTTTGACTTCCGGGTAATGTGTCGTCACAAGAAACAGCGCGCCGCTTTTTTTGAGTTCTTTTAATATGGCAATCGCGATGCCCATTCCTTCCGTCGGATCGGTTCCCGAACCGAGCTCATCCATTATGACAAGACTGTCAGCATTTACTTTCCGCAGAATATCGAGCACATTTGTAATATGCGCCGAAAAGGTCGAAAGGTTTTCGGAAAGATTCTGCCCGTCTCCGATATCGCAGAGAAAATTGCTGTTCATGCAGACGCATGCCTCTTTTGCAGCCACATGAAGGCCGCACTGTGCCATCATACAGTTTAGGGCGACGGTCTTGATCGCCACCGTTTTTCCTCCCGTGTTAGGACCGGTAATTACGATTCCGCGGATAATATTCCCGTCTTTTTCGTTTCCAAGCTCGAACTGCAGGGGCACGCAGACCGTTTTGTCCATCAGCGGATGTCTTGCGTCTTTAAACCGGATTTTCCTGTCCGTATTGATTTCCGGCGCCGTGCCGTCATATTCCATACTCAGCTTCCCTTTGGAAAAAATATAGTCCAGCTTTTCCATGACCTTCATGTTCTGCCGCATGGTCTCTGCCTGTTCGGCGAGCATCGCCGTCAGCGTATAAAGAATCCTGCGTTCTTCGTTTTCCTCGTCGATTTGCAGAATCTGCAGTTCTTCCGCATATTTCGCCACAGCGGCCGGCTCGATGAAAAGCGTGCTGCCGGTCGCGGATTTGTCGATCACGCTTCCGCTTATTTTGAATTTATATTCCTTTTTTACCGGAATGCAGATATGGCCGTTCCGCACGGTGCTGAAGCTGTCCGACATGCAGGCCTTGTTCGCGCGCATAACCGCATCCGCTTTTTCCTGCATCTGTTCTCTGACTCTTCCGATCTCGCTGCGGAGCGATTTGAGCAGCCGGGAAGCGCCGTCGTCCACCTGCCCGCTCCTGATCTGTAACTGAATCATTTCCTTCACATCTTCCAGCGCGTCCAGATTTTCCGCATAATACGCCAGTGGAATCTCAAACTGTTTACACCGTTCCAGATACTGCCTGAGCCGCATAACGGCTACCAGCGAAATTCCCGTCTCCTCCAGCTGGGCCGGGCTCAGGCAGTCCCCCTTTTCCGCCGCCATGAGATAGTCCCGGATGCCCGCAAGCGATACAAGCGGCGGATTGCCTCCCTTTTCAAGCATCTGCCTGGCCTCTCCCGTCTCCCGCTGTCTCACAAGCAATTCGCTTTCCGAAAGACAGGGCATCGTTTTTCTGATCTCTTCTTTTGCTCCGTCGGTCAGCGCCAGACCGAGCCACCATTCTTTTATTTTGTCAAATTCCAAAATTTGTTCCATATTCATTTTCGTGCTTATCTCCTTTTCAAAATCATTTTTTCAGTTCCGCATGGTTTTATTCTCTGCGCCGCAGACTAAACGCAAAAAAACCATGCAAATCTGCCAGACGGCATGACTGCATGGATATACATAAAAACTGATCAGAATCATTTAAAAACGCAGGCTCCGCAGTTATGATGACGAGCAAACGCAACCACCTGTTACACGTCATCTCCCGGGCGGAATAATTGCATGCGCAATATGTGCAATGTGCCTGCGCAAAATCAGGAAAACACCTTTTAACTCGAATCCCGATAGAAAAATAAAACAGCATGACCGGACAGTCATGCTTCTCATCAAACAGATCAGTGTATATAAAGTATGCAAAGCATTTTGTATGGCAGATACGTCAGCGGCCATGCCGCCGACATGAGGGCAGACTCCGAACCGGAACGATTCGCCGCACAGATCGGGCGATCGCATACCGATGACACGCAAAGCCAGCCTCCTCAGCTATTCAGTTTGCTGAATACTCCATTCCCACAATGCTTAACATACAGTTCCTCTCTTTCTGTTTCTATCAGCGGTCCGCCGATTACAGGCAGACCGCTTTATTTTATTTATCATAGCGTATAAAGGGCGTTTCGTCAACAGGGAAAATGCTCCAAACAAAACCCTGACAAAGCGGTGCCGCTTTATACAGGCGTAAAATCCCCGGAAATTAAATATGATTTGCCACTTCGAAAGCATCCCAGATCGCATACATGATATTCGCAACCTGTTTTGCATCGCCGAGCAGATACAGTTCCGGAACATCAAACCGCAGTTCCTCATATAAATCCGCCACGCTGCTGTAACCAACGGAAAGGATTACGCTGTCGGCCGGAATAACCTTTTCGCCGTCCGCGGTGTCCGCCGTCAGTTTACCGTCCGCAAATCCTGTTACGCGGGCATTACAGATCGTTTCGATACCATTATAAGGAATCAGCCGTTCCAGCATTTCTTTGTTTGCCGAGCAGATCGGCCCGTTCACCGCCATCAACCCGGACAGCGCTTCCACGATGGTAACTTTCTTTCCTTCCTTCGCGAGCCATAACGCAGTCTCACAGCCGACCAGTCCGCCGCCGACCACTGCCACGGTATCCCCTGTTTCTTTCTGCCCGTTCAATACCTGTTCCGCGGAATATACCCGGTCGTCATCTCCGAGAGAAAACATCTTCGGGCGGGAACCGGTCGCGACGATAACGGTATCATAACCGCCTTCTGCCGCCATTTCCTTCGTTACAGCGGTGTTCAGCGTCACCGGAACGCCGAGCCTGTTCAGTTCATTTTCATACCATTTGGCAAGCAAGAGGTCGTCCTCTTTAAAGTCCGGAGCGCCGCCCGGTATCAGATTGCCGCCGAGATGGTCCGAGGCCTCAAACACTTCCGGCTTATGTCCCCGCTCCGCCAGCACGCGCGCCGCTTCACAGCCCGCCACGCCGCCGCCGGCGATCAGCACACGCTTCGGCCTTACAACAGGCTCATACGCGGTAACCCGTTCTCTCGCGCTCTGTGGATTCACCGCACAGTTGATCATGGAATAATGCTGGATGCGTCCCATACAGCCTTCCTGACAGGAGATGCACGGGCGGATCTGTTCCAGGCGCCCCATCCGGAGTTTATTGACATAATCGGGATCCGCAAGCAAAGGCCGGCCGAGCGAAATGATATCACAGGTTCCGTCTTCAATACATGCGGAAGCCATCTCCGGATTGTCCATCCGTCCCGCCAGCAGGACAGGAATTTTTACGGTTTCTTTCATCAGCTTCGCAAAAACTCTGAACGGCCCCTTTTCCATATACATCGGCGGATGATTCCACCACCAGGCGTCATAACATCCCGCATCCACATCCAGCGCATCATAACCGTATTTTTCCAGAAGTTTTGCGGCCTCAACGCCTTCCTCCAGATCACGGCCCTTTTCTTCAAATTCTTCGCCGGGCAGCGCGCCTTCACGCCAGCCTTTCAGCATGCTCTTCGGGCTGTAACGCAGGGAAACCGGGAAATCCCATCCGCAGGTCTTCGCAATTTCTTCCCGGATTTCTTTCGCAAAACGCAGTCGGTTTTCCAGGCTTCCGCCGTATTCGTCATTCCGCAGATTGAAAAAGGAAATGGCAAACTGGTCGATCAGATACCCCTCATGAACCGCATGGATTTCTATACCGTCGAACCCGGCACGCTTTGCATTATAAGCGCCTTTTCCGAAGCTTTCCACGATCGAATGGATTTCTTCGACCTCCAGCGGACGGCAGGTCTTGTCCAGCCAGCGGTGCGGAATTGCGGAGGGTGCAACCGGCGGAAACTCCCCTAAATTAGTCGGAATGGTAACACGGCCAAAGCCGCCCGACATCATCAGAAACATCTTAGCCCCGTAAGCGTGTACCCGTTCCGTCATTTCCCGGCTGGTACGCACAAACTGCACCGGATTATAAGTGCTGTTCGGCACATTGGGCATGGACTGGGTCTCCACCTTACAGTCCGAAAAAGTAACGCCCGTAATGATCAGCCCGGCGCCGCCCTGGGCCCTTCTGACATAATAGTCGATTCCGCGCTGGTTCCAGCCGCCTTCGCTGTCGCCTAATCCAAGCGGCCCCATCGGCGCTAGGGCAAAACGGTTTTTCAGTTCACATTTGCCGATCTGAAACGGTGTAAATAAATTTTTGTATTTCATGTTGCTCCCTCCCTTTCTTTTTCGTTAAACAGGTAATCGCGAAACGCATTATTTCAGGACAGCAGTTGTACAAAACAGATCACATTTTCATGATAAATTCCGCCAGGGCTTCCGCCATTTTCTCGTGCGTGATGACATGCGGATGCGCGCAGGCGCCGAACGGATCCATAAAATCAATTTTGGGATAGCGGAAACAGGTAATTCTGTCGTCTCCCGTATCGTGACGGTATTGGGTTACAATTTCCGTGATATGATGATACAGATAATAATCCATACTGCCGAGCGCACAGATCATCTTCGTATCGGCCCCGTTACACTCTCTGAGCATTTTCAGAAACGCATAATATTCCCGGTGAAATTTCTTTTCTTCCTCTTCGGCGTCCGCGGCTCCTATGATGCCGGTGGCATCATTCGTTCCCAGATTCAGCACGACATAGTCCGGCGCATTGGATGCAAAGTCCCATCTTTGGTATTCTTTTTTTCCAAGCCGGTCTTCCAGAATGCGGTCCGTATACAGATACAGGTCGTTCATGGCATAGGGCATGGGAAGCGCCTCCCTTTTTCCCAGACAGATTCCCGATACGCAGACCATACTCCAGTCCATATGAAGTTTCCTTGCCGCGATGGCCGCATGGGACAGCCAGCCGTTTTCCTCATCCGCATAAAACAGGCGGTTTTTATCTTTCGTCTCATTTCCGAAACCACAGGTAATGGAATCCCCGATAAACTCAATTTTTTTCCTGCCCGGGCGTTCTTCCCGCGGCAGAATCTCCCCTTCCATAAAAAAACCGTCGATTCCAAGTCCTGTTTTCAGATTTTCCGTAATCTTCACGATGCGGATTCGGTGGGTTTCTTCCGTCTCGCTTTGAAAAATCAACTGTGTCTCTTCCGGTTTTGCGATCTCAAAACGGCGGCATGGGATATGCTCTTCATCCAGAAAAACGGATACCCAGGGCCATGTGCTGCGCTCTTCCATATTTCCGCTGATTGCATCCCTTTCCATTTCCGCACCGGACTGCGCATGAAAAGACGCGATCAGACAGGTTCCCCGGAATATCAATTCCAGGCCGCTGCAAGTCCAGTTAAAATATAAGATTTCTGTTTCCGTATCCCGGTATGTTCTTCCCAGACTGGAAAGTTCCTTTTCCAGTTCTTTGATTTTCACACTTTTCACGATGACCTCCAACCTCCGCATCAAACCACAATCTATTTAAAACCATTTTTCCGCAATCGCCGCGGCAATCATTTTTCCGCCGGCTTCATTGGGATGCACGCCGTCTCCCAGGTGCGTTCCGTCTTTCATAAAATGAATGTCTTCCTGTTTCCGCATAACCTGGTCCAAATCCAGAAATCCGTCCGCCGTTTCCCGGTTCCTTCGAATCAATTCGTTCAAATCCTGACGTATCCCTTCCGCCTGTTCCCGGAACGCGTCTTCATAGCATCCGAAAGGCATCACCGTGCTGATATAGATCTTACTGTTTTTTTCATGCGCCTTCCCGATGATCTCCCTGATTCCCGCAAAAAGCGCTTCCCCGGAAGGCACTTCCTCCGGCAGCTCAAAAGCCAGTCCGTGCGTACAGTCGTTCACGCCTTCCATAAAGAAAACGATGTCCGGTTCCGTATCCCCGTAGACGTCCCGCTCGAACCGGCTTATGCCCGCGTCTCCGAAACATTTCCCATGTCCCGGAATTTCTTCCACATAGCAGGCGTCGTACAGAATGCGGTTCCCTCCGATTCCGCAGTTTAACAGCGTTATTTTCCCCGGATATTTCCGGTAAAGCGCTTCCATCAGCGGGTCAAAATAATAGGACATATGGGTAATGGAATCCCCGAAACAGGCCAGCGTCGTCACCTCATCTTCTGTCAGAACCTGTATGCCGCACAGTCCCGCCGCGCCGTTGCACGCATTTTCATCAAATCCGAAAAAAGGAAACGCATCCAGCGTTGACATTTCATGCGGTTTTTCGCTCTTTACCTGATCGCCCCGCAAAAAACCGCTTTTGAAACTCCCGGCATTCCAGGTCTGGCAGACGCTGTAAAACGCATGCTTTTCCCTGAAATAAACGGAAACCACCAGATCATCTTCCGCTTTTATGGAGAACGGAATGCCGTCGCTGTAAAAAGAGTCTCCCGGCTGAATCCGGATCTCCCGGTTTCCGCGGTAAGTCACTTCCTGAATCTCTTTTACCGTCTTCGTTTCCGCATCCCATTTTCCGACCGTCACCGCGGCTAACAGCAGCGGCTCCGGATCATATAAGTTACAAAACCGGATTTTCACCTGCGAACCGTTCAGATTGTTCCGCACCCATACTTTCTGCGTCAGATCTTCCAAGACGCCGATCTGCGTTCCCCATTCAACGGGGATATAATTCCATATCTTTTTCCACTGTCCCATTGAAATCTCCATGCCTTTCTAACAGCCTGTCATATTTTTTCACAGGAGTTGTCCCCTGCTATTTCATCTGGTAAATCGTAATTTCTATCTGGCCTTCTTCTTTTCCGGCCGCCAGGCTTCCCACGTAAACGCCATAGTTCAGCCATGCGCAGGGGCCTTCTTCCCGCGCCGTGAAGCTGGGAACCGTCTTAATTTTCACATCCCCCGCATCGCCGGCAATCACACCCGTATTCTCTATTGCGATATACTCCCCGTCATCTGTCTGAAGCAGATACTTGGCAAACACATGCGCCCCTCTGCTTTTTCTCGTATTCCAGTCCGCACCGCCGGAAACGACCCGGCCGGATATCTTCCCTTCAAAATGGCCGCCCTCAATGGGAATCACACACAGGAATCCGTCCCTTGACGCTCCCACTTCCAGCCCCGGCGTACACCGGACATGAATTTTCAATATTTCTTCCGCTTTCAACGATACTTCACTCATAGTCATTCTCCTTTCATCGTTACCCTTTCACGGCGCCGATTACAACCCCTTCCACCAGATATTTCTGCACAAACGGATAAATCAGCAGAATGGGCAGAATCCCGATAAATGCCATCGCCATGCGAACAGATGTTCCCGGCAGTTCTACCGCGCCGGTTCCTAACATTGCCGCGCTGGAATTGGCTTTCA
This sequence comes from uncultured Lachnospiraceae bacterium, assembly GCA_910584965.1. Lineage (GTDB taxonomy): Bacteria > Bacillota > Clostridia > Lachnospirales > Lachnospiraceae > UBA3282. The sequence goes on along the minus strand of CAJUDZ010000018.1, from coordinate 32,241 downwards.
GTCCCTGTATATTGTTCATAATCTTAATCAGCAGCAGCTGAATGCTGTAATATTTTTCGTTATCCACATAGTACAAACCGTTCGTCCAGTCGTTCCAATAACACAGACCGGTAAATAAGGAGACGGTCGCCACAACCGGGCGCGCCAGCGGGAACATGATTTTATAGAAAATCTGCAGTTCGCTCGCTCCGTCAATCTGTGCCGCTTCCACCAGAGCATCCGGCACGTTGTTGGCATAAAAATTCTTTACGAGAATAACATTGAATGCCGTTACCAGATAGTTGGGGATCAATAATGCCCAAAGCGTATTCTTAATATGGAAGAATCTGGTCCACATGATGTAGGACGGCACAATTCCGCCGTTAAACAGCATGGTAAAAAATACGAAAAAAGAAAGCACATTGGCATACTTAAAAGACTTTCTGGACATCGGATAAGCGAGCATTGTCGTAAGCACGACGCTTCCCAGCGTACCGACCGTCGTCACCAGAAAAGAAACGCCATAAGCGCGCATGATTACCGCGCCCTGTTTCACCATATAATAATATGCGTCCGTGCTGAGCGCCGCCGGAAAGAAAGAATAGCCGTCCCGTAACAACGCCGTTTCATCCGTAAAAGAAGCGATTACAATCAAAACAATGGGCAGCAGGGCAATAATGACCAGGACGGACAAAATAACGGTAGCAGCCCTGTTAAAAGTTTTACTTTCTATCATTTTTTCTTCCCTCCCATCTAAAACAGTGCATTGTCTGAATCCAGTTTACGGACAATCGCATTGGCCGCCAGAACCAGAATGAATCCAACGACAGACTGATAGAAACCGGCCGCCGCCGACATGCCGACATCATTTAACTCCATCAGGCCGCGGTAAACATAAGTATCAATCGTCTGTGTCACATTATATAAGGCGCCGGAATTTTGAGGAACCTGATAGAACAAACCGAAATCCGAATAGAAAATACGTCCTATGGACATCAGTGTCAAAGTAATCACAGTCGGCTTCAGCATGGGCAGCGTAATCCTGAAGATCTGCTGCATCTTGGTCGCCCCGTCGAGAGCCGCCGCTTCGTATAATGACTGGTCGATGCCCGATATGCTTGCCATAAAGATAATGGACTGATAACCCGCATTTTTCCAGAGATTCACAAGCAGCAGTATGACAGGCCAGGCCGCCTGATAGGTATACCATGCGACCGGTTCCGCACCCATTTTTTCCAGAACGGTTTTATTGATAAAACCTGTATCCGCATTCAGGAAAGCATAAGCGACAAACCCGATAACAACCCACGAGAGAAGATTGGGCAGCAGGAGGGATGCCTGAAACAGCTTGACGCGGAGTCTTTTCCCCAGTTCACACATCAGAATCGCGATAAAAATCGCAAACGCGGTTCCGATTATGATAAAAGCAAGGTTATACAGGATAGTATTCCTTGTCATAATCAGCGCATCTTTGGTCGCAAACAAGAATTTAAAATTCTGGAATCCGCACCAGTCACTTTTGAAAATACCTTTCATGAAATTGTAATCTTTAAAAGCCAGGAACAATCCGAACATAGGCACATAGTTATTGATAATCAAATAGATAATTCCAGGCAGCGCAATCAGTAATAACGGAAGCGTTCTATGTATATCTGACTTTTTCTTTCCTTTTACCTGTCTTGCCATCTTCGTTTCCCTTTCCCATTTTTATTCTCTGCTGTATCTGCAGTATCCGGAATGTGACTTTCATCCATCCCGGATACCGCAAAGTATGTTTTCTTACTTATTCTCAGCAATCCACTTATCCAACTGCTCCTGTTTCGCAGCAAGAATATCCTGATAACCCGCATCATTCAGCGCCGATACAAACTTCGGAATTTCTGTTTCCGGATCAACGCTTCCGCACATCAGACCCGGCAGATACTGATTGATTACATTCTTAACGGCCGTGTACTGCGTCTTTAAGGCAGAAGCATCGAACGTAAAGCCCATAGCCGGAGAGGTTTCGGCCGTCCGGTTCTGCTCCAGTTCCCATTCCAGGGAGTCTTTGTTCGTGCCGACCGTAGGATACATAATAAAGAAGTTGCCCAATGTTCCGCAGCTTAACTGTGCCGTATAAGGCACGGTAGCCGCATCCTGTCCTTCCGGATAAGAAGCATATCCGTCTTCCGAAAGCACATAATCCCTGTCTTTCACACCATAAATCAGAAGATTGCACACATCCGGATCCGTATAGGTCAGATTCAGGAATCTGAGCGCCGCTTCCGGTACGTCTGAATTGGACGCTACCATCCATACAAGGGCATTAACATCAATTGTGCTGATATAAGCGTCGCCGAGCATTTTTGCCCCTGTCGGCAAATTACCATTCTGCGCCTGCAAAGAAGCCGCCGTATCCGCTTCCGGATAACTGTATGCGGCGATGTATGCAAAATAATTACCGGAACTCATTAATTCCGCCGCCATACTTGTAGTGGTTGCCGCATCCTTCATGCTAAGCCCGCTGTTATACCAACTCCTTGCCAGTTCGCATCTGTCCCTGAAAATATCCGAGGAATAGAAATCAACCACCGTCATATCGTCTCCCAACAATACGCCAACCGGTGTATTATAATCGTCCGCCAGAAAATCTACGGTGCCATATGTTCTGTTCAGCCCCAAGTTCCCGGCTTCCACCGGTGCAAGAGGCGTCATCTCCGGTTTTTCCTCTTTTACCTTCTCAAAGACCGCGGTCACATCTTCCACAGAATTAACGGCGCTCATATCGATTCCAAGCTCATCCGCGATATCCTGCCTGTAAATAATCATCGGAGTCAGCGCGATCGGTTTATAAGTAGGAATCCCATATAATTTTCCGTTTGATACACAGGCCTGCAGCCATTCCTCCCCGATCAGTTCCTTTGTCTCCGGTGCGCAGGTATCGATCAGTTCCGTAATATCCGCCGCCATTCCTGTGCTGACACAGTTATTGAAATCGCCGATGGACTCAAATACATCAATCTTTTCTCCTGCCTGAAGAGCCAGACTGACATTACTGGAAAAATCACCGATGAAAATCGGTTTCAGTGTAACTTCCACATTGATTTTTTCTCTGGTTATTTCATTGATTGCCTCTTCTACCGTATCCAGATCCTCTTCCGTAGGAATATTATTGAAAGTTGCATACGCATACGTCACCTGATCGTAGCTTCCTTTCGCCCCACCGCCGGCGCCGCCGCCGGAACCGTCTCCCGAACCGCATGCGCACAGCCCTGTTACCATTGCCGCGGTCAATAAACCACATAGTACCTTTTTTTTCATTTGATTTTACCTCCCTTTCTTAGTACCATCATCATATCAAATACCTTTTTCCTTTTCTTACAAAAAAAAGACCTGTTCTTTTAAAAACAAGTCTCTTTTTATAAATTTCCGCAAGAATCCAAAATCTATTCATTGCCGTTATTTTCGCTCATATGCCCGTTTTTCCGCCGTTCATTTCAGCCCGTGCATCTGCATCCATTCGTCACAGAGCACGCCCCAGTGGGTAATATGCGGCACATCCATCCCCAGATCGTTCTCCCCGTCGGCCATGCCCAGACCGTGCGGCCCGCCTTCAAAGATATGCAGTTCATAGGGAATCTTCGCATCCTGTAATTCCTTCGCCAGGTTCATGCCAAATCTTCCGTCATCGCTCAACGTCTGCCAGATGAAAAAGGGCGGCGTGTCATAGTCAATATGTTTCTCTGCGGCCAGATAAATGCGTTCTTTCATATTTTTCCCGCACATATCCTTTTCATAATCCTCCGGCATCATAAACGGCCGCGGAAACGAAATCGCGGTAATCGCGCCATATCCAACCACAACGCCGTCCGGCCTGCAGGACATCCGTTCCGTCAGATCTTCGCTTTCCGGGTTCCCGCAGTCAAAATGTACGGCACAGTCAGCGCAGAGCATCCCGCCGGCGGAAAAGCCCATCACGATTACTTTATCCCCAATGCCTAGCTCCTCCCGCCTTGCCCGAAGAATGCGGACCGCGCGCTGCATGTCCGCGATCGCGTCAAATCTGGTATAGGGAATCAGCCGGTAAGTCAGAATCGCCGTATGATACCCCTTATTGTGAAAATAGAGCGCGGCGTTAGGCCCTTCGCATCCGGTTCTGATGGCAAAGCCGCCTCCGTGAGCGATCAGAATCGTCCCTTTGGCCGTTTCCCTGTCCTTTGCCGGTACAAAAACCATATAAGGTTCCCTTTGCAGAGAATCCCTGTCGTCGAAACCGGGCGTTTTATCCCAGAGCTTTATTTGCTCAAAAGCCTCCATTTTTTCTTCCCAGTTTTGCTTGAATTGTTCCGTATTGATGCTTCCGTCCTGATTCCGGTGTTTTTCGATCGGAATAATAAAGGCGTGTTCCGCCGTAAGACGTTCCAACACTTCTATATTTTTCTCATATTTCATTGGCCGTATCCTCGTTTCCGTTTCCTTTCTCTCCTGCTTCTACGTACTTTCTCTTCCGTTTATTTTCTGGAAAAGCAATCCATATTACAAATAGGAGAACGGTTCCCCGGCATCCAGAAATACGGCGGGAATCCCTTCCGAAATCGGTTCCAGCCATTCCGGCAGATATTTCATGCCCCATTCCTCGCTTCTTTCATGTCCGAGCACCAGCATGCCTTTTCTCATTCCCATCATCGCCGCGTCCCGTACATAAGCGGACAGTGTCCATTCCGTAATATCGCCGCAGACCGCAACATCGATATCTTCCCGGAACATCTGCATCATAGGCGCTTCTTCCCGTCCGAGGCCCAGACTTCCGCCGCCTACGAGCACCGACACTTTTTCCACTTCCATCTCCGGATTTCCCACGATCTGAATCACGTCCATTCCCGCTTTTTCCTTGAAAAATCCGCCAAGCTCTTTTAAAGTCGTTTTCGGAATCCGGTAAACCGCTCCGAAATGTTTCCAGAAATCCGCCCGGGCCGGGTCCTTTTCTCCGTACCGTTCCGTATCGGTGATCTCCACGCGGCAGGACTCCCATCCAAATTCTTTTTCGAATCCGGTATAGATTTCATCCACATGCCCGATGTGCATATGATCATGAAATCTCCAGATGGCAATGTGATTTTCCTCGATCAGTTTCTTCTTTTCCAGATAGACCGGATCGTTTTCCACCCAATCCGTCCTGTCAATCCCGTTAAACCAGGTCGGTTCATGCGTTATGATAAAATTTACGCCCTGTTTTGCGGCTTCCCGTATCACATCCACCGTTGCCATAAACGTACAGCCGATCTTCTTTACTTCCATATCCGGTTCGCCCGTCATCAGCAGGTCGCATGTTTTATCCGGCGGAAGATGAACTCCCGTTTTATCCTTTATTTTGTCAATGATTTCCTGTACTGTCATGATTCTTTCCTCTCATTCCGCCGCACGAGCGGCATTTTAATCTACGAAAACTCAGTTTTCCCCGCAGCCTAACATCCAGACAACCGCCGGTTCCAGATACTGATTCCAGAATACGAAATCATGTATTCCGCAGCTCTCATGATAGGAAAGTTCCACGCCCTGTTCCTGAAGGAAATCCCGGAAAATATGATTTTCGTTCAGCAGAAAATCTTCCGTGCCGCAGGCCATATAAATACCGGGAATCCGGCCGCCTTCTTTCAGAAGCCTGCGCACCAGTTCTTCCGGATTATTAACGCTTGAAGCCAGTTCCGAAGGTTCTCCGAACATCAGCTTATAATAATCATAATTTGCAATGCCGTCATCACAGCCCGGTTCCATTTTTTCCACATTATGGACAATCAGTGCGGAAGATAGCGCAAAGATTTTCGAATAATTCCGGTTAAACTGCAATCCGGTATGAATTGCCCCGAATCCACCCATGGACAGACCGCCTATGAAAGTATCCTCTGCTTTATCCGAAAGGACGAAGGTTTTCCTTGCATATTGCAGCAATTCCTCGCCCACATAGGTACCGTATTTTCTTCCTGTCTCTTTGCCGTCCAGATAAAAGCCGTTCTCACCGGCCGGACAGATCACCGCCAGATTGTACTTATTGGCCAGATCTACGATCTGACTGCTGTTTATCCAGTCCGAACAGCTTCCGCTGTAACCATGAAGCAGCATTAACGTCTTCATGGGACGCTGAAAATGAGCATTCCCTTCCGTCCATATTCCCGGTACGTCATTCGGTAAGATAATCCGGAACGTCACACATCTGCGAAGGCAATCCGAAAAAAAATCAAAGGTTCCCAAAGCCATATAATTATCCTCCTTCATATTTCATAATATCAGTATATCAGCCGCAGTTCCGATTCTCTTGCAAAAACGAGAGTTTCCGTTTTAAAAACAAGTCTTCTCAGCCGGACCGGCTCTTTCTGTATTCATTCGGCGTCATATCATATTCCTTTTTAAACAGTGTGGAAAAATAAGAAAAATTGTCGAATCCTACCTCCGACGCGACATCGCTTACTTTCATTTCCTGACTGTTCAGCAGACGCTTTGCCTGCTGCAGGCGGTATCCGTTAATATAATCTTTCAGATTCTGCCCGGTTTTCTTCTTATACATCTTGGCCAGATATTCCGGCACCAGGAAGAACGCGGCGCCGATCTCGTTTCTGCCGATATTTTCTTTGTAATGTTCATGAATATATTCATTGATCTTTTCAATAATTGTCTGTGATTTCTGTACCTCCTCTTCATATGCGAAGGCCCTCCCCAACAGATAGTTTTCCCATCTCATCATATCCAGCACAGACTGTCCGGCCTTCTCCGAAAGCCTGACGGAAACACTGTCGTCGAGCAGCAAAGAGATCTGAATCCCTTTTCTGGCAAGATACGCGTATACGGCCTGCTGCACCTCCTGCTGGATGCTTTTCAGCATTTCGCCGTTCAGGACTCTCTGCTTTTCTTTTCCTTCCAGCTCCTTTTTCAGATAATCCATGAAGCCTTTTTTATCGCGTTTCTCCAGGTATTCCTCCATCACCTTCAGCTGCATGACCGGGACTCCCTGTATGCTGTATTCAAACGCCTCTTTCTCCGTAAAAACATCTCCGTAATATACGATATTTCTGGAAAGAATATCCAGGTTTCTGTGATAGACTTCATAAAAATCGGAAACGCCGCATGGAACGCTGATGCAGCATGTAACGGTGGAAGATAGCAGCGATTCGCATTTTTTAATCAGACGGCGGCATTTTTCTTTCAGCTCTCCCTCCGCCTGTTCTTCGCAGATCGCCACAAAGGCACAGTCACTTTTGTGTTCGAAATACACCACGCTGTCATTTTCCGGTTCGCCGCAAAGTAATTCCGAATGAAGGTTTTCCAGTATAAACTGCACCATCGAACGGCCGTATGTGCTGATATCCTGTTCCATATTCGTTACGCTCGAAATGACCAGACGGCATGTCTTTTCCATCGCAAAATCAATTTTGCGTTTCCGCAGTTCCCGTATAATGTTTTCCTGTTCATTGAGAATACGCCCCGCCAGAAGGTTTGACCAGAAAGCCAGCTTCACCTCCCGCATGTTTCCGATGACCCATCGGCCGTATTCGCTGCCCCTTATGAGTTCCCGTTCCTGTTTCAGGCTGCGGATCAGTTTCTGCAAAACCAGCTCCATCATATCCACCTTAAACGGTTTCATCAGATATTCTTCGGCATGAAGTTTGATTGCCTCCGTGGCATAATAAAAGCTTTCGTGGCTGGTAAGAAAAAGAAATTTTCCATCCATGTTTTCTTCCCTGTACCATTTCAGCAGATCAAGGCCCGTCTCCTTCGGCATCTCTATATCACAAATGATGATGTCGGCGCCAAGTTCTTTTAAAATCTTCTTTGCCCGATCCGCGCTGTATGCCGTTTCAATTTCCGAAATACCCAGTTTCTCCCAGTTAAGCGACCCGCTTATTGCTTCCGTAATCGCAATATCGTCGTCTACAATCAAAACCCGCATTCCTGTCCTCCTGTCTTCCGTATCCCGATCAGTTAATTCCCTTTTCATAAGAAGATTCTCTGTTGATTTCCTGAACCGCGTTTTCCGGGACAAAAATTCTGTTTAATGCCCCATGAGGTTCTACATTTTCCAGCTTTAACAATCCTTTTCTGTCATACATCAGCTCTAACAGCCGTTTTATGCTCCATAAACCGACCTGTGTTCCGTCCTGCTTCTTCTCCGCATCCTGATTGATATACGCCAGTACCTCCGACGGATAACCGGGGCCGTCGTCTTCTATTTCAATTTTCAGCATCTTTTCTCCGCCTGCCTCTTCCGTACTGATTTTGATCAGTATCATCAGGGATGCGTCCGCGGACACCGCATACTTATATTCATTTTCCACCAGTGTATGAATCATCATCTGCGGAATTTTCCACGCCGCCAGTTCTTCCGGCATGTCGATATAATAAAAAACACATCCCGGATATTTTAATTCCTGCATTTCGAAATAATTTTTCACATGGTAAATCTCTTCTTTGACGGGAACCGTGTGCAGACCGGAGCTGAACATATAACGGATATTTTTCGACAATGCGTTGATATAAAGATTGATGTCCTTGTTTTTTCCCTGAAAACTCAGACTTGCAATGGTAGTCAGCGCATTCAGGAAAAAATGCGGCCTGATCTGCAGGCGGATATATTTTTGTTCCGCGTCGCTCAGTTCCAGTTTTTTCTCGTAGAACTGTATTTTCAAATCCATAATTTCATCCATCAGCCGGTTAAATGACTGAGCCAGCATGGAAAATTCCTGATTGTCTCCCATTTCTTTAACCTTCAGGCCGTATTCTCCCTGTTCTATATGCTTCATATCCTTCCGCATATGATTCATGGGAAGTATCAGGTCTTTTCTGACAATTCCGGAAAAAACAAAGTCAAAGATTCCAAGCAGAATAATGACGCACAGCAGTAAAACTACACCGACCCGCAACTGGCCGAAAGCGCCTGATTTTTTTTCACAGGAATACAGCATCACCTTCCCGTCCTTAATCGAAACATGGTTTACCATCATATTCCGCAAAGTCAGATCCGTCATCTGCATTTCCGTCTGCCCGTCCCAACGCCGTCCGCCGAAATCCTCATGTCCCGAAAATCCCCATACCCTGCCGGCGCCGTCGGTCAGAATAAAACCGTAATGATTCAGCTGTGCTTCCGGGATAGTGGACAACAGCGTATCGACAGATACAAAGGCCGCCACCGACCGGTTATCCCATATCAGGATTTTATACAGATATGCCGTATCGCCGATCGCTTCAAAATTCCATCCGCTGTACTTTTCTTCTTTATCCGCATATTCCGTCACAAACTCCCTGATCTGGTTCTTCCTGTCATAGGACAGTCTTTCGTGTTTCGCGTCCAGGCAGATGCCATACACGGATTCCGCGATAACAAGCACCTCTGCGCTGTTATCGATTTTCATGATATCCTGTATTGCAAGGGAAAGCCGCACGGAAGCCCGGTTTCTCTCCGCCAGTTCGTCGCTCTCCAAAAGGACGAGATCCGCGTTGTTGTTCAAAATAGTGGAAAGGCTCCGGTCCATCCGCATAATCCGGTCTTCGATCTGTGTCGCATAAATATCCAGAAAATTTTCTGCAACGGTATTCATTTCCTGAATGGCCGACTGGTAAGTAAGAACAGCAAAAGAAATGACAATCAGCATTACCATCAGCAGCTGAATGCCTATCAGAACCTTTATTGTGTTAATAAACGACTTTTTCTTCATATAATATTTGTTTTTCTTTGTGATAGCTTTCTGATACTTTCTGATATCGTCAAAATGCTCTTTCCCGGCAGCACGATCATGAATCCGTCTTCCTGTCATACTCATTTTAGCAGAATCCATCCGGCAGTAAAAGTATATTTTCAGAAATAAGCAATTCCCATTTTTCCGATCTCAAAGTATACTATATATAAATCATTATGGACATGAGGTATCAAAATGACACATAACGCTGAATCGGAAAAATCTTTTCAAAAAGAAACTTACAATATGACTTTCGGCATCTTGTCCGGACTGGCAATCATCATGGTCGCCGCCGGGCATCTCGGCTACGACGTCATGGCGGTGGGCGGCCTGTTCCCTTATTATTCGTTCCATATACCGTTGTTTATGTTTATTTCCGGTTATTTTTATAAGGAAACGGCTGAAGAACATCCTCTTGCTTATCTCATTAGAAAAGTAAAAAGGCTGCTCCTTCCTTATCTGGTCTGGAACCTGATTTACGGTCTGACAGCGCTTTTTCTCCGCACGCGGGGGTTTTCGATGGGAGAAGAGATCGGCTTCGGCACGCTTTTCCTGTCGCCGTTTCTGCACGGCTATCAGTTTATCTACAACTATGCGTCCTGGTTTGTCCCGGTCTTATTCATCGTCGAGATCATGAATCTCCTGATGCGGCTCGTCACAAAACGTTTTCCGGAATGGCTGTATCTGGCGGGCTCCCTTCTCGTCGGCATGGCGGTGGTTTATCTGGCCGCCGGCGGCCATGTATGGGGATACTATAAGATGCCGGGGAAAATACTCTTCCTCTTCCCCTGTTTCCAAATGGGACAGTTTTACCGCAAAAAGCTGGAAAAACATGACACGCTCGGCAATCTGCCCTATTTCGCGATTTTAATCGGCATCCAGACCCTTCTCAATCTGTGCTGTAACGGTCTGAACTTTTCTGCGGTCTGGTGTTCCGGTTTCGCCAACGGCCCGCTCATTCCATATGTGACATCTGTGTCAGGTATTGCATTCTGGCTCCGCATCGCAAAATTACTCACGCCTGCTGCCGGGAACAGCCGCGCCGTACAATATCTGGGCCGGAACACTTTTGCGGTCATGATGCACCACGTTATGGTCTTTATGTTCATAAAAATCATTCTGGCCGGCATCGCCGCCCATTCCGGCTTCCTTGCCGATTTTGATTTTGAACAATATTATACGAATATCGATTACCAATACCTTATCCGGGGAAATGAGCACTTTAAAATGGTTTATCTGGCGGCCGGCGTTATCATCCCTCTGCTTCTGCGGCGGGGTATGGAATGCCTGCAAAAAAAGCGCTGAGAAAAACATTCCTGCCGCCGGCATGGAAAGAACCGTTTTGCAACCGTCGGATGCGCAGATTCCTGCCCCGATCGCTGGAATGCAACTGCCTGTTCTGTTAAGCTGTTTTTGCCCGCAGGAAACACGGGTATCAAAATATTGGAAAACAGGAGGAACTCAAATGGAACTTTCAGAAAAGATTCTAAATCTTCGAAAAGCAAATAATCTGACACAGGAACAGCTTGCGGAAGAGGCCGGTGTAACGCGGCAGGCTGTCTCCAAGTGGGAAAGCGGCCAGTCCGTACCGGAATTGGATAAGATCATCGCATTATGTGAAATATTTCATATTACGACAGATTCCCTGTTAAAACCGTCCGAGCTGGATGTCCTGTCCGCCAAAACCCAAATGCTGGAAAATCAGCAGAAAAACCTGGAAAATGCAATCAAGAAAAAAGAGCAAAAGAAAAGGACGATTCTCGGTTGTACCGCCATCTACCTGATCGCCTTTTCCATCCTGATGCTGGTCCGCCAGCTTTCCCATATGAACGATTTTTTCTGGGATCTTTTTCCCGGCATCACGCTGCCAGTTTTTCTGTTCTGCATTGCAACCGCGGCGGCAGTCATACTTTACCGTCATTCGTTATAAAAAAATCGTCGCCCGGCGGCGACGATTCTGAGAATGCTTCGCATTCTCCCCTGAATTGGTTTTTGCTGTGGCATTTTGGTCCATAAATACGCTGGACTTCACGGTTACAGCCGCTTTGTCCTATGCTCTGGCGACTATGTTCTGGAGCCACACGCCTTTTTTTACAAGAACAAAGCCGATAACGCATTTTATCCAGTCCGCGATCTGCACCATCGCAAAAATCGCGATGACGGGCATTCCCGTAAAACGGCTTAAACAGTAAGCCACCGGAACGCTGACGCACCAGACAAAAACACTGTCGAATAAAAATGTGACGATCGTCTTTCCGCCCGAACGAAGCGTGAAGTATGTCGCATGCATGAATGCGGCCTGGGGCATGAAAATTGCCTGGGCAATGATGAACTGTACCGCCACCGCCTTTACCTCGTCGGTCGTATTATAGATCTGCGGGAAAAGCGGTGCGATGCAGACCATCAAAACCGCTACGCCGATGCAGCAGCATACCGAAAAGGCTATGATCTTGTTGTCCGTATCCCGCGCCTCTTCCATTTTACCCGCGCCGAGCAGCTGGCCGATAATAATCGCCACCGCGTCTCCCATCGCGATAAACACGACGTTGAATACATTATTGATGGTATTGGCGATGTTCAGACCCGCAATAACGCTGAGTCCCCGCAGGGAGTAGCACTGTGTCAGCATCGCCATCCCCGCGGACCACATCGTCTCATTGATCAGCAGCGGCGCGCCTTTGATAAAAAATTTGCTTGCCAGATACCCCGGCACTTTTAACGTCGAATAAACGCCGGTTATGTAAGGATTCTTTTCTTTATGTCTGTGCGTCCATACGATGACAATCGACGCTTCCACATATCTCGAAACGACCGTCGCCGCAGCCGCGCCCACAACGCCTAACGCGGGCAGGCCGAACTTTCCGTAAATCAGCAGATAGTTCAGGCACAGATTCACCATAACGGCGGCTATGCCCGCCTTCATCGGTACAACCGTCTCCCCGCATTCGCGCAGGGTGCTGACATAAATCTGTACCATCATAAAAGCGGGGAGTCCAAAAAGCATCACCCACATGTAATTTTTTCCATGATAAAGCGCGGCTGAAAGATCTCCGCCGTCGCTGTTCCCGTTCAGATACATCTGAATCAGATTTTCCCCAAAAGACAGAAACAACAGAACCGCTCCCGTCGTCAGAATGAGCGCCATCCAGAACTTATAACGAAAAGTCTGCCTGATTCCTTCGTTGTCTTTCTGTCCGAAATACTGCGCCGTAAAAATTCCCGCGCCAGCCAGCCCGCCGAACACGCACAGATAATAGACCATCATCAGCTGGTTGACGATCGCCACGCCCGACATCTGCTCCGTGCCCACCTGACCGACCATGATATTGTCAAGCAGTCCGACGAAATTGGTAATGCCGTTCTGAATCATAATCGGTACCGCAACCGCCAGCACCATCTTGTAAAAAGCCCTGTCCCCGATAAACTTCCGCTTCGTCTTACTTAACATTTTCGCACCTTATCCTTTTCGCATTCTTCCGCCTGCTCCCACAGGCCTTTTGCCGTAGTCTTTTCATCATACCACATATCGACATAAATGCAAGGTGCTTTTTTGCCTGATAAAGCCGATTTCCGAAAGCTCCCCGAAACTTTTTTCGGCACAAAGCTCAAAGACCTGTCGGAAATGGTTTAAGCAGCCGCAGCTTCCCCCGGCATGAAAATCCCCGGAGATACGTTTCGGCATCTCCGGGGCGAAAATTCTCACTTTTTTCAGAAAAGAATTCTGTTTGCTTTACCCTCTTCTTCCATCTTCTTTTTCAGCATAAATGTCTGATACTGGAATAGAAGTTCTTTCTTCTGTTTCTCGGAAACGGCTTTCGGAAAATCCAGATCTTCCAGACCGCTTCTGGACTTTAGCTGCTGCTGGGACGCGGATGTATTATAATTGTAAGCGCGCTCCAGACCATTTGTGGAAGCCCCCAGGCTTCCCCTCTGCGCCGATACCATGTCCAGCGCCTTATCGATCGTTTCCAGGCTGAAATCGCCGGAAGTCACATCCAGATCTGCGATGCCAAGCGCTTCCAGCGTAGCGTCCGCCATCTGTATGTGTCTGCTGCCGCCGTTCGGATTCGTTACCAGCTCCAGATCGGCCATGCTGCCGTCAAGCAGCTTCTGCTCATTCAGGGTAGTACCTTCCGCAAGCGACTGGATTCCCTGCTTCATCTGATCGATTTCCCTCTGATAAACTGCCTTATCCGAAGGCGAATTGGTGCCGTTCATCGACCGTACCGCAAGATCGCGGATTCTCTGCAGATAATCCGTCACACCGTCCAAAGCGCCGTCCGCCGTATTCAGCGCGCCGATTCCCATCTGCGCATTCTGTGCACCGACATTCAGACCGGTTTCCTGTAATTTCATCCGTTTCGCAATCGCAAGCCCCGCCGCATCGTCCTTTGCGGAATTGATTCGCTTACCGCTCGCAATATGGGAATAGATATTAAACTTTCCTCTGCCGACTGACATCATACTCATGATCATCCCTCCTTTCTTACCTTTCTTAAATTATGCCGCGGCTGCCGGAAGGCAGATGCGCTAATCGTTCAACTCATTGATCGTAACGGTAAGATGCGCCAGCCTTTCATTGATTTCTCTGCTCGTTTCCGCCATTCCGCCCGCAAGTTTCTGTACTTCCGCCGCAACCACCGCGAAACCTTTCCCGCTCTCACCCGCACGGGCCGCTTCGATTGAAGCATTTAACGCCAGCATGTTCTGCCGCTTGCTGAAAGCCGCTATCTGGGAAGTGCTTACATTCGCCGCATCGATCTCTTTGGCCGCCTTCGAAATACCGTTGCGCAGTTTTTCCAGAATGTGCTTGTTCTGTTTCTCCTGATAACTGGAGCGGACAAACATATTAATGACATCGCCAAGCAGATTGGCAGATGCCTCAATTTCTTCTCTCGTTCTTACATTTACTTTATGCAGCGCTTCGATATAAGTTTCTTCATTGATGCCGAGCTCTCTTGCCGTAGCCCGGAAAGCGTTGTCATCCGGATCTTCCGGTAAAACCTGACCGCCGATCACGCTGCCGAGTACCGTTCCGTCGCTCAATGTAATCGGAATCCCAAAATCAACCAGCCCGGCATGGCAGGAATACACCCCCTGTCCTTCCTGATCGCATTTCTCACAGCGTCTGCATCCTTCCTTGCTGCCCCTTGTTAATTTAATACAAAAATCTGTGAAATTATAACATTCGCTGATATACTTGCCGTCTGCGCCGACTGCTACGGTTGCCAGACCTGTACTCTTCGCCCAGTTATCCATTATGTTCTCAAATTTGACCATATCACAGAAATCTTCAATCTTCATAACTCCCCTGTCCTTTCCCATGTGAATTTTGCACAATAATTCCGTCAATCGCACAAATTTTATGTATGTTTTATTGTATCATTCCCACCCTGAAAAGTAAAGGGCTTATTCCTCCCCAAAGTAGAACTTCTCCCGTACTCCGCCGGTATATTCCCGGATGCAGGACAGGAACCGCTCCCCGAATCGGTTGAATTTATTTTCTCCGACACCGGTCACTTTCAGCATTTCCTTTTTATCGAAAGGAACCCTCACACACATATCCACCAGCGTCTTATCCGCAAAAATGATATAGGGCGGCATATTCTCTTCTTTCGCGATAGCCGACCGCAGATCGCGAAGCTGTTCAAACAGTTCAAGCCCTCTGGAATTTAAAATATCGGAACGCCTCGTTCCGGCGGACGCTTTTTTACCTGCGGCGCCTTTTTCCGCCTTCGGCTCTTCCTTCGGTTTTCTCAATATGACACGTTCGTCATTTTCTGACATAATCTCCGCCCTCTCCGTAATCTTCAAAATGGCATATTTATCATTTGTTACAAAAAGCAGTCCTTCCACCAGCATCTGGTTAATGATCTGCTTGATTTCCACTTCCCGCATCGGCTTTAAGATTCCATAGGACCGATAGGAAAACATACCGTATTCCCGCAGTTTCGCGCGGTCGTCTCCCGCCAGCATCCCGGCAATCACATTGATGCCGTATCGCTGCCTGACTTCCCGGATACAGGAAAGAATACGCATCGCCGTTTCCGTCACATCCTCTTCCACAAATTCCCGGAGGCAGTTCAGACAGTTTCCGCAATACGCCGCTCCTTTTTCCCCAAAATAACGCAGAATGTATTCCCGCAGACAGTGCGGCGTCATACAATAATAGGTCATCTTTTTCAGCCGTTCTTCGTCCCGCTCCCTGACCGCTTCCGTTTCTTCCGCCGTATATTCTCCGTTCTGCTCCTTGTTATCCAGCAAAAAGCGGTTAATCATGACATCCTGTGCCGAATAGAGCAGAATACATTCCGCTTTCCCGCCGTCTCTTCCGGCGCGGCCGGCTTCCTGATAATAGTTTTCCAGGCTCTGAGGCATATTGTAATGGATTACATAACGGACGTTGGATTTATCGATGCCCATCCCGAAAGCGTTCGTCGCAATCATGACCGGACGGGTATCGTAAATAAAGTCTTCCTGGTTCTGTTTCCGCTCTTCTCCGGTGAGGCCGGCATGGTATCTGGCCGCTTGAATCCCCTCCGCGCACAGCTTTTCATACAACGCATCCACATTTTTCCTGGTGGCGCAGTATATGATGCCGCTTTCCGATACATGCTCCCCGATATAATTTATGACATAACTGTCTTTTTTCCGCGGCGTTTCCACCGCAAAGTACAGATTTTTACGGTCAAACCCGGTCACAAGCACATCCGGCTCCTGCAAACCGAGCACGCAGACAATATCCTCTTTGACTGTTTCCGTCGCTGTCGCGGTAAAAGCGCTGATAACGGGCCGCCTTCCAAGCTGCCCGATGAATTGCACTATTTTCAGATAGCTCGGCCTAAAATCCTGTCCCCACTGGGAAATACAATGCGCTTCATCCACCGTAAGCATTGAAATATCCGCCCCTTTTGCAAAGGAAAGAAACTCATATGTTTCCAGCCGTTCAGGCGCCACATATATAATCTTATATTGTCCGGCTGCCGCCAGCCGCAATGCTTTGGAAATCTGGGATTCGCTCAGGGAACTGTTAATGTAGGCGGCATGAACGCCCGCCTGATTCAAAGCCTGTACCTGATCTTTCATCAGAGAAATTAACGGCGATATCACAAGCGTAATGCCCGGAAAAAGCAGCGCCGGTACCTGATAACAGATGGATTTTCCCGCGCCGGTCGGCATGATTCCGAGCACATCCCTGCCTGATAAAATCCCGTCAATCAGCGCTTCCTGTCCCTCCCGGAACCCGGAATAGCCGAAATATTTCTTCAGTACATCAAATTTATCCATAACTTACCGTCTTGCGGAGCGTCTTACGCCCCTCTCCTGCATCGCATATCTTTTCATCTTTGTTTCTCCGCTGTCTCCGGCGGTTCTTTGTTATGTTCAGGATAACATATCCGAAAGGAAAATGATACTTCTATTTTCTGAGATTTGTCCGGCGGCTGCCGCCGAAATTTACCGAACAGCCCCGTTGACGCAAGAATTTTTTCTTCTATATAAAATGTTTCGCTGTCCGGCCGGCCTTTATGACAAATTCCGACGAATGATTCACTGATATTGCGGCTTGATGAAAACTATCCGAATTCCCGCTCGTATTTTTTGAAAAACTCATAATATATCCTGACATTTTCGAGTTCGGTCCAACGTTTTACATCCACCGTTTCTTCGTCCATATCGTATATTTTGGCGCCGCGCATGGATAGCAGAAAGGGGGAATGGGTAGCGATAATAAACTGACACCCGAAGAAACGGGCAGAGTCTTCGAGAAATTTCAGTAACTCCTGCTGCCTTGCGGGCGACAGGCTGTTCTCCGGCTCGTCCAGCAGATAAAGACCGTTTTCCCTGATCTTATCCGTAAAATAAAGGAAAGCGCTTTCTCCGTTGGAATGCTCGCGCACATTATCCATCAGGTTTTGACGTACAAATTTAGACTGCGTGCTGCTTCGGGCGGCGCAAACCTTCTTCAGCTGCTCGTAGTCTTCCATCGACCGCATCGTAAACTGTGAATATTTCGTATCCAGATAATCGTCCAGTAAATCTTCTCTCTTCCGGTCAATGCCGTCATTGATGCTCCGCAGGTTCAGCATGAAGTCAAACACATCGTCGCTTGTGATGATTCTGCTGCCCTTCGGCATTCTGGGCATCCGCCGTTTACCGCCGTCCGCTTCATTGCCCCGGCAGCTGCACAGCCTCGTATAATCTTCAAAAAAATTAGAACGGTTGTACAGCGTATCCCGCTCCAGTCCCAGTTTTTCCGCAATCACGTTCAGCGCCGTCGTCTTACCGGAACCGTTGCCGCCGTACAGAATGGTCACAGGCTCAAAATCAAGCTCCCGCAGCCGATGTTCGGATAAAATCAGGAAAGGATAAAAAGTATCATAACATGTCCTTTTCTGGTTCATCGTAAAACTATATTCCACTTCCCTGTCCGGAAATTCAAAATGTGACAAGTAAATCATGCGTCAGGCCTCCTTTTTTCTATTCTGTTATCGACTGCAAGGCATTTTATGAGTGGATAATGCGAAACGCATTGATGCCGCCCCGAAATGGGACAGTATTGATATCGTCCTGTGAAGTAAAATCTTTAGGGAAAAAACATGCAGATTCGGCCGTTTCAGTCCTGACTGCTGAGAAAACGCACAAAATCCGCCAGACTTTTTCTTTTTTCCTCGTCCAGATTCTGAATATCGTAGACGACCTGATGAAGCGATACGCCTTCCAAATATTCCTGAGATAAATTGATACTGCCCATATAAGGACCCTCAATACTAAGCAGGTAATCTACACTGACCTGATAAAGATGTGATAACTTGACAATATGATGCAGCGGAATCTCCCGAATACCAAGTTCGTAATTAGAATAACTCTGCTGTGTAGTTCCAAGATATTTGGCAACATAAGCCTGACAATATTGATGTTTTTCCCTTAACTCGCGCAAAAGTTCATGTGTCTGTTTCATAAAAATTTCCTCTGCCAGCTTATCTTCTTTCGTTGTAAAATACAATATCACACAACAGCACAGAGGCAAGTTGTTACAACATATCCATGTTAATATAAATCTATTACAACAATATTACAAAATGATCGATGTCACAATACAGGATGCAAATATATTTATAGAATCATATCTGCCATCGAGCGTGGAGGCGAAAAAGTGAAGGAACCGAATGCCGCACTTTTTTGCGGTCTCTTTCCGCCTTCCTTCACCCCCACATGTTGTCAGATATTCACAAATAGCTACTTTTAGTTACTTTTCAAACAAATCTTCTATCGAAACTTTCAAAACATGAGCCATTGCCCTCAGCTCAAAATCCGTCACAGTGCGTTCATGGCTCTCTATTCTGGAAATGGATCCCCTGCAAATATAGATCGCATAAGTTTCCAGCCGGTCAGACAGTTCTTTCTGGCTCATACCCTGCTCCAGCCGGTACTTTTTAATGTTATTTCCAACAATATTCTGTACTTGATAATCAATTATTCGTGCCATATTTTTCTCCATCATTTTGACACAAATATTTTATTATATTTCAAACAAATCTTTGTCCTTTGTCAGGACACCCGGGAGAAAATATGATATTGAGGGTATTTTGTTATAAGATCGATATTATCAGACATGCCGTTTCGTTTCTGTCATAGAAGACTCAGTTATCATCCCGATGCAGAAAGCGGATATATTGTACCAGATTCTTGCGGTCCGCCGCTTCCAGCGACTGGATATCAAAGACAATATCGTGCATCGTAATGTCGTCAATATAGGCCGCGTTCATATCCAGATTGCCCAGATAGCCCGCATCGGAACGCAGCAGGTAATCCGTACTGACCTTGTAAAACTGCGCCAGCTCCTTTACAACCATAACAGGAATCTCGCGGCGGCCGTTTTCATAGTTGGAATATGTCTGCTGCGAAATCCCCAGATACCCTGCAACCGTTTCCTGCTTCAGATCATGGTCTTCCCGTAAATCTCTCAGGATCATATTCAGTGTTTTCACCATTATACGCGTCTGCCCGCCGCATCAGGCGCCGTAACCCTGCGGTCTCAGGCATTCCCCCATTTGTTTAATGTTGTTACAAATGGTAGCACACAACAAATTATTGTTTTTTGAAACACTTTGAAATGCAATAAAAGAGCGCCGTCTACATCGATTCGTTGTGTCTTTTGGCAGTATCAGCCATATATCCATGATATCCGTTCAAAACGTCGATTATTCATTCTGCCGGCAAAAATCCTTTTAAACAGATATGGCAGCGGACTTTAAAAAGCCTGCTGCCACAATTTTGCTTGCGATCCTGATATACAGGAATATATATTCATTTTTCCCGAAAAAAACGTTTACTTACTGTCCTGATGCAGGAACCGGATGTACTTTACCAGATTCTTTCGCTCCGCAGCTTCCAATGACTGAAGATCATAGATGACGTCGTGCATTGTAATATCGTCAATATAAGCGTCATTCATGTTTAAATTTCCCAAATAGCCGGCATCGGAACGCAGCAGATAATCCGTACTGACTCTGTAATATTTTGCAAGTTCTTTTACGACCGTAACGGGAATCTCCCGATGTCCGTTTTCATAATTGGAATATGTCTGCTGGGAGATTCCCAGATATCTTGCAACCGTTTCCTGTTTCAGATCATGATCTTCCCGCAGATCTCTCAGAATCATATTCAGTGTCTTAACCATTGTGCTTGTCTGCCCGTTCAATCATACAGGAATTGTGATCTTTTCACGGGCATTTCCCCCATTTGCCTTGTGTTGTCACAAATGGTAGCACACAACAAATTATTGTTTTTCAAATCACTTTAAAATGTGATAAAACAGCATATTTATACATAATTTTGTTGTTTTTTCTTTTACATCTGCATACCGATTCCGTCCAAACAGCTTTTTAAAACAACGCTTCGTTTTCTCCGCCGTATGCTCCGATGGCAAAAGTAACATGCCGCGTTGCACAGACGCCGAAAAAAGCATATGATGGTTGGTAGATTAATCTCCCCCGTTATGACATAATCTGATTAAATGAAATGCCGTTCGCACGGCGGAATGAGAGGAAAAGAGATATGAGTTTGGGAAACAATATCAGTTTTCTGCGCAAACAGAAAAAACTTACGCAGGAGCAGCTTGCCGACAGGATGAGCGTAACCAGACAGACCGTGTCAAGATGGGAATCAGACGAAGTGGTTCCGGAACTGAACAGGCTGGTGGAGATGTGCGGGATTTTTGCATGTAAACTCGATACGCTTGTGAGAGAAGATTTATCCTGCCAGAGCGAAATTTATTCAGAAATAAAGATAAAAAGAATCGCATCGTTTAAGATGGCCGGTTATGTGATTATTTCTCCGGAGCCGGAAAGCGATGCGATGGGACATATGGACAGATGGGCAGAAAGCAGCGGCCTGAAAAAAGTCTGTCCTGACGTTAAAATAATCGGATGGGATTTTCCTTTTGTGTCCCAGGAACAGCAAAACAGATTCGGACTTCACGGATATGCTGCGGCCTGTATTATCCCGGACGATTTCGAGACGGACTGCCCCGGCGCATCGTTTTCGGAGAATAAAGAAGCCGATTATGCCGTAATAACAATTAAAGAGCCATTCGTTCAGCCGTTCGAAAGAATCCCAAATGCTTATAAACTGATTATGGAGTACCTGCAGGCTAATAATTTCAAAGAAAAAAATCAGGAAAATATCATCGGCTGTTTTGAATATGAGTATCAGAAAAATGATATCACCTATATGGACGTCTTCGTTCATGTGGACGGTGTGACAAAAGCGGATGCTTTTTCAATGTTCAGCTGAATAAAGAAGGTATGGCGGAAAAGCATCCACTCCAAAGTGGATGCTTTAAATTTCAGCCGAAACTGTCCTCTCGGACGTTCTGCGGTTCGGTGACGCCTGATCAGTAGAGCGCTTTTCTTATTTTTCTCATTTCCTTCCAGACATTATCTCCATAGTTACTTACCAAAACGGATAGCATCCCATTATTCGGATTATATTCGGATATAAAGCTTACTCCCGGATCACAACCCTGAAAATACGCCAAGTCTTCGCCGTTGGGATTATCAATGATCCATACGCCATAACCATAGTACCCTTCTTCCGCGTCAACCCCGTCTCCACTCTGCCTGCTGAGCATCTCCGATACAAGGGATTTTGAAATCAGATTTCCTTCCAGTAAATGAGTCCAAAAGCGAATAATATCTTTTACCGTAATAAACGCGCCGCCTGCACCGGTGCCTTTGGCGTCAACAGAAAAGATATTTGTACGATAGTCATTCGTATCATGACAATAAATATAATTATCGGCACATTGGGGCGGCAGTTTATCCAGCTCATAATAACCCGTTGATTCCATACCGCATATATCGAAAATGCGTTCTTTCAGGTACCGGTCAAAATACATTCCCGTAACTTTTTCTATAATCATTGCGAGCAGCACATACCCTGAATTATTGTATTGAAATTTTTCACCTTTTGGATACATCATGGGTTTGTCGATAAACAGCGGGAGCAGGTCACTGTTATGTCTGATTTTATAATTAGGATAATCAATCCATAATTCTTCATACTCTTCCATAACGCTCTCATCAAAATAGTCCGGGACACCCGACGTATGGTTTAAAAGTTGTCTGACCGTAACAAACTGATCAATATCGTTGAACGGCATGTCGAGCAGCATGCCCAATGTATCATCAAACGTTATGCTTCCCTGCTCAATCAACTGCAATATTCCTACCGCAACAAAAACTTTTCCCGCCGATGCGCTTGCAAATTTCGTTTCTATCGTGTTTGGAATCTCATTTGGCAAATCCGCAAACCCGTTTTCTCTTTCATACAAAACGCTGCCGTTCTGCACAATATATATATTTCCCCTGAAATCTGCATCGATCATTTCTTTGATATCCATCTCCATCCCCCTGTTCCCTCATTTGCTTTTTTGATTATAACATTTTTACACGCGGTTTTCCATTTTTCAAATGTACCCTCAGTGAACAAGGGGATATACGCCCCTTGTCCACTGAGGGTAGGGATCCTTTTTTTATTTACACGCACAAACAGATTCTAATGCGATAGAATCGAAGTATATCCGTAAAAAATGATTCCGGACAGGAACAGAAACGAGGTATCATATTTCCTCCTTCCATGCCGCGATCTGTGAAAAAAGTTCTTCCATATTGATCTTTGAAAAATCTGTTGTATCAACTTTAATCTGTCTGCCGTCAACGCAAAAGGCATCAAATCCCCGTTGTTCTATTCCATGAACAAAATTTTCATAAGAAACAGGGCGGGCCTTTGCGGTTTCCCGGTTTGTCTCTTTCTTTTCCGGATAACAGTCATTTACAACATGCCCTCGGTGCCTGTCAGGACTGCTTTCCCGTTCCAGATAACGCCGGTAAATCACTTTGTAATCCCCTGTTAAAGTAACGGTACATGCAAAATAATGATATTTTTCTAAAAGATTTTTTATTCCGCATTCGGACGAATATTCAAAATTGTTCTCTAAGATAAACGGCTGCCCTGCTTTCATAAGCTGGCCTGCGGCATAATACATAATTTCCATGCCGGCAATCCCGAGATTTACTTTTTCTGCTCTCGACTGAAAACCAACATGATCAAACAGCAATTCTTTTATGGCATCTTTTGAAAGAACAGGCAGCTTCAGCCTTTCTGACAGCGCCTCTGCCATAGTGCTTTTTCCTGCTGCCGGAATACCCGTCACCAATATGCAATACATTTTTCATACTCCCTTCAGACAAACTGCTTTCTTCACAAAAATTCTTGTCCATATTCATTCACCCATTGCGAATTCAACTAATGTTTTCATTCTATCACTTTCAAATACTATAAACAATTATATCATAAAAGACATTAAAAAATATTGAAGAGAAAAAAGAAAAACGCTATAATATCCACGGGCTTCCTATATTGGCGGCTGTCCTGAAACGTATATCCGGGGCAGCATCAGCACCGTATCACGCTTATCACACCGCTGATAAAGGATGCCATAAGCTGTTCTGACATGGAGGAACCTATGAGAAAGAATATCAGCACTTTTTTAATAACTGCCGTACTGGCTGCGTCATTGTCCGGCTGTGCCGGGACTAACACGGAAAGCAAAATTACCGATGCGGATACGGGACAGCAGAACAATGGCACAAACTCGGATGAAGCGGAAACATCGACGAAAGCCGGGGATGTTGAACTGACTGTCTGGGGCGCAGAAGAAGATGAAGCGCTCTTAACCCGGATTATTGAAAGTTTTCAGCAGGAATACAAAGGACAGGCGAATTTCCATATTACATTTACGGCCCAGAGCGAATCTAACTGTAAAGATGTACTGATGGGAGATTTGGAAGCAGGCGCCGACGTCTTCGCTTTTGCAGATGACCAGCTCAATACACTCGTAGCTGCAGGCGCACTGGAACCGGTCGAGGATGCGGAACGCATCAAAGCCGAAAACCTGCCCGGCGCCGTAGAGGCCGCTTCCGTGGGAAATACGCTCTATGCTTATCCTTTAACGGCGGACAACGGCTATTTTCTATATTATAATAAACGGTATTTCAATCAGGAAGATATCAAAACCTTTGACCGCATGCTGCAGATCGCAGAAGAAAATGAGAAAAAAATTACCATGGACTGGTCTTCCGCCTGGTATGTCTATTCCTTTTTTGCCGATACCGGTCTGGAAGTCGGCTTAAACAGTGACGGCATTACCAACTTCTGTACCTGGAACCAGACGGAGGGCAGCATCAAAGGTGTGGACGTTGCCAACGCCATGCTCGCCATTTCGAGCAGCCCGGCCTTTCTCAATACAGTAGAGGATGGCTTCCTCAAAGGCGTCCGGGACGGTTCCGTGATAGCCGGAGTCAGCGGCATATGGAACGCAGTCGCTATGGAAGATGCCTGGGGAACAGACTATGGCGCTGCCAGGCTGCCAACCTATACCTGCGCGGGGAAACAAATCCAGATGGCATCCTTTTCCGGCTATAAGCTGATCGGCGTCAATGCTTACTCTGAGCATTATTCATGGGCCGTCCGGCTGGCCGAGTGGATTTCCAATGAAGAAAACCAGCTGCTTCGCTTCGAAATGCGCGGACAGGGGCCGGCAAACACAAAAGCTGCTGCCTCCGCCGATGTGCAGAGCTCTCCCGCCATCACCGCCCTGCTTGATCAGTCGGAGTTTTCCCGCCTGCAGCGCATTGGCGGCAATTTCTGGGATCCGGTATCCGAATTTGCCCTGAATATGGCCGCAGGAAACCCGAAAAAAAAGGGACTGCAGGAACAGCTCGATTCTATGGTGGAAGGGATCACCGCGCCGTAAAAGCATATATTTCTTTTGGAGGATACAGGGATTATGAAGAAAAAATTAAACATTAAATATCGTTTAATACTGCCCATTGCCCTGCTTGGAATAGTAGCGCTCATATCCAATCTGCTGGCAGTTACAAATATCAAAAATGTCAATGATAATGCCGCAAACATTGCCGACAATTATATGGAGGGAAAAACCCATCTGGCCCAGATTCACCAGTCCGTTATGAATATACATAAGATGGCGCTGTCCCATATCGTGGCTACCGACTATAACACCATGATTACCCTTGTCAACGACATAAAGAATGCCGAAAAAGAGCTGGACCGCATGCTGTCAGATTATGAAATCTATATCAGTGATGACGACAGGGACACCTACAATAAACTGCTTTCGGATTATGATTCCCTGAAGCATTCTCTCGTTTTCCTTGTATGCGCCAGCGCCGCCAGCAAAACGCAGGATGCTTATGCCTTTGCCAACGGCGATGTGGCTTCCTGCAACACCGCTGTGGAAAACGGCATCCGTATTCTGGATGAATCCATCAGCACGCGGACTGAACAGGCCAGAACACAGCTTGCTTCCGTTTATCTCAGTTCCATGATTACAAACGGCGCATCCACCCTTGCCTGCATTATTCTCGTTCTGATGACAGTCTCCCTTATTTTAAGATCCGTAGTCAAACCCATTGCGGGTGTCCTCGACACGCTGCAGGACTGCTCCGGGCGCATCAGCGGCGTAGTGGAGGAAGTATTATACCGCACACAGACTTCCAGCAATAACGCCGCCGATTTATCCGCTCTTGCCGAAGAACTGTCCGCAACCATCCAGGAAGTGTCAGACAGCGCTTCCCACATCAACCAAAACGCCAAAAATGTGCAGTCAGATTCCCAAAATATGGCTGATGAATGTGAAAAAATCACTGCTTACTGCGGCGCCATGAATACGCGGGCCGAAAAAATGGGACAGTCTGCGCAGAAAAGTCTGGATAATACCAACGCCAAAGTCAGAGAAATTCTGGATGTCTTAAATGAGGCGATCGAGGGCAGCCGTAGCGTCGATCAGGTAAACAACCTTACACACGACATCCTTGAAATCGCTTCCAAGACCAACCTGATTGCCTTAAACGCCGCCGTGGAAGCGGCAAGAGCCGGAGAATCCGGCAGAGGCTTCGCGGTAGTGGCAGGTGAAATCCGCCAGCTCGCAGCTTCCAGCAGCGAAACCGCAAACCACATTCAGGAAGTCAACAAAACCGTAACCCACGCCGTTTACAATCTTTCCGAAAACGCGCAGAATCTGGTCACCTACATAGAGGAGTCCATCTTAAAGGAATTTCTCACTTTCGTCGCTTCCGGGCAGCAATATCAGGATGATGCCGCCTATATCCGGCAGACCATGGATTCGTTTAATGCAAGTGCCTGCGGCCTGAAAAGTTCCATGTCTGAAATCGTTGACGCCATAGAAACCATCACAACGGCCATCGACGAAGGGGCTGCCGGTATTTCCGGCGTAGCTGACAGCACACAGCGTCTGGTGACCGACATGACGGAAATTACCAGGCGGATGGACACAAACCACAAAGTGGCCGCCGAGCTGGAAAAAGAGACCATAACCTTTGCCAACCTATAAGCTTCAACGTGTTTTTTGGAACATTATGAGGAACAGGCCCTGGAGAGACTGCTGCAAGCCGGTTGGCGCTGAATTCTTCATGCTGAATCAGGAAGCGCGTTTTGATTGATCATGGATATTTAGAATCATCTTTTAACCGTTATTAACAAAACGAAATACGGATTAATTTTTAAAAAACAGCGGTATAACTGCGTGATGACAGTTTTACCGCTGCTTTGTTTGTGATTGTCATCCGTATGCCGTCCTGCTTCACCGTTTTTTATCATTTTATCATTCCTTTTCTTTTTGTGCCGCAACGCCTGTATTCGCATTTTCAGCAGACTTAACCGCAACATGTCCGTCTTCTTCCGAAACAACATTCGTTCCGTTCTCTTTTTCATCCTCTTTCTTCTCCGGTGTTTTATCGGTTTTATCCTGTTCAGCCTTTTGATAATCCGATATGGTATCTTGTGTTTCTTTTATCTTATCTCTTATATTTTGGGTAATGTTATCGATCTTTTCCTGCAAGTCCGCCTGTCATGTCATCAAAGGAGGATTGTTTCTGCTGTTTTTCTCTGTGCTGCTCTGTCTGGTACTGTCTTAACTGCATATTCAGGTCATTGATCTGCTGCTGCAATTCCTGCCGCTTCGTCATCTTTTCTTCCTGCGTCATTTCCTTGATGGAAGAAAGCTCCTGCAGCTGTTTCTGTGCACTCGCAATCTGGTTCTGACTATTCCGGATGTAAGAATCTGCTGCCTGCTTCATTCCCATCTGCCCCATTTGTGTATTGATACCATTGATACTGTTAGTTTCCATTTTTTCCTCTCTGACCATTTTCCATTTTTATCTATATAATCATGCCGATATACAACAGCCCGGCCACTTGCCATATAATTTTGCACTCTGCAGCAATGCTGCCATCGCGTTTTTCCTGCTGCCCTCAAAATAGCTTTCTACAAATTTCCGGCTTTTTCCCGCTGACATTCCTCTTTTGATTTCTCTGCAGTATAGTGGTAAACCCTTAAAGATATGATTACTGATTCCTTCGGATCGTCTGCAGCAGTATAAACACCCCGCACACCATCCCGTCAATGACCACTGCAATCTTAACCATGGGTCATTTCTCCTCTTTTAAGTTAGCAATAGCTAACTTCTGTTTTACAAAAATGCGGCACATCTCATATAGCCGCTGATAAAATGAAATGACTTGCAACTCTTTCTCTAAAGTGTTAGGATAATCTTACGGATTCGTCCCTGAAAGGAGTACAGTTTTACTATGAGTTATATCCGGCACAAAGCCGAGGAATCCCTTGAGGATTACCTTGAAACAATACTTATCCTGAGCAAACGCCTTTCTGTGGTGCGCTCCATCGATGTGGCGACCGAGCTGAATTTTTCAAAGCCAAGCGTGAGCGTTGCCGTAAAAAATCTGAAGAACCACGGATACATCACCGTTTCGGAGGACGGCTACCTTTATCTGACAGACGAAGGACGAAAGCTCGCGGAAAGCATTTACGAACGTCATACCCTGCTTACGGACTGGCTGGTCCATCTCGGCGTCGACCCCAAGATTGCAGCCAGCGACGCCTGTAAAATGGAACATGATATCACTCCGGAAAGTTATGAAGCAATGAAAAAATGTATCCTGTCTATTTTAAGGCAGGACTAAAACACTGATTTTATAACGCGTTATGCCACGCGCTATTTTTAAACAACGGGCAGTATGCTCTGCAAACTGTCCGTTGTTATGCTTACTCCCCCGGATGGCAGGCGCCTCTCATGGCGCAGCCCTGACATCCGCAGCCACAGGATGATTTTCCTTTTCTCTTGTCGCGTACCATACTGGCAATAACAGCAGCTGCCACGATAATCAAAACTGCACTGATGATGATTGTCGCCATATTTTCCACAAACCATGTAAGCATCAAATCCCCCCTGTCAATTATCATCTTTCATCGGGCCGGAAATCAGATTTCTTCCCGGCCGTCTCTTCACGCTATGAATTTACCATTTTCACCTTTGTGGTCAGCTTCGTCGCCTCCTTATACGGTCTGAACAGCATATAAATCATACCGCCAAAAATAACAACCGCTGCAAACAGACCGATAACATTCAGATTTCCCGTAAATGCCGCTCCAATCTGATTTACCATCAGCGCAGCCGCATAAGCCAGCCCGCACTGGTAACCGATTGCGAACCACGTCCATTTCGTGTTGTTCATCTCCCGTTTGATTGCGCCGATTGCCGCAAAACAAGGTGCGCACAGAAGATTGAACACAAGGAAGGAATATCCCGCAATCATGCTGAAGTTTGCACCAATCTCAGTCCATCCGCCGGGATAGAGGATTCCCATCGTGCCGACGATATTTTCCTTCGCCACAAGTCCGGTGATAGAAGCTACTGCCGCCTGCCAGTTTCCCCATCCCAGCGGTATGAAAATCCACGCGATTGCGCCGCCGACCGCCGCAAGAAGCGACTGATTCATCTCCTCTTCACCAAGCATCCGGAAGCCTTCCGGCGTAAATCCAAAGTAAGTCGCAAACCAGATAACGATAGTAGAAAGCATGATGATTGTCCCCGCCTTCTTAATAAAGGACCATCCGCGTTCCCACATAGAGCGCAGCACGTTGCCTGCAGTCGGCATATGGTAAGACGGAAGCTCCATAACGAAAGGAGCCGGATCGCCGGAAAACATTTTTGTTTTCTTTAACATAATGCCGGAAATAATGATTGCCGCCATACCGACAAAGTATGCGCTCGTTGCCACCCATGCGGAACCGCCGAAAACCGCTCCCGCCACCATAGAGATAAACGGAACCTTTGCGCCGCAGGGAATAAATGTCGTCGTCATAATCGTCATGCGACGGTCACGCTCGTTCTCAATCGTCCTAGATGCCATAATGCCCGGAATACCGCAGCCGGTGCCAATCAGCATCGGGATAAAGGACTTGCCGGACAATCCGAACTTACGGAAAATCCGGTCGAGCACAAAAGCGATACGCGCCATATAGCCGCATGCTTCCAGAAACGCAAGGAGCAGGAACAGAACAAGCATCTGAGGAACGAAGCCAAGCACTGCGCCTACTCCGGCGACGATACCGTCATTAATCAGCCCCGCAAGCCAATCTGCCGCGCCTACAGCCGTAAGCGCATCAGCCACAAGAACCGGTATACCCGGAACCCATACGCCGTAAGCTGCCGGATCCGGTTCATCGCCATACTGTTCCATCACCGCAAGTGCGGCCTCGTAATCCGCAGGGGATGCCATTTCCACCCTCACTTCCAGTGTTTCATCATCCGCCACCTCATAAGGGAAGTCACCTGTGGGAGCCGCACCGTTTTCTTCCTCATAAGCATCATAACCATCCACGATAAGTGCCGCGTCACCGTATTCCCCGGAAGCCTCGCCATAAGCGGAAGCGCCAATGCCAAACAGATGCCATCCGTCGCCGAACAGTCCGTCATTTGCCCAGTCCGTGGCAGAGGCGCCTACCGTCACCATAGATATATAATACACAAGGAACATGACGGCGGCAAAAATCGGAAGTCCCAGAAAACGGTTTGTGACTATCCTGTCAATTTTATCGGAACCGGTCAGCTTTCCCGCGGACTTTTTCTTTAAGCAGCTTTTGATAATACTGCCGATATAAACATACCGTTCGTTGGTGATAATGGATTCCGCGTCGTCGTCCATTTCCTCCTCGACCGCCTTTATGTCCGTTTCAATATGGGAAAGAACAGACTCACTCAGCTTCATCTGTTCTAATACTTTGTCATCCCGTTCAAACAGCTTGATGGCATACCACCGCTGCTGTTCCTCCGGCAGTCCGTGTACCGACGCTTCCTCAATATGGGCAAGGGCATGCTCCACCGTTCCGGAAAAGGTATGCATGGGAACGGTCTTTCCGTTTTTTGCCACGTCAATCGCCGCTTCTGCAGCCTCCATAATACCCTTTCCTTTCAAGGCCGATATCTCCATTACCCTGCATCCTAAAGCTCCTGACAATTCCGCCGTGTTAATTTTGTCGCCGTTTTTCTCCACCACATCCATCATATTGATGGCAATAACGACAGGAATTCCAAGCTCCGTAAGCTGTGTGGTCAGATATAAATTTCTCTCCAGATTTGTGCCGTCAATAATATTCAGAATCGCATCGGGACGCTCACTGATCAGATAGTTTCTGGCCACCACTTCCTCCAGTGTATAAGGGGAAAGGGAATAGATTCCCGGCAGGTCGGTGATGGTCACGCTATCATGCTTCTTTAACTTTCCTTCCTTTTTTTCCACCGTAACGCCCGGCCAGTTTCCGACAAACTGGCTGGAGCCTGTCAGGGCATTAAACAGCGTTGTTTTTCCGCAGTTTGGGTTGCCCGCAAGAGCAATTCGCATATTCATAATTTTTCCTCTCCTTTATATTAGTCATATCTAACTATTGATTTAAAAATAAAGGGGTTAAGCCCCGACTATACAAACATCTTCGAAGATTTATGTGCTTTCTACTTCAATCATCTCCGCATCCGCTTTCCTGATGGAAAGTTCATACCCGCGGACGGTCACTTCAATCGGGTCTCCCAAAGGCGCCATCTTGCGAATCTGCACATCCACACCCTTTGTCAGTCCCATGTCCATAATCCGGCGCTTGACCGCTCCCTCTCCGTGGAGCTTTACAACCCGGACGGTATCGCCGATCTTTGAGTCTCTCAGTGTTTTCATTTCCTTCTTCCTCCTCATTTCCTGATATTTCGCTCAGATTATAATCTTCTGGGCCATCTCTTTGCTGACTGCGATACGGGAGTCCTTCACATTCACAATGACATTGCCTCCGATTGCGTTTATCACCGTGACCACACCTCCCACGACAAAACCGAGGTTCTCCAAATGTGTCTTTACTTCCTGTTTTCCCCCGATTTTTCTGATAATATTTTCCTCTCCTACTTCTGCCAGTGTAAGCGGCATCATACATTCACCTTCTTTGAAATATGTATTAGTTTTCACTAACCCAATGCATCAAACGCGGGTTAGCATTTGCTAACTACTAATTATGATATGACGTTGCACAGACTTTGTCAACGCTATATTCATCACTAATAACAGTTTCATCATACTAACCAACACGTTAGAGAAAACTAACTTCTTGTTTTGTGCAAAATATCCATTGTATCTGCAGAGAATACTTCCTGATGCCGAAGGGAATCATAGGATACTGCCATCAGGTTTTCATAGCTGTCCCCGGAAATCTGATACACAATCTGCGAGTTACCCACTCTTACATATGCGGTAATTTCTTCCTCCTCCGAATCGCTGTCTTCTTCATAGGTAATGTCATAGTTTTCCGATGCCTGCGAACTGAATACCCGTTATCTGCTCAAAAGAAGGAATCTCATCATGATCAATCAGGTCTATGCAGCCTTGTCAAGTGATGAATTGAATTTCTATTGTGGAAGATAGTGCTACATGACAGGACAAAAGCGTATCGAAGCGACAAAAAATAATTTATTAACGCAAATAATAGTTTCATAGACCAGTATTAAGTTTGAAAAACAGAATAACATATGCTATATTAACTGAAAAGGAGCTGAGGATTATGCGTATTTTATTAGCTGAGGATGAAGCTGACTTAAACCAGATCATCACTCGG
>CAJUDZ010000017.1 GCA_910584965.1 uncultured Lachnospiraceae bacterium | reverse complement strand
GTCCGGTCAGTTCCTTAATCCTTTCCTTTCCCATCTGAATGGCATTCTCTGCGTTCAGGAAGGACAAATCCGGTATTTCTTCCTTCCGGAAAGAACAACTGCCGGCATTATAATATGCGGATTCCACCAAATATACGATGTAGTCGTCCCTTTCCTCGTCCTTAGCATATGTAAAATTTCCATAGGGATCCGTACTAAAGTATCCGCCCTCTTCCGTTTTTGCGGAATATGCCCCCACCCATTCCGGGTGAGCCGTTACGACTGCTTCCGACACTCCGAAAAAAACATCTAAATCTTCTCTCGGAAACGCTTGCTTTGTCAACGTATACACGCTATATACCTGCTCTTTCGGCAAAACTACCTCCGCATCAATGACCAACTTATCGGACAGCGTCTCGCTGATATGGTTTGTTTCGGATTCCGCCCCTCCTACACTCCCCTGCATCGCCTCTGTGCTGCTTCCCATCGCTGTACTCTCCGAAGGTTCCGCTGCCGTACCGGAACAGCCAGTCAACAAAATACCGGCAGACATAAGCACAGACAACGCAAACATCTTTTTTGAAACGCTCTTTTTCATAATGTCTCCTCCATTTGATCAACAATATTGTCTTTTTCCGTTCTGTGAAATCAATGACAATTTCCATTATCCCTATTTTTGCCACAGCTGCAACCTTTCCTGCATGAAATGACATTTTTCGCCCTTTTTTGGCCATTTCGCAAATATTCGTCTTATTTTTCCCAAAATCTGTAAGGTTGCATCTGCAGTTCACAGCAATCACATCCCCATACTGTAACGGATTTATAAATCTTTCATAAAATAATTTATAAATGCAGGGGGATTTTTACAGAATGCAGTCAATTTTATCTCTGGAAAATATTTCATATTCCTATCATAATCTGAACGGGGAAACGCCTGCCCTGTCGAACATAACCTTCCGGGCAGCGGAAGGGGAATTTCTGGCGATCGTCGGACCGAGCGGCTGCGGTAATGCGATGGTTCGGTTTTGGAGACTTTGGATACTGTTGCCGCCTGAATGTACCCCAAAAACGAGTGTTATCAGTCAAACAGGTGTTATTTAAAAAACGGACAAAAATATCCCGGTGCTTATCAGGCACCGGGTTCCTTAAATAAATATGAGCAGTCTCTCCATCCCAAACGACTTTTTCAATCATCTCTTTTAGAAAGTCTCTTTTCTGCATCAGCGGGAGTTCCTTGAAGACTTTTGAAAAATCTGTCATCTTTTCCGAAATCTCTTTGATAAAATCCAATACTTCTGTCTTTTCGTGTTCATCCTCCTTTACGCTCTTTATCCGCTTCTGTAAGCTCAAACATTCGTTATCGATCTTCTGAATCTCTTCATTAATATATTGGACAGAAACGCTGTCCGCTTCTAACTGTTTCATAGAGGCTACCAGCTTGCGGATTTCCTCTTTCTTCTTATCATATTCCTGTATCATGAGCTGTTTCTCTGACAAAACTTCAATATCCGAATCCATGATCTGCCTTTTCAGTTCTTCGAGCATCGGCAGGATTCCTGCATCTGGCTTCGCCAGCGCGGTCAATTCACGACAGACCGCGGCATCCAGCGTATTGCCGTGTACATTCCGGTTATCGCATTTCTCCCGGTGCGTTTTATCTTTATATGGGCATCTGTAAGAAAAAGTGCGCTCTCCCGTCTCCGTTACTCTGGATTCCGGATAATTTTTGGGCCGCATCCTGTGTCCGCAGGTACAATAGAGAAGCCCCGACAGAAGCGAAATATTGTTTCTGCTGTTCTTAAAACTATCTCCTTTGCTCTTATTGCTTTCCAGCAGTTTTTGAACGCGCACGAACATTTCCCCGGTGACGATTCCTTTGTGGCGTCCTTTGGAAATAATCCAGGATTCGCAGGGCGTGCTCTGATTTTTATAGATTGTAGAGGTCGTTTTCGCATATCCCATCAGCCCGGATTCGTTGTCCAGTTCTTCTTCATCGATGCAGACCTGACAGCCCAGATTATAAAAATACTGATATGCTTCTTTATCCGCAATACAATAGACCGGATTGACCAGAATATCCCGGATTCCGGAGACGACAAACTCTTTTCCGTTCCGGGTTTTCATGCCATTTGTAAGAAGATATTCCAATACCTTTGTAATCGAACGCTTTTCCAGAAAACAGGAAAATATAAATTTTGCAAGGTCAATCTCATCCGGGTCCTGAACCAGGCAGTACATGGATTTCTTTTTCAGCGCGCTGATTTCTTTTTCAATCTTCATGGAAGTATAGCCAAGCGGCGTATTGCCGCCGAGCCAGCGTCCGCTTCTGGCCAGCATAATCATATTATCTTTGACGCGCTCCGCAATCTGCTCCCTTTCCATCTGGGCGAGCACTCCGGAAAAGTATAGCATGGCCTTGCCGATGGGGGTCGTTGTATCAAATTTTTCCTTAATACTGATAAAAGAAGTCCCTTTATGGCTCAACTCTTCCATCAGATTCGCCAAATCGGCAAGATTCCTGCCAAGTCTGTCGAGTTTATAGCAGACAAGATAATCGAAATGCTTCTCCTGCATATCGCGTATCATCTTCTGAAACTGCGGACGTTTCGTATTTTTACCGGAGAAACCTTCATCTTCGTACTCGATGATTTCCGCTTTGTCGCCTCCTTCTATAAACATAGCTATGTACTCTCTGCACATGATAATCTGGTTTTCGACACTTTCACCTTTGCCGGTCCATTTGGATTTTCGGCTGTAGATGGCTATCTGCATAGGTGTTTTTCCCCCTTTCGTTTATGTGTCCGATTTGAGCTCTTTCAATAGTCCGTCAATGATCTTGAGCCGTTCCGCTTTGGGAAGGCCGCTTTCCTGAATTACTTTTTGGATATAGGAAACTGTAAAAACATTTATGTTATGTTGTAGATCTGTGTTGCTTTTATCGCCTTCTATTGTGCATTTTACTTCATGCTTCCGCATTCAGAGGGCTCCGTTGGTGGTTTTGACATAGTATATGCTCCCTTCCTCATTTTCCATGAGTTATATCGTGATAATCTTTTACCGTGTCAGAATCGGATGATCGATTTCCTTTCCATGAACACAAAAATTACCGACCGCAACTGCTTCTCCTTTCCCCAGTGATTTTAATATAGACATCCATTTTTTTACATTTTCTGAATCAATTTCCTTTGCCACGCTCCTTATTTCATTCACGACAGGACGAAAGTATAAGTGTGTGGCTGCCTGATTCAAAATTGACAATGCATCTTTCGGAAAAATGCTTAGGGTTTGTGTTGCCAAAAGCAGGTTTATTCCGAATTTTCGTCCTTCCCGTAAAATATTTCTTAAAGCAGACCCCTCTCCAAGCATTAAGTTTTGATATTCATCTATGGAAAAAATGGTTTTTTCCCTGCTGGAACAGCATTGAATCGAGCGCCATAAATAGGAAAACAGAATTTCAACCAATGTCACCTGTGTTATCCTGTCAATCCCTGTAAAACTGATGATGTTCAATTTTCCCTTTTCCAGACATTTATCACTTTCCCGAAAAATATTATGATGGATGATTGGCCACATTTTTTGATATACCGATTCAGCTACGTCGTTATCCTGTTGCTGAATCCCTCTTTCTATGGCCTCCATTTCACTTGAAAATTCAGATATATGGTTCAATGCAAAAATCCCTGCATTCCGAAGTACACCAAGCTGACGACTTCCCATCTTCTGTGGCGCTCCTAAAGCATATGAGACAGAACTGTTCACACTGACTTCATCTTCTCTTTGGCCGTCCAGGCCTTTCATTGGCTGCAAAAATCGGATGTCAAGTCCATCTTTCTTCATGTCAATTCGGTTTACATAAGAACAATATTCTTCTTTAATTGGCGGAAAGATCATCTCATCTGCATGGCTTTCATTGATATCAAAAACAATAACCGTATTTCCGCTTCCGGCCAGTTCGAGTTCCATCTGATTCAAACGGGATGTTTTTCCACTTCCTGAAATTCCGATTTCGCTGATATGCTGATTGGCCGCACGGTCACTGAGAAAACACGGAGCCATTCCGACTTTACCAATTCTTATCTTTGGCTGCATTTCTAACTTTCCCTCCCTTCCTCCAGATTTAAACCTTCCGGTGAACAGAAAAATTCTTTTTCCATTTTCAGGAAACGTCCACGGCAAGGTGCTCCATATACATTTATAAACACTTTTTTCGTCGTAAAATTGGTGTTCTCCGTTTGATAACAGTGCAAAAATCCTTCATCCCGCAACATTCTTTTAATTTCAATAAAGGAAAGCACCGAAAGTAAAGACTTACAGGCTTTACGGAACAATGGCTCCGAAATATAATAAAATTCACTGTCATATAAAACTGCTTTTTCCTCTTCTACTGCCTTAACCATATTCCCATCAACCTGACTGATTTCCGCAATCTTGTAATCTTTCTCCTCTGTAAAGAATTTGAGGGCTACAGCTTTAACCGCCTCCATTGCATCATATGCTTCTGCCATTTCTTCTGCGGCTCTTACATAATATCCAATTTCAGCAAATATCCTCGCTTTAAGAACCTCCACATTTGCCTCTGAATGCTTATTTCTGCAAAAAGCACAATATACACGCATTGCCGCTAATAGGCTCACAAATAACTGTGAGCAGTGCTGGCTTTGCTCAAATTCTTTTGAAGTTTTCAACAAATTGAGTTCCCGCACAATAATCTCCGGATTTGAGCGGATAAATTCCCGCATTGCATCCATTTCCTCACGAAATTCCAAACGGCACATATCAGAGCACAATGTTCCGGAAATTTTCAAGATATACGCAGAGTCTTTCAAGACCTCCGGCACGATATCGCCGATTATAACAGCCGACAGAAATTTTGTGTTGTCTAAAAATTCCTGTAACGCCTCCGTTTTATCGCACCGATCGTATTTATATACTGCAAGTTGATAGTTCAAAACTTCTCTTTGTTTCTTTCTTAGTTTCCCGACCTCTACCGTTTCGATCGTATTTTGTATAATCTGAATGAACATACTCGATGGTATATCTTCATCCAAAAGAAACAAAATCCCTTTGTCTAATCCAAGACCTTGCCTGCGGAAAATAAAATTTAATTCACTGCATACCGCAATAAGCTTCATGAGATTTCCCTGATCCGACAATTTCTTTCCATGTCATTCTCCCTTTATTGACAAACGCATATTTTCCCTCTTCCATTTCTATCCAGCCCGGCTCGTCCGGAATCACTGTCCGAATGCCGTTTTCCACCAATAGACCAATCAGCCGCCGGGCATAATCTTTCGCTTTTGCCGCTGGTGCAAATATGCTGATTCCTGCCGCTGTAAGCTTTCCCAAAAGATATGCCCCGCTTCCAACTTTTTTAGGCTCAAGAAAAATTTGTGCTGTCCTTTCCGCAACATTACAATCTAAGATGAAAATCTGCTCTGACAAACATGAACTTTTCGCCGCAATATAAAGTTTTGGGGAACGCATATTCATAAACGATCTTGGTCTGGCTTCAATTTGAAGATTTCGAGTTATGATATACGGATACCCATCATCAAACAAAATTTCTTCATACTGCGCCCGTTTCCTTTCCTGTTCTCGTTCACGCAATTCTTTTTTTGAACTTGCAAATACAGTTTTGCGTTTGCTTTAATCCCTTCTTTTATTTCAGCCTTTTTGATCTCTCGAGAATCCTGATACTCATCTTCCATCCGCCTCTGCTCCCATCGGTTCACGTTATTGCCAACGGCTGGCGCATTGTAATTATTGTAATTGTTGTAATTTTGATAATATTCATCCATTTTTATAATTACCTCCTTCCATTCGTATACAGATATTCACAATCACTTGGAAAGCCTTACGGTTGAGAAAATACATAATTCCCAACCGCCTTTCCCTTTGTTGAACAAATGTTCTGAATTTTGGATATTAGAAATAATGGCAAATCTTTGCCTTTGCTTCGTTTGCTTTTCTGTTTTCCCTTTTTTTAACGACGGCTGCCGACAGGAGAAAATTATGTCGGCAACCGCCGCGCTCAATTTCACCCTCATTCCCATCATCAAATTTTTTCGCGCGCTATTTTTTTCGATGAATTTTTAGATTTATTTCAATTGTAAATCATCATAAATCAATTGTAACCCACATTTTTATGTTAAAAAATCATATATTTTAACAATATACACATATTTTAAATAGTTTTATATGACAAAAAGTGATACAATAATTTTAAAATATAAATTTCACTTTAAAACTGTTGATATACAAAGGAGTAATTATATGATAAAAAACCATTACATACCCTTGGACACATCTTCTATTTTACGAAACGATGCTTTAAATTCCATCAAATACACACTTCTACTCAATTATGAGGTTCCAGACATAACCGATATGGACAATCTCATTCCCGAAGTGATGAAATGCTGCCACGGAAACCAAAACTAAAAAAGACTCCTGTGATCTTTCTTTTTTAGATGAATTTCCTCCAAACAAGGACAGTTATCCTAATAGTCCTGAAATCGGCTTTCCCACTATGATATTGGACCACTGTGTTATCAGCTGCTATCATGCTGTTATAACAGACCTTCTATGCGGAAAAGAAGTGACTGCATATGAAATAAAAAATGATTTAAATTTTTCCGGCATTCATTTATTATATAAGAAAGAGCGTCTCGATTTTCAATCCCAAAATATCCTCAAAAAGGGACCATTCGATTCCGAAAAAAATTCCAAAAAATCATCCAGTGCCTCAGACTTTTCCAGAACCGCCCAAACGCATTTAAAAGCACTCCCATATACGCAATCTTTATTTAAAACCCCGGCCACTGATAATATTCATTTTTTGCTACAATTTTCGGGCATATTTAATCATATATGTGATATTAATACATCTCATTGGAAATGTCTTTCTTCCAATTTTAAAGAAAATACAAAATTTTCCATATTAAAGAGCTTTGAGCAGCTTTCTCAGGAATTATTTCCCAAAACCTCAAAATCTTTATCGGATAGTCCTGAATCTATTTTCGGAAAGCCCTTTTCCACTCCAGTTGATGGAATTTATCACTATCATATTATGGAGAGAATATTTAATTTCAATCTTCTGTACTGTCTGTTACGGAATATACATAGAATAGAAAAAAACACACTTTTCAGACTTGGGCAAAAAGAAATATTAGACACATTATGTCTTTGCCAAAAGCTCCCCAATACTTTTAGCCGACAATACTTTCTACAATATGCCTTTGACAAATTGATTACAACTCCAATATCCTATCTTGACTTTTGGCACAACCATCGTCTTGATATGAGCACCAGTATCATTGAATCCCCTCAAATCTACGAACTATTTTCAATTTACGAAATGGCTTGATCAATTCTGGCTTTTCTGTAATTACATGGCAGAATATGTGATTCCGATTTATGAATGGTGTTTTACCAATATGATTATGGAAGTAATCGAAAAACAATATCCTGTTGATTCTAATCAGAACCCTCAATACACACATAAATTACGTTTGACTTATGCAATGGATGTATTAGCAAAATACATCGAAAGTAATTACAAACAAATCCTGCGCCCATTAGAGATTCCCCAGTATCAGGATACGCTGGATCTTATTACAAAACACAAAAGCAGCCTCTATGACATTAAGCTTTCTGCTGATTCGCTGCAACAATTATTTGAATCATTCTTTTCCTCCGAGAAAGAATTGGATTTAAACCTGACTCATTTATGTCCTGATTTTTTTCTGTTCAATAAGGAGATTCAAAGTTTTCCTTTACATTTCTGCTTCCTTCGCGCACCAGTTTCCCCACAAGGCTGTTACTGCTGGTATTGGCCCAGTAAGCGCCTGCTCTTTTTTTATCCAGAAAACCGATAACAGACCATGGATTATAGATATCCGTCACTCTCCCAAATGTAAATCCGTCATACCAGTCTTTAACCTGTTGTTTCTGGTCCGATAGTCCGTATTCCTCCAATGCTGAAAATACTTCTTTTTCCGTAAAGCCAAAACAATCTGCATATTTCTCCGATGTGGTGGTCACTACTTCCAGATTGTTCAGATCAGAAAAATGGATTCTTTGCTGATTCTGGTGATTCCTGTCATAATAGCACGTTCCAGATAAGGATTCGTCTTAAAAGTAGAATTAAACAAGCTTCTGATAAATGCCGCCAGTTCCGTCCAGTAACCATTTACATAAGCTTCCTGCATTGGGGTATCGTACTCATCCAAAAGAATAATAACTTTCTTTCCATAATAACGTTCCAGATATCCTGATAACCCTTTTATGGCAAAAGATGCCTCATTATCCTCCATATCAACAGAAATTCGCCCAAAATCCCTTTTCTCATCTGTACTGAAAAAATTTTCTTCTGTTAAAAATGCGAATTGCCTATAAAGTTCTTTGATAATACGGCATATCTTTTTTCGAGCCTGTATAAAGGAATTTTCTTTTACATCTGCAAAACTGATAAATAAAACCGGATATGTTCCCTGCATCTTTCGATATTTTTCTTCCTGCCATATAAAAAGACCTTCAAACAAATCGCTTCTGTCAGCATAATTGACGGAAAAGAACTTTTCCACCATACTCATATTCAGGGTTTTCCCAAATCTTCTTGGACGGGTGATCAGTGTCACGCTGTCCCCTCTGTCCCACCATTCTTTGATAAATTTTGTTTTATCAATGTAAAAATTGTCGTTTACCCTGACTTTTTCAAAATCCTGATTTCCTATGCCAAGTGCTCTCGCCATACCGCCGTCCCCTTTTACTTCCTCCGGAATTGTTATACGTCTGCTGTTTCTACTATTATTATAGTATATCCATTTCACTCTATAAAAGCAATAAACTCATAAGAAGGGGATTTAAAATCAATCCCCATCCTCTTCATTCAGCACCGCGATCACCACCGATAAGATGCCGATCACCACCGCCTTTACGACCTGCTCCATTCACATACCACCCTCTTTCTGACAGGATTCCGGAAAACAAAAGCCGGAGACTTTTGCCCCGGCCCTGCATCCATATCAATTTTACGGCTTCCTTCATCAGGCGCACATCCTGATCTCCCCTGTCCGCCCATCATAGTAATAGCAGTGGTCGGAAAGGCGCTCTTCTGCGTCCACCTGTTCTTCGTTCACTTCCGCCACCATGCTGTCGAAAGCTTCCTTTTCTGACAGATCATGGGCACGCACAAAAATCGTCTCATGGATTGACGATGGCAGGATAAAGAAATCCTGTCCCCCGGCAAACTCCTGTACCAGTCTCTTATTCAGGATGCCCGCCGCACCGTAGGTCTTGGCCGCGTTGGTCAGGATGTACATCCGGCCTTCCATAACGTCCGGCCTGTGTTCTTTGCTGTGTTCTTTGCTGTCTTCTTCCTCACCGGCTTCCCGGCTGAATATTTTCCGGACAAAATCTTCCATATCCTGAAATTCATACCCGTCTTTCTCAAGGTAAAAGAAAAGAAGCGCCTTTTTGTGGGACGCTTCCTGTCTCTTTTCTGTATTCTATTGTTCCCATACCCTATCATGCACCGGCATCAAAATCCAGCATATACTGCACCGCTTCTTCGTATGACAAACTGAATTTTTCCTGTAGCTTTTCTAAAATTTCAGCATCAGATAATCCCAAATCCCGGCACATGGATATTGCGCCATATATTCCTTTTCTTATGCCTTTTTCCATGCCTTTTTCCATGCCTTTTTCTATGTTCTCCTGATCGCGCATCAGTAATGTCATATATTCATGCCTCCATTCCCGGTTCTTTCTTGCCTGTTTTACCGCATCTGCCAGCTTCTGTACGAAATCATCCTCTGACTCTTTTCCCGCCACATAATCGAGAAAAGCCTTCAGCTCGCTGCTGACATCATCTTGTTTTCCGGCTGCATTCAGAAATATTTTTACCGCTCCGTCTTCCAGCGAAAGACTGTTATCTTCTTCACAGATATTTCTAAAAGTATAGATATGCCTTCCTTTATCAAAAAGATCAAACGGGCATATAAAGATAATATAACTTGGTTTTAAATTCTTATAATATTCCCCTCTGTCTATCATCTGCAAATCTATCATGCTCTGATAATACCGGCTTCTCTTAGGCAGTTCTTTTGTATCACTCACCTGCATTTCAATGTCATAAACAGTTCCTTTTCCATCCCGCACATAGACATCGAGCCTGACGCTTTTGGCATCCACATCCGGCCGGATACCTTTTTGCGCTTCCGGATATTCGATATGGTCTATTTCCAAATCCGGCAGGATTCTTTGCAGTAATTCTTTACAAAGTTCTGCATCCTGCATGACTTTGCCAAACATAAAGTCATTGGCTATCCCTAAGGTTTCCCATATTGTGCTAAATTCTTTCTGTTTTTCCATCTTGTTAGTTGAAAATCCCGATTCCCAACATTTCCTCCTCTTCTTCTTTAGTTATATTATACAAAGTCTTCCGATAAAATACAATATTTCCTGTTTCATAAAAAACATATAAAAGAATATCCAAACGCTCTACTGATAAAAGGAAGCCCACATGATATAGGCATCGAATGTGTCAAGTTCTTCATTGCTTTCCGGCAGGGATATTCCGCTTAGTGACACTTCATAAGAACCGTCTTTTAATTCTTCATAATAAAATTCAACTCTGACCCTTTCGCCATAAGACGGGCAGTATCCTTCCACAGATACTAATTTTGAATTTTTATCCAGTTTTACCTGCGACCATTCGGGGCCTTTTATATTTTTATCCACAAGTTCTCCGATCGTCTCCGTTCCCATATCATCAAAGGAAATAGCCTGTACCATAACATACGTTCCACCACCGGTATTTTTGAAAACGGCCAGCGCAATGACAATGACCACCACACCGATGCAGAGATTGCGTTTTTTCTTATTCAGTTCCTTGTTGTCCATCTCTTCCGTACTTTCCTCCGCGCCATCCTTCTTTCTGCGGGAAAGCAATGACATGGCGCCGCTGATACAACCCCCGATTCCGGCGAGTGCAAAAACAATACCAAAAGCAATGCCCCAGAAACCGCCCTCTTTAAACAGATTCCGGCATAAGATTAGAAAAATAATTCCTTCCATTATTTCCAGAATGTTTCCGAACTTGATTGCAATCTTCGTAAACAGCGGGCTGTTCCATATCTTTGAAATAATATTTCCACCGGGAACTTTTTCTTCTGTTTTCCGATTTTCCGCAGAGGTTCTTTCCGCAGCGGTTTCTGCTGTCGGGCCGCTTTCGCCGGAATTAAAAGCTTCGGAATGAAAAACTTCCTCCTGTTCCTCAGTCATTTCCACCGAAACCTCTGCCTGTTTCGTTCCACAAACAGGGCAGAACAAAACATCCTCTCCCAGTTCTTTTCCACAATTCTTACAAAACATATCTTTTTCTCCTTTTATTTGCAGGTTATTTTTTCAAGCGACCCCATTCAGATTGAGGGCTTCCGTAAGGACGTAAAATCCTTCCATATACTCTATGTCGGGGAAGTCGGACGCTGTTACCTCTACATAGAATCCGCCGTCTGCGAAGGTCACAAAGATACCGGTACTGATTTCTTCACAGTATGCGCAGTAATTCTCACCGTTTTTTTCCAATATTCCCTGAAAATACACAATTTCACTTTCATTTCGCCAACATTCTATACGAATGTAATCGCTGCAGTCTCCATCCGTATAAAACCCGATTTCCGCGGTACCGGTCGTGCCTGTTCCATCGTCAAGGGAATAGGTTCCATAGGTCAATGGCTCTGCAACAAAATTTTGATTTTGCTCTGAATCCTGATTTTCTTCCATCGGCGGCTCTTCCGCATAAGACGATTCTTCCACAGACTCCTGTTTTGTAACAGA
Source organism: uncultured Lachnospiraceae bacterium (assembly GCA_910584965.1). Classification (GTDB taxonomy): domain Bacteria; phylum Bacillota; class Clostridia; order Lachnospirales; family Lachnospiraceae; genus UBA3282. The sequence continues at coordinate 59,216 of CAJUDZ010000017.1, read as the reverse complement.
TGCGCCTGCGAATTCCATTTGTACAGAATGTACATTTTCAGCTTCCGCTGCCCTGACTGGCCCAATATGCCCTTCCAGAGTATCATTGGATGTGTTCATATCTATGTACAGTCCTTTTTCCGGATGGTCAATAGCATATAACTGATAGATGCTGTCCAGATAAATTTTCACATCATATGCTCTATCAGAAATTCATGGACAAATACCACCCTGAATCTTTCCCTGTTCTCATCGGAACTGTATGTGTGATATGCAAAAGAAATTGGAATGCCTGTTTCTTCACACCTGCTCCTTATATCCATAAAGCTGATTCCATCATCAAAGTCCAGCATGAATACCTGCATCGCCCTGCAGTTTTCGGCTTTTAATCCTCCCGCCATATGTCCCGGAACAGCGGCATGGCCTTTATTCCCTATCAGGTCAGCCGCTTCTTTTATCTCTATTTCCTGCCATCCCCCCACTGCCCGCTTTTTTGCTTTTACGATCTGATTTTCCTGCGGCTTTTCTGCCAGCCCGATATTGTCTATGCTCAAAAATACCTTCATTTGCCCTTTCTTCCTCCTGTCCGCCCTCACAAGCTTTTACTTTTTATGTTTGTAATAAAAAGTTGGGGGAATTATAACATTTTAATAAATCAAACGAAGGAGTGAAAGATCATGTTCAATCAATATGAAGACATTATGAGCGTTTCCGATGTAGCGGAAGTTCTTTTCATCGGCAGAAACCGTACTTACGAACTGCTGAACAAGGGACTTATCAAAGGGTTCCGGATTGGCCGGATATGGAAGATTCCAAAAGAAGCCGTTCAGGATTATATCCGGTCACAGAGCTGTTTGAAATAACGTGTTTTCCGTGAAACGAAAACAACGGCAGAACCGCATCTCCAATTCACGATTCTGCCGTTTGTTTCTGATTATATTAAAAGCAAGAACTCTTTATAGATCAGGCGGCTTTTAGCAGTTGCATCTCCAGCAGCAATGCCGCACAGTCCCGAAATCCCTGTTTATATGCCATTTCCCCATAAACAGCTCCGCTCTCCGTATGAGCAGCAATCAGGCGGTCTATAATAAGGCATTGTTCTTTTGTCAGATTAAGACTGTCGAACCGCTCTTTCTGCGTTTCTATTTTATCCTGTATTTTTATGTATTTCTCATTTTGCAGTAAAAGGCTGTCCATTCCTTCGTTAATGGAATAACCTGCCATCACATCAAATATTGTTTTTTCCATTATCTTTCCTCCTATCATTTTTTCTCGTATTATGCAAAAAGAGCGCATGGCCGGTTATATTCTCCGGTCAAATGCACTCTTGCCGCGAACTCGTCTGCCAAAGTTCCAGTTCCATATTATACACTCTGCTTTCTAAATCTTAAAAGATATTCCTGCGCCGTCTGCATCGATATATTCAGCTTTTCCTGCAATCTGTCCAGAATATCTTTATCGGAAAGGCCAAAATCAATTCCGGTTTCGATAATCCCTTCCGCTTTCCCTTCTGCTTTCCCTCTTTCCATACCCTTTTCCATGCCCTTTTCCATGCCTTTTTCCATGCCCTTTTCCATGCCCTTTGTTTCACTTTCTCTTGCGATCTCATCAAATAAAGTACACATTCTGCCATCTCCTTTTTCAAAAGCATTATAATCAATTTTACTGTTAGTCGCTCCCGCCACGGTCATGATCACCGTTTTACCTGTCCGGTGTTCCTCGCTGTATTGTATGGCTCTTTCTTTCGCTTCCTTCCCCGGTATGCTCCGGTCTAAAATAATTTCAAGCAGATTAAAGAAATCTACATTGTCCGCATGGCACAGCATAAGGTTGTTCTGCCTTGCTTCTATGAGCATCATCCTGTAATCATTGACATACTGCTTTACCTCTTCCGGAATATTCAGCATTCCATGCAGAGTCACTGCGCCGTCCCACGGTTTTTCGCCGTAATAGACGACTGCCGTAATGACCGGTGTAAATTTATCCGTCTTTCTCATCCCTGACAGATATTCGTCTTCATCCAATCCTTTCAGGGATTTGCATTTTCCAGCGTTACTGTCGTATTGTTTCTTATAAGCGCCATAGTCATATCCCATGACCCGCATCGGCATGGCATAATGGATATGTTCCTGTGACTCCATCCCGAACATGACCAGTTCAATTCCATATGCCGTAGATTTCTTCCGTATCTTTATATTGTCTCTGGATGCCTGAATGCTTTTGGCAAAATCTCCGTGCTCCAGTACGGAAGATTCTTCCGTATCTTCATCTTCCAATTCCTCCGGTCTGATGACCTGCTTTCCTTCAAAAAGTACCGCATTGAAAAAATCCGCAAACCGGTCATTGTTGCGCCAGTAGTTCTTTAATACGGTGTCCGGTTTCAAATCTTGTTTCTTTTGTGCCATTTTACGTTTCCTTTTCGATGATTTAATCGAACCTTTCTTTAGTATTAGTATACTATTAACCCCTGACGATTGCAAGGCCGTATCCTGTGAACTATTTTCATAATACCGAATTGTTCTGCACCGCCCCGCCCTCTTCGTCTTTGATGATATCCTTTAATTTTTCAAACACCTCAAAAGGCATCCGGCATCTGCCCTCTTCATATTTTTTATAACTTGCCAGCGTAATATCCAGAAAATGAGCGAACTGTTTCTGAGTCATCTTATATTTCGCCCTTAATTCCCGCAGAAAATCTCCCGCAACGACCGTATCCAGAAACTTATGGTATTCATTGCAGAAATAGTGCCTGTCCTTTCCCAGATATTCCGCAAATTTTATCAGGGTCTGTACCTGCATGGAATCCTCCGGATGATCGGGACTGCTGTAATCGAGCACCAAATCTCTGCTTACCCCCAGTTCCTTTGCCGCTCTCTGACAGGAAATTCCTTTTTCTAAAAGCGCATACCGCAGGCGGTCACATATCCTGTTTCCGTCCAGATGATCAAATGCGTCCATGCCTTTAAAAACCCTTACATGGATAATCAGCTTCCCATGAAAAGTTTCCATTGTACCGCCATCGGTAAATCTACACTGTTATCGATTATCGCGGGACTGCTGAAGCCCGAAAGCGGCGTTCTTTCTTTCAGCCGGGCATCCACCATCGGTTATATGCTTCAGCGCGACCATCTGTTTGAATGGCGGACGATTTACCAGAATGTCATTCTTGGACTGGAATTGAAAAAATCGCTAAACGAAGAAAACACGCAGTATGTTCTTCAGCTTTTAAAAGACTACGGATTATATTCTTTCAAAGATAAAAAACCTTCCGAACTGTCCGGCGGAATGCGTCAGCGCGCCGCGCTCATCCGTACGATGGCCATCCGGCCCGACCTGCTGCTTTTGGATGAACCGTTCAGCGCCCTGGATTTCCAAACCCGTATGACCGTCTCCGCAGACATTGGCAACATTATCAGAAACACAGGAAAAACGGCAATTCTGATTACGCATGACCTGTCGGAAGCGATTACGCTCGCCGACAGAGTTCTCGTCTTGTCCAAAAGACCCGCAACGATAAAATGTGAACTGCCCGTTCATTACGATATAGAGCGCACATCGCCGCTGTCCATACGCAATACGGAAGTCTATCAGACTTATTTTAATTTCTTATGGAAGGAGCTTTCCGATGATCTCTCCGACAAAAAAAATAACTGCTGAACCAGGCGGCCGGCCTTCGAACGCACAGGAAGCCTACATTCTGGCTCACAGGAAACACCATCATAAAATCGCTTTCTTCCGGCTGCTGATTCTTCTGGTCTTTCTTGCCCTCTGGGAGGCCGCTACGCAGGCCGGTTATATCGATATTTTCTTTTTCAGTTCTCCGAGCGCGGTTGTTAAATACCTGTATCAGATGATTTTGGACGCTTCCTTTTTCCGGCACACCGGCATCACGCTTTTGGAAACGGTCGTCAGTTTCCTGCTCGTCACCGCCTTCGGTCTTATGGCCGCAATGCTTCTCTGGTATCAGAACAGCCTGTCCGAAATTCTGGAACCTTATCTGGTCGTACTGAATTCGCTTCCGAAATCGGCGCTTGCCCCCCTTCTGATCGTCTGGCTCGGCACGGGTTCCAAAACAATCATCGTCGCCGGTATCTCCGTTGCCGTTTTTGGTTCCATCATCAGTCTCTATACCGGCTTCTGTCATGTCGACGAAGAACTGTTAAAGCTGATCCTGACGCTCGGCGGCACAAGAAAAGACGCCCTGTTCAAAGTCATTCTCCCCAGTTCCGTTCCTTTGATTCTAAGCAATATGAAAGTCAATATCGGATTATGCCTTGTGGGCGTTATCATTGGAGAATTTCTGGCGGCCAGACGCGGCCTCGGGTATCTGATTATTTACGGTTCCCAGGTATTTCAGCTCAATATGCTGATTACTTCGATCATTATTCTGTGCGCTATCGCCATGATTCTGTATAAGCTGATTCAGAGTCTGGAACATTCTTATAAGAAAAAGCAGTAACATCATAAAACGGCATCCTCCAAACCTCCTGTTTTACAGGCTGATTCGGCGATGCCGCTTTTTCTTGTATTTTCCTTCTGAAAATCAGTGAAGACCCAAATCTTCTCCCGAAATCATACCAATCCCGTTTTTCTCAAGAACGCCGGCTAAGCCTTCCGTATCCGCCACGCGGAAGATCATACAGGCCTGCCCGTCTTTCTGTCCGAAAACGGAATACATATACTCTACATCGATTTCGGCACGGGAAATCACGCTGAGTACATTGCTGAGCCCTCCGGGCGTATCGGGTACCGCCACGCCGACAACCGGCGTCATGGTCAGAATAAAGCCCTGCTCTAAAAGAATGGAAGAAGCCTTTGCCGCATCGTCAACAATCAACCGGAGAACGCCGTAATCCGCCGTTTCCGCAATATTGATCGCCCGCATATTCACCTGATTTTCAGAAAGAATACCCGTGATATCCGCAAGCTGCCCCGCTTTGTTTTCCAGAAATACTGAAATCTGAGGTATTGTCATAATGATTACCATGCTCCTTTCTCATATTCTGTTCTAAATTTTCCGTTTATCAATTACACGTACTGCCTTTCCTTCGCTCCGTGCGATGGATTTGGGTGCAACAAGACGCACCTTCGCATAAATTCCGAGCATTGCCTTCAATGCAGATACAAGCCCTTTCTCCATTTCCGTAATCTTACCCAGGTTATCGGAGAAGTTTTCGGGCGTCATTTCTACCATAACTTCAATCGTATCGGAATTATTGATGCGATCCACAATAATCTGATAGTTTGCGGGATATCCCTGCTCCAGAAGCACCGTCTCGATCTGGGACGGGAATACATTAACGCCCTTTACAATCAGCATATCATCGCTTCTGCCCATTGGCTTGCTCATCTTCACATGAGTACGGCCGCAGGCACATTTTTCTCTCGTAAGCACGCAGATATCTCTTGTACGGTAACGCAGAAGCGGAAAAGCCTCTTTCGTAATCGCCGTAAAGACCAGTTCGCCCTTACTGCCTTCCGGAAGAACCTCTCCGGTATCGGGATCGATAATTTCGGCGATGAAATGATCTTCGTTAATGTGCATTCCGGTCTGCTCGCTACATTCGAACGCAACGCCGGGGCCGCTTGTTTCCGTAAGGCCGTAAATATCATATGCCTTGATTCCCAGCTTGCTCTGAATGTCCTGGCGCATCTCCTCGCTCCATGCTTCCGCGCCGAATATGCCGGCCTTTAATTTAATCTTATCCCGCAGTCCCCGCTCATGAATGCTTTCCGCCAGATAAGCCGCATAGGACGGCGTACAGCAAATGATGGTAGCCTCGAGATCTACCATAAACTGCAGCTGACGGTCCGTATTACCCGAAGACATGGGAAGCGTCAGACAGCCCACTTTATGGCTTCCGCCGTTGAGTCCGGGGCCGCCGGTAAAAAGCCCATATCCATAGCTGACATGACAGACATCTTCGTTCGTTCCTCCCGCCGCCATAATAGCGCGGGCGCAGCAGTCCTCCCACAGATCAATATCATGCTGTGTATAAAAAGCAACCACTCTGCGTCCCGTCGTGCCGGATGTGGACTGAATGCGGACGCAGTCTTTCAGGGGCATTGCCAGAAGACCGTAAGGATAAGCCTCCCGCAGGTCATCCTTTGTCAGAAAAGGCAGTTTGTGAAGATCTCCCACGCTCCGGATATCCTCCGGCGTAACGCCTCTGCTTTCCATCTTCGCACGGTAATAGGGCACGTTATCCCACACATGGCGCACCTGTTTCACCAGCCGTTCATTCTGCCAGGCAAGAATCTGTTCCCTGTCCGCAGTTTCGATTTCTTTTTGATAATACCGTTCCATCTCATTAACCCCCTCTTATGCGCTCCGTCCAAGTTCAAATGCTTTCTTATTCATCTCCAGGAATTTGGGCGGTACGCTGTGTTCTATCGCATCCATCCATTCTTCCGTCGTAAAGTCAAAATATTTTGCAAGTCTTCCCATAAGCACCAGATTGACCGCCTTACTGCTTCCCGCTTTCTCCGCGAGCGCGAGCGCATCCAGCACATCCATATCGCTTCCGCACGCCGTAAGTTTTTCCGCCAGCTTTTCCGGATAAACCGCCGTACCCGCGATTACCGGCATAGGATTAATCTGCTGGCTGTTGACGATGATTCTGCCGTCCGGCTTTAAAAATTCCGTATAGCGGGCCGCTTCCAGCAGCTCGAAAGAAAGAATGCAGTCCGCCTGCCCCTTGTCTATGATGGGGGAATAGACTTTGTCGCCCCAGCGGACATAAGTGACAACGCTTCCGCCCCTTTGGCTCATGCCGTGAACTTCGCTGACCTTCACATCATATCCCCTGCCGAGCAAAAGACGCCCAAGAAGCTTGCTTGCAAGCAGAGTTCCCTGTCCTCCCACACCTACAATCATAATATTCTTCGTTTCCATAGTTTTATCTCCATTCCGGCCTGTGTCCTCTTTCCTGTCACGGCCACCTTAATCATTCCTCCGAAGAGGCCTCCGATTCTCAGACGATGACGCAATAAAATATCTTCCTCAGCCCAATGCCCCAAATTTGCAGAGCTGCTCACAGACACCGCATCCCACACAGAGCGTAGTGTCGATTACGGCCTTACCGTCCACCATGCTGATCGCCGGACAGCCGATATTCATACATGCCTTACAGCCCTTGCACTTCTCAGGATCGGAGCAGATCGGCCCTGGATGTTTTACATATTTCAAGAGAGCACAGGGACGGCGTGAAATAATAACGGAAGGTTCTTTTTCGGCAAGTTCCTCTCTGAGCGCCGTCTGGCAGGCTTCCATGTCATAAGGGTCAACCACCCTTACCCGTCTGATTCCAACGGCACGACAGAGGCTCTCCAGATCGATCTTCGTGCAGGGATCCCCTTTCAGATTATAACCGGTCGTAGGATTCTGCTGATGCCCTGTCATACCTGTGATGGAGTTATCCAATATGACCACCGTGGCATCGGACTCGTTATAAGCGATATTCATTAACCCCGTAACACCGGAATGAATGAAGGTGGAATCACCTATTACCGCGACGGTTTTCCCGGCCTTCTCTTCTTCTCCGGCTTTAACGAAACCATGAAGCCCGGAAACGGAAGCGCCCATGCAAATGGTTGTGTCGATGGCGCCGAGCGGCGGTACGGCTCCCAGCGTATAACACCCGATGTCTCCGAGCACCGTCAGATTCATTTTTTTCATCACATAGAAAATGCTTCTGTGAGGACAGCCCGCACACATCACCGGCGGTCTCGCCGGAATATTTTCTTCCAGATACGCGCCGGTCTGTACCGTTTTGCCGAGTTTTTCCCTCACGAGGTTCTGACTCAGCTCCCCGATATTGGAAAACAGATCTTTTCCCGATACCACAAGGCCCAGCGTTTTACAATGCGTTTCAATAAAACCGTCCAGTTCTTCTACCACCACGAGTCTGTCAACGGAAGCCGCAAAGTCTTTTATCTTCTGTTCCGGCATCGGCCAGATCATTCCAAGCTTCAGAACAGGATATGTATCTCCAAAAGCCTCTTTCACATACTGATAGCAGGCAGACGAAGTGATAATGCCGCAGGATTTCTCGCTTCCCGCTTCCACCCGGTTGATATCCGCCGTCTCCGCCCAGGCTGTCAGCGCAACGGTACGCGCTTCCACAACGGGATGACGTTTCTTCGCATTGGCGGGCATCATAATATATTTCGCCGGGTTCTTCTCATAGTTTTTCTGTTCCGGAACCACCCGGCCGGCCGTTTCCACCACGCTCTGGGAATGACTGACACGGGTACACATCTTAATCAATACTGCCGTATCGAATTTTTCGGAAATCTCATAGGCCAGTTTCGCAAAGGCAAGCGCTTCCGCGGAATCAGAAGGCTCCAGCATCGGAATCTTCGCGGCCTGCGCATAATGTCTGGAATCCTGTTCATTCTGGGAGCTGTGCATGCCGGCGTCGTCCGCCACGCCGATCACAAGCCCGGCATTCACGCCGGTATAAGAAATGGTAAAAAGCGGATCTGCCGCCACGTTTAAGCCCACATGCTTCATGGCGCAAAAGCTTCTCTTTCCCGTCAGGGAAGCGCCGAAAGCCGCTTCAAGAGCGACCTTTTCATTGGGCGCCCACTCCGCATAAACTTCTTCATATTTTGCCGCGCACTCGGTAATCTCCGTGCTGGGCGTTCCGGGATAGCTGGATACAAAGCAACAGCCCGCCTCATAAAGACCTCTGGCAACCGCCTCGTTGCCAAGCATCAGTGTTTTCATATATTTCATTTCCTCCTTTAAGTCTGATCGCCGATGGAATCCGTCACGGAAACCGTTACTTTTTTCTGGTAACAGGAAAAAATCTCTTCCAGTGTTCTGCGTTCAGGCGCTTTCGTCACGACACTCACCACGGGCACAATCACAAGCCCGGCCAGCATACAGAACGCACCTGCATTAATCGGGGACTGTAAAAACGCCGGAAACTGTGCGCGGAAAAAAATATTCGCAAGCATCACCACCGTAGAAAACAGAAAACTCACCCAGCAGGCCGCCTTTGTAGTCCGCTTCCAATACAGACCATACAGGAAAGGCGCTAAAAATGCGCCGGCCAGCGCGCCCCAGCTTACACCCATGAGCTGTGCAATAAACGTAACGTTGGAACGGTATTGAATCAATGCAAGCACTACCGAAATCGCAATAAATACGACCAGGAGAGCCCGCATCCATTTAATCTGTTCCTTCTCATCCATCTCTTTCATAATATTACCTTTAATAAAGTCCAGCGTCAAGGTTGAGCTTGATGCCAGTACCAGAGAGGAAAGCGTTGACATGGATGCGGAAAGAACAAGAATAACTACGACGGCAATCAGTATGGTGGGAAGCCCCGACAGCATGGCAGGCACCACCGAGTCATAGCCGTTTGCCGCAATATCGATTTTATCGCCGAAAAGCCGGCCGAAACCGCCGAGAAAATAACAGCCGCCGGAAACGATCGTCGCAAAAACGGTGGAAATGACCATTCCTTTGTTGATTGCACTCTCGCTCTTAATCGCATAGAACTTCTGCACCATCTGCGGAAGTCCCCAGGTTCCCAGGCTGGTAAGAATTACCACGCCGAGAAGCCCCGCCGGATCCGGGCCAAAGAAGGAATTGAATACGCCCGGCGCCGCGGACACCGTCTCATCGTTTACCGCAGACAATCTGTCGAGCGCCTCAAGGAACCCTCCCTGACTGTTCAGCACCGCACAGATCACGGCAATGATGCCGAAAATCATGATAATGCCCTGAATAAAATCGTTGATGGCGGTTGCCATATAACCGCCCGCTATGACATAAATGCCGGTCAGCACCGCCATAACGATCACGCATACGCTGTAATCGATATCAAAAGCCATCCCGAACAGACGGCTCAATCCGTTATAAAGGCTTGCCGTATAAGGAATCAGAAAGATAAAAATGATTGCCGAAGCCGCCAGTTTCAACGGTTTGCTCTCAAAACGCCGGCCGAAAAATTCCGGCATGGTTGCGCTGTCCAAATGCTGCGTCATAATGCGGGTACGCCGGCCCAGCACAGCCCAGGCGAGCAGAGAACCGATAAAAGCATTTCCAAGCCCGGCCCAGGTCGCGGCAATTCCGTATTTCCAGCCAAACTGTCCCGCATATCCCACAAAAACCACCGCTGAAAAATAACTTGTTCCATAGGCAAATGCGGTAAGCCACGGTCCGACGCTTCTTCCGCCCAGCACGAATCCGCTGACGTCCGTCGCGTGACGGCGGCAGTAAAATCCGATACCGATCATAACGCCGAAAAATATAATCAGCATGGACAATTTGATAAAAAGATCCATTTTTTTCTCCCCCTAGTTGTTAATCTGTGCTTCCACAAGACTGCCGTGACAATAGCGTTCTCTCAAAAGCGGCTTCTCGATCTTACCCGTCGGGTTTCTCGGTACTTTTTCAAAAATAATTCTTCTCGGCCTCTTATACCTGGGCAGTTCTCTGCAAAAGTCCATGACTTCCTCTTCCGTACAGGATGCGTCCTCTTTCAGCTCAATAACCGCCGCCGCGATTTCCCCAAGCCTTGCATCCGGCAGACCGATGACCGCCGCGTCTTTGATCTTATCGTTGCGGCGCAGAAAATCTTCGATCTGCACCGGGTAGAGGTTCTCGCCGCCGGAAATAATAACGTCTTTTTTCCGGTCCACCAGATAAATGAATCCTTCCTCATCCATGCGCGCCATATCTCCCGTGTAAAGCCAGCCGTCCTTTAAAACTTCGTCCGTTGCCTCGGGATTCTTGTAATAGCAAAGCATGACACCCGGCCCGTGGACAATCAGTTCGCCGACTGTGCCCTGAGCGATCTCCTGCCCCTGCTCGTTTACGATTTTTGCTTCCCAGTGATAGCCTGGCTTTCCGATGGCTCCCACTTTATGTATGTTTTCCACGCCCAGATGAACACAGCCGGGCCCGATGGATTCGCTCAGACCATAATTGGTATCATACTGATGATGCGGAAAATGTTTCTTCCAGCGCTGTATCAGGCTCGGCGGAACGGGCTGGGCTCCGATGTGCATCAGCCGCCATTGTTCCAGCAGATAATGCTCCATGTCAGCCTTTCCGGAATCTATGGCATCCAGAAGATCCTGTGCCCAGGGCACTAACAGCCACACAATAGTACATTTTTCTTCCGTAACGGCCCGCAGAATCCACTCCGGCTTCACACCCCGGAGCAGCACCGCCTTGCCGGCCGTAATCAGGGAACCGAACCAGTGCATTTTCGCTCCGGTATGATAAAGCGGCGGGATGCAGAGGAATACGTCCTCTTTTGTCTGGCCGTGATGGTTCTGCTCCGTCTCACAGGAGGCGCGGAGCGATCTGTGATTATGCAGAATCGCTTTCGGAAAACCGGTCGTACCGGAAGAAAAATAGATCGCCGCATAGTCCGTTTCTTCCAATGCAACCGGCGGCGCGCTGGAAGAACAAAATCCCATCAGTTTCAGACAGTCTTCCGTATAAAGCGGGCCGGCCGGCCCCGGAAAAAACATCGTTCCCACGCCGGGCAGACTTTCCGCAACCGCATCCATACGACTGATAAATTCCGGTCCGAAAACCAGCACTTCCACATCCGCAAGTTCCAGACAGTATTTTATTTCCTCCGCGGAATAACGGAAATTCAGCGGCACGGCCACACCGCCCGCCTTCAGAATCCCGAAATAAATGGGCAGCCATTCCAGGCAGTTCATCATCAGAATGCCTACTTTCGTTTCACGCTTAAAACCACGACTCAGAAGCAGATTGGCAAAACGGTTGGCGCGCCTGTCAAAATCCGCCCAGCTCAGTTCCCGGCGGTAAGGCGCTCCGTTTCCCGCGCTTTCAATCAGGCTCGCCTCCCGCCAGGTCACCGCGCTGTCGCGTTCCTGAGAAGGATTCAGCTCGACAAGCGCCGTGTCCGAACCGTAGAGACGGGCGTTCCGCTCTAAAAACTCCGTGATTACCATAATTGTTTCCTCCTTTTTCGTATCTGACCGATTGGTCTTAACCGTAAAATTTATGTTCCGATCACATAACCGTTTACCGTGGCATGCGCTACATAAGTATCCAGCTCATCCCGCACATCTACCCGATAAAGCGCGGTCGTGCGTCCGCCCCTCAGACAGGAGGCTTCCGCAATCAGACGCCCTCCCTTTGCGGGCGCAAGAAAAGTAATGGACGCATGCTGGCTGATCGTCTTTCTTTCGGAATATCCGTTGGCCGCAACGGCAAAAGCGATATCCGCCAGTGTAAATATGGCGCCCCCCATGGGGACATGATTCTCATTCATATGCCGTTCCTCCAATATCAGGGAACAGACGGCCTTTCCCGGTTCCGCGGAATCAATCACAATTCCCGCCGCATCCGTGGCAAAATGATCGTTTTTAAACCGGCTGCGAATCTCTTCTAAATCTGGCATGGAAAGTCTCCTTCCTTTACTGCTTTTTCGATTATGGCAATTTTCTATATAAGATACAAAACTGCCTCTAATACTTTAGCACTTTTAATCGCTAAAGTCAAGGCGGATTATCACAACACACCCGGCCGGAACGGCCTGCCGGAAAAGAAATGACAATATCAAAATGAGGGAGAACCCTTTTGGATTCTCCCCCTGTATAAATGATTCCTGTTCAGCCTTCCCAAAGCACGATGCCGCCGGTTTCCCGGGACTTTTTCACATCGATAATTCTCTGATTGGAAGATCCCCGGAAACGCAGACTGATATCCTTTTTCGCTTCCACAAATTCTCCATCCACAATGACATCCAGATAAGACAGCAGTTCTTTTGTCTCTTCCCATTTCCCGCAGAAATCATCCAGAATATCCCGGTCGTACAAATAGCCGGTATAGCACCAGATCGTTTTGCCCTGATATGTTTCTTTTACCATACGCAGAAGCGGCAAAAGCCCCTGCTGATTCCGGTATTCCAGCGGTTCTCCGCCGAGAAGCGTCAGTCCGGCGATGTACGGCGGTTCCAGCAGTTTTATGATGTTTTCTGCATCCTCTTTCTCAAATTCCCTGCCATACTGAAAATCCCAGGTCATCTCATTAAAACAGCCTTTGCAATGGTGCGTGCAGCCGCTGACAAAAAGCGTCACCCGCACGCCCGGTCCGTTGGCGACATCGCATTCCTTTATTTCCGAATAATACATAACCCTGTCTCCTCAGAAAACCCGTTTCCTCATTTCCGGCCAGAATCCCTAATCAAAGATGCAGTACCCGCTCTTTAATCTCCTGAGTTCTGCCCTGGTTCCAGAACTGCGTGCCGATATAACCGCAGGTACGCCTTGCCACATTCATTTTGTCCTGTTCCCTGTTCCCGCAGTTTGGGCACTCCCATACGAGCTTGCCGTCCGCATCCGATACGATTCCGATTTCTCCGTGATAATCACAGACCTGGCAATAATCGCTCTTGGTATTCAGCTCCGCATACATAATATGATCGTAAATATGCTGCATAACCGCCAGCACCGCATCCAGGTTATTCTCCATATTCGGCACTTCCACATAGCTGATCGCACCGCCCGGTGAAAGTTCCTGAAACTGCGATTCAAAAGTAAGTTTCTTAAATGCGTTAATCTCTTCACTCACATGCACATGATAACTGTTGGTAATATAGTTTCTGTCCGTCACACCCGGAATCGTGCCGAAACGCTTCCGTAAGCATTTCGCGAACTTATACGTGGTTGACTCCAACGGCGTACCGTACAGGCTGAAATCAATATTCGTTTCTCCGGCCCATTTCTTACAGGCATCGTTTAACCGCCGCATCACTTCCAGCGCAAAGGGCGTTGCCTCCGGAGCCGTATGGGATTTTCCGGTCATATATCTTGTACATTCACACAAACCGGCATAACCGAGTGAGATCGTGGAATATCCGCCATATAAAAGTTTATCGATCGGCTCGCCTTTTTTCAGCCTTGCCAGAGCGCCGTACTGCCAAAGAATGGGCGCAACATCGCTGGGCGTGCCTTTCAGCCGTTCATGACGGCACATCAGGGCGCGCCGGCACAATTCCAGCCGCCTTTTAAAAATATCCCAGAACTTATCCATATCTTTTCCGGAAGAACATGCGATATCCACAAGGTTCAGCGTTACCACACCCTGATTAAATCTGCCGTAGAATTTCGGCTTATCGTTTTCGTCATGATACACGGTCAGGAAAGAACGGCATCCCATACAGGTATAGCAATTCCCGTTCTTTAATTTTTTCATGATTTTTTCGGATATATAATCAGGTACCATCCGTTTGGAAGTACACTGTGCCGCCAGCTTTGTCAGATGCCAGTATTTGCTGCCCTCCGAAATATTGTCTTCCTCCAGCACATAGATCAGCTTAGGGAAAGCCGGCGTAATATAAACGCCCTTTTCGTTTTTTACACCGCGGATGCGCTGATTCAGCATTTCTTCTATTACAAGGGCAAGATCGTCCCTCGTCTGTCCTTCCGGCACTTCATCAATATACATGAATACCGTTACGAAAGGCGCCTGACCGTTGGTGGTCATCAACGTAATCACCTGATACTGTATCATCTGCACGCCGCGGTTGATTTCTTCCCGTACGCGCATCTCCGCGATCTCATTGATCTGCTCGTCCGTCAGGGCAATGTTCATCCGTTCCATTTCTTCCCGGACTTCTCTGCGCAGCTTCATCCGGCTGACCTGTACAAACGGCGCAAGATGCGCAAGTGAAATACTCTGCCCGCCATACTGGGAACTGGCGATCTGGGCAATACACTGTGTGGCCACATTGCAGGCCGTCGAAAAACTCTTCGGCGTATCAATCATCGTTTCGCTGATAACCGTCCCGTTCTGCAGCATATCTTCGAGATTGACAAGACAGCAGTTGTGCATATGCTGCGCAAAATAATCCGCATCATGAAAATGAATGATTCCCTGTTCATGCGCCTCTACAATGTCTTCCGGCAGCAAAAAGCGTTTCGTAATGTCTTTGCTGACCTCACCCGCCATATAATCACGCTGTACACTGTTCACCGTTGGATTTTTATTGGAATTTTCCTGTTTTACTTCTTCGTTATTGCATTCCAAAAGCGTCAGAATCTGCTCGTCCGTAGAATTTGATTTTCGCACAAGAGCGCGTTTATAGCGGTAAGTAATATAATTCCTCGCCATTGTGTACGCATTATACTTCATCAGCTGATTCTCTACCATGTCCTGAATTTCCTCAACATTGGGAGAATGCCGCATTTCCTCACAATGATCCGCCACCACTTCCGCAATCGCGTCAATTTCATTTTCCGTCAGCTTATCCTCTTCCCTGACGGTATTGTTCGCCTTTCGGATTGCGTTAATAATCTTATCCAGATCAAAAACAACTTCCGCGCCGCTTCTTTTAATAATCTTCATACCCGACTGTTCCTCAACCATTTCTTTTTGCTAATTCTCGTTACATGTACTATATATTGTATCATGGTTATTTTTTCTGTCAAGGTATTGTGTTGTTTTATTTCACCCATTACAGTTTCATTTATTATGCGTCTTTTTATAACCGATTTCTATGCGGGAATCATGCTCCTCCAGACAGGACAGGATTTTCCTGACATTCTCTTCCCGCTCAAAACGCAGTTTTCCTTCCGTTCCATCCTGCAGTTTTAAGATCAGGTAAAATTCTTTCAGCAGAAATTCACCGGATTCACCGCTTTCCACCCGGAGATACGCATTCTTTATTTTCTGATAAGAAACATAGCGTACTTTGATAAAATAACGGTAAAACAAATGATCCCGCCCCATTCTTCCCTCGCCCGCTCCGGATGCGGCTTTAAATTCTTCTTTGAGAACGCTTTTATCTGTTATCTCTTCCACTTGGGACAGCGGTATAAATTTCATAAAAGGTTTCCTTTATTCTTTTTGATGGAAATTTTGCGACTTACTCCTCCCACGGAATAAGCGGATTCTCTATTTTTTTATCCCGCAGCATCAGGCTTCCGACCGCCTCCGCCGCGGACTTTCCGCAAAACAGCACTTCATTCACCTGTTCGATAATCGGGAGCTGCACGTTGTACTTCTCAGCAAGCCCCATGGCCGCCTTTGCCGAATAAACGCCTTCCACAACCATTTTGACTTCTGCCATCGCTTCTTCCATCGTATGCCCCTGACCGATCAGGATACCGGCGCGTCTGTTCCTCGAATGCATGGAGGCACAGGTAACAATCAGATCTCCAATGCCGGTCAGGCCGCAGAATGTTTCCCATTTTCCGCCCATAGCCGTTCCAAGCCTGGCAATCTCCGCAATACCTCTCGTAATCAGCGCCGCTTTCGTATTATCGCCATAGCCGAGTCCGTCCGCAATGCCGGCCGCAAGCGCAACCACGTTTTTCAGCGCCGCCCCCAGCTCGATGCCCAGCACGTCAGGACTGATATAGACACGAAAAACTTCGTTCATAAAAATATTCTGCAGATATTCCGCCGTATCTTTTTTTCTGGCTCCGACAACAATCGTCGTCGGGATGCCTCTTCCTACCTCTTCTGCATGGGAGGGGCCTGAAAGAACCGCCACTTCCGCCTGCGGAATTTCATCTTCGATGATTTCCGACAGCGTAAAAAGAGTCGCCTCTTCGATTCCTTTCGCCACATTGATAATAATCTGCCCTTCTTTCACGAAGGGAGACATGTTGTGGGAAGTCGATCTTGTATAAGGAGAAGGCACGGCGAGCACCAGCACGTCCTTTCCCGTAACCGCCGCTTCCAGATCGGTTGTAAACACCATGTCTTCCGGCAGTTTTACGCCGGGAAGCTTATCCTTATGTTCATGTTCCTTCCGCAGCATTTCGATTTCCTGTTCCATAATCGACCAGACCGTTACGCGATGTCCGTTGTGATAAAGCAATAATGCGAGCGCCGTTCCCCAGCTCCCTGCCCCGATAATACTGATGTCCGCCATATTCCATTCCCGCCTTTCTCTGTTTTATTCATGTTCCGTTCTGCCCTTTTTCGATTATTCCCCACCCTTTTTATGCGTCAGGTAAGTCTTCCTCTCTTCGCCTCTGAGCAGCCTTCCGATATTTTCTCTGTGTTTATAATAGGCCATCACCGTCAGAAGCGCGGCAACGATATAAAGCTCGATCAGATGCGCCTGGCTCATTCCAAACGTTCCCATCTGTCCAAGAACCACTATTTCGATCATAAATCCCGCATAGACGAGCAAAGAACCGAGTGATACAAAGTGTGTCAGGAGAAATGCACCGAAAAACAGAAAAACCCCCATCGGCACAAAATAAGGATGAAAAGAAAGAATCAGTCCCGCCGTGGCCGCAATCCCCTTTCCGCCCTTAAAATGCAGATAAAAGGGAAAATTATGTCCGAGAATTGCACCCGCCGCCGCATAAAGCTTTAACAGATAAATCATTTCCGGATGACTTTTCCCAAACAATAATCCCGTTACAACGATCGCCAGAATACACTTTATAATATCGACGAAAAGCACGATCAGCCCTGCTTTCGTACCGAGTACCCGCAGCGTATTCGTCGTTCCGGCATTGCCGCTTCCATAATTTCTGATGTCAATCCCGTGCAATTTTCCATAAATATAGGCGGTCTGAAAAAGACCGAATACATATCCGATAATTAAACAAATTCCCCGTTCCACGTTACTTGTTCTCCTTCCTCTCCCTGATGATGAATCTGAGCGGCGTTCCTCTGAATCCAAATGCTTCCCGAATCTGGTTTTCAATATATCTCGTATAAGAAAAGTGCATCAGTTCCTTATCGTTTACAAAAATAACAAATGTCGGGGGTTTAACCGCCGCCTGGGTAATATAGTACAGCCGGAGCCTTTTCCCTTTATCTGAAGGCGGCTGCTGTAAAGCCACCGCTTCCGTCATAATCTCGTTCAAGACACCTGTTGCAACCCGCATCGCGTGGTTCTCATAAACAATATCGATCGTCTCATAGAGTTTTGGAAGACGCTGCCCTGTTTCAGCGGAAATAAAAAGTATTTCCGCATAAGGCATAAAAGAAAGAATCTGTCTTATTTTCTGTGTAAACTGATTGACGGTTTTATTATCTTTATCGATCAAATCCCATTTGTTGACCGCAATGATCGTTGCCTTTCCCCTGTCATGGGCAATTCCCGCAATTTTGGCATCCTGTTCCGTCACGCCTTCCGACGCGTCGATCACGAGTACCACGATATCCGCCCGTTCCACCGCCGTGACGGTACGGATAATCATATAGCGTTCCAGTTCCTCTTTAATCTTGTTTTTCCGCCGCAGACCGGCCGTATCGATGAAAACGTATTCTTTTCCATGATAAACGACTTCCGTATCGACCGCATCCCGCGTCGTGCCGGCGATATCGGATACGATCAGCCTGTTTTCCCCGATCAGTTTATTTATAATGGAAGATTTGCCCACATTGGGCTTTCCGACAATGGCAATTCTCGTCCGCTCGTCTTCCTCCTCTTCCTCCGCCGCATTTTGATCAAAATAGGAAACGACTTCATCAAGCAGTTCTCCGAATCCCAGTTTATTAACGGAAGAAATGGCAAACGGTTCTCCGATGCCGAGGTTATAAAACTCATAGACGTCCGCCATAAATTTCTGAAAGCTGTCCGCCTTATTAACCGCGAGTACAATCGGCTTCCCGGAACGGCGCAGCATATCCGCCACTTTGGAATCCGTATCCACAAGTCCCTGTCTGACGTCCACCATAAATATAATCACGTCCGCGGTGTCAATCGCGATCTGCGCCTGTTCCCGCATCTGGCTCAATATGATGTCTTTGCTCTCCGGCTCGATACCTCCCGTATCGATCAGGGTAAAATTCTTATCCAGCCACGTGATATCGGCATAAATCCGGTCACGGGTAATGCCCGGCGTATCTTTTACAATCGATATATTTTCTCCTGCCAGTGCATTAAACAGCGTGGATTTCCCAACATTGGGCCTCCCCACCACCGCCACGACCGGCCTGGCTTTTTTCTTTCCCATATTTCTGTTACGCCCTTTCTGAATCCTGTTTCAGTATCGCATTTACAAAATCATGTCCGCTTGATTTTACAATATCTGTCTTTACTTGTAAAGCCTTTTCCAGTTCTTCGACCGTGATATCGTCCAAAAAATAGTCTTCGCCGCTGCGAAGCACATTCTGCGGCAGAAGCACGCGCTCTCCCAGGTTTTTCCCCTGTAACTGCTTTATAATGTCCTGTCCCGTCAGAAGACCGGACACGGTAATCCGTTCCCCGAAAAATTCATTGGTAATGGCATACACATGTATCACAAGCCCGTCAAAACGCTGCATCATGCGATCCGCCATCCTTGTGATATACGGGCAGGCCAGCTTTCCCGTAACAAGAGACAGCTCCGCCCGTCCGCCTCCCGGCAGCGTACGGACCGGCGGAAGGTTTTCCATGGCCTCTTCAAATTCGTTCAGGAGAAGCCGCAGCATGCCGACGCCGTTCTCGAGCTGTAAATAACCGTCATAACGTTCTTCCTCCGGCAGTTCTTCTTCCGCAAGAATATACCATTCATCGGAAGCGTGTACAAAATGCAGCCCGTATTCCGGAAAAAGCTTCTGCTGCCACTTATGAATACAGTCCAATACCTTCCGCGCGTCTTCTCTGTCAAACGGCTCTAACGGATAAAGGCCGTCCCGGAACCTGGAAAGTCCCACAGGCACCACCGATACGCTCTCCAGATGAGGCAGATAAGCAGTCAGATCCCGGATGCTTCTCTCGAGTTCCTCACCGTCGTTTACGTCTTTACATAGGACAATCTGTCCGTTCATCGTAATCCCCGCATCGAACAGCTTTTTCACCTGATCGAGCGCCCGGCCGGCAAACCGGTTGTTCAGCATCTTACAGCGAAGCTCAGGATTCGTGGTCTGAAAGGAAATATTAATCGGAGACAGATGATAGCGGATAATTCTGTCGATATCCGCATCGGACATATTGGTCAGCGTCACATAGTTTCCCTGCAAAAAGGAAAGTCTTGAATCATCGTCTTTAAAATACAGTGTTTCCCGCATTCCTTCCGGCATCTGGTCGATAAAACAAAAGATACACTTATTATGACAGGAACGGTAATCATCCATCAGCCCGTTCTCAAATTCCACACCCAGATCTTCTTCATATTCCTTATCGATCTCAAGAAGCCACTCTTCACCGCCGCTCTTTCGAACCAGAACTTCAATATATTCATCCTGTATCAGATACTGATAGTCAAAAATATCCGCAATCTCCTGCCCGTTAATCGAAAGAAGCGCATCACCCGCCTCAATTCCCATTTCTTCGGCAATGGAGCCCTCCTGAATCTTTTTAATAATATGCGCTGTCTGTTTCATATTTTTCTCCATATCTTTAGAACTTCTCTTCACACTATACTAGAATTTCCTTGACGTGTCACTAGCATAATGATATAAAGAAAGTGAGATATTTTTACAGATTGGAGAATATTATGCCAAACATCGAACAACTAAAGACAGCAATGCCCGTTGCCCCGATTATGATTCTGACAACTCAGGCAGCGCTTCCTCTGGCGCAGAAAATCAACAGTTATCTGGTGGAATTCAGACAGAATCTGGACAACAGCTTTAAGAATGATCCTGCTTTCTACGGCTATATGGAGGACAACTATCTGTTTGAAGTGGACTGTCCCCGTTTCGGCAGCGGTGAAGGCAAAGCAATCCTCAATACTTCTGTCAGGGGGAAGGATATTTTTATTCTGACGGATGTCTGTAACCACAGCCTGACCTATTCCATGAACGGATTTATCAATCATATGTCGCCCGACGATCACTATCAGGATTTAAAGAGAATCATCAACGCCATTAACGGAAAAGCCCACCGTGTCAATGTTATCATGCCCTTTCTTTATGAAGGAAGACAGCACAAAAGAACCGGGCGTGAATCATTGGACTGCGCTTACGCCATTGAAGAACTGATGGATATGGGCGTTGCCAATTTTATCACATTTGACGCCCACGATCCGAGGGTCCAAAATTCCGTTCCGATAAAAGGCTTCGATAATTATACGCCCCATTACCAGTTCATGCGCGCCCTTCTTCATACGACCGGCGACCTGCTCGTCGACAAAGATCATACCATCGTCATAAGCCCGGATGAAGGCGCGCTCGACAGAGCCGTTTATTTTGCCAACGTACTCGGCGTTGATACCGGTATGTTCTATAAGCGCCGTGACTATTCGACCATTGTCAACGGCAAGAACCCCATCGTCGCACATGAGTTTCTGGGAGAAAACATCGACGGCAAGGATGTCATTATCATAGACGACATGATTTCCTCCGGCGGGAGCATGATCGATACTGCCAAACAACTGAAAAAAATGAACGCCAAACGCGTTTTCATCTGCTGTACCTTCGGTCTTTTTACGGACGGGCTGGAAGCTTTTGACAAAGCTTACGAACAGTGCTATTTTGACCGTATCATCACGACAAACCTCTGTTATCAGCCGCCGGCCTTAAAAGAGAAACCCTATTATCAGGAAGCGGATATGAGCAAATTCATCGCGTCAATCATCAATTTTATGAACCATGACGCCTCTATGTCCAATATCTATACGCCGACGGACAAGATCCACCGGATTCTGGCCAAATATAATAACCGGGAAGAAGACGCGCTGGAAAACTGACCGGAAACATTTAAAACAAAAAACAGTCCCATGCCGGATGCGCTTTCCGGCACGGGGCTGTTTTTACATGCTGCTTATGCTTGCGTCTGCTGTCTGTACAGCTCCGCAATATGCAGCGATTTCTCGGGATAATTGTTTTGCAGATACATCAGATATTGCAGCGCGCTCCCGCTATAAGGCTGCACGTCGCCAAGCAGGCCGACTTCATAGCAGTTACGGACTACATTGATAATACATTCTTCCGTATGATCTTCCTTGCAGTCTTTGCACTCTTTCAGAATATGCGCGATCGCAATTTCCAGTTCCGCTTCATCAAACAGTTTAAAGTCCGTCGTCGGAACATGTTCTGCGCCCTCCGGCACTTCTTTTCTCGGTTCCTTCCTATAGTTCTTAATACATTGTTTGGCATAACCGATTGTACAGTTCTCCTGCTGGCACTGGCCGCAGACGCCCTCGCTCCTACAGCAGTTCATCAGATCATCCCATACCAGATCGGCATTCAGTCCCTTCTTATGTTCTTCAGCCATACATTACCTCCCGGTTGTATACTATGTGCAATACTATAACACAGGAGACCGGCGTTTTGCAATATGCACCCGTTTATGTCGAACGTCATCAGCCAGGCGATCAGCCGGGAAAGTTTCGACACGATTAAACGTCATCCGGGCATGTAATACGCTTTTTGCGCCAGCCGCCTTGAAAATATCTCGCAGCGGAAACAAACATCGCAATCGTCCAGCCCGCACAGAATGCCCACCAGATCATCTCCACACCGACAACATGCGCAAAACCGACCGTCAAAAACAGCCGGATAAAAAAGCTGAGCAGCGTTGTCAGAATAAACCATCCCATATCACCGCTTCCTTTAAAAGTCGCTTTCACCAGCATAAAAACAGAAAACACAACGAGGAACGCGCCCACCACTCTGATATAAGCAGTCCCCACCGCAATAACCTGTTCGATATCCGCCTCCGTTTCTTCTATAAAAAGACGGATAATCTGCTCTGGAAAAAGTTCAAAGACAGCCGTAAGCACAAGCGAAAGCCCGCCGCAGCTGACGATGGAAGCCCACAGTCCCGGCCGGATGCGCTCTTCTTTACAGGCCCCGATATTCTGCCCGACATAATTGGCATAAGCATTGCTGTAATTGATGGGAACCGCAGTCGCCAAATTGATTATTTTGGCCGCCGCCGCGCTTCCTGCGATAACCGCCGGGCCGAAACCGTTAATCGCCGCCTGCACGACAACGGAACCGACCGATACGATCGACTGCTGCAAAGCGGACGGCAGCGCAAACCGCAGCATCGTAACCAACAGCGGCCGGTCGAACAACGGTGCAGATCTGTCATGTTCAAATTCATTTAACAATTTCGGAATATCCTTTACCGCCATCAGAGCCGCCGCAGACTGGGAAATGGCTGTCGCAAGCGCAGCCCCGCCGACGCCGCCTCCCAATACAATGATAAAAAGCAGATCCAGCAGCACATTGAGTATCGAAGAAATCACCAGAAATTTCAGCGGCGTTCTGGAATCCCCCAATGCCACGTATACACCGTTTAACGCATTGTATACGAAAATCGGAACACAGCCCAGAAAATAAAACCTCAGATAAACGACGCCCATTCCCGCAATTTCCGCCGGTGTATGCACAAGCGCAAGAAGCGACCCGGCTCCGGCCCAGATCGCTATCGTTGAGCAAAACGCGACGCCGGCCGAAAAAAGAACCGATGTGGACATAGACTGCCATATTCTGGCCGTTTTCCCGGCCCCGAAATACTGCGCGATCACGATCGAACCGCCGAGGGCAAGCCCCGTCGCCAGCTGGACAAACACCGCGGTAATACTGCTTGCGCTCCCGACCGCCGCGAGCGCGTCCGTTCCCAGTCTCTTACCGACGATGATCGTATCGATCACATTATACAACTGCTGAAACAGATTCGACAAAATCATTGGTATTGCAAAAAGGAGAATCGTACGAAACGGATTCCCCTCTGTCATCTTATGCGTTTTTGTTTCCAGGCTGTTCCCCGTCATCTGATACTGCCTTTCTGTTTCATATCGATTAATTTTTAAAGCTGTGAATCGGCGCCGGGATTCTGCCGCCGCGGTTTACAAAAGCGTCACAGGAGAATTGATTGACCGGCATGATCGGCGCATGACCAAGCAGGCCCCCAAATTCCACCGTCTCTCCCACGCCTTTTCCGATCACGGGAATCAGACGGACGGCCGTTGTCTTCTGGTTGATCATACCGATCGCCATTTCATCGGCAATAATGCCGGAAATTGTCGTTTCTTTCGTATCTCCCGGAATTGCGATCATATCAAGCCCTACGGAGCAGACACAAGTCATCGCTTCCAGTTTTTCAAGCGTCAGGGCGCCCGCCGTCACCGCATCGATCATCCCCTGATCTTCGCTGACCGGAATGAATGCGCCGCTGA
Source organism: uncultured Lachnospiraceae bacterium (assembly GCA_910584965.1). GTDB lineage: Bacteria > Bacillota > Clostridia > Lachnospirales > Lachnospiraceae > UBA3282. The sequence goes on along the minus strand of CAJUDZ010000017.1, from coordinate 35,210 downwards.
GTCCTCCCACATAGGAAGACGCCATTACGCCGCCCTTTTTCACCTGATCGTTCAAAAGAGCCAGCGCCGCCGTCGTTCCGGGCGCACCGGCATGTTCCAGGCCGATCTCACACAGAATATCCGCCACACTGTCTCCGATCGCCGGCGTCGGCGCCAGCGACAGATCCACAATACCGAACGGCACCTGCAGCCTTTTGGACGCTTCTTTGGCCACAAGCTGGCCGACGCGGGTCACTTTAAAAGCCGTTTTCTTAATCGTCTCACAAAGAACCTCAAAATTCTCTCCCCGCACTTTACTGAGCGCGGTCTTTACAACGCCCGGTCCGCTGACGCCTACGTTGATGATTTTATCCGCTTCCGTCACGCCATGAAAAGCGCCCGCCATAAACGGATTATCATCCGGCGCATTGCAGAAAATAACGAGCTTGGCACAGCCGAGAGAATCCTCTTCCTTCGTCGCCTGCGCCGTCTGTCTGATGATTTCGCCCGCCAGTTTCACGGCGTCCATATTGATGCCGGTCTTTGTAGAACCTACGTTGACGGAACTGCATACCCGCTCGGTGACGGAAAGTGCCTTCGGAATCGACCGGAGCAGCAGTTCGTCCGCTCCGGTCATCCCTTTAGAGACAAGCGCGGAATAACCTCCGATAAAATTCACGCCCACCTCATGCGCTACTTTATCCAGTGTCCGCGCAATTCCCACAAAATCCTCTTCTGTCTGACAGGCCGCCCCGCCAATCAGCGCAATGGGCGTTACGGAAATTCTTTTGTTGACGATGGGTATCCCGTATTCTCTCGAAATCTGCTCGCCCGTCTTCACAAGATCTTTTGCCGCCTCATATATTTTATGATAGATTTTTTCATTCAGTCTTTTTAAATCCGAATCGATACAATCGAGCAGGCTGATGCCAAGCGTAATCGTCCGCACATCCAGATTTTCCTTTTCGATCATCTCATTCGTTTCCGCAACTTCAAATATATTAATCAATGCTGGTCTTTTCCTTTCCGTTCAGATTCTGTGCATTTTATTAAAAATTTCTTCCTTCTGGCATTTGATAATGACGCCGATGCTTTCGCCAAGCTGCGTCAGCTCTTCCACAATCAGCCCAAATTCTTTCTGCGTATGATTCGTATCCACGATCATCATCATGTTGAAATAATCCTGTACGATGGTCTGGGAAATATCCAGAATATTAATCTGGTTATCCGCCAGATAAGTACATACCTTCGCGATAATTCCTACCGTATCTTTTCCTACAACTGTAATAATTGTTTTTTTCATTTCTTTTTTGGTCCTTTCCCCGGGCTTTTTTCTTAATTCATTTCAATGTTTTCCAGACGGCCCGCTCAGATTTCAATCATCTGCGACACTTCGTTTCTTTTGGCCACATAAATCGGAAAATCATCTGCCTGATAATCCGTATCCGACATCATAATTTCCACTTTAACCGTTTCATAGGCGAGCTCCGGAAGATTATTTTCTTTGCTCAGATGCCCCAGCACAATCGCCTGGATATGATCGTTTAACAGACGGCAAAGAAGCCTTCCCGACGCCTCGTTGGATAAATGTCCCTTTTCACCTAAAATACGCTGTTTCAGATAATACGGGTACGGTCCGGTCTGAAGCATATTGACATCATGATTTGCCTCCAGATATAAAATATCCAGGTCTTGCAGGCAGGCCACCGTATAATCATTATAACAGCCCAGATCGGTGATAATGCCGATCTTCTTTTTCTCATGACCGATGCGGTATGCCACAGGCTCTGCCGCATCATGGGAAGTCCGCATCGGATACAATGTCATATCCTTAATCACACATTTCTCATCGGCATTAATACAATGAAAAAGAGAATCTTCTATTTTCCCAAGCGAAGCCGTCTGCCTGACCGCCTCTATCGTGCCCGGCGTTCCGTATATGGGAATCCCGTATTTTCTTGCAAGAACTCCAAGCCCGCTGATATGATCCGCGTGTTCGTGCGTAATAAAAATACCGTCTATTTCCGACAGTTTCAGGCCAAGCGACGCCACACCCTCTTCTACCCGTTTGCCGCTGATGCCCACATCGATCAGAAGATGTGTCGCATCAGAGCCGGCATAAATACAATTTCCGCTGCTTCCGCTCGCAATACTGCATAATCTCATAAGTATATCAATCTTTCCAATAAATTTTTATCACGTCACCGCTCCGAATCGGCTCCATGTACTGTGCATTTCTTCCGTTTAATTCCGTTACAATGCCGCTGCCCTGAGGCACCGACAGATCAAAATTTATGTAATCGAATACATCCACGAAAATATATCCGCTCTTTCCGGTCAGCCTCACCGGTGCGCCGTTGACCATGACCTGAACCGCCATCGGACCGACGTTTGCTCCGTTCACTGACATACCGCCTTCTGTCCCCGGGCCTCCCGACGCCGGGCCGGCGTTTGTTCTGTTCACTGACATACCGCCTTCCGCTTCCGGACTCCCTGCCGTCAGGCCGGCATCTGCTCCGTTCACCGGCATACGGTTTTCCGCTTCCGGACTTCTCAACGCCGGGCTTCTCTCCGCTTCGTCCCATGAAGCGTCTCCGGCCGCAGCATACTGCAACGGCTGTTCCTTCATCCCGCCGTTTTGAATGGCCGTCCATTCCGCCGCAAACGGATTTTCTTCCTTTTTCGGCTCGCTCTTTATGTAACTGCCGTCATCTTCCGGCAGGTTTGCATAAGTATCCGGCGCACCGCTCCCGTAAATATCCCGGTCAGATAACTGCAGCTCTTCCATCGTCCAGATAATGGCAAAATTCTCATATACCTTCGTATCCATATCCGCCAGCTTGTTATTAACATAAATATTCATATTCCGGTTGATAATGACGTCCATAAATTCGGCGATCTGTCTGACCGTATAGTAATTCAGAAACTCGATCGAATCGTTCTCCCGGATACCGTAATATCCCGACTGAAGATGCCCATTCACCATCGCAAACTTGGGAAGTTCTATTTTCTGCTCATTGACTTCGACCGGCATAACCGCGCCGTATTCCGGAAGCTGGTTGATATCGAGCGCGGCCGCTTCTCCGGCCGTCGATTCGATCACCTTCACCTGGTCGTTGGCATGAATCGGCGTATAGATATCCGCCTCCTGCCCGTTCACGCGGATGACCGCCGCTTCCCCAAGCTTTCCCCGTGTAATGCGCGGTTTTCCGTTGACAAAATAATTCAATTCTTTTCCCCGTTTCGGGAACAGGCCGTCATTGGGAAATTCCGCCTGCATGGCCGCATCCACTACCGCCAGTTTATTATTGTCATAAAGTTTGACTCTCTGATCGTTAAAATAAACAAAAATAAAGTTATTGCTCTGCTCATAGAAGCTAAGGCAGATACCGATCGGCGTCACCATCAGCGAATCTTTCCGCGCATCTTCCTCATAAAAAGCGATCTGCTGCATGACTTCCTCGCCTCGTACCGCAACTCTTTCTTTCTGAATATCGAGTTCTTCCGCCAGGCATTCCGTATAACCCGCCAGCCTTCCGCCGCCGCCGACAACAAAGACTGCGCTGACCGATTTATCTCCGTTCAGTTCTTTGATCTTATCGGCTACCAGTTTTGTCATATTCTGTATCACAGGTTTGGATACTTCCGCGATTTTTTCACGGGAAATGGTCTGGGTCAGGCCCATGATATCTTTATATTCAATCGCCTCCTTTTCCCCGGCCTCCCGCTTGATTTTCTCGGCGGTCTTAAAATCCACGAGACAATGTCTGGCAATCACTTCCGTCAGCGCATCGCCTGCGATCGGAATCATGCCGTATGCAACAATGCTGCCGTCTTTCGTAATCGAAATATCCGACGTGCCTGCCCCCACATCCACAAGCGCAATATTTAACATCCGGTACATCTCCGGAATTGCGACCTGAATTGCCGCTATGGGCTCCAGCGTCAGATTGACCACTTCCAGTCCCGCAAGGCCCACCGCCTTATACAGACCGTCCACCACATCGTCGGGCAGAAAAGTGGCAATGATATCGGCGCCGATGACTTTCGCCTTATGCCCTTCCAGATTGCTGATCGGATAATGATTCATATAATAACGTACAACCGAATAACCGACACAGTAGAACTTCATTTCCGTATCGTTCGTTTCCAGAAATTCCTCATAGGCCTTCTCCACGCCCCTGGAATCCAGCGCGTAGATATCTTCCCCGTCAATTTCCTTGTCGCCCGCAAATTCGTGTTCCACATGGGTCGTAACCGTCCGCAGCACGCGTCCCGCCGCGGCAATGCAGACGTCTTTCAGTTTCCGCCCGGTCTTTTCTTCCAGATGAATTTTTACCTCGTTGATTGTTGAGCCAACCTTGTGGATATCATGAATCTGGCCGTCCAGCATGGCACGCGTTTCATGCTCTCTGATGCACTGAGCCGCCACATGAAAACGTTCTCCCGTCCGGTATCCCACCGTTCCTACAATGCTCCTTGTTCCGATATCCAGTCCAAATACCAGCTGGCCCGGAAATTTCATCATTTCTGCCACAGATATTCCTCCAATTTCTCATCGACCTGCCGACAGGCTTCCGCAAGTCTTCCGCTGTTGTCGATGACGACCTTACAGTGCTGTCTGAATGCCTGCTCGGATAACTGCTCTTTCAAAATCCTGTCTATTTTTTCATCGGAATAATCCCTTCCCGCCTTTAAACGGCTCCGCCTGACTTCCGGCTCCGCATGGATATACCACAGTTCATCCAGAATCTTTCCGTAACCGCCTTCTATCAAAAGCGCCGCTTCCACAAAAAGAAAATCCTCTTTTTCTTCTTTTCTGCCCTGTTCTATTTCGTGCAGAATATATTCTTTGACCGCCGGATGCACAATACCGTTCACCCGTTCCAGCACGGCCCGGTCGGCAAAAATTTTCTCCGCCATCCGCTTTTTATCGATGGTACCGTCCGGGTTCAATATCCCGCCGCCAAGCAGCGCCGTCAGTTCATCATAACACCTCTGTCCCGGTTCCTCCAGCAGATGCGCCACCATATCCGCCAGAATCACCCGGCATTTGTATTTCTTTTTCACATAACTGAGAAGCTCTGACTTTCCCGCGCCAACGCCTCCTGTGATTCCGATCACTTTCATTTTTCTTTTCTTTACTTCCTTTCGCAGTCCGGCATACGCTTCCACGCCGCTATTTGGCATCATACCACGTCATTCCCGTATGCAGGTCAATCTCCATCGCAACGGACAGTTTTGCCGCGGCCTGCATCTCTTCCGAAAGGATACGCCTTACCTGCTCTTCTTCCGGTGCATAAACTTCGATCAGCAATTCGTCGTGTACCTGCAAAATCAGCCGGGAACGGAGCCTTTCCTTGCGCAGTCTGGCCCACACATGAATCATGGCAAGTTTGATGATATCCGCCGCGGTTCCCTGAATCGGAGAATTCATCGCCACCCGCTCCCCGAAAGAACGCTGCATGAAATTGCTGGAAGTCAGTTCCGGAATCGGTCTTCTTCTGCCAAACATGGTCTTAACATAACCATAATTCTTCGCATCTTCCACCAGCTTATCCAGAAAAATCTTAATTCCCGGATAAGTCTTAAAATATTGTTCGATATATTCCGCCGCTTCTTTTCTTGAAATGCTCAGATCCTGACTCAGCCCAAAGGAACTGATGCCGTATACGATGCCGAAATTAACCGCTTTGGCATTCCTTCTCTGTAAGTCCGTCACTTCTTCAAACGGCGTATGGAACACTTTGGAAGCCGTAATTCGGTGAATATCCTGATCCATCTGATAGGCTTCGATCAACTGCCTGTCATCGGACATATGGGCGAGCACGCGCAGTTCGATCTGGGAATAATCCGCATCCATAAACAGATACCCGTCCGCCGGGACAAATACCTTCCGTATCCTCCTTCCGAGTTCCATCCGAATCGGAATGTTCTGCAGATTCGGTTCCGTGGAGCTGATTCTTCCGGTGGCCGTAATCGTCTGATTAAAAGTGGAATGAATCCGGCTGCCTTCGTCGATATAAACAGCCAATCCGTCCGCATAAGTCGATTTTAATTTCGCAAGCCCTCTGTATTCCAGAATATCCGCAATAACCGGATAATCCGGCGCCAGCTTCTCCAGAATATCCGCCGCCGTTGAATAACCAGTCTTCGTCTTTTTTCCGCCGGGAATACCCATTTTTTCAAAAAGAACTTCTCCGAGCTGTTTCGGTGAATTGATATTGAACTGCACGCCGGCCTGTTCGCATATGGATTGTTCCAGCTCCGCAATCCGCCCTGTCAGCGCTTCTCCATAGGCCTTCAGCTCATCCGGCCGCACCATGATGCCGGACTTCTCCATCTCATACAGCACTTTGGTCAACGGCATTTCAATTTCGTATAACAGCTCAGACATTTCCTGTTCTTCCAGCTTCTTCGCAAGCTCTTTCGCCGCCGTCAGACACACATATGCCTGAAAACAGGCAAATTCCTTGATTTCATCCGGCTTTTCCTCCATCGTCTGATGAAAAGAGTTTTTACCGCAGACCTGTTTTCTGTCCGGAAGCACCAAAGACAGGTATTCTCCCGCGATCGTCTCCGCATCATAATCGTTTTTGAGCGGGTTTAAAAGATAAGCCGCAAGGAGGATATCGAAATATTTTTTTCTACGGTAGGCCGCAAGCCCGTCCTCACCGGTAATCTCCTCCGCTTCCTCATATTCTATCATATCATAGAGCGGCTTGATATTGCAGAGATCAAGTTTACATAACTCGTTTTTATTCAATACGCTCAGTTTTCCGGCCAGGTACTGTCCCGTGACAAATCCCTGACAGGGAATAAAATAAACTTCCTTTTCCGAAAGCGCAAGCGCAATGCCCGAACAGTCATCCGCCTCTTTCCCGTCCCGCAGAACAGAAAGGCCAAATTCGCAGCGTTCTGTGCCCTCATCGTCGGTTTCTGCCCCTTTTGCCGCGCCGCACCGGCTCTGCGCCCGCTCGAACAGCGCTTCTATCTCCGTTAAATCCGTCAGCGTTTTGAAGTACTCCGTCTGGTTATTTGTCACAACCGCGTCTTTTTCAAAACGGGACAACAGATTCTTAAATTCAAGTTGTTTACATAATACATATGCTTCTTCCGTATAGAAATTGCCAACCGCCGCCTGTTCAAAGGAAAAATCAATTTCGCAGTCCACTTTGATCGTTGCCAGCACTTTGCTCAGATCAGCGAGTTCTTTGTTATTCGCCAGAGATTCCCTGACCGATTTTTTGGTCACATTTTCAAGGTGATCATAGATATTAGCAAGAGAACCGAATTGCAGCATCAGCTCCGCAGCCGTCTTCTCTCCGACTTTCGGAACGCCCGGAATATTATCCGCCGTATCTCCCATCAATGCTTTCAGATCGATAAACTGCTTCGGCGTCACCTGATACCGTGCTTTCACATCTTCGGCATAGTAATTCTCTACTTCCGTTCTTCCGCCTTTTGTCTTGGGAATCCGGATTTTAATATGCTCCGAGGCAATCTGTAAAAGATCTCTGTCCCCGGAAACGAGCGCAACCTCCATGCCCTCTTTTTCAGCCCGCACCGCCAGCGTTCCTAAAATATCGTCCGCCTCCAGTCCGGCCTGCTCCACAATACGAATCCCCATCGCCTGAAGCATCTGTTTCATGACCGGGACCTGTTCCCGCAGCTCCTCCGGCATCGGTTTTCTCGTCCCTTTATATTCCTGATATATTTCATGCCGGAACGTCGGCGCATGCACATCAAACGCTACTGTCAGATAATCCGGCGTTTCCTCCTCGAGGATTTTAAACATGATATTTAAAAAACCGTGTATCGCATTCGTATGAAATCCCTGACTGTTGGTCAGGTCGGGCACACCGTAAAAAGCTCTGTTCAAAATACTGTGTCCGTCTATCAAAACAAGTTTCCGACTCATAATTTCACTCCCTGCCCGCTCTGACGGGCACCCATTCAGAAAATTTTCAGAATTTAAATACAATGATCAGCGCGATCAGGATTTCCGCGGCGACCGCAGCTTCCAGACAGATCAGCGTATATAACAGAACGTGCCGTATTTTGATCTGATATCTGGCATCCGAAAGCCTCGTCGTCAGCGCCTTCTGTAAATTAAAATTATTGCCCGCCTCCAGCCGTTCCAAACCTTCCGCAACCAGAAACTGAATGGAAAGTTCTTCCATACATTCCGGACATTCATCTATATGTTCTATGAATTGATTCAGCACCTTAATATCCAGTTCATCCTGCAAAAATACAGGAATCATTTTTTCTTCATCTTTACAATCCATCTTTTCCCCTTATTCCTGCTTTGTCTGCGATATCTCGAAAACCATTTGATTTTTATTATATACCAAAACAGGGGGCTTTGCAAAGACTCTGGAAAAGAAAAAGGCGACAAAAACATTCCGCAAACTTTTTCGTAAAAACTGAATAAGGTTTACACTTTTCAAACATTCCGTTATAATAAGATTGTAGCAGCAAAGACTAACATATACAATCAAAAAGGCGGTGAAAGGATGGTACAAGAAATGACAGAAAAAGAACTTATCACAGTAACCATTGATAGATATACAGATTTACAGCAAATCAAAAAAGCAAATGGTGGTCATGAAAATGAAATACTTGATTATTTAATTAAGGTTACGACCGCTAAATTATCATCTATGGGCGTGAATATTGAGGATATAACCTTGAAATAAGAAAACGGCAAATCACAAGCAGGGGATTGTCCTAAAGTTTGTGTAAACCTCCAGACTGATGTAAAACAGAATTACACAGTCTGGAGGTTTTATTATGGCAGGAAAAAACGAAATCCCACAAAAGCAGCGATGCGGGAAATGATTCTCAGTTAGATATTTATTTTGATGAGCGGCTTTCCGACAGGAATCTGCAACAGAAAAATGTCTGTAAATCAAACAATCGCCAAACTCCATTTCTATAAGGAATTCAGCGATTTTATTTAATGCTGGTGGTGGGACTTGAACCCACACGCGGTTGCCCGCAACAGATTTTGAGTCTGCCTCGTCTGCCATTCCGACACACCAGCATTTTATAACCGAGTTATATAATATCATAACTGCAAGCGATTGGCAAGACATTTCTTGGTAAAAGTTTACCGATCTTTTTTACGAGAATTTTTTATTCTACAAATTACCATAACCGCTATTCACACATTTTTTCAAATACATCGAAGCAGTCAAATGTTGCAAAGTAATCTTCCGGCGTCTCCGCTCTCCTGATCAGTTGTACGCTTCCGTCTTCTTTCAGAAGAAGCTCTGCCGATCTTAATTTGCCGTTGTAGTTATATCCCATCGCATGACCGTGCGCCCCCGCATCGTGAATCACAAGGTAATCTCCTTTTTCGATTTCCGGCAGCATTCGGTCTATCGCAAATTTATCGTTGTTTTCACAAAGAGAGCCCGTCACGTCATATTTGTGATCGCAGGCAGCATCCTCTTTGCCCAGCACCGTAATATGATGATACGCGCCGTACATGGCGGGACGCATCAGATTAACCGCGCAGGCGTCAACACCGATATATTCCTTATGCGTATGTTTCTCGTGAATCGCCTGTGTAACTAACGCCCCGTAAGGGCCCATCATAAAACGGCCCATTTCCGTATAGATCGCTACATCGCCCATTCCCGCGGGAACCAGTATTTCTTCATAAACCTTCCGCACGCCTTCCCCGATCACTCTGATGTCATTGGGTTCCTGTTCCGGTGTATACGGAATGCCGACACCGCCGGACAGATTGATAAAGGAAATGCCGGCTCCCGTCTCTTCCTTCAGTTTTACGGCCAGCTCAAAAAGCTGTCCGGCCAGCTGCGGATAATATTCGTTTGTCACCGTATTGCTGGCGAGAAAAGCATGAAGGCCGAAATGTTTTACGCCTTTTTTCTTTAAAATGCGAAAGCCCTCGAATAACTGTTCCGTTGTAAAACCGTATTTGGAATCACCAGGGTTATCCATAATGCCGTTGCTCATCTTAAAAACACCGCCCGGATTATAGCGGCAGCTCACCGTCTCAGGCAGTTTTCCAAGAATATTTTCCAGAAAATCAATATGCGTAATATCATCCAGATTGATAATCGCGCCGATTTTTGCCGCATATTCATAGTCTTCTTTCGGCGTATCGTTGGAAGAAAACATCACGTCTTCCCCGCAAATACCGAGCGCATTGCTCAGCATCAATTCCGTCAGAGAGGAGCAGTCACATCCGCAGCTATATTCATGCAGAATATCGATCAAAAAAGGATTGGGCGTCGCCTTGACCGCAAAATATTCTTTAAATCCTTTATTCCACGCAAATGCCTCTTTAACGGCTCTGGCATTTTCACGGATGCCTTTCTCGTCATAAATATGAAACGGGGTCGGATACGTTTTCGTAATCTCTTCTATTTTTTCTTTTGTCACAAACGGTACTTTTTTCATTCGTAAGACCGCTCCTTTCCACAATTCTGTCATCTCTTGCTGTCCAGTCCCGTAATACGTTATATATTTTCTATCTGCCAGTCGATCGGCTCTGCGCCGTTCGCCTTCAGAAACTCATTGGCCTGGCTGAAATGTTTACAGCCGAAAAAGCCGCGGTATGCGGATAACGGGCTTGGATGCGGCGCCTTTAATATCAGATGCCCGGGATTGGTCAGCATCGGAATTTTGCTCTGTGCCGGCCTCCCCCACAGCAGGTATACGATTGGTCTTTCCTGTGCATTGACGGCATGGATCACCGCATCCGTAAATTCTTCCCATCCTCTTCCCTGGTGGGAATTGGCCTGATGCGCCCGCACAGTCAGCACCGTATTCAGAAGCAGTACGCCCTGGTCCGCCCATTTTTTCAGATAACCGTTATTGGGAATATCGCATCCCAGGTCATCATGCAGTTCCTGATAGATATTCTGTAAAGAAGGAGGAATCTCTTTCTGGTCCGGCGGTACGGAAAAACTCATACCATGCGCCTGATGCTCATTGTGATAGGGATCCTGTCCGAGCAGAAGCACTTTCACATCGCTGAGCGGCGTAAAATGAAACGCATTGAAGATATCATCCGCCGGCGGATAAACCACTACTTTGCCGTACTCTTCACGGATAAACTGATAGAGCTGTTTATAATATGGTTTTCTGAACTCCGCTCCCAGCGCTTGTGCCCAGTCGTTGCTCAACATCGCCATGCTTCGTTTTCCTCCTTATCCTTCGCAGACTTTTCACGGATTATTGTATTTCCTTCAAACAGACTGAACCAAACCGCAAAAATTTTATCTTCTGTTTTTTATCCGGAACATGGAGATCATATTCCGGAGCAGTCCAGCCTGCGAACTGAGCTGCTGACTTGTAGCGGCGCTTTCTTCCGCCGTTGCGGAGTTGGTCTGCACCACGTTGGAAATCTGGTTGATCTGTTCCCTGATTTCAAAGACGGCATCAGCCTGTCCGCGTGCTGCCTCCGCAATCAGATTCGTCGTCTCAACGACTTCATTCGCACCGGAAACAACGATAACCAACTGTTCCGCAGTCTCGCTGGCAATCCTTGTGCCTTGTTTTACCGCTTCAATGGAACGTTCAATCAGCTCGGCCGTTGATTTGGACGCTTCGGCGCTTCTGCCTGCCAGTTCCCGTACTTCTTCCGCTACTACCGCAAACCCTTTGCCGACCTCTCCCGCACGGGCTGCTTCCACAGCCGCATTCAGTGCCAGAATATTCGTCTGGGATGAAATATTTTCAATGGTCTTGATAATCTTTCCGATCTCGTTGGAGCGCGCATCGATGGCTTCCATCGCCTCAATCATTTCCTGCATCTTCTGATTGCTTTCCATCAGCTGCGCACCGACAGCCTCCACTTTCTGGCTGGCCTGTACGGCATTTTCGGCCGTCTTCCCTACCTCTTCGGAAATCTGACAGATATTGCTGTCCAGTTCTTCCACGGCGCTGGCCTGTTCTACCGCGCCCTGACTGAGCGCCTGCGCGCCGATGGACATCTGCTCGGAACCGTTCGATACATGTTCCGAACTTTCTACGATCTGTGACATCGTGTTGTTCAGTTTATTCAGAATATTATCGAGCGACTCCCTGATGGATGCAAAATCTCCGACATAATCCTGTTTTGTCGCCAGCGTCAGATCGCCCTGCGCGATCGATTCCAGCACCGTTGAAATTTCGCCTATGTACCCTTTCAGGCGGAGAATGGTCTTTTGGAAAGTCTCCGCCAGAAAACCGATTTCATTATTGGAATGAATATCTATTTCCATGCTCTGGCTTCCGTTTAATCCAAGCTCTCCGCGTTCCATCGTCTGCGCGAGAACCGTCAGTTTGGTTAAAGGTGCCGACACAATATTTCTGATATAAACCGCCAGCAGCGCTATACAGATAAACACCATCGCACCGCCCAGCACACAGGTCACTTTTACCGTTGAAGCAACCTGTGCATTCGCGTCGGAAATGGAAATACCCGAAAAAATCAGCCCGTTGATTTTGCCGTCTTCTCCTTTTGTCGGTACATAGGAGCAAAGATGATCTACGCCCAGAATCTGGGTATTTCCAACATAAGATTCTCCTTTTACCAATATCGTTTCTTTCAGCTCGGCGGAAAGCTTCGTTCCAACCGCCCGCTTACCGTCTTGCAAAATTGTTGTATAAGCCCGCTCATCTCCATGAAAAATCGTAAATTCGCACCCGGTCTCCCGTTTCAAATCATCCAGTAACTGTGTCATGTCTTCCGGACCGTCATAATTTTCCAGCTCGTAAGCCAGAATATTTGTTCCGGTTACACACTGTTCCCGTATTGTATCCATCGTCAGTCTGTAAAACATATAAACGCACTGTGCAACTGTTAATGCAATGCCGGCGATCATCATGCACGCCATTACCGCATTCAGTTTCCTTCCAAGATGCTTTATTTTTCTGCCATTTCCGGTTTCCATTTCAATAACCACGCCTTTCTCTTAGTTTTCGATATTTGGGCCTGTCAGGCACATCTCTTCTTTATTCTGTTTTCCGGTATCAGTCTTTCCGATTCCGATACTTTATCAATGTAATTGTCCTTCCAGGACTTTAGCCGCCTCTTCGACCGCCGCATCCATGCCGGACGGATTCTTTCCTCCGGCCTGTGCCATATTCGGACGGCCGCCTCCGCCTCCGCCGACAAGACCTGCAATCCCTTTGATCAGATTGCCCGCATGCGCTCCGGCCGCCATCGCACCGTCCGTCGCCATCGCGATCAGGTTCACTTTGCCGTCTTTATCAGATGCGAGCACGACAACGCCTTCTCCCAGCTTTTCTTTTAACTGGTCGCCCAGGTCGCGCAGGCCGTTCATATCCACGCCGGATACTTTGGCCGCCAGAAGCTTCGTTCCCTTCACTTCTTTTACCTGATTCATGACATCGCCCAGCGCATCTTTGGCCGCCTTGCTCTTTAAGGACTCGTTTTCACTCTGCAGCGCCTTCAGTTCCACCATCAGATGTTCGCATCTGTCCAACAGATTGACAGGCGTTGTCTTTAAAATCTTCGATGCCTCTTCCAGCTTTTCTTCCAGCTCCGCATAATATTTCTGCACGCCGGTTCCGGTCAGCGCTTCGATTCTTCTGACGCCGGCCGCAACGCCGCTCTCGGAAACAATTTTAAAGGAAGAAATCATGCCCGTACTGCCCACATGAGTACCGCCGCAAAATTCTTTGGAAAAGTCTCCCATCTCGACAACACGCACCTTTTCGCCGTATTTTTCGCCGAAAAGCGCCATCGCACCGGTTTTCTTCGCCTCTTCGATCGTCAGAACTTCTGTAACAACCGGAATGTTTTCCGCAATTTTCTCATTGACGATCTGCTCCACTTTTGCCAGTTCTTCCGCCGTCATCGCCGAGAAATGGGAGAAATCAAAACGAAGCCTTTCGCCGTCATTATAGGAACCGGACTGCTCTACATGGGTTCCAAGCACCATACGGAGCGCCTTCTGTAAAAGATGGGTCGCACTGTGGTTTTTACAGGTTGCGCTTCTTCTTTCCGCATCCACTTCCAATGTCACCGTATCTCCGGTTTTAAACATGCCGGAAGTCATGCGGCCGATATGTCCCACTTTACCGCCTAACAGTTTCACCGTCTCTTCTACCCGGAACGTACCGTTTTCGCTTCGGATGATGCCGGTATCGCCGGCCTGCCCGCCCATCGTCGCATAAAAAGGCGTCTCGTCCGTGAAAATGGTTCCGATCTCTCCGTCCGTCAGCGCTTCCACCAGCTCCGTTTCCGTTGTCAGAACCGAAATAACGGAATCATGCACGAGCTGATCGTATCCGACAAATACGGAGGTCACTCCGGGATCGATAGACTCATAGACTGTCACGTCCGCGCCCATATAATTGGTAACCTTACGGGCCTTACGAGCCTTAACTTTCTGTTCCTCCATCGCCGCACGGAATCCTTCTTCATCCACATGGAATCCTTTTTCTTCGAGGATTTCCTTTGTCAGGTCGATGGGAAAACCGTAAGTATCGTATAATTTAAAGGTATCTTCTCCGGAAAGTTCCTTTTTGCCCTCTTTCGTCAGGTTCTCTTCCATTTCCATTAAAATGTTAAGCCCCTGATCGATGGTCTTGTTGAACTTATTCTCTTCCTGAGTCAGTACGTTTAAAATAAATTCGTTCTTTTCTTCCAGCTCCGGATAACCGTCCTTCGAACCCTCAATTACCGTACGGCCGAGCGCCGCAAGAAACGTTCCCTGAATACCGAGCTTCCGTCCCTGCCGCGCCGCTCTTCTGATAATACGGCGCAATACATAGCCGCGCCCTTCGTTGGACGGCATGATGCCGTCGGAAATCATAAAAGTCGCGGAACGGATATGGTCCGTAATAATCCGGATGGAAACATCCGTATCATAATCTTCTTTATAGGAAACGCCCGCAATTTCACATACTTTTGTACGGAGAGCAAGCACCGTATCCACATCAAAAATGGAATCCACATCCTGTACGACGGAGGCAAGCCGCTCAAGCCCCATCCCCGTATCGATGTTCTTCTGCACCAGTTCCGTATAATTGCCTTTTCCGTCGTTATCGAACTGCGTAAAGACGTTGTTCCAGATCTCCATATACCGGTCGCAGTCGCAGCCTACCGTACAGTCCGGTTTTCCGCAGCCATACTGCTCGCCGCGGTCATAGTAGACTTCGGAACAGGGGCCGCAGGGACCGGAACCGTGCTCCCAGAAATTATCGGCTTTACCAAATCGGTAAATCCGTTCCGCCGCAATGCCGATTTCTTTATTCCATATTTCAAAAGCCTCTTCGTCGTTTTCATAAATGGAAGGATAAAGCCTGTCCGCATCCAGCCCGACAACTTCCGTCAGAAATTCCCAGCACCATGCAATCGCCTCATGCTTGAAATAATCGCCGAAAGAAAAGTTCCCGAGCATTTCAAAAAAAGTACCATGTCTCGCCGTCTTGCCCACGTTTTCCAGATCGCCTGTCCGGATGCACTTCTGGCATGTCGTCACCCTGCGCCTGGGCGGTATTTCCTGTCCGGTAAAATACGGCTTTAAGGGCGCCATGCCGGAATTGATCAGCAAAAGGCTGTTGTCGTTATGCGGCACAAGCGAAAAACTTTTCATTTTCAGATGTTCCTTGCTCTCAAAAAACTCGAGGAACATCCTTCTCAACTCATTTACACCATACTTTTTCATCGTAATGATATGATCCTTTCCTATGTTCGTCTGTTCTGTCCAATGCCCTTTTTAAAAGGTGAATTTATCCGCAAAATACGCGTCAAGCCCGGAAATCGCCACCCGTTCCTGTTCCATGGAATCGCGGAATCTGACCGTTACACACTGATCGGTTTCGGAATCGAAATCGTATGTAACGCAAAACGGCGTACCGATTTCATCCTGTCTTCTGTAACGCTTTCCGATATTGCCTCTGTCATCGAATTCACAGTTATATTTTTTGGACAATTCCGTGAAAATTTTCTCCGCGCCCTCGTTCAGTTTTTTGGACAGCGGGAGCACGCCGATCTTCACCGGTGCAAGCGCCGGATGGAAATGCAGTACGGTGCGGACATCGCCCTCACCGATTTCCTCTTCGTCATAAGCCGCGCAGAGGAAAGCCAGCACAACGCGGTCAGCGCCGAGCGAAGGCTCTATTACATACGGCACGTATTTTTCATTTTTACTGTCATCAAAATAGGACATATCCTCACCCGACGTATTCTGATGCTGCGTCAGGTCATAATCCGTTCTGTCCGCAATGCCCCACAGCTCGCCCCAGCCGAACGGGAATAAGAACTCGATATCCGTCGTTCCTTTGGAATAGAAACACAGTTCCTCCGGCGAATGATCGCGCAGTCTCATCTCCTCTTCTTTCATGCCGAGAGAAAGCAGCCAGTCGCGGCAAAAGCCTCTCCAGTACTGGAACCATTCCAGATCGGTTCCTGGCTCACAGAAAAATTCCAGCTCCATCTGTTCGAACTCTCTTGTACGGAACGTAAAGTTCCCCGGCGTAATCTCATTCCGGAAGGACTTACCGATCTGTCCGATACCGAACGGAATCTTCTTGCGGGAAGTTCTCTGCACATTTTTAAAATTGACAAAAATACCCTGCGCCGTTTCCGGTCTTAAATAGACCGTATTTTTGGCATCTTCCGTAACACCCTGGAAAGTTTTAAACATCAGATTAAACTGTCTGATATCCGTAAAGTTATGCTTCCCGCAGGTCGGACAGGGTATATTATGCTCCTCGACAAAATCTTTCATCTGCTGCTGCGTCCACGCGTCGATGGACTCTTTCAGCTCTATTTGATTTTCTTTCGCAAAATCTTCGATTAACTGATCAGCCCTGAAGCGTTCATGGCATTCTTTGCAGTCCATCAGGGGATCTGAAAAACCGCCAAGATGGCCGGAAGCCACCCATGTCTGCGGATTCATTAAAATCGCACAGTCCACGCCCACATTATGAGGGCTCTCCATAATAAACTTCTGCCACCATGCCTTTTTGACATTGTTCTTCAGTTCCACGCCGAGGTTACCGTAATCCCATGTATTCGCAAGGCCGCCGTAAATCTCTGACCCCGGATACACAAAACCTCTCGCCTTCGCCAGCGCGACAATTTTTTCCATTGTTTTTTCCATCGCTATATTTTCCTCCATTCATTTATCGAAATACCACACAGGAAAGAACGTCTTCCTCTCCGGCGGCAATCGCGGCATTCTTCTGTCCGGAAAGCGCCATATTCGCACTCGCATACACGATCTTTCCATATACGCTTACATCCAGCTCTTCACCCGCTTTTGTCTGTATGAAAATGACGCGGTCCTCTCCGGCAGACGATACGACTTCCTCTCCGACAGCCGTGCCATCCGTTCCGACAAGGTTCTGAAATGTATATCCCTGCGCGGCCGCTTCGGAAACGGTGCCGCTGAAAATCTCCCTGTTGTTGAAGCTGCTGTAATCCGTATCCGTCTGATAGGTCATCTTTACGACAATACGGCCCTCTTCCGCCACCATGGAATCACAGATCACAGCCGCCTCGGCCCCGCCAAGCTGCGCTATTTTCGCCTGGGTCATCGCTCTCAGTTCTTCTATATCATAATATTCCGGCTCAAACTGATCAACGATCGTCTGTTGTATTGTTCCGTCTTTCTGTACGGATACCGTATTTCTGTCAGGAGTTGCTTCTCCGCCGCATCCGGCCAGCATGCACGCCGCCATCATCACAATCAAAATTTTTGTCCAGTTTCGCATAATCTTTCCCCCCGATCCTGTCTAACGCTTACATACTGCATAACATTATATCTGACTTAATCAGGTTTTTCAACATCCTTTTTACAGGCTTTCCAGAATTTCCAGGCTCTTGAAATCCCTGTCCGTATATCGTTCCCTGTATTCGTCGGCAATCCGGGCAAGCTGGGCAAGCACCGTATCCGTCACCGTGAAAGTATACAGCTTTTCCACGGAAGAAGACATGATGTAATGCACCGCATAGCTGGTGGATTCCTCATAATCCCCGTTTTCCGGCATTCCCGGAAATTCACCGCTTAATACCATCGCTTTCATCTCGAATATGTAACGTATCAGCCTGTTCGGAAATCTCTCGTGCATGAGCGCGCGCAGAGACTGATACAGCAGTTTCAGCATTTCCTTGTCTTCGTTGTTCTCCCTCGTGTAATAATCCATTACCTCCAGAAAATACATTCCGTAGTACGCGCCCTCAAAATCCGTTCTGAGTCCTTCAAAATAGTTACTGATATCGGCCTCCGCCAGGTTATAGGAAGACCGTCCCGCATAGAGCCTGAACGTGCCAAAAGAAAAAGGGTTCGTCGCCGCAAGGAGCCTGCTGGTCTGTTTTCTCGCTCCTCTTGCAAACGCCGAAATTTTCCCTTTTTCTTTCGTTAAAATCACTACTCTTCTATCATATTCGCCAATCGGCTCCGCTTTTAAAACCATTCCCGTAATCTCTGTAAATCCCTGCATGAGATCGTCCACCTGACTTATCTTCTTTGACAGAATCCCTGTCCCCGTCCTTTTGTGCATTCTTATATGATAAAAAGTCGCTGACGCTTCCAGTCATCAGAAACTGCTCCCAGTAATTTGTCTCTTTCATCTTAAGCCCCCTGATCAACTCTATGCAATTAGGGTTTGCTTTTTTCCTTTTTTCTATTCGGCTTCTCTGGGATTATATCCGAAATTTTTCAGCAGAAAATCGCTGTCGCGCCAGTCTTTCTTTACCTTGACCCAAAGCTTTAAATTCACCTGTTTTCCCACCAGTTCTTCGATATCCGGCCTGGCGAGGGAACCGATTTTCTTTAACATCTGCCCCTGTTTTCCGATGATAATTCCTTTGTGGGAATCCTTTTCACAGATAATCTCCGCTTCGATATCCACGATGCGTTTCCGGAAATTCATCGACTCGATCGTCACGGCAATTCCGTGAGGAATCTCTTCTTCCAGACATTTTAACGCCTTTTCCCGGACCAATTCCGCCACGATCTGACGAACCGGCTGGTCTGTCACGGTATCTTCATCATAAAAGGGCTGCCCGTACGGCAGATATTTCATGATACAGGAGAGCAGATCGTCCGTGCCGTCGCCTTTTTTCGCCGACACGGGAACGATTTCCGCAAAATCCATCTGTTTTCTGTATGTATCGATAAAAAGGAGAATTTCTTCTTTTTTTACCGTATCAATTTTGTTAATCACAAGGATAACCGGGGTTTTTGTTTTTTTCAGCTGTTCGATAATGTGCTGTTCCCCCGCGCCGATATAATTCGTCGGTTCCACAAGCCACAGAACCACATCCACTTCCGAAAGCGTCCGTTCCGCCACGCCTACCATATAATTGCCCAGTTTATTTTTTGCCTTATGGATACCCGGCGTATCCAGAAATACAATCTGTCCTTCTTCGGAAGTATAAACCGTCTGGATCCGGTTCCTGGTTGTCTGCGGTTTATTCGATGTAATGGCAATTTTCTGCCCGATCAGACAATTCATCAATGTGGATTTTCCTACATTCGGTCTGCCAATCAGCGTGGCAAAACCGGATTTATACCGGCTGTTTTCTTTCTCCATTTTTATCGCTCTGCTCCTTTTTGTTTCTTATATTGTTTCGTCCTGCTGTTCCTTCCGCTCTGTTTGCACAGACTGCTGCTCCTGTGCCGCTTTCTTCCGTGCTTTTCTCTTCAGGATAACCCGTACGGCCGCCAAAACGACCGCAATCACGCCGAGCCAGACGATCAGATACGGAATATGGATGACAAACCAGATAAATCCGTTCCGGATTCCATCGCCGATACGGTAGATTGACTTCACGAAACCGTTCTTCATCCTGTCCCAGGCAGATCTTTCTTCCGTCGGCGTCAGCCGCTTCACTTCCTCGATATTGATGTGAATCGTGCTGTAATCAATCCGGTTGTTCAGAGTACGAAGCTGTGATTCCATATTTTCCAGTTCATACCGCACTTCCGAAAGCCGCTGTTCGATCGTAATGATATCTTCCACGGTCTCTGCTTTCTCCAAAAGTTCCAGCAGTCTGTCCTGTTCGATCACAAGCGCTTTCTTGCGGCTCTCCAAGTCCACATACTGCAGGGTAACGTCTTCTACCCGCTCTTCCTTATTGGTGATATTGCTCTGTTCGCCTACCTTCCGCACAAATTCATCCAGACGATTCGCTGGAATCCGCACCGACAAATGGGCATTGCGCATCTCATCATAATTGGAATAATTGCTTCCGTTATACTGATACTGATATTCCACATAACCGCCAAGTTCCGCAATCTGCGATTCCAGGCTGACAAGCAGCGCATCATAATTTTCCGTTTCCGCATACAAATCGACCGTTTTAATTAACTTGCGGCCATCCGAAGGCTTCTCTTCCTGAGGCGCTTCCGGCATCTCCTGCGGCGCGGTTTCCACAGTGGCCGCATTTTTCTCCTCAGCGATCTCTTCGCTCTCTTCATAATAGCCTCTTTCCCCGGCGCTGTTATAAAGCATAACGCCTTCCTGAGCCGCCGCGCTGTCCGTCGCCGAACCCCCGGCATCATAAGCCTCTTCATAATACGCGCTCCCGCCGCTGCTTCCGCAGCCGGAAAACATGGCCGCCGCGAGAAGCAGACCGGTCAGGCACAGGCCCGTACGTTTCATACGCCGCCGGAATAATTTCGCTTTCATCTCATTTGTTGTCTTTTTCATACGTCTTATCCTCCCTTTGTCCGTAATGATCTTTTCATAAATACATACGGACAGGGCCGCTATAATTTATGGGTTTTCCAGACTTTTTTTCTATTTTTTTACTTTTTTGCCCGGTCAGTGAAACAAATAATCCGTCTCTTTAAAGATTGTCTGCTGTTTTTTGATTTTTTCTTCGTTTCCGACGACGCAGAGACAATCATCTTCCATAAAGGCGTCGATATAACCGGCCAGCCCCCGTATCGTTTCCGGCACCGTACCAAGCAGTTCGTCCCGCTCTTTCTGCACCTGTTCAAAAGAATAATGGGTCATATAGCCCGCCAGCGAATAAGCGCCTTTTGCGGCAGGCGTCATCGGCATATCCAATTCGCTGACCGCCCCGATGATATACTGGGTCATCGTCCGTTCATCCGCTTCAAAGTGCCGGATATAGTCGGCAGCTTTTTCGTAAACATCGATCGTTTTTTCCAGATTCGGATCTCTGTATGAAACAAAATAGCTTTCCCCGGACTTTCCGAAATTGCACATACAGCCGTATGCGCCGCCCTTGACGCGTACCTGGGTCCACAAATAATCATATCCCATCATTACTTTCAGCGCTTTTAACGCGCCGGTATACGGAAGGCCTTTTTGTACGAAATTTCCGGCCCGGCACACATACTGTACCTGGGAAGAAGACATGAACCCTTCGTTCTTTGGTTTTGTCTCCGGCTCATAAGGCTTTATGCTGATCTGCTCCGTGTGCAGGCTTCCGCAAAATGCCGCAATCTGCTCTTCCACATTTTTCAGCCCTTCCTGTTCCGCCGTATAATCCACCATCAGATTTTCCGGCCGGAAAAGATACACGGTCAGCTTTTGCAGTTTTTCTTTCAGCTCTTCCCGATGCGCCTCAAAATCGGCGTCCAGTTCTTCCAGCATCCGATAATAAGGAATCCCGCTGATCTGATCGGAAACCGCGGCCGTTTTTGACAGATACGACAGCGCGCGGACGGATGCAAGCGCATGCCCCGCCGACATCATATTCGCCTGCTTCTGGGATTTTAACTCCGCGGCCAGCTCTTTCAACCGTTTGTCGTCGTCAAAAAGGGAACCCATCACAATTTCCTTTACCAGCCGGAAAGCATGTTCCAGATTTTCGTACAGCGCCTTGACCTTGATTTCAAAAGCCGCCGTGTATTTTTGCAGATCTCTGGCGTCCGTATACGTATTGACCACCGGAACGATGCCGCCCGTCTGAATGTTAATCTCATTGAACAGCTCACCGTACGTATAATTTTCCGTACTGACCAGTCCCAAAACGGACTTTAACAGCCCCACATAGGGGAAAAGTTCTTCCGGTACGCTTTTCAGATCGAACATAAAACGCAGATAACCGATGCCGTTCGTAAAAATATCATGATATAAAAATACCGTATCGCCGACTTTTCTTTCCTGGTTCACAAAATTCTCCGCTTCCTTTTTCATATCGGCTCTCGTTAAAAGCGGAATTTTTTCAAGATTCTCTTTCGTATCCGGTTTTTCCTGATACGCTTTTAAAGCCTTCGTCTGCTCCACGATTTCCTTACGCTGCGCCTCGGAAAGGCTTTCTTTTTTCCGTGCCAGCTTTTCGGCAAGTTCTTTTTCCTTCCGGCCGGTCAGCCCCTTTACAGGTTCCACGACAACAATCGTTCTGTGCCGGTTGTGCAGCAGTTTTTCCTGTACCAGTTTTTCATAGTAATCCGTATCGACTGCTTCTTTTAACTTCCGGTAAGACGCGTTCGCCTCAATGTGCACAAAAGGCTTATTATCGTCATACAGCCAGCTGTCAAACATCATCAGTCCGAACATGAGCCCCTTAGGATAAGAGCCGAAGTCCGCTTCCCGGAAACGAAATTCATAAAAATTCAGTCCGGCGCGCAGAGCCTTTTTATCAAATCCGTGTACAGCCGCTTTCTCCAGTTCTTCCCTGATCGTCTCTTTAAACGCCGGAAGCTGTTCCCTGTCCGCGCCTTTCGCCACGATGGAAAAATAAGGCTGCATGATTCCGTTTTCATAACTGCTGTACACATCCTTGCCGATACCCTTATCGATCAGCGCCTGTTTTAGCGGCGCGCCCGGCGCGGAACAAAGCACATAATCAATTACCTGAAAAGCAATATACTGCTCTTCGTCCAGATTATTTCCAAAAGAAATATTATAGGAAAGATAGGTGTTTTCTTTTTCGGATTCGCTCTCCGTAATCGGATATTCTTTATATACTTCGACCGGTTCCGTAAAAGGCGGTTCTTTAACAAGTTCGGAATCCACCGCAAGCGCCTCATATTTTGACAGATATTCCTCATCCAGAAAACGCAGTTTTTCCGCCATATCCATATCGCCGTAAAGATAGATATAGCTGTTGGACGGATGATAATATCTGCCGTGGAAAGCCAGAAAATCCTCATAGGTCAGTTCCGGTATCACATCCGGATCTCCGCCCGATTCCACCGCGTAAGACGTATGCGGGTATAAGGAGTTCATAATTTCCCGCTCCAGCACGTCATCCGGAGACGAAAACGCGCCCTTCATCTCGTTATAAACCACACCGTTGATGGTCAGCTCATCATCCACGCTTTCCATCTCATAATGCCATCCTTCCTGTCTGAAAATCTTTTCTTCTTTATAGATATTCGGATGAAAAACGGCATCCATATAAACATCCATCAGATTCTGGAAGTCTTTCTCATTACAGCTCGCCACCGGATAAATTGTCTTATCCGGAAAAGTCATCGCATTTAAAAACGTATTCAGGGACCCTTTGGCCAGCTCGATAAACGGATCCTTTACCGGAAATTTGTCCGAACCGCAAAGCACGCTGTGCTCGATAATATGCGCCACGCCTGTGCTGTCTCTGGGCGGCGTGCGGAATCCGACGCAGAATACCTTGTTGTTATCGTCGTTTTCCATCAGCACGACTTTCGCTCCCGTTTTGTCATGCCTGATTAAATAACCGGTGGAATTTAATTCCTTTATTTCCTTTTTCTCCAAAATTGTATAAGCCTGTAACTGTTCCATATCCTTAACCATGCCTTTCTCCCAGCCTGCGGACGGACCGCAGACACAAATTTTCGTCTGAAAACCTGTCATGCAGATCTCTTTCAACCTAGTATATCACTTCCTGTAAAAATTAGTAAAGTATCAGTATGAATAAAAGAACAGGCAAAAACATACTTCTATTGTTTCTACCTGTTCAGTGTAAAAGGGGAATTTTACCAAATTTTGTTTAGCAATGTCAGTTTATCAGATAAAATTGTCAAAAGCAAGAAGATTATGCGTTAAATAAATTGTAATTTATCGCGCTGAAAAAAATCTTCTATCGCGTTTGACGATGAAACAACGCGGTATGGCAGCGTGAGTTCCTTTGTCGCCGCGCTTCCGCTCCGCGAAAAACTGCAACGGTACTAAGCTCAAAAGCAGCATAGCTGCCGCTGTCACACACTAAACGACATCATCGCCAGCTTGGAGAGAACAATTTCCTGAATCTTAATGCCGCATTTCTTCTTCTGTGCCAGGTTCATCTTTACAAATTCTTCCAGTGGGAATACGTTGTTCCGGTAGACCATCCGGGGTTTGCCTAAGAGAGGTTTTTTTTCGACGAGCAGACATACTTTGACTTTTGTTTTCAGCTGCATATAGGTTTTATAGGAAAACATCTCCGGCGTCATATAATAGAAATGGCTTTCCAGCGTCGTATCCGGCTCGGTGTCTTTCCCGATATAGTGTTCGATGATACTTTTGAACTTGAAAGGAACCATTTCATGCTCCGTCAGTTCCGCGTAGCTGTATCGTGCGCCGAAATAGAGCCGGCCGGTATCCTGCATATAGTATTTAAAATCGTTATCCTGATAATCCATCCCGTTACTGTGCCTTTCTCTCATTCCGCCAGAATCGCATCGATCTTATTCCCGCTCATGCGCACGGCATCGGCGATTGCTTTCCGGCTCATGCCCGTTTCGTTCATCAGTTCTTCTATTGTGACTTTGCGGTGCAGCTCTTCGGCCAGCTCGTTTGCTTTATCCGCAACTTTATTAATCCGCTCCGCCATCTTCCGGCTTTTCTTTGTTTCCTCGGCGTTTTCCGCGATAAATTCCTCCATCGCATCCATAATCATTCTGCCGAGCATTCCCTGTGCCTCCGCGGCATGCCGGGAAGCGCCCAATATCGTGACGCCCATCGTCAGCGCCACATTTCCCTCGCCGATCAGGTCTTCGACAAAAACGCCCTGTCCCGCATAAAGCCTGGAAATCTCCACGACCTGAGGCAGAAAGATCTGAATCAGCCGGTTCTGCGCATCCGCATCCCCCGCCATCGCAGAAAGCGTAACCGCCTCTTTTTCTCCTTCCGAGAATTGCGGAAGCTCCGCAAGCTGTTTGACATAATCGTCCAGATAGTCGATCTCCTGTTCGCTCAGATAATCTTCCAAAGCGGCCGGCTCACCGATACCGATGCTGCGCTGTCTTAAATAGGCGCGCACCATTTCAAGCTGTTCTTCTCGCAGGGAAAGCTCTGCAAAAGCCTCTCTGAGCTGTTCTTCCGAAACGCAGTTTTCCTGTTCCTTCGCCGTCTGCGCCAGCTGTTCCAGTTTCTGTGCGAATAAAGTTTCCTGAGTCATGAAAACGACCTCGTCTTTCTGTCATGAATTGCCCTTTACATGGGTATGGGTATATAAATGTTCCTCGCAGTATTCATAATTGCCATCGCATTTCGAACAGAACCGGAACTGCATCTCCGGGCTGTCCACTTCCGTCCGTCCGCAGATAGCGCATTTGTGCTTCGTAATGCCGCCGGCGCTCCGCCGGATATCCCGCTTAAACTCCTGACGCCTGTGTATCTGCTTCGGATTTAAGTGCATCATATTCCGGGAAGTAAAGAAGAAAACGATAAAATTAAACAGGGACGAAAGTATCACAAATTTGGAGAAAAAACCTCCCTGTAAAAAGGAAAATGCCAGCATAATCCCGTAAATGACGCCAAGCCATTTTACCTTGATCGGAATGATGAACATCAACAGTACCGACACATCCGGGAACGTTGCCGCAAAGGCAAGGAAAATGGACATATTAATATAAAAAGTGCTGACATACATCGAGCCGTACCGGAAGAATCCGGCCGGCCCGCCGTATGCGGGCATCGTCTCCTGCATAAAAAGATAAGCGCAGGCCATCATCAGAAAACTTCCGATCACCGTAAAAAGCATTCCGCCGATAATATAGACATTATAGCGGTAAGTTCCCCACGTCCGCTCCAGCGTTGTACCGATGGAACAATAAAAATACAGCATCAGCAGCGTTAAGAAAATGTTAGAATTATCCGGCGGAATCAGAATCCACGTAACAAGCCTCCATACCTGTCCATGCAGAATCGCATAAGGATCCAATGACAGATAAATCGCTATCCAGGGAGCCATGAACTGCAATACATAACCGACCGCGTAACAGCAGACCAACACGACCGACAGATTCCTGATGGCATATTTTCCGAACTTTTTTTCAAACTGGCTCATTTTAGTAACCACGCCTTTCTTTCATCAAATAATTATCCCGGATTTTTCAATCCAGACATTTTGTCATGAAAAGTTGAATATATTTTAGCATTCCTTTTTTTAAAAGTAAACGGCGCATATGCGAAATACGGAAAAGTCATAAAAATTTTATAATTCCCTTTGAAATTCTTCATAAATTCCAAAAAATAGCCGATTGCTTTTTCAAAATGACTGTCGTATAATGACTTAGCGTGTCGAAACACGTTTAATAATAAGAAAGAACTTTGAAGGAGTGATTATAAATTGAATCAGATGCAGTTTACACTCGGTATTGATATTGGGTCTACAACAGTCAAGATCGCAATTCTTAACGAAAAACATCAGATTCTTTTTTCTGATTACAAAAGGCATTTTGCCAACATCAGGGAAACACTGTCTGATCTATTGCAGAGCGCCTATACAGAACTCGGAAATATTCCGCTTCATCCCGTCATTACGGGTTCCGGCGGGCTTACACTGGCCAACCATTTACAGGTTCCTTTCGTGCAGGAAGTCATTGCGGTTTCCACTTCCCTGAAGGAATTTGCCCCGGTTACGGACGTGGCTATCGAGCTGGGCGGCGAAGACGCGAAAATCATTTATTTTGAAGGCGGTAATGTAGAACAGCGGATGAACGGCATCTGCGCCGGCGGAACCGGTTCTTTTATCGACCAGATGGCCTCTCTTTTGCAGACGGACGCGTCCGGCCTGAATGAATATGCGAAAAATTACCATTCTTTATATACCATCGCCGCGAGGTGCGGCGTGTTCGCCAAATCCGATATCCAGCCGCTGATTAATGAAGGGGCAACGAAAGAAGACTTATCCGCTTCTATTTTCCAGGCGGTTGTCAACCAGACCATCAGCGGGCTCGCCTGCGGCAAGCCGATTCGGGGACATGTGGCGTTTTTAGGCGGACCGCTCCATTTTCTTTCGGAACTGAAACAATCTTTCATCCGCACGCTGAAGCTGGACGATGAACATATTATCGACGCGGACAACTCCCATCTCTTTGCGGCCATCGGTTCCGCGCTGAACGCAAAAGAAAACACCTGTTATTCTATGCGGGAAATGGTCGGCAAACTCTCTTCCGATATCAAAATGGAATTTGAAGTGGAACGGATGGAGCCTCTTTTTGCCTCCAAGGCGGAATATGATGCTTTTGGCAGGCGGCATTCGAGCCACCATGTCAAGACCGCAGATCTGGCGGCCTATCGGGGAAAGTGTTTCCTCGGCATCGACGCCGGAAGCACGACGACAAAAGTCGCTCTCGTCGGTGAAGACGGCTCTCTCCTCTATTCTTTTTACAGCAGTAATGACGGAAGTCCGTTAAAAACGGCAATCCGTTCGATACAGGAGATTTATGCACTTCTGCCGCAGGGCGTGGAAATTGTCCGCTCCTGTTCCACCGGCTATGGGGAAGCGCTGATGAAAGCCGCCTTTTTGCTGGACGACGGTGAGGTGGAAACGGTTGCCCACTATCAGGCCGCCGCTTTTTTTGACCCGGACGTGGATTGTATTCTGGACATCGGCGGACAGGATATGAAATGTATCAAAATCAAAAACCAGACCGTAGACAGCGTACAGCTCAACGAAGCATGCTCTTCCGGCTGCGGTTCCTTCATCGAGACTTTCGCCAAATCCTTAAATTACAGCGTACAGGATTTTGCGGACGCCGCGCTTTTTGCCGCGCATCCGATCGACCTCGGAACCCGTTGTACGGTATTCATGAACTCCAAAGTGAAACAGGCGCAGAAAGAGGGCGCGGAAGTTTCCGATATTTCCGCGGGACTTGCCTACTCCGTCATCAAAAATGCGCTTTTTAAGGTAATCAAAGTATCCGATGCTGCGGAACTTGGTAAAAATATTGTCGTACAGGGCGGCACTTTCTATAACGACGCCGTACTGCGAAGCTTTGAGAAAATTGCCGGATGTGAGGCCATCCGCCCGGACATCGCGGGCATTATGGGCGCTTTCGGCGCGGCGCTGATCGCCAGGGAAAATTACCGGGAGGGTTATCGAACAACCATGCTTTCGATCAGCAAAATCAACGCTTTGCAATTCGAAACAAGCATGGCAAAATGCAAAGGCTGTACGAATAACTGCCGCCTCACCATCAATAAATTTACCGGCGGCCGTCAATATATTTCCGGCAACCGCTGTGAACGTGGGCTTGGAAAAGCCAAAAACGAAAACGGTGTTCCGAACCTGTTCGATTATAAACTGAAAAGACTCTTCTCTTACGAGCCGCTCCCCGTCAACGAAGCAAAAAGAGGCACGGTCGGCATTCCGAGAGTCCTGAATATGTATGAAAATTATCCGTTCTGGTTCACTTTTTTTACCAGGCTCGGATACCGTGTCATTCTCTCTCCAAGCTCAAACCGCAAAATTTATGAGCTCGGCATCGAGTCGATTCCAAGCGAATCGGAGTGTTATCCCGCTAAGCTGGCACACGGGCATGTGACATGGCTGATACGGCAGGGGGTTGATTTTATCTTCTACCCCGCTCTGTTTTATGAACGAAATGAATTTCCGGAAGCGAACGATCACTATAACTGTCCGATTGTTACTTCCTATTCCGAAAACATCAAGAACAACGTTGAAGAAATCGGCCGGGGAGAAGTCGTTTTCCGCAATCCGTTTATGTCCTTCCGGGATTTGAAAACCGTTACGGAAGCGCTCACGAAAGAATTTAACGAACTGCCAATAACATCTGTTATCGACGCTTGCGAAGCTGCCTGGGAGGAACTGGAATCCGTTCGGACAGATATGCGTGCCCAGGGCGAGGAAGTGCTCCGCTATATGGAAAAGAACCATAAGCGTGGCATCGTTCTTGCGGGGCGGCCCTATCATATCGACCCGGAAATCAATCACGGTATCCCGGAGCTTATCAATTCCTATGATTTCGCCGTATTGACGGAAGACTCCATCTCCCATCTTGCGGCTCCGGAGCGTCCGCTTATCGTTTCCGACCAGTGGATGTACCATTCCAGACTGTATGCTGCCGCAAGTTTCGTCAAAACACGGGACGATCTGGATTTGATTCAGTTAAATTCCTTCGGCTGCGGGCTGGACGCCGTTACGACAGATCAGGTCAATGATATTTTGTCCGATTCGGGCAAAATTTATACCTGTTTAAAAATCGATGAGGTAAACAATCTGGGCGCAGCCAGAATCCGTATCCGCTCTCTGATTTCCGCAATCAAAGTCCGGGAACAGAAGCACAAGCAGCGCACGGTTCGTTCCAGCGCCGTCAAAAAAGAGGCGTTTACGGAAGAAATGCGTAAAAACTATACCATTCTCTGTCCGCAGATGTCACCGATTCATTTTGAAGTGTTGCAGGCCGCTTTTAATGCCTGCGGCTATCACTTTGAAGTACTCGGCAACGATAACAGGCATGCGGTTGATGTGGGCCTGAAATACGTCAATAATGACGCATGTTATCCTTCATTGATGGTCGTCGGACAGATTATGGACGCCCTTCTTTCTGGCAAATATGACCTGAATAAGGTCGCGATCATCATGACCCAGACCGGCGGCGGCTGCCGTGCTACCAACTATGTCGGTTTTATCAGAAGAGCGCTTGCAAAAGCGGGTATGCAGCAGATACCCGTTATTTCCTTAAACCTTGCCGGAATTGAAAGCAATCCGGGCTTCCACCTGAATGCGGATTTGTTTCTCCGCCTCGCTTACGGCGCCGTATTCGGGGATATTTTCATGCGCTGTGTCTACCGCATGCGCCCCTACGAACAGACACCCGGTTCCGTCAATGCCGTTCATGAAAAATGGCTTGCGGTATGCCGTGAGTTCGTATCCAAAAAACATATGAACTACTTTACCTTCTGCAAAATATGCCGTGAAATGGTTCGGGAATTTGATGCGGTACCGATCACAGACGAGAAAAAACCCCGTGTCGGCATCGTCGGGGAAATTCTGGTTAAATTCGCACCGGCGGCCAACAATCATCTGGTGGAGCTTCTCGAAGCCGAAGGTGCAGAGGCGGTCGTTCCGGATTTGATCGACTTTCTTCTGTACTGTTTCTATAACCAGATTTATAAAGCCGAACACCTCGGCACCTCAAAAAAAGCGGCTGTTATTTCAAAAGCCGGTATCTGGGCCATTGAAAGACTGCGCGCCAGCGCCGCAAAGGCTCTCGCCAAAAGCAGTCATTTCGAACCGCCCGTGAGCATCTACCGTCTCGTCGAATACGCGGAGCCGATCGTCAGCATCGGCAATCAGACAGGCGAAGGCTGGTTTTTGACGGGCGAAATGGTCGAACTGATCCACAGCGGCGTCAACAACATCGTCTGTACGCAGCCTTTCGGCTGTCTGCCCAATCATGTTGTGGGCAAAGGCGTTATCAAGGAACTGCGGAAACGTTATCCGCTTTCCAATATCGTTGCCATCGACTACGACCCCGGCGCCAGCGAAGTCAATCAGCTGAACCGAATCAAGCTGATGTTGTCTACGGCACAGAAAAATCTGAAAAAACTTTCATAGGAAACCGGCAGTTGCCAAAATGCAAATTCTTGTTGGTAGCATGCAGCCTGTATCTTCTGGGAAAATATCCTCAATGGACAAAACCGTTAAAAATCAGTCTGTTGAAAAAGGAGATCAGAAAAATGAAAACAAATGCAAATCAACACGAAACCTGCCCCGTAGTCTATCAGCCGGTTCTTTTTATCATAGGAACCTTCGCGGTTGCCTGGTGCTGTGCCTGGTTCATGCCCGGGACAGATTACCATGCGCATACCGCCCTGTTTATCTTCCTTGATTTTATGGAAAATGCTTCGCCGCTTTTCTGCGCGCTTTTACTGCTCAGACGCCATCTGACCAAAAACAGATTTTTTCATCGTTTTTTTCTGGGAACGCCGGACAGCAAATATTCCTGTATCATCGTTATCATGTTGTTCATGGCGCAGTTTCTGAATTTTTATTTATTTCAGGCAGAGGATGCCGCGTTTTCCGTACAGTCTTTCGCGCTTACCTTTATCGGACAGTTTCTGTTAGGAGGCGGCCTTGAAGAAGCCGGCTGGCGCGGATATTTACTGCCCTGTTTCTGCCGGAAACAGAGTTACCTGCTCTCTTCTGTTCTGGTCAGTGTTATCTGGGTTTTATGGCACTTACCGTATTTTTTCATTCCCGGCAGTATGCAGGCCGGCGAAAATTTTCTCTTCTACGCCATAACCGGCATGATTACCGGTTTCATACTCACGGCAATCTGGCTGCTGACAAAAAGTATTCTGCTCTGCATGCTTTTCCATAGCTGGCAGAATACTATCGTTATGACCGTGCAGGCCGATATGTCGGATGTCCGGTTCATGCTGATGTTCTTACTTCTCGGCGTCTTTTCCGTTTTGATTTGTATCGACAGACAAAAGAAAAGGCCTTTTTCAAGCCATACATAAAACCAGTGCTTTATCGGTAGAAAAATGCGGAGGTGCATCATGGAACTATATGAACGTCTGACGGAACTCAGGAAGAAAGCCGGTTTTTCTCAGGAAAAACTGGCTGAAATGTTAAATATTTCAAGACAGGCCGTTTCAAAATGGGAAACCGGGACATCGAATCCGGATATTAACAACATTATCCAATTGGGAAAATTGTATGGTGTCAGTACGGACTATATTTTACTCGGAAAATCGCCGGAACCCCAACTCCCCGACAGCCCGGAGCCGAATGCCGAAATCCCGCCCCGCAGAACAGGGCTTCCTGTGAATGGGTTTATCTGGATCGGATTCGGTATACTGGCTGTTCTCCTATTGTATCTTGTGACAAATATGCTCTGAAAATCCGTTCTGCCGGATACCGCAGCCGGATTTTCTACGTAACAAAAAAGCAGATGTAATTCATGCCCTCATTACATCTGCTTTCTTACAATCCTGTATTCATCGTCCTGCCGGTAGAAGGAACACTCGAAATTTCCACCGCTCAAAAAACGGCTCATGTCATCTTCGTCCAGATCTACCATACATATATAACACTCGTAATCTTCATCATAAACATAATTACTGCATGTGTCACAGTGGCTCATGTTCCCTCCCTTCCTGTCTGACACCGCTTTTAATAGAATGTGTTATTCAATTTGCGGTTAATAAACTTAATCTTTCCCTTATCCTCTTCGACGAGCGAATGAATCGCCTCATCCGCCGCTTCTTTCTGCAGTTGGTTCACGCAGAAAATACAGGTTCCGAATTTGTCTCTGGAAAAGAATCCGGCTTTCTCCCACTTTACATAATAAGATACTCTGTTCTTCAGCAAAAGTTTTTCAATCCGTTCTTTCATACCCAAATCCGTGACCTGACACCATTCCAATTCATTGTGTACTTTAACCTTTTGATACGCTGTCTCCATCCCTCAATACCTCATTCGTAAGTTTCTGACTGAAAATATATATGGTCTATTATATCCCTTTTTCCCTGTTTATGCAAGGTTGCAGAACGGTTTAATTTGTGTTATCGTAAAGTAATAGTTATTACAATACAGATTGGAGAAAGACCATGCCTATTAAAATTAAAGATTCACTTCCGGCCAGAACTGTTTTAGAAGGAGAAAATATCTTCGTCATGACCGAATACCGTGCGCTACATCAGGATATCCGGCCCCTGAACGTGCTGATCTTAAACCTGATGCCTACCAAAGTTATTACGGAGACGCAGCTTCTCCGCAAACTTTCCAATTCTCCTTTACAGGTAACGGTAGAATTTCTGCAGACGGCAAGCTACACGCCGCAGCATACCGATTCCAACCATCTGGAATCCTTTTACACGACCTTCGATCAGGTAAAAGACCGGAAATTCGATGGCATGATCATCACCGGCGCGCCGCTCGATTATGTGAAATTTGAAGACGTCACCTACTGGAAAGAGCTCTGTACGATTATGGAATGGGGCAAAACGCATGTTCACTGTACGCTGCACCTGTGCTGGGGCGCCTATGCGGGCCTTTATTATTTCTACGGCCTGGAACGCACCGACTATCCGGAAAAGCTCTCAGGTGTCTATTCCCATAAAATATTGAAAAAGACATCGCCCCTGTTCCGCGGCTTCGATGATATTTTTTATGCGCCGCAATCCCGCGCTATGGGAATTGAAGCGTCAAAAATCGCCTCCGTGCCGGAGTTGGAGCTGATGGCGGTTTCCGATGAAGCAGGCGTCACGATCGTAAAAACCACCGACAGCCGTCACTTCTTTGTCAGCTGTCATCCGGAATACGATACGGATACCCTGGCCAAAGAATACTACCGCGATCTGGAAAAAGGGATGAATCCGAAAATTCCGGTCAACTATTTCCCGAATGACGACCCTTCTCAGGCTCCGATTGTCAACTGGCGCTCCACCGGACAGCTTTTGTATTCTAACTGGCTGAACTTTTATGTGTACCAGACCACGCCGTATGATATCAGGAACATTGAATAAGAGATGTTTTAATCCCTTAATTTAGAATGAACGTTTATTACAGTGCTGATACCGCACAGCAGTACAAAAAGGCCTGTAAAATTAATCCAGATGTCTCTGTATGCCGTTTGGGCCAGTTCTTCCCTGAGTCCGCAGAACCATACGAATGCGAACACGAACAACATGGACGGCACATAGGCGATGACATATCTCCAAATGAGAGATTTTACAGGCAGTTTTGTGCATAACGCAAATGCCGCAGTACCGATGAAAAGAATAACCGCCCTGTCCAATTCATGCCAATTACCGCTCGGATCTTCATAAATGCCGTTAATCAGGTATAAAACGCTGTTTAATAACGTAACGACTGTGTATATGATTGCATAACCGGATATTATACCGCTCCATTTTTTCTGATTCATTTTGCTCCTTTCTCATCCAATGTTCCCGGCAAAACAACCAAGTCCGGGAATCAGATTTTTGCCGTATGTGATATGTCAACGTGTCCCGAATCTTCTTTACGCCTTGTCAGGCCCGCTTCTTTCCCTGATCTTTTTCAGTCGCTGATTTGCGCGTTTAATCTCATGAAATACGGAAATATAATATAGAACTACGCCGATCGCATAGGGCACCGTAAAAGACCAGAACATATCTTTATAAGCGCCTTCACTCAGCGGGCGATACCGGCCCACAAACCATGTAATCAGCATGACCAGCACAATCAGCACCGCATACTGCACCGCGATGCATAGCAGCAGCGGGTATTCCTGAAACCGATAATACTGCGAAAGCACAAACGCTGCCGCCAATGATAAAAAAAACATTACCAGCAGATTTTCCTGATAGTTTCCGAATACGTCCTGTACGACAGCTTCCAAAAGAATCTTGCCAAGCGAAATAATTGTGTAAATTGTACACACAGTTCCAAAAAAATTATGTCTGTTAATGATTTTCATAATGCACCTCCTTCATAATGCACCTCCTGCATATGCGCCAAAGCGCTCAGAAAAGATTTTTTATAAGTTCTGTTGAGAATCAATGTTTCACCGTTATCCATAAACAGTTTCAGCCGCATGTTGAGATCTGCTTTCACCCGGGCTACCTTATACAGATTGACGATCATGGACTTTCCAATCTGTACAAAACCATTTCCCGCAAAACCGTCCAGGAAATACCGCATGCTGCAATCCAGCTGGTACACTTCTTTTTCCTGATAAGCAAAGAGTTTCCTGTCCACGACTTCCAGATAGTAGATGCTGCCCGGATGCAGTTTGCACAGAATATCATCCTTTTTCCCAATGATGCTGCCGAAAGAGGAAAAGAAATCCCGAATCATGCCGAGCTTTTCCGTTTCTTCCCGAAAATGCACATCCACATAATCTTCCCTTAATCCCGGTTCCTTATAATATTGTATTTTCATTCCGATGCCCCTTCTTTACCTGAATTGGTTTTATTTCCCTTGTTCACTGAGGGTATAATCATTATAGCAAATTCGTTTCCGTCCTCAAACCGTCCATGCGCATATTGCAAATGAAAACGCGCATGCTGCACAAAGCGTCGTTCTCCGGCTGCAATACCCTCAGTGAAAAATCGCCGCTCGGCAGCGGCGATTACAAGAATGCTTCGCATTCTCCCCTGAA
>CAJUDZ010000016.1 GCA_910584965.1 uncultured Lachnospiraceae bacterium | reverse complement strand
GAGCCGACGTAAAGAGTTATGCTATCTAACATACATCAAAAAGAGGTAAGATAACGCCCTCTGCAAAAAAGGTTACGTTATCTTACCTCAACAAAATAGCCCCCATTCTTTTTACCATCTGCGGTATGATATTGGCCGTAGACATAAGAACATACGTTACCGTCGGCGATATCCCTTTTTTCTCCAGTACAACCATCAGGCTTCCGAGATCGATCAGCTGAAATCCGAGAATCGCCGCCGAGCCCGCCCCGAAAAGGCGGGAGCACAGCTTTGCAGCCTGTGCCAGCCCTTCCGCCGTTATCTGGAAAACACCGAAACTCCAGATAACTTCTTCACCCGGTATAAAAAAAATCTGAAGTACGAAACAAAGAGCACACATCCAGAGAATAGATCTGGACCAGAGTTTCAAATAGGATGCCAGTCTGCCAAACCCCGCTGCGACAGACATCATAACGGCAACGCAGACGATGGAAACTTTATAATCGTATACAACCGATATGACTGCCAAAGAAATAACGATGTATAAAATTGTCAACGGATTTAATTTCTGTGTCCGTTCTACCTCTTTCTGCATATTGATACCAACCCTTTCTTTTGTCTAATCCGCTTTCTTTTTCTCCTCTTTCGCTTTCTTTCTCGCTTCTATGAATACATGCCCATTGGAAAACTTATACAGATATCTGTCGGACATTCCCTTAATAACCAGATACGGAACGAGCAGCGCGATAAATTTGTCGGGAATCTCCGAAATGAAGTTTCCGATCACAAGAGCGAGCCAGAACGGAACGCCCATTGTCCGCATTGCCGCAACGATCATGGAGTTTGTCGAACCGTCAAATCCGCCGAAAAAGGTAAGTACTACAAATATGGTTCCGAGCACTCCCATCATAACGACCAGCGCGCCGGAAAGAATAAATCTTTTAATATTGATGAACATGCCTTTTCTTGCCATGAAACCGGCCGTGACGCCGAAAATGCAGGACACAATCGCATAAGGCATTGCAACCGGGTGGGTCAGCGACACCATGATATTGCTCAGCGCGCCCGTCAATCCTCCAACCCACGGACCTGCGATAAGCGCGATCAGAAAGGTTCCGATCGTATCCAGATAAATCGGCAGATGCAATGTCCCCGCCAGCGTCGATCCGACATAATTGATAGCGATCGCGATCGGAATTGTCAGAATGGTAATCATGTTAAAATCGGCCCTGATTCCTGTTTTTTCGTTATTCATATGTTTTCCTCCTTTTATCCCTGAATCTTTTTCACGTTTTCAAGATACTCCGGGAATAAATACCCGAAGAAAATCTCAAAGAATTTTTTGGTATCCGCTTTTACGGCCGCCTCACAGTTTTTCTGTCTGTCTCCGTATTTCCAGATGGGATAAACAACCGAAGCACCGTCACAAAGACCCTGTGTTTCCACATCGACAAAGGCATCTGTTGTTTCAAGCACACTGGTGTCTAGCAAATATGCCGTAACAAGCACATCACAGAGCTCACACCCCAGTTTCTGCCCATATCCCCAATGAGCATCCGCATACACTCTGGTTACTTTGTGGATAAACCGTGACACCGGCGTATTGATCTGATACAGCAGTTCTCTTAATGCAGGGTCAAGCCATACGTATCTTGTGGCGTCCAGACCTACCATTACGATCTTTTCAAATCCCGCCTGGAATACAATTTTTGCCGCTTCCGGGTCAACCCAGAAGTTAAATTCCGCGTGCGGCGTTACATTTCCTTCATGAATCGCTCCGCCCATAATAACAACTTCTTTGATATTTTTGACAAATTCCGGATCTTTTTGTATCGCTTCCGCGATGTTGGTGAGCGGACCGATCGGTACAAGCGTGATTTCTCCCTTTTCTTCACGCGCTTTCCGAATCAGAAAATCTGCAGCGCTTTCCTCTTCCGGTACCCTGCCGCTTTCTTCCATACCGATATTGCCGAGTCCGTCGTCTCCGTGGCAGTCCGCCGGCATACTGTTTTCCCGCATCAGCGGTTTGCTGTTTCCTTTATAAACCGGTATGTCTCTTCTTCCCGCCACATCCAGAATTTTAAAGGCATTTTTCGTCACTTTCTCGATATCCACGTTTCCGTTCACCGTCGTAAGCGCCAGAACTTCCAGCTCTTCTTTGGCCGATAATGCGAGTAATATCGCAAGCGCGTCATCGATTCCCGGATCCGTATCAATAATAATTTTTCTCATGTTATAATCTCCTTTCATTCATCCCATATTGTTTTTACTTCTTCCAGAGTCGGAATCGACGTCTGTGCGCCTTTTCTGGTGACCGCTATCGAAGAGACTTTTTGTCCGAGACTGACCGCCTCGCCGTATGTTTTTCCCTGGCTGAGCGCCAGCGCAAACGCAGCCGTAAAACTATCCCCTGCTGCCGTCGTATCGAGCGCTTTTACCTTATAAGGACAGAAAAATTCTTCCGTATCCTCCGTAACCATCAGACATCCTTCTTTGCCAAGCGTAACAATAACATTTTTTACGCCTTTCCCGATCATGACTCTTGCGCCTTTTACGAGTTCCTCCCTCGTATTCATTTTCATGCCCGTGAGAATTGCGAGTTCCGTCTCGTTCGGCTTAATGTAATCGATACCGTTCCAGAAATGCTCCGGTAAACCGGTTACTGCCGGCGCCGGATCGACAATAACGGTTTTTCCTTCTTTTACAGCCATTTCCTTTACATATTCCACCACCTCGAGCGGAATTTCAAACTGCATGATAACGATATCGCTTTCCCTGATAATATCCGCTTTTTCATCAATCAGTTCTTTGGTAACCATCCCGTTCGTTCCGGCGATAATGATGATCGAATTATCCCCATCGTCGTCTACGGCTATAAAAGCCTGTCCGGTGGTACCGTCTTCCATCTGCCGGATTCCTTCTACATTCACATTGACGCTCCGCAGGCTTTCAAGAATCGCCTCTCCCGCCGCATCCTTTCCGACCGCGCCGATCATCGTAACGTCTCCTCCCAGCTTTCCCAGCGCATATGCCTGATTGGCTCCTTTTCCTCCGGAGACCAGATCGATCTTTCTTCCGGAAATCGTTTCGCCGCGTTCCGGCATATGCGGCGTTTCAATGACGACGTCCATGTTCAGGCTGCCAACTACTACAATCTTTTGCATTACGTTTCCCATTCCCTCCTTTTCTCATCGTATTTTGAATAAATTTCATCTTCGTAAACGTCCACCGCCTTTCTGTCCGGCAAAGCCGGCTGTACGCCATACCTTGTAACGCTGATTCCCGCGGCATAGATAGCAAATTCTATCGCGTGCATCAACTCTTTTCCTTCGCTTAAATACACCGCCATAGCGCTTATAAAGGAGTCCGCGCCCCCCGTCGTATCCACCGGCTCAAATCCGCTTCCCTCAAAATAAACGGATACTTCCCTGTTCCTTAAATAGCATCCCTTCGCTCCCAAAGTAACGATGACATTTTCAATCCCTTTTTTCCGCAGTATTTCGGCTTTTTCTTCCAGACTTTCTTTTCCCGGAACAAACGCGTGAAGCTCTTTCTCATTCGGTACAAAATATGCTATTTCCGATAACAGTTCTTCTTTCAGACCGTCCGTCGGCGAAGGTTTCAAAATAACTTCCGTGTGATTCCGTTTGCAGAACCGAATCGTATATTCCACGATCGGCGCCGGTATTTCCAGCGAAAGAAGGCAGAATTTTCCTTTTTCAAATAAGTAGCCGCATCTCCGGATCTGGTTAATGCTCAAATTTTTATTCGCCCCGGGATAAATAACGATGGCGCTTTCCGCCCGTTCTCCCACGCTGATATACGCTTTTCCGCTGGGAAGCACATCGTCAAAAAATACGCCGTCCATATGGACACAATTATCAGTCAGTTCCGCATAAATCTGTTTTCCGTCCATATCGTTCCCGAGACATCCGATCATATAGGCCTGACCGCCGAGCTTTCCGACGCCCACCGCCTGATTGGCCCCTTTCCCGCCGGAATAGATATAAACTTTACTTGCGCGCAGCGTTTCTCCGGCCACCGGGGTCTTAGCGCATTCAATCGTAACATCCATATTCATGCTGCCCACAATGACGATCGGTTCGCCCTGCTTTTCCTGCGCCGGCTTCCTGATGCTGCCGCGGATGATAATCGAAGGCGGTATGCGCTTTACAACTTCTATTTCCTTTTTTTCCTGCATCATCTCGAATAAATATTCAAACGCCGCTTCCGCCAGTTTTCCGCCCGGCAGTTTTATGGCCGTTATATTTCCGGAAAATTCCAGTATCCGATCGTCTCCGACGGAAATAAGCGATAATTGTCCCGGCACCGTCGTCCGGCTTCTTTCCATGACTTTACAGACACAGCAGGCAATTTCGGGCGAACCGCAGACAATGGCGGTTACGTTCTCATTTAACACCTGGGGGATTCCATACTTTTCAATATCTCCCAGTGTCCGGCATTCATATATCCAGACGGGCTGTGCTTTCTGATGGAACCTTTGCATTGCGGATTTATACCCGTACAAAATTCCCGTGTCTCCCTGCCGGGCAATGCATGCAATTTTCTGATGCCCTTCTTTCAGGAGTTTTTCCGTTGCCATACCGGACGCATCAGATAACCGGTAATAAACAACCGCTTTCTGTCGATCGTCAAATTTTTTTGTCTCACCGAAATAAACAGCGGCTTCTTCCAGTTTTCCTGCTGCAATCCATTTCGTGGAGTCTATGAGCAGCCCCGAAACCTTTTTTTTCATCATCTGTCTTACAAGCAGTTCCGTTTCCTCATCATTTTCCACATATCCGATCAGAACACCGTATCCTTTTTCCCGCGCCGCCCGTTCGACATTAAGAACGATGTTTTCTCTTTCCCGGTTCTGTTTTCTTACGATAAGACCGACCAGGTGATTCCTGATTCCTTCTTTTTCGAGAAATTTGAAATAGGGAACATAATTTTCTTCCTCAATTATTTTCAGAACCTTTTTTCTTGTTTCTTCGCTGATATCTTTATCCTTTCCGTTCATTACTTTGGAAACGGTAGATGCAGATACCCCGGCCAGTTTTGCAATATCATGTATATTCATTTTCTGTTTCCACCTGTCTGCACGTTATGGCAAATTATCAATATCCTCGACAAAAACGGAACTGTTTGTTGGGTGAATCTTATCATTTTTTGTGTTTTTGCACAATATTTTCAAAAAACGAAACTATTTTCCGACATTATGCACTAATTAACGCTTTTACTAAACATATTTAGTATTCTGAATTTTGTTAAAAACTACAAAGGAATTATCTACCAATTCAATAAAAACTGACGCGGCTTTTCACATACATAATCCGGATGAAATTTTGAAAAAATCATATTGACAATATAATTAGTTAATGCTAACCTATATACGCAGAATTATTAAGTCTGAAAGGCTGGTAAATATGGGTACAATTATCGTTCTTGCAATCATAGCCGCGGCCGTTATTCTGGCAGTCAGAAGCATGATACGGGATAAGAAAAACGGAAAATCTCTGCAATGCGGCGGTGATTGCAGCCGCTGCGGCGGCCATTGTCATTAATTCTCTTTATCATAATTTCCATTAAGACAAAAAATCGGAAAAGGCTATCTCAGGATAGCCTTTTCCAGTATATCGACTGCCCGTTCATTTTCTTCGAGACAGTAAGAAATGATCTCATCCTTTCCTTTATTGGAAACGATGGTCGTATCCGCTCCAAGCTGTACGAAACAGATATAGTTTTCGATCGTCTCCATCCGGGAAGCCTCGACTTTGCAAAGATTCTGCGGATATCGGCCGTTTTCCTCGATCATCTTTAAACGGTAATCTTCCAACGCCTGCTCGACCGTTCCGACATAATCCTCTTTGGCACGGATAATAATCATCATGTCCATATTCGCTTCCGTTTCCATGTTTTCCGCCAGAAATTCTATATACATATCCCGTGTAATGCCGGTTTTTCTCTCAAGCTCTTCTTCCGAGATGGATATATCGGGCCAGTAATGGTCTCCCATTTCTTCCTTTACCTCTTCCCGCAGCTGTGTGAGCGTCGGAAACGTTCTTTTCATCTCCTGCTGTTCGTTTTTTACCTGGGAACTCCCAACGGGCACTTCCAGCATCTCGTTCTGCTCTTCCGCTGTTTTTTGGTTACGCACCATTTCTCCCGTCGGCGTGCTCTGTCCGCATCCGGTCAGACTGCATAAAATCAGTCCGGCTGTCCAAACTATCATTATCCGCTTTATTAACATCATCATTACCCCTTTCGACCTTTCCGGGAATCTGTTTTTATACTGCATTCCCTTTTATTATCCATTGTAACCTTTTTCCTAATTTGGTATACTATACCATATTTGATTTTTTATTTTACTGACCTGGAGACGCTATGCTGTTTAATTCTTTTCTTTTTATTTTTATATTTCTGCCCCTGACGCTGCTCGGCTGGTACGGGCTGAACCATTATAAACATTATGAACTGGCTAAGGTTTTTCTTGCCGGTATGTCGTTATGGTTTTACGGCTACTTTAATGCCTATTATCTTGCCATTATTATAGTCAGCATCCTGATCAATTATTTTTTAAGCTGGCTTTTTACCTTCGCACGGACAAAACTTTCGAAGCGTATCGGTTTGTTTGCCGGTATCGGTTTCAATCTGGGACTGCTCTTTTATTTTAAATATTATGACTTCTTCATCGAAAACCTGAATCTGGCTTTTCATACGGATTTTACCTTAAAGCATATTCTGCTGCCGCTTGGTATCAGCTTCTTTACCTTCCAGCAGTTATCCTTTATCATAGACCGTGCGCTTTCGCGGGCGGAACATTATTCCTTTGTCAACTACGTGACTTTTGTCACCTTTTTTCCGCAGCTTGTCGCCGGACCGATCGTCCTGTATAAGGAAATGATTCCACAATTTGAAGATACGGCAAACCGCAGGCTGAACGCGCACAATTTTTCACAGGGCATTATTCTGTTTGTTTTCGGCCTTGCGAAAAAAATTCTGCTGGCCGACGTTCTGGCGCTCGTCGTAAATTATGGCTTCGCGCAGACATTCAGCCTGGACACGCCTTCGACCGTTCTCGTAATCCTGGCGTACACTTTCGAAATTTATTTCGATTTCAGCGGTTACTCCGATATGGCGATAGGGCTCGGAAGAATGTTCAACATCATCCTTCCCGTCAACTTTAATTCCCCTTACCGGGCCTGTTCCGTGAAAGAATTGTGGCAGAGATGGCATATAACCCTCTCGCGTTTTTTCATAACTTACGTTTATATTCCGCTCGGCGGCAGTAAAAAAGGAAAACTGCGCACGATACTGAATACGATTATTATTTTCTTCCTGAGCGGTCTCTGGCACGGAGCGGCATGGACCTACATTGCCTGGGGCACCATGCAGGGACTCCTCGTCGTCTGGGACAATCTCGGAATCGTCGGCATCAAGGGAAGAGAGGAAAAGCATCCTTCCAGATTCCATATTCCGGCCTGGCTCGGCTGGATACTGACTTTCGGGTTTTTTAATCTTTCGCTGTTCTTTTTCAGAAGCGAAAGCATGGCGGGGGCCATACAGATGTTCCGGAATCTGGGCGCATTCCGTTACACAGGTAAAATGTTCGAAGTTGCTTCCACGTTGGATATCCCGGAATTTTATGTGATAAAAGAAGCGCTGGGTATTCTGGCGCCGCAGTTGACAGGTTTTGCATATCTGGCGCTGCTTTTATTGTATCTTTGTTTTTCCTTCTTCATGATTACCCGGAAAAATGTACTGGAAATTGCCGAAGAC
Organism: uncultured Lachnospiraceae bacterium; assembly: GCA_910584965.1. GTDB lineage: Bacteria > Bacillota > Clostridia > Lachnospirales > Lachnospiraceae > UBA3282. Next base: position 69,572 of record CAJUDZ010000016.1, on the reverse strand, counting down.
GGGAAACTCACTTCCGGGAAATGCTGGGCGGCTGTGATCGTATTTATATGGTGCGTCGTTTCCCTGTCACAGGTCAGCACCTTTTTGTACTTTAACTTCTGACATGCTACGCCGCGGGTTATGCTTTTAAGCGACAGACCCATGAAAGGACAGATATATAAATGACAGAACAGAAATTTATCAGATCATTTTTCATCCGAAGCGCCGTACTGCTGATATCCGTTATCGCGGCCGTTGTAATTTTCGACCCTTTTTACCAGTACCACAAACCGCTTCCCGGTTTAAAGAGCGTACTTACGGACAAGGAATACCAATGTGTCGGAACGCTGCGCAATTTTGACTACGACAGCCTGATCGTCGGTTCTTCAGTCTGTGAAAATTATAACAATAAGTGGTTCGACGACGGTTTCGGCTGCCGCACGATCAAAGCCATACGCTCCTACGGCGCAACCGCCGACCTGTGTTATCTGCTCGATATCGCTTATGAAAACAGAGACCTGGAATATGTTTTTTACAACATCGATCCTTCTTCCCTCTCCGCAGGCACGGAGACGACCTATGAATCCACCGGATGCCCCATGTACCTGTACGACACAAACGTTTTAAACGATTATCCTTATCTGCTGAACAAAGATATTATTCTGGAGAAAATCCCCTATATGCTGGCTTTCTCCCTGAAAAGCGATTACGATGAAGGAAATTCCTATAACTGGGCGCAATGGAAATTTTTCAGTGCGGAGCTGGCAACGGGAATGTACAACCGGCTTTCTTTCGTGAGGCCCATGCAGGAAAAAACGTATTATACGGATGAACTTGCCGGAAACATTACACTATTGACTAATATGGTCAAAAACCATCCCGAAACGACTTTCAAATTTTTCTTTCCGCCCTACTCCATGCTCTGGTGGGATAATGTTTACAGGAGCGGAGAAAGGGACGCATATCTGTATAATGAGGAACAGGCAATCGCCGCGCTGTTGGAATACGATAATGCAGAGATTTACTATTATCAGGATGAAGAAGAAATTATCACCGATCTGGATTTATATATGGACATGATTCATTTTTCCAAAGAAATCAATCAGGTCATCTGCGACAAACTGATTGCCGGTGAAAACAGACTGACAAAGGAAAACTACCGGGAACGCATCCAAAATATGTACGAACTTTCGGAACGCATCGTACAGGAAGATATTCTGGAATATTATCCGAATAAACAAACACAGTAACTACTCGGAAAACAAGTCACCAAACCAGCAGGAAGAAGGGAGAAAGAGAAGACATGAAACTGATTTCATGGAACGTAAACGGGCTGCGGGCCTGTATGGGAAAAGGGTTTCTGGATTTTTTTGAAAAGGAAAACGCGGATATTTTCTGCTTACAGGAAACGAAACTCCAGGAAGGCCAGATCACATTGGAACTGCCGGGCTTTCATCAATACTGGAACTATGCGGAGAAAAAAGGATATTCCGGTACGGCTGTTTTCACAAAGAAGGAACCCGTTTCCGTCACATACGGAATCGGCATCGAAGAACACGATCATGAAGGGCGCGTTATCACACTGGAATTTCCTGATTTTTATGTGACGACCGTCTATACCCCAAATTCACAGCGCGAACTGACCAGGCTTTCTTACCGCATTCGGTGGGAAGACGATTTTCTTTGCTTTGTTAAAAAACTGGAAGAAAAGAAACCCGTCATCTTCTGCGGCGACCTGAACGTTGCGCATCAGGAGATCGACCTGAAAAATCCGAAAACAAACCGCAAAAATGCGGGATTCACCGATGAAGAACGGGAAAAGTTCACAAAAATCACGCAGTCCGGTCTGATCGACACGTTCCGTTATTTTTATCCCGATCTGGAAGGAGCCTATTCCTGGTGGTCTTACCAGTTCCACGCGAGAGAAAAGAACGCCGGATGGCGTATCGACTATTTCATCGCTTCGGAAAGCCTCAGGGAAAGACTGAAAGACGCGCTTATCTACAAAGACATTATGGGCTCGGATCATTGTCCCGTCGGACTGATTCTTGCATAAAACGATTTTCTCTTAATCATCCTGGAAAAACAGAAAGAAACGGAAAAACGTGCAGCCATGATAAAAAGAAATCTGATATACAGCATTCTGATCATAATCGCTTCCATTCTCCTGCTCGGACTGAATAAGCTCTCCGATTTTCAAAACGAAAACATACGGCCCGAAGATGCAGAATCGGCCGAAAATGCCGGCGGAAACGAAACAACGGAAGCCGGCATCGTCGCGGCAGGACATGAAATTACCCTCTGGGAAAACGAAGGAACCTTTTATGCGTTCCTTCCCTCCGCCTGCAAAAGTGAAAAAGATGTACAAATACCGGACGGCATCGATCCTTCTTCTATCGTCTGGATGCATTCCGAAAATATTCCGGCAGTTTTCATCGATACGGATTCCGGAACATCGGAACAGATCAACACCGACAAAGATGTGAAAGAACCGGGCCATATTTCCGTTCTGGATGCGGACGGACGCATCAGTTTTGACCGTCCTCTCACCTATATCAAAGGAAAAGGAAATACTTCTTTTACGGAATTTGAAAAAAAGCCTTACCAGATCAAGCTTGCGGATTCCGTTCCTTTTCTCGGAATGCCCTCTGCCAAAAAATGGATTTTTATATCCAATTCCGCCGATCCGTCTCTTCTCCGCAACGCGTTATCCAGAAATCTGGCAGAACGTCTTAATCTGCCTCAGTCGGAAGAAGGCGTATTCGTAGATTTATACTTAAACGGCGAGTATATGGGAAATTACTATGTCACGGAAAAAATAGAAGTCGGAAAAAACCGTCTGGAAATTACGGATTTGGAAAAAGCAACGGAATTTGCGAATAAAACCGCAGACTTTTCTTCCCATGAAACGGTCTGGACCGACACGACCAAAGCCAAACAGATTACAAACGAACCCGACGACATTACGGGCGGCTATCTGATTGAAAGAGATTTTGACGACCGCTTTCTGAAAGAAGTTGAAGAGCACGGAAGCTATTTTATCACCGACGCCAACGAATCCTTTATTCTCCGCTCGCCGGAACATGCTTCCGGTAATCAGATCGCTTATATAGACGGCTATGTACAGAGCGTAGAAAACGCAGTTTTATCTCTTGAAGGAATCGACAGCACTACCGGCAAATACTATACCGATTTGATCGATCTCGATTCTTTTGTCCGAAAATATCTGCTGGAAGAAATAACGGCAAATTACGACGGCGGCGTGGCAAGTTCCTTTTTCTACAAAGATACAGACGCCGTAAACGGCAAACTGTATGCAGGACCGGTTTGGGATTATGATGTTACCTGGGGAAACACTCCCGCTTATCTGGGACATATTTCTTCTTCCCCGGACAGGCTGACCCGCCTTGCCGCACACAGAGATTCTTCCGTCTGGTTTAATGCGCTGTATGAAAAAGAAGAATTTTATGAAGCGCTGACCGCCTGTTATGAACAGGAAATCAGCGTTTACCTGACGGCTCTGGCAGAAGAAGTGCTTCCACGGCTTTCCGAAATGACCGATGCTTCCGCGGCTATGGACCGGATTCGCTGGGAAGCGGAATATCTCCGCAATGATGAAGCGGCGGACAGAGAAGAAGAAATTGCCTTTTTATACGACTATATCCTGATGCGAAAAGAATTTCTGGATAAAGCCTGGATAGAAAATATCCCGGTACGCCAGATCACTTTATATACTGAAAACATCATTTACGATACTTTATATGTTTTTGAAGGAGAAACGCTGCCGCCTTTTCCCGAAACAGATTTTGATTTCGCAAAGCTCACGCACTGGATGACCGCCGATGGGATTCTCCCGGATACGGAAACGCCTGTTCATGAAAATATGGACTTTCACGCGGTATTGGAATACTATTAGGCCGGATATTTTTTCCAAAGCAAACATCACCGGCCCTGACGCCGGCATTTCCGATATGCGCCGAAAACACAGCAAACCAGAACAACGACGGCAATTCCCATCGGAAACATCCAGAAATGAAAGCTGCTGTCGATCGATCCGCTGACTACCATAAAAAGAGGGGCAGCGGCAAGCAGCCTTCCTATCCCGTTAAATCCGGTAAAAACCTGAATTAACATGGGCGCTCCCCAACAAATCGCCGTAACCGTTACTGCATGAAAAGTATTTTTACAGCCGGCGGAAATGCAAATCGTAATGCCAGCCAGCAAAAAAATGCCCAGAAAACAGAGTAAAACAACCAGAAACAGATAATTTGGCAGCGGTATCATTCTGTCCGGCCAGGGAAACAGATAATTAAGCACCATTCCGTTATAACAGGCCAGTCCGTCGAATCCGTAGACGCTGCCGCATAACAACAGATCAAACAGGAAAATACCGATCCAGATTCCAAGCGTTACGGTAAATGCCGCCGCAATTTTTACTTTAATATCTTTCCGTTTCCCTTCCTTCGTTGTAAAGAGCAAAGGAAGCGTCCTGTTCTGGTTTTCATTCGCAAACAGAGGCGAAATGGTAAAAATAACAAGAACGCTTCCCATAATCATTCCCGTACTCAATATTCTCAGAAAAACGCGCCATCCCTTATAATATTCCAAAACGATCTCTTCTCCGGTCAATTCCATGACTCTTCCCAAATCCGTATTCGCCATCGGATAGACAACGGATGCCGCGCAGTAATCGTTCCAGTCATTGATATAAGCATTCGTCAGATAATTCATGACAAACTCATTCAGAAAATTCATATCCCGAAAGTAACCCCATCCCTCCTCAACTTTTTTTGGCAGTCCATACTTTACAACAATTTGTTGTATTTTTTCATCCGTCAGAACGCCTTTAAACTCTTCCGTAATCTCTCTGTTTATCTGTACCGCTTCAAAACCGACATGCTTAACGCCGTCAATCGTCGCTTCTTCCTCCGACACTTCCAGAGAAAACATCCATAACATTACGGCTGCAATACCGCCGGCTAAAATCATAAAAAGTTTCTTGGAACAAAGTTTATAAAGCTCCATCCGATATAATTTCATCATTATCCTCCATGTTTTCTCTATAAATCCTGCTGCCTTCCGTATTTCAGACATCCGCGGCAGACACAGATCACTGACAGGATAACCGCAGTCCATGCCAACATCTGCCAAAATGTGCCGACATCAAATATCGAATCGCACATCATATGATAGAGCGGTGAAGCATAAATCAATATTTTTATCAGACGAAAACCGCTGTTTGGCACTAAAAACCACAAAAGAACCGGCAGTCCCCAGGCGATTCCGGCGAGAGAAACCGCATGAAAAGAAGCCCTGCATCCCGCAGAAATATAAACGGTTGCCGCACACAGCATCATAATGCCCACGAAAGACCGAAATACCACCACCGTCAGAAATTTTCTTACCGTCCAGATTGTCACCGACCAGTCCCGGGCCATCATATATCCGGTCATTTTAGTAACGCCGACCAGACTGTCCAGACCATCCAGACCATAAATATAAGCGCACAATGCCAAATCCAGGGCGACGACCGCCAGCCAGATACAGGCTGTCACCGTAAAAGCCGCCAGAATTTTAATCACAATATCTTTTCTTCTTCCCTCTTTCGTCGTAAAAAGAAGCGGAACCATCTTCGCCTGTTTTTCGCCCACAAAAAGAACCGAAATTATAAACAAAACTAAAATTGCGGAAAGCATCATCCCGCCATTCAGAATATCTTTGAAGACAGCCCATCCATTCGTGTACGCAAATACTATTTCTTTACCTGTCAGTTCCCCTGCCGCCCCAAGTTCCGTCTCCTCAATCGGATATGTCCGGGTCGATATCTGATATTCTCCTTCATTCCATCCTCTCATAAATCCGTCGGCCAGAAAATCCGTAACAAAAGCATTCAAATAATTACTGTCCCGAAAACCACCGCAATTTCTGACGACTTCATGGGGAAAACCATACCTTTCAATGATTTTTTCCACCTTTTCATCCGTCAGGACGCCTTTGTATTCTTCCGTAATCTGCCTGTTCTTCTGCACGGCTTCATAACCTTCATACAGAACCCCGTCGACATATGACCGTTCTTCCGAAACTTTCATCACGCAAAAAAGACAGAGAACCGTCAAAATGAAAAATTCCCCGACAATGACCATTTTTCTGTGACACAATTTATATAGTTCCATCCGGTACAGCTTCATTTTTCCTCCCCCTTCCAAACATAACCCTTTCGCATCAGTCATTCGAAGACGATTTTTCCGGCTGAACAAGATACAGATAAATATCTTCCAGCGTTACATCCTGTCTTTCGGCGTTTTCTGTCGGTTTTTCTTTGGAAACGATACGAAGCTCTACCCGATTTCCCTGATTTTTCAGATTGCTTACGATGTATTTTTCATTCAGCGTCAGAACTTCCTGTTCCGAAACGAGACATTTCCAGACGCAGTCTTTGACTTCATCGGCCATGGATTCTTCCGTTCCCACCCGTATCATCCTGCCGCTTTTCATAATCATGATTTGATCCGCGATATATTCCACATCGGAAACGATATGGGTCGACAGAAGAACGAGTCTGTTTTTTCCGAGAGAACTGATAATGTTTCGGAACCGTACCCTTTCTTTCGGATCCAGACCGGAAGTCGGCTCATCCAGAACGAGAATTTCCGGGTCGTTTAAAAGCGCCTGCGCGATGCCGATTCTCCGTATCATGCCGCCGGAAAAAGTTTTCAGCTTCTTTTTCCTGACCGCCGTTAAATCCACCATTTCCAACAGCTCATCGATTCTTTGTTTCGCATACTCTTCCGGAAGCGCCTTTAACGCCGCCATATAATGCAGAAAGCGATCTGCGGTAAAATCTTCATAATAACCGAAATCCTGGGGAAGATATCCTAACAGGCTCCTATATTCCCCCCCCATTCTCTCAATTCGCATCCCGTCGCACAAAATTTCTCCATGAGACGGTTCCAGAATGCCGCAGATCATTCTCATAAGCGTCGTTTTTCCGGCCCCGTTCTCTCCAAGCAATCCATATACCCCATGCTGAAAACATACATTGGTTTCGTGTACGGCAATTTTCTCCTGAAAATTTTTCTCCTGAAAACTCTTCTTTAATTCCACCAATTCTAATTCGTGCATAAGATCTCTCCTTTCTCGATTCCGCGGAACAATATTCTGATCTGTACCGTAAGCAATAACAAACCGCCTGCAAAAGCGATTCCCCAGAAGGTAAGCGCCGACATTCTGTACAACTGAGGAGAGGAGGCAAGCAGTACATTACTTACAACGCTGAATGTACCGACTCCTGTCAGAAGATAAATATTCTTTCTTCCGGTTTCCGATAAAACCGCCATCAGGCAGCAGCATTCCGTCATCACAAATGGTACAAAAAGGTACAGGCCGGCCCGCAGCAAATCTATTTTCCACCGCATTCCGACGAACAGAATATTTACGGACAAAACACTGAGACTGATCATCCCGGATAAAAACATTTGAAACGCCACCATCTGTCTTACGTTAAAATAACAGCTTTCGCTCAGTTCCGTAAGTCCCGAGAAAAATATGCGTCCGACCGCCAGAACGGAAAACAGGCCGAGAAACCCTGAAATAACCGTGGAAACGAGAATAATGTCTTCTTCTTTTTTGATTCCATGTCCCCAATATTCAGGCACTGTGACAACAACAAACAATGCGATCATACAGAAGATCCCGTGGATTGCCAGCATGGTTTTATCCATATACCGAAACTGCCGTATCAGAATCTTTTTTCTGTCCGGCCGGACTCCGGTTTTTTTCCGGGAAATTTCTTTTTGTAAAAAGGACATCGTTTCTTCTTTTCTTTTTTCATCGATCACGATGTTCCGATCCGTTATGCGAAACTGTTCCCTGATATTTTTTTCTGTTTTTTTCATATCGGCACCTTATCCTTTCTCCGAATTATCAAAAATGTCGGTCTTCACTCTGTAAAAGCAGTCTGTTTAACTTCTGAATCCCCTGAAAATACCGCGATTTCACGGTTGAAAGATGACATCCTAAAATCTTTGCTATTTCCGTATATTTCAATCCCTCCTGAATCCGCAGAAGAATCACTTCCCGCTGCTGCGGTGAAATACCGGAAAGCGCCTGACGCAGCAGCATTTCATCTTCTACCTGCATGATTCCCTGATCTTCTCTTCCGGCTTCTTCCATTTCTTCTATACAGACCGTTTCTTTTTTATGCCGGAAATAATCGTAGCATGAATTGCGGGCGATCATGAGCAGATAGCCTTTCAGATTCTGATACCGGAAAGAATCCACATGCCTGATAAACTTCAGAAATACTTCCTGGACAATATCCTGGGAATCCGCTTCCTGCCCTGTCAGATACAGGCAGAACCGGTAAATCTCGTCATAATATTTCCGAATAATGACATCCAGCGATTCTTTATCCCCGCTATGAACTTTGCGTATCAGTTCTTTATCCGTCACTTGTACTTTTTCCCTTCGTAAAACGTCTTACACTTAAATAACGCCTGGAACCTGTTAAAAGTTTACCATAGATTAATATTTTTTTATATTATCGTAGAAAAATAATTATTTATTGTTTTTCAATAAAAATTTATTGACATTCATAATTTACCATGCTATATTATGGAAAAGCGGAAAAACCGCATACAGCGGACTAATCATCAACAGGAGGTATTCCATGAAAAACAAACTGACATTGTATACCAAATATTTACTGGATCTTATGTATTTTGCAGGTATGTTTGTTACCGTGACTCTTCCCTTTTCCATCAGATTCTACGGAACTTATAATTCCTATTTCAGAGATAATTATTATTCTCTGCTTGTCGTCCTCTTTCTTTCGGGGATTTTTGCGGTTCTGATTCTTCACGAACTGCGTAAAATGTTTCTTTCCGTTATCAAGGATGACTGTTTTATCAGAGAAAATGTGGAAAGCCTCGATAAAATGAGCATTTATAGCTTTTGCATCGCACTGATTACTGCCTGCCGCCTTTTCATCTATATTACGCCGGCTATTTTCATCGTCATCATGGTATTCGTAATTGCCGGACTGTTCAGCAAAGTACTGGCCCGGGTATTCGATAAGGCGATCACCTATAAACTCGACAACGACTTAACCATCTAGGAAAGGAGTGTAGTCACAACATGGCGATTATCATCAATCTGGATGTCATGATGGCAATGCGTAAGAAAAGCCTGACAGAACTGGCAGGCGAAGTGGACATTACGCTCGCCAATCTTTCCATCCTGAAGAACAACAAGGCCAAAGCCATTCGTTTTTCGACACTGGAAGCAATCTGCAGGGCTCTGGACTGCCAGCCGGGCGACATTCTGCAATACACAGAAGAAGAAAAGGAAGAAGATAATTAAAATTTTTAATATGCGCAGAAAACAGCGCAGAAACGGAGGGAAAAATGAACGAATCTTATCAGAACAATCAATCAAACGCTTACACCGTAAACAATTATTTTCGTCAGGAAACGATGGGAAAAGAAGCGGAAAAGAATGAAGAAACCATACTGACCAGACAAATGAAAAAGCAGTTTTCTTTTTTTGCCCCGGCCAGCCTTCTTTATTCCCTGTTTTACGCATTCTGTCTGTATCGTAACGCTTCGGGCATCACATACCCTTTTTTCGTCGCCGGAACCCTTTGCTATTTCTTCTTATCTATGAAAAAGTTAGGGGTTCCGTACAAAAAAGACAGTCTCTTTTACGTGATCAGCATCCTGCTGCTCGGCATTTCCAACTGCTGCACCGATTCTCCACAGCTTCTGCGGATGAATAAACTCGGTATTTTTCTGTTGAGTTTTATTCTGATACTGCATACGGTTTATTATGATGACGAATGGAATCTTCCGAAATATCTGGGAGCCATTCTGCGCACAATCGGAAAAACAATCGCATGCCTTTTTTCTCCCTTTATCGACCTGACGTCTTTTTATGATGCCCAAAAACAGAAAAAAGGAGCTAAAAAAGATTATATTTTATATATTATTATCGGAATTTCTGTTTCCGTACCGCTTCTGATTGTGACTACGCTTCTTTTATGCAGCGCCGATGTCGTTTTCCGCAATATGATAGATAAAATTCTTTATCTCAATATTTCTTTTACAGACATCGTCAGAATCGTTTTGATGGTTACGACCGTATTTTTTTTGTCCTATGCGCTGCTTACCGCTTTGTGTAAAAAAAATATACCGGAAGAAACCGCTGAAAAAAAGACAGGAGAGCCCATCATCGCAATTACCGTTACCGGAATCCTTTCCGTTATTTATCTGTTATTCAGCTTCGTACAGATTTTCTATCTGTTCATCGGCAATATGAAACTGCCCGAAGGATATACTTATTCCGCTTATGCAAGACAGGGATTTTTCCAGCTCCTTGTTGTCTGCCTGATTAACCTGATGATTGTGCTGGCCTGCCTGTGTTCTTTCAAAGATCATCTGATCTTAAAGGTGATTCTTACGGTCATCAGCGGATGTACTTTTGTTATGATTTTATCCAGCGCGCTTCGGATGTTTATGTATATTGCAACCTATCGCCTCACTTTCCTGAGAGTCTTTGTGATATGGTCGCTGGCAGTCATTTTCCTTTTAATGACAGGGATAACGATTTATATTTATTTCCAGCGCTTTCCGCTGTTCTTTTACAGCATCGTTGTTGTCACTGTATTTTATATCGCTCTTTCCTTTATCCACCCGGACTACTGGATAGCCCGTTATAATCTGAATCCATCCGTCCGCCTTTCGAATCTCGTAACCGACATGGATCCGGAAAAATTTAATAACGGATATTATCTTTCAACACTTTCGGCCGACGCGGCACCGGTTCTATTGGATGAAAACCTTAATCCGTATTATCGATCAGATGATGCGGATATGCCCTACTGGATGGACGACTACTGTTACCGCATTGACACCAAAACCCGGCATATGGGCATACGGAATTTTAATTTTTCGCTTAATTACGCCAAAAACAAAGGAAAATTTTAAGCTTTCGCTTTTCTGTTTCTTATATTATAATAATCTGTGGTAGTAATAAAAAGGAGAGGTGGTATAGCAATGGAAAGAAAAGTAGGAACCATATCCAGAGGAATCCGCTGCCCCATTATCCGGGAGGGCGATGATCTGGTAAAAATTGTTACAGATAGTGTTTTGGAAGCGGCAGAAAGCGAAGGATTCGAACTGCGTGACAGAGATGTGATTGCGGTAACGGAATCGATCGTTGCGAGGGCACAGGGAAATTACGCATCGGTGGAAGCGATCGCGGAAGATGTCAGAACGAAACTCGGCGGAGAAACCATCGGCGTTATCTTCCCGATTTTATCCAGAAACCGCTTTGCAATCTGTCTGCGCGGCATCGCAATGGGCGCTAAGAAAGTGGTTTTGATGCTCAGTTATCCAAGCGATGAAGTAGGAAATGAGCTCGTTTCTCTTGATAAACTGGATGAAGCCGGAATCAATCCTTACAGCGACGTACTTACCCTTGAGAAATACCGTGAACTTTTCGGAGAAAACAAACATCCTTTCACGGGAGTGGATTACGTTGATTATTACGGAAATCTGATCAGGGAAGCGGGCGCGGAAGTTGAAATTATCTTTGCCAACGATTGCAGAAGCATTCTTCCTTACGCAAAGAATATTTTGAACTGCGATATCCACACAAGAGCACGCACGAAAAGACTGTTAAAAGCTGCAGGCGCGGAAAAAATCGCAGGAATGGATGATATCCTGACAAGTCCCGTAAACGGAAGCGGATGCAATGAAAAATACGGATTGCTCGGCTCCAACAAATCGACGGAAGACATGATCAAACTTTTCCCAAGAGAATGTACCGATCTGGTAATGGATATTCAGAAAGAAATCCTGAACAGAACCGGAAAACATGTGGAAGTTATGGTGTACGGAGACGGCGCTTTCAAAGATCCCGTCGGAAAAATATGGGAACTCGCAGATCCCTGCGTATCGCCGGCCAGCACCCCCGGACTGGAAGGAACGCCCAACGAGGTAAAACTGAAATATCTCGCGGACAATGATTTCAAGGATTTATCCGGTGAAGCGTTGAAAGAGGCAATTTCCAACCGCATCAAAGAGAAAAAAGACAATCTGGTAGGTGATATGGCATCTCAGGGCACCACACCGAGAAGACTGACAGATCTAATCGGTTCTTTATGCGATCTGACAAGCGGTTCCGGCGACAAGGGAACTCCGGTAATCCTGATTCAGGGATATTTTGATAATTATACGAATTAATATTTTCTTCCTTACAACGTTAAAAAGCGGCGCAGTCTTTCAGAAGACCCGCCGCTTTTGTTTTAATTTTGTTTCATTTCTTTCACGACACTCATGCCGATCGGCACGGATATAACAAGCGTCAGCACATCGGAAATGGCCTGACAGATTTCCACGCCGAAAAGCCCCAGAAAATGCGGTAAAATAAAAATAAGCGGAATAAAACATAGTCCCTGCCTCGCCGATGCCACGATGGACGCCTTTAAACCTTTTCCGACGGATTGCAGCATCATATTACACATGACAATCCACGCATTCAGCGGAAAAGCAATGACCTGAAACCGCAGGGCCGCCGTTCCAACTGCGATAACTTCCAAATCATCCTTTCTGAATAAAGTTACCAGTTCCGGCGCAAAAACAAATCCGGCCGTTCCGACGATTAACAGAAAGACAAAAGCATATTTTACACAGAACCAGAATGCTTCCAGCACCCTTTCGTTTTTTCCGGCGCCATAATTAAAGCCGCAGACAGGCTGGAATCCCTGGCCGAACCCAATCAGTGCGGAATTTGCAAACATCGAAATTCTCGATACGATTGACATGCCGGCAATCGCCGCATCGCCGTAGAGACCGGCCGTACGGTTCAAAAAAATAGCGGCAAGACTTGCAAGCCCCTGCCTGCACAAAGAAGGCGTTCCTCCTCTTATCATCTCTTTATAAAAGTACAGACTCGGTTTGAAGTTACAGAAACGAATCTGCATGTTTCCTCCACGCCTGATCATAATCAGAAGCAGTACAAAACTGATATACTGGCTGATCATCGTAGCCAGCGCAGCGCCGGCAATGCCGAGATTACAGCCGAAAATCAGAATCGGATCCAGTGCCATATTGAGTACCGCCCCCGATACAATACCGATCATCGCATAGAAAGCGCTTCCCTGATACCGCATCTGATTATTTAATACAAGAGATGTGGTCATTGCCGGCGCACCGAGCAGAATAATCCACAGATAAGTAATTGTGTACGGCAGTATGGTATCCGTTGAACCGAGCAGATAAGCCAGCGGTTTAATAAAAATAAGGCCCGCCGCCATCAGCACGACACCCGCAGCGAATGCCGTAAAAAATCCGACCGCCGCCATTTTTTCGGCTTCTTCCGTTTCTTGTGCACCTAATTTTCTGGATATGTAATTACCGGACCCGTGACCGAAGAAAAACCCGACCGCCTGAATAATCGCCATTACCGAAAAGACAATTCCAACCGCTCCTGTCGCCTGTGTATCAATTCTTCCGACAAAAAAAGTATCCACCATATTGTAGAAAGAAGTAATCAGCATGCTCAGAATGGTAGGCCCCGCCAGCGTACATACCAGTTTTCTGACCGGTGTTTCCAACATATAATTTCTTTTTTCTTCCGCGTTCACGAAATTCATAAAAAAACTCCTTTCTTTTCAATTCAGAATATTTCTGTTATTATAAAAACAGGGTATGGTAAAAACAGATAAATGAGTATAAAATCAGAATTTTTTTATATACTATTTGAATCATACTCTTTTTTGACGATAAAATCAAATGCAGATAAAAGAAAGGGAAAATTATGAATCAGAAAGCTTTTTTTCAATTATCTTATGGTCTTTATGTAGCCGCGGCGAAGGCGGACTCCAAAATGAACGGTTGTATCATCAATACCGTAACACAGGTAACGGATGACCCGAAACAGGTCGCAATCGCGATTAACAAACAAAATCTGACCTGTGAACTGGTACAGAAATCGGGAATGGTATCGATTTCCGTTCTTGATCAGTCGGCTCCTTTTTCCCTCTTTCAGCATTTCGGTTTCCAGAGTGGAAGAACTGTCGACAAATTTGTAAATATTTCTTTTCAGCTGACAAAACAAGAACTTCCCTATCTGAAAGAACATACAACGGCGTATCTGGACTGCAAGGTCATCCATTCACAGGATCTTGGAACGCATATGCTTTTTATCGCCTCAGTTACGGACGCGGACGTAATCTCCAGTGAAAAACCGATGACCTATTCCTATTACCATGAATTTGTGAAACCAAAGCCGGATACCGCACCGACAATCAAAGGATGGCGCTGTATTGTATGCGGTTATGTTTATGAGGGAGAAGAACTTCCTCCCGACTTTATATGTCCCTGGTGCAAACACGGCGTGATAGATTTCGAGAAAATCGTGTAAAACCGGCCTTATAATCATAAATTTTCATATAAACAGCATATTATTTCATTTTGATTAAGGCCGGCTTTACAAACAATATTAATATCGGTTAAAACATGCAAATATTTCCTGTGTCCTCGGCATTGCAAGACCCGAGGGCACATTTCCTTTATCACAGATACCGGCAAGCCCTTTTGTCCTTAAAATATTTTCAAGCGCCTTCACAATACCGCTCACATCACTTTTTTCATCCCCATAATGTTCTTTCGCATAACGCAGAAGATAAGCAAGCGTCTGTGTCTGCTCTTCATCCACGAGTTGTTCCACATACCGCATATCCAGATTTTCTTTTCCAACTGAAAAAGCCGTTTTTCCCATTCGCTTGATTTTAAGACGTTCTTCCACATAGCCGTTTCCGCGGTAAGTTTTTCGCTTCTGGACGGAACCGGACAGATCGATATACCTTTTTTCGGAAGGAAGGTGAAATCCCGGTGCGGTAATTGCCGGAACAGGATACTCCTTAATTATTTCTTTCGTTTCCGAGGTAATATCGACGGCCTGATAAGAATCCATCTGAAGAATTTTATCCGCGATATGAAAATATGAACCGCAGCTTCCCACTACAAGAATCGTCGAAATCCCGGCTTTTTCATATAAATCTTTCGCGCGTTCCAGAAAAGGCGTAATCGGTTCTTTTTCCCTGGCCACAATTTTCTGCATCAATTCATCGCGTACCATAAAATTAGTGGCGGACGTATCTTCATCGATCAGAAGAAGTTTACTGCCGGCTTCAATTCCTTCTACAATATTTGCGGCCTGGGAAGTACTGCCGCTGGCATCCAATGTACAGAACTTTTTCGTATCTTTACCGTTCGGAAGATGATTGATAAAAAGGGAAATATCCGTGTTTGTGATCTTCCTCCCGTCTTCCGCACGGAGTTTCAGAGCGCTTTCTTCGGTTATTACATATTCTCTTCCGTCTCCGTTTATATGATGGTAAACCCCTCGTTCCAATGCTTTTAAAAGGGTGGATTTTCCGTGATAACCGCCGCCGACAATCAATGTAATTCCTTTTTTGATGCCCATGCCCCTGAGATTCCCTTTATGAGGAAGCTCAAAAGTAACCGCCATTGTTTCCGGGGAATGAAAGGGGATTCCCTCTTTCAGTGGCCGGTCGGATACGCCGCTTTCTCTTGGCAGAATCGAACCGTCCGCGACAAAGGCAACGATATCCTGCTTTTTCATTTCTTCTCTTATAAAATGCTGGTCTTCAGCCAGAAAGATAACCTGTTCCAGTTCCCGTTTTGGTGTTTTTTCATAGAAAAGGCTTTGTTCCACGCATACGGGAATAAAATCAAACAAAATTTTTTCCAGTTCCGGCGCGTTAATGGTACGCCCGTTTGCCGGAAATCCTGCTTCAAATCTGATAATACAGGCATCCTTTGTAATTTCGCCTGCCGTTCTTTCCAATATTTCCTGTCCGCAGCGGCTTACGGTAATTATACCGCTTTTACCGGAGCCTTTCGCCTGAAAACAAAACTTATCCACCTGTTTATGAAAGCGGCGGAGCAGATAATCCTCCAAAGCGGTTTTATCCCATTTCGATTCATAATATTTTGAAGGAAATCCTGCAATCTTATGGGAAACTTCCACACTCAGCCTGGATGGAGCCGCAAAAGGATCTCCCTGTACGTGTTCAATATGTAACGTATAGTTTCCAAAAGAATAACTTCCGGCCAGCGATTTATAAGCGGGATAACTTTTATGATCAATGGCCCTGAGATTTCTTCTTAATTCTTCCGATGATTTCATTTCTGTTTCCTTTCTTATGATTCTGTTGATCATTTTCAAAGTATTTTTTATACGACTTTTCCGGTTTTATATGATTCCAAACGATTCTGCCGCCGCTTTCCAGTATTTTTCGGGAATATCCGGCCATGTTGCGCTTCCTTCCCCTTCTTTACACAATTTTATTGCAAGTTTCAGACATGGCGTTGTAACGTCTTCACCCGTAGAAAGCGCATGTATATTTAATTTTGCCCAATAAAAAGATTTTCCGTTAAGCCCGGATTCTTCAAATTCTTTAATAACATCTTTTACATTATAATCAATCTGAAAAAATTCTTCTTCCCAGCCGTCTTCTTTTCCATGCAGAATCATATACTGGCTTTTTCCTTCATAATACCAGGGAATGCCGACGGAACCGGGATGTATTAATCTTTTATTTCCGTAAACCGCCGCATTCTGGATATGAGTGTGGCCGCTTACCAGCAAATCCACATCCAGACTTTCCATGATGGAAACAACATTTTCATTTTCCGGTATAAGCAGTTCTTTGGAAGAAGCCGGAGAACCGTGACAATACCGGAAAACCGGATATCCTTCTTTTTGGTACATTCCCTGAATATCAAGACTTTTATAAAAAAGGAAATCCTCTTCTTTTAAATTTTCATATGTATACAGCAGATTTCCGCTGGCGGAACAGTAAGTCCATCCCTCGTCAGGATTTTCTCTGTGATTCAGCATATAATCTTCTCTGTTGCCGCGTATAAAATGACACCGATATTTTTTCCGCATCTCATAAATAATCTGCATCGTCTTCTGCGGACACGGACAATCGCTGACATAATCGCCCAGAAAAAGAAATTCATCCGCATTTTTTTCGAGCGCATGAGAAATACAGGCTTTTAATGCGTGATGATTGCTGTGAATATCAGCCAAAACGGCCAGTTTCATTGATCTCATTCTATTCTTCCGCCTTTCTTATTACTTATGTCCAGCTCTCAAAGCCGGCATTTGCTTCATGCAAAATTTTCTGAAAAAGAGATGCCGGCTTCCCGACATCTCTCTCTTACTGTTTTCCTGCTCCGCATCTCAATTCTTTTAAAATCTTCGGATTATTCTTCCTCTTCTTCTTTCGGCAGAGTTATTTCTTCATTTTCATCGGAAATATTTCCATACTTTTCTTCTTCCGGAATTTCTTCTAACGCATCGTCAATATTTTCATATTCCTGATTGCCGTCGCTTACTTTCTCCCGTACTTTGGCAATTTTAGCCACCTTCACGTCTTCTTCCAGATTCATCATCTTAACGCCCGAAGTAATCCTTCCGAGTGTGGAAATATCTTCCATCCTGAGCTGAATAATAACGCCTTCTGTTGTAATCATCATAATTTCATGATCGTCGGTAACTGCCTTGACACCGACTACATTTCCGGTTTTTTCCGTGATCTTATAACATTTCACACCTTTGCCGCCGCGGTTCTGAACCGTAAATTCATTCAGATAAGTCCGTTTTCCAAGTCCGTTTTCCGAAACGATCAGAAGAGAATCTCCCTGGTGATCTAACTGCATTCCGATGATTTCGTCACCGTCGGATAAATTCATTCCGATAACGCCCATAGAAGCTCTTCCGGTTGCCCGAACATCTGTTTCCCTGAATCTGATACACATTCCCTGTCTCGTAACGAGGAATATTTCCGTATCTTCATCCGTAGATTTTACCTCTATCAATTCGTCGTCTTCACGAAGGTTGATTGCGGCAAGACCTTTCTTCCTGACATTACTGTATTCCAGTATCGAAGTTTTCTTAACAATACCTTTTTTCGTTACCATAAAGAGATTTTTCGTCTCTTCATAATCTTTGATCGGTATCATGGCCGAAATTTTTTCTCCCGGCGTCAGCTGTAAGAGATTGATAATCGCGGTTCCTCTCGCAGTACGTCCGGCTTCCGGAATTTCATAGGCTTTCAGCCGGTATACTCTTCCGAAATTGGTAAAGAACATCAGATAATGATGGGTCGTCGTCATCAGAAGATCTTCTATATAATCTTCATCGATCGTCTGCATTCCCTTGATTCCTTTACCGCCCCGATGCTGTGCCTTAAAATTATCCACTGTCATGCGCTTCACATATCCGAGGCTTGTCATGGCGATAATCGTATTATCTTTCGGAATCAAATCTTCCATATTGATATCAAAAACATCGAACCCAATCTGGCTTCTTCTGTCATCACCGAATTTTTCCGAAATGATCATAATTTCTTCTTTGATAACGCCAAGCAGCAGCTTTTCATCGGCCAGAATCGCTTTCAATTCCGCAATTTTTGCCAGCAGTTCTTTATGTTCATTTTCCAGCTTTTCTCTTTCCAGACCTGTCAGAGCGCGCAGACGCATATCAACGATGGCCTGAGCCTGTACATCAGAAAACGAAAAGCGTTCCATCAGCCTTTCTTTCGCAATCTGTGTCGTCTGAGAACTTCTTATGATTTGAATGACTTCATCAATATGATCGAGAGCAACCAGCAATCCCTGTAAAATATGGTCGCGTTCTTCCGCTTTGTTCAGATCATATCTGGTTCTTCTTGTCACGACATCCTTCTGGTGTTCCAGATAGAATTGAAGCATATCCAGAATATTCATGACTTTCGGCTGTCCGTCCACGAGAGCCAGCATGATAATACCGAAGGAATCCTGTAACTGAGTATGTTTATAAAGCTGATTTAAAATGACATTGGCATTCGCGTCTTTTCTTAACTCTATCACAATTCTCATGCCTTCGCGGTTTGTTTCATCCCGAAGATCCGTGATACCGTCAATTTTCTTTAATTTCACAAGTTCCGCAATCTTTAAAATCAGATTCGCTTTATTGACCATATAAGGAAGTTCCGTCACGATAATGCGGTTCTTTCCGTTGTCCATCGGCTCGATATTTGTTACCGCACGTACCCT
This sequence comes from uncultured Lachnospiraceae bacterium, assembly GCA_910584965.1. Classification (GTDB taxonomy): domain Bacteria; phylum Bacillota; class Clostridia; order Lachnospirales; family Lachnospiraceae; genus UBA3282. The sequence goes on along the minus strand of CAJUDZ010000016.1, from coordinate 50,460 downwards.
TACTTTACCGCGTCCGGTACGATATGCTTCTTCCGCGCCTCTTGTTCCAAGAATAATGCCGCCGGTTGGAAAATCCGGCGCCTTTACGAGTTCCAGAATTTCTTCCATATCCGTATTCCGGTTTTCCCGCACCTGATTGTCAATAATCTTTACAACCGCCGCTATCACTTCCCGCAGATTATGAGGCGGAATATTGGTAGCCATGCCGACCGCGATGCCGGAAGTACCGTTTACAAGAAGATTCGGATAACGGCTTGGCAGTACGGTAGGTTCTTTTTCCGTATCATCGAAGTTCGGAACAAAATCTACGGTATTTTTGTTAATATCCGCAAGAAGCTCCATGGAAATTTTACTGAGCCTGGCTTCCGTATAACGCATCGCCGCGGCGCCGTCCCCATCTACGGAACCGAAATTACCGTGTCCGTCCACGAGAGGATAACGGGTAGACCATTCCTGCGCCATATTAACGAGAGCGCCGTAAATAGAACTATCTCCATGCGGATGGTACTTACCCATTGTATCGCCGACGATACGGGCGCTTTTTCTATGCGGTTTATCAGGCCCGTTGTTTAATTCGATCATGGAGTAGAGAACTCTTCTCTGTACCGGCTTCAAACCGTCTCTTACATCGGGCAGCGCACGGGCCGCGATAACGCTCATCGCGTAATCAATATAAGAGTCTTCCATTTTCTTTTTCAGGTCAACATCTTCAATTTTATCAAAAATACGGTCATCCATTCTTATAACCATGCCTTTCTCTCAACCTGCAGAACCGCTGCAATCAATCTGCGCTTGAGAAGTCAAAGATTTTGCAATCTTTTCACGGAAAATGTCTAAATATCAAGATTCTTGACAAATTTTGCATTTTCTTCGATAAAGATTCGTCGAGGCTCTACTTTATCTCCCATTAACGTATTAAAGGTCAGATCCACTTCCGATTCCTCTTCCTCATTGATATTAACGCGCAGTAAAATTCTTTTCTCCGGATCCATCGTCGTATCCCAGAGCTGGTCTGCATCCATTTCGCCCAGACCTTTATACCGCTGTATTTTATTGTTCTGGTCTCTTCCTACTTCCGCCAGAATTTTATCCAGCTCTTCATCGCTGTAAGCATACCAAACCTGTCTGTTTTTCTCCAGCTTATATAAAGGAGGTTTCGCCAGATAGACATGTCCCTGTCTGATCAGCTCCGGCATGAAACGATAGATAAAGGTGAGCATTAACGTTGCAATATGCGCGCCGTCTACATCGGCATCCGTCATAATAATAATTTTATCATAGCGTAGCTTTTCAATATCAAAATCTTCATGAATCCCTGTGCCAAATGCGGTAATCATCGCTTTGATTTCCGCGTTCGCATAAATTTTATCGAGTCTTGCCTTTTCCACATTCAGGATTTTGCCGCGAAGCGGCAGAATAGCCTGTGTCGCCCGGCTCCTCGCCGTTTTGGCAGATCCGCCCGCGGAATCTCCCTCAACGATATAAATCTCACAGTTCTTAGGATCTTTATCCGAGCAGTCCGCCAGTTTTCCCGGCAGAGAAGAATTTTCCAGCGCTGATTTACGACGTGTCAAATCCCTCGCTTTTCTGGCCGCTTCTCTGGCTCGCTGCGCCATAATGGATTTCTCGCATATAATCTTGGCTATGGCCGGATTCTGCTCCAGGAAATAGGTAAGCTGTTCGCTCACGATATTATCAACGGCGCCTCTTGCCTCGGAATTTCCAAGTTTCTGCTTTGTCTGTCCTTCAAACTGAGGATCTTCAATTTTCACACTGATAATAGCCGTGAGTCCTTCCCGGATATCGTCGCCGGAAAGATTTTCCTCATTTTCCTTAATCAGTTTGTTATTTCTTGCGTAATCATTGAATGTTTTCGTAAGGGCATTCTTAAAACCGATCAGATGCGTTCCGCCTTCCGGCGTATTGATATTATTGACGAAACTATATACGCTTTCATTATAGGAGTCATTATGCTGCATTGCCACTTCAACATAAACGTTATTCTTACTTCCCTCAAAATACATGATCTGCTCATAAAGAGCGTCTTTGCTCTTATTCAGGTAAGTAACAAACTCTTTGATGCCGCCCTCATAATGAAATACTTTTTCCTGTTCCTTCCCTTCTCTCTCATCCACAAGGATAATTTTAAGCCCTTTTGTCAGGAAAGCCGTTTCTCTCAGTCTCGTTTTCAATGTTTTATAATCGAATACGGTTTCTTCAAAAATAGCCGCATCCGGTTTAAAAATTATTTTCGTTCCGGCTTTGTCCGTTTCGCATTCTCCAACCATTTTCAGCGGATAGCATACCTGTCCTCTTTCATAACGCTGCTTATACACTTTGCCGTCGCTGCAAATTTCCACTTCCAGCCATTCGGAAAGCGCATTCACAACAGAAGCGCCCACGCCGTGAAGTCCTCCCGATACTTTGTATCCGCCGCCGCCGAACTTTCCGCCGGCGTGAAGAACCGTAAATACGACTTCAACCGCCGGGATTCCCGCTTTCTGATTGATACCGACGGGAATGCCGCGTCCGTTATCGATAACCGTAACGGAATTATCCTGATTTATCGTCACATGAATTGTATCACAGAAACCCGCCAGAGCTTCATCGACGGAATTATCCACAATTTCATATACGAGATGATGCAATCCTCTGCTGGACGTACTTCCTATATACATACCAGGCCTTTTCCGAACCGCTTCAAGACCTTCCAATATCTGAATCTGATCCGCTCCGTATTCTTGGTTTGCCATGATATCCTCCATTTCAATCAATCCACATTATCTGTAATTTTTCCACTGTCAATCTGAAAAACTTTATCAATTTCAAATCTGTTATTAATAAATTCATCCAGACCCGTACAGGTAATGATCGTCTGAATATCACCAATACTATTCAGAAGATAATTTTGTCTGTTACTGTCAAGCTCCGATAAGACATCATCCAGAAGAAGAACCGGACTGTCCTTTATCATTTTTTTAACCAGTTCAATCTCCGATAATTTCAAAGAAAGAGCTGCCGTTCTCTGCTGACCCTGAGAACCGAATTTGCGGATATCAATATTATCCGCCATAAAAGAAAAATCGTCTCTGTGCGGCCCGACCGTTGTCTGTTTCAATTTAATATCTTTTTCCTGACTTGCGGACAAGGAACGCTCATAATCTTCTATCGAAACATCCGGTTCATAACGAATGATCAGCTCTTCTTTATCTCCGGAAAGTTTTTTATGTATCTCATAAATTATCTCGTTCAGCTGTTTTGTAAACAATTCTCTTCTTTCGATAATTTTGCTTCCAAAAGAAACAAGCTGCGAATCCCATATATTCAACGTTTCCCGCAGTTCCGGACGAAAATACATATCTTTTAAAAGCTTATTCCTCTGGTTTACGATTTGATTATAATGATTCAGATTATAAAGATAAAAGGAATCCAGCTGGCACAGTTCCATATCCACAAATCTTCTTCTTTCGGCCGGCCCGTTTTTTATAATATTCAAATCTTCCGGTGAAAAAAAGACTACATTTAATAATCCCAATAGTTCCGAAGCCTTTTTAATCTTCTGTCCGTCAATGGCAATGCCCTTCGATTTGTTTTTACGAAGGTGCATATCGATCCTGCTTTCTATGCCATCTTTCTCCAATACTGTCCTGATATGCGCTTCTTCCTCATTGAAATGAATAATATCCCCGTCTTTACTTCCTTTATGGGATTTTGTAGTAGAAGATAAATAAATTGCTTCTAAAATATTCGTTTTTCCCTGTGCGTTATTCCCATATAAAATATTGGTTCCGCCGCTGAAATGAATTTCCAGAGAATCATAATTTCTGTAATTCGCCAATTCCAATGATTTAATGATCATCAGTTTTCTACCTTAATCTGCTGTCCGTTAAATTCGATAACATCACCAGCATAAATTTTTTTGCCGCGTCTGCACTCCGTTTCTCCATTAACAAGCACATTTCCTTCCTGGATCTCGATCTTGGCATCCAGGCCGGAATCAACGAGTCCGGCCAGTTTTAAAGCCTGGCCGAGCTTTATAAATTCATCTTTAATTTTTATTTTTTCCATAATTTACCCGTCTTAAACATTGATCAGCTTACTGTTGTAAAGTTTACCGGAAGAATCAGATAAATATAATTTTCTTCCTCGTCTCTGATAAAACATGGCGCTTTCGGATTTACCATGTATAAATCAACTTCTTCGTCGTCGATCACCCTGAGGGCATCGATCAGGAATTTCGGATTGAAACCGATCATCAGATCTTTTCCGTTCTTTACGATATCGATTTCTTCATCCATGCTTCCGATAATCGTATTCATTTTCAGTTCCATCGCTTCATCGGTAATATTGATGATAACAGGTTTCTTATCCCCTTCTTTTACGAGAAGCGTTGCCCTGTCGATACAATTCAAAAATTCTTTCTTGTTGATTCTCACTTTTGTTTCATAATCGCTCGAAAGCATCTGATCGATTCTGAAGTATTCTCCTTCAATCAGCCTGGAAACAACGATCGTATTGTCAAATTCAAACAGGATATGATTGTCCGTAAAGAAGATATTAACATCCTTGTCCGTATCGCCGGAAAGGATTTTGCTGATTTCGCTCAGCGTCTTGCCGGGAACGACAATTTTTCTCGGCGCATAAGTATCTTTCAGCCCGATTTTTCTGATAGAAATTCGATGCCCGTCCAATGAAACTACTTTCAGAGTATCTTCGTCGATTTCAAACAGTTCTCCTGTCATCAGCCTGTTGTTATCGTTATCGGCGATTGAAAAAATTGTCTGTCTGATAATTTCTTTCAGCGTAAACTGAGAAACCACGACGGAGTCGTTTCTTTCGATTAACGGAAGGTAAGAGAAATCTTCGCCGCTTTTTCCGATAATATTAAATTTTGCCTTTTCACAGGTAATTGTCGTTTTCAGGCTGCTGTCCGTTTCTATTTTAATATTGCTGTCGGGAAGTTTACGGACAATTTCCAGGAAAATTTTAGCATCAAGCGCTATCATTCCTTTTTCGATCACTTCCCCTTCGATTCTCGTTTCGATACCGAGTTCCATATCATTAGCCGCCAGTTTGATTTCACCGTTTCTGACATCGATCAGGATACATTCCAGAATAGACATGGTTGTTTTGCTTGGAACTGCTTTGGAAACAATCTGTACACCATTTAAAAGAGTTGATTTTTTACATACAATTTTCATCTGTGCATAACTTCCTTTCTGAATGTGAGCCGAAATCTGAGCTGGCGTTTTATAATTATTTATAATATATTCAGTAGTATATAGTAATAATAGGTGTTGAAATGTGTATAACCTCATTTATTATACTATTTTTCAGGGAAAAAGAAAACGTATAACATGTGAAAAAGTCAGGATAACTTCATAATAAGATGGAACTTATCAACAGGTATGAAGTTATGAAGGGACAATCTTTTTCTTAATGACTTCTATTTTGTTTTTTAATTCCTCATTATTCACAATCTCATCGGTGATTTTATTCACACCATGAATGACTGTCGTATGGTCTTTCTTACCAAGCAGTTTGGCAATTCCCGAAAGAGAAGCGTCTGTCAGGTCTCTGCACAGATACATGACGATCTGTCTTGCCTGAACGAGTTCCGAATTTCTCTTTCTTGACATAATGTCATCCGGCGTAATGCCGAAATGTTCGGCTACCGCATTGATGATCAGCGAAGGCGTCACTTCTCTCATTTCATCAGGATAAATAATGTCTTTCAAAGCCTCTTCCGCATGAGTCAGGTTGATATCCAGGTTGTTCAGTTTGGAAAAAGCGATGATCTTATTAAAGGCGCCTTCCAGCTCCCGAATGTTGGACTTAATGTTTGCTGCTATATACTCTAACACTTCGCTGTCGATTTCTTTATTACAGCTTTCTGCATTTTTTCTGAGGATGGCGAGTCTCGTTTCGTAATCCGGCGGCTGGATATCGGCGACCAGACCCCATTCGAATCGGGAACGGAATCTTTCTTCCAGCGTTTCCAGCTCTTTTGGAGGACGGTCGGATGTTAAGACGATTTGTTTGCCGTCCGCATGGAGCGTATTAAAGGTGTGGAAAAACTCTTCCTGCGTACTTTCCTTTCCGATGATAAACTGGATATCGTCGATCAGGAGAACGTCTACGGTTCTGTATTTTTCTCTGATTTTGCTCATGGCCTTTGCGTCACCGCTTCGGATGGACTCAACGATTTCGTTTGTAAATTTTTCGGATGTGACATATAAAACCTTCATATCTTTATTCTGCTGCAGAATAAAATGCCCGATTGAGTGCATTAAGTGTGTCTTACCCAGTCCGGCGCCTCCGTAAATATAGAGAGGGTTATAAGCCTCTCCCGGAGATTCCGCCACCGCAAGTCCGGCGGAATGAGCAAATTTATTATTGCTTCCGACGACGAAAGTATTAAAATTATACTTAGGATTCAGATTCGCTTTTTCATAATTGATATTATAGACATGGTTCGGTTTTTCCTGATTTATTTCATTGGCGCTGTTGGCGTCTTTTTCCAGAATAAAATCGATGTCACAGGTATGATTCATCATTTCTGAGATCGTTACCTGAAAATAGCTCTTATATTTATTGGAAATATAGTTTAAAAAATGTGACTGATTGGAAGGAATCAGTATTGTTACGATATTGTTTTCCATATTGTAAAAATTGAGGGGGGCAATCCATGTGGAATATGCGATATCCGATAAATCATATTCTGTTCTAAGCGTTTCTTTAATTAAATCCCAGTTGTCCCTGATAAAATCCATATATAAACCTCTTACTTCTGTATGAAATCCAATGTCCGGTATAATGCAAAACTTCCCTGTATATATATTAATATAAAAAAGATAAAAATTCAATTCATAAGTTATCCACAAAAAATGGACAGGTTGACATATCGTTTCAGATTCATTTTGAAGTTGTGTATAAGTGTGAATATCATATTAACATTATGAAATGTGGAAAATATGGGAGGATCAGGAAGTTTTCCATAACATAAACGGAAGTTATTCACAATTTATCCACATATTGTGGATATATTTATGTAAAGTGGATATTCTTTTTCAGAAAAAAATTTTTTCGGGAAAATTTAATTTTTCATAAAATATGGGACAAAATGTCACGATTCTCTTGACGTATCTGGTTTATTTATATAAAATGGAAGTGTTGTTTTCCGAACAGATATTTTATTCGCATATTATGAAGAAAGCATTGTAAAGGAGGTGCATCGTAATGAAAATGACATTTCAGCCGAAAAAAAGACAGAGATCAAAAGTTCACGGATTCAGAGCCAGAATGAAAACCAGGGGCGGAAGAAAAGTAATCGCTGCGAGAAGAGCAAAAGGTAGAAAGAGATTATCAGCATAGGCCGCATTTATGTGGCCTTTTTTTCCTGATGAAATTGTTTTTGATCTGATAAAGACATTCCGCAGGGAAATAAAGGTTGTGATTTATGAAATTTTCAGAATCATTGAAGAAGAATAAGGATTTCCAGTATGTTTATCAAAACGGAAAAAGCTACGCGAACAGATATCTGGTCATGTATGTATTGGAAAATAACATGCAGATAAACAGATTGGGAATATCCGCCAGCAAAAAGGTAGGCAACAGTGTCGTAAGACATCGATTTACCAGACTGGTGAGAGAAAGTTACAGACTACATGAAAATATATTTAATAGTGGTTTAGATATAGTAGTCGTTGCCAGAAAAAGCGCTGCTTTCGTCGGTTATGAAGAAATTGAAAGCGCACTGTTACATCTTGCGAAAATGCACCATATATTGAAGATATTTTTTTATTGATTGATCGTGGATGGTGTATCATTTAGAAATTGATATGAAAAAATGTTTGATTTATCTTATTAAGTTCTATAAAAAATATATATCTCCAATGAAAAGCACGAAATGTCCTTATTTTCCGTCCTGTTCCGATTACGGTTTGGAAGCTGTCAGCAAATATGGCGCGGTAAAAGGAGGATTTCTTGCTTTATGGAGAATTATAAGATGTAATCCTTTTTCAAAAGGTGGTTATGATCCGGTTCCGTAAAAAGATAATAAGGAGGAAACAGGAGTGCCAGGTATTTTATTAACGCAGGATTCCACGTTTATTATAGGGCCTATCACGAAATTGCTGGGCTATATAATGGAAGGTATCTTTTTTGTAATCGATAAGATTGGAATCCCAAATATCGGATTGGCTATCATTTTATTTACAATCGTCATGTATTTGTTAATGATGCCGCTTACGATTAAACAGCAGAAATTTTCTAAACTTTCCGCTAAGATGAATCCTGAACTTCAGGCAGTTCAGGCAAAGTATAAAAACAAAAAAGATAATGATTCCATGATGGCCATGCAGGCGGAAACACAGGCTGTTTACGCAAAATATGGAGTTTCGCCTTCGGGAAGCTGTGTACAGCTGTTGATTCAGCTCCCGATCATGTGGGCTTTGTATCGTGTTATCTATAATATGCCCGCTTATGTAAGCAGCATTAAAAATGCCTTTTTTCCGCTCGTTGAAAATCTGGTGAAACAGAATGGAAGTACGGAATTACTTCAGAGTTTCAGCAACGCAGGGATGTATGCCAAACAGTTTGAAAACGAATCGTTTGTAAGCGGCGTATCGACTTATGTACAGAATACTTTTATCGATGTATTGAATAAGGCTTCCAGTGCGGAGTGGCTCAGTATTAAAGATAAATTCCCGAGTCTTTCCGCAGATGTGGATAATACGCTTTCTTTATTGGACCGCTATAATAATTTTCTGGGATTGAATATTGCCAATTCTCCTTCTTTTACCATGAAAGAAGCCATGAGCGCCGGCGCTTATGGGATGATTATTGCGGCGCTTGCGATTCCGGTTCTTGCGGCTGTTACACAATGGATTAATGTAAAGCTGATGCCGCAGCAGGCTTCTAATAATGAGAACGATCAGCAGAATACCATGATGCAGTCCATGAAGATGATGAATATGATGATGCCGATTATGTCCGCATTTTTCTGTTATACGCTTCCGGCCGGTGTAGGCCTTTACTGGGTTGCGGGTGCGGTAGTAAGAAGTATTCAGCAGGTTATCATCAACAAACATATCGATAAGATAGATTTGGATGAACTGATCAGTAAAAATTCTGAAAAAGCGAAAAAGAAGATGGAAAAAGCCGGCGTCAGAGCGGAGAAATTAAACGCTTATGCTAATATGAATACCAGAAATGTAAATCATTCCAATAAACCGGCAAAACCTTCATTGTCTCAGGAAGAAAAGGACGAAGCGGTAAAAAGATCTACCGAGTATTATAACAAGAATGCAAAACCGGGAAGTCTGGCGGCAAAGGCTAATATGGTAAAACAGTATAATGAAAAGAATAACAGATAGTCTTTTGGCATTGATTTGTGAGTAAGGAGAGTTAAGTTATGGATTTTATAGAGTTTTCGGCTAAAACAGTGAATGATGCTATTACGGAAGCATGTCAGAAATTTGTTGTGACGAGTGATAAACTGGAGTATGAAGTGGTGGAAGAAGGTTCTTCCGGTTTTCTTGGAATAGGTTCCAAACCGGCTGTCATTAAAGCCAGAGTGAAATCTTCCGTTCAGGATAGGGCAAAAGACTTTCTGAAAAGCGTTTTTGAAGCGATGAATCTGGTAGTCGTTGTGGATATTCAGTATGATGAATTGAACAATTCCATGAATATTGATTTAAGCGGCGATGAAATGGGTGTTCTGATCGGTAAAAGAGGACAGACTCTCGATTCTTTACAGTATCTGGTTTCTCTCGTTGTGAATAAAGATGTGGAAGATTATATTCACGTGAAGGTAGATACGGAAAATTACAGACAGAGAAGAAAAGAAACGCTGGAAAATCTTGCAAAAAATATTTCCTATAAGGTAAAGAGGACAAAAAGACCCGTATCTTTGGAACCGATGAATCCTTATGAAAGAAGGATTATTCATTCCGCGCTGCAAAATGATAAGTATGTTACTACACACAGCGAAGGCGATGAACCGTTCAGACATGTTGTGGTTGTTTTAAAAAAATACAGTAAGTCATAAACAGAGATAAAATTGGAATGTAAATTTATTTACATTCCAATTTTTATAAGATATATTTTAATTAAGAAATAATTTGAATGCGTTTTAATGCGCAGATAGGATATAAATATGAAAACGGATACGATTGCTGCAATTTCAACGGCTATGACGAATTCGGGTATCGGCATTATCCGTATCAGCGGAAAAGATGCGGTTTCGATTGCACATCCTTTTTTTGTAAATAAAAGAAATGAGAAGTGCCTGGAATCTTTTCGGTCCCATACGATTCATTATGGTTATATCATTGATAAGGATGATACTTATATAGATGAAGTGATGGTTTCGGTTATGAAAGCCCCACATAGTTATACGATGGAAGATATTGTTGAAATTAACTGTCACGGCGGTGTTTTTATAATACAGAAAATAATGGATATCATAACGGCCGCCGGAGCGAGAATTGCCGAACCGGGAGAATTTACGAAGAGAGCTTTTTTAAACGGAAGAATTGACCTTTCGAAGGCGGAAGCGGTTATGGATATGATTTCTTCCAAAAATGAATTTGCCCTGAAAAGTTCCATGAAACAGTTAAAAGGTTCCCTTTCCGAACTCATCAAAAAGTTGAGAGATGAAATATTATATGAGATTGCTTTTATAGAATCTGCTCTGGATGATCCGGAACATATCAGTCTGGAAGATTATCCGGAAAAATTAATGGCGAAAACGGAAGAAATCTGTGCCGGACTAAAAAAATTGCTGGATTCCGCACATGACGGAAAATTATTGAAAGAGGGAATCCGGACGGTTATTGTAGGAAAGCCGAATGTCGGAAAATCTTCTTTTATGAATATACTGGTTGGAGAAGATAAGGCGATCGTCACGGATGTCGCCGGAACAACAAGAGATATTCTGGAAGAAACGGTTTCTTTCGGTGGTATTACTTTGAATGTGACGGATACGGCCGGTATTAGGAATACGGCTGACATTGTTGAAAAAATCGGAGTGGAGAGAGCAAAAAAAGCGATAGAAGATGCGGATTTAATCATTTACATGGTGGATGCGTCCGTTCCGATGGATGAAAATGATTTTAATATTGTTGATATGATAAAAGATAAGAAGGTAATCATACTTTTGAATAAATCAGATCTGAATGTCTGTGTAACAGAAGAAGAGATTAAAGCTTATTTTATGGATAACGGAATTATTATGAAGACTTCCATGACAGAAAGATCCGGTATTGATTATTTTACAAAGACGATAAAGGAAATGTTTATTCATGGTAATCTTTCTTATAATGATGAAGTTTATATTACCAATATGAGACATAAAGAAGCAATTAAAAATGCCTATGAGAGTATGCTTCAGGTAAGAAAAAGTATCGAGAATTGTATGCCGGAAGATTTTTATTCGATCGATCTGACGAGCGCCTGTGCTTCTCTTGGATTGATAACAGGGGAAGAAGTAGGAGAAGATCTGGTGAATGAGATTTTTTCAAAATTCTGTATGGGGAAATAATAGGTTGAAAAATTTTTCAACCGCGAATTTGTGTCGATGCTGATAGCGTCTCGGCTTCAAAGTTCGCAAGATGAGAGAAAGGCATGGAGATTATATGAATGAACATGTTGATGTATGCGTGGTAGGAGCCGGACATGCAGGATGTGAAGCGGCGCTTTCCTGTGCAAGGCTTGGATTGGAAACGGTTATTTTTACGGTAAGTATTGATAGTATAGCAATGATGCCCTGTAACCCGAATATCGGCGGAACTTCAAAGGGGCATCTTGTCAGGGAGATCGATGCTCTTGGCGGGGAGATGGGAAAGAACATTGACAAAACTTTTATCCAGTCCAAGATGCTGAATAAATCGAAAGGCCCTGCCGTACATTCTCTTCGCGCGCAGGCGGATAAGGCAGAATATTCCAGAGAAATGCGGAAAGTCCTTGAGAATCAGGAGCATCTCACGATTAAGCAGGCGGAAGTATGTGAACTTTTGTCGGAAAATATATCGCCGGACGAGAATCAGGATTCCCTTTATAAAATAACCGGAGTGAAAACTTTTACGGGAACGGTTTATGAATGTAAAGCGGTAATTCTTTGTACGGGCACTTATTTAAAGGCCAGATGTCTCTGCGGGGAGGCGATTACCTATACCGGACCGAACGGTTTACAGCCGGCAAATTATCTGACGGATTCCTTAAAAAAACTGGGAATTGAAATAAGAAGGTTTAAAACGGGAACGCCGGCCAGGATGGACAAACGTTCCATTGATTTTCAGAAAATGGAAGAACAGTTTGGGGATGAAAAAGTAATTCCTTTTTCTTTTTCCACAGATCCGAAAGATGTACAGATCGATCAGGTATCCTGCTGGCTGACTTATACGAATGAGAAGACGCATGAAATCATCAGGAATAATCTGGATCGGTCTCCGATTTATGCCGGAATTATAGAAGGAACAGGGCCGAGATATTGCCCTTCGATTGAAGATAAAGTTGTAAAGTTTGCGGATAAGGAACGCCATCAGGTGTTTATTGAACCGGAAGGAATACATACGAATGAAATGTATGTGGGAGGGATGTCTTCTTCTTTACCGGAAGATGTACAGCTTGCTATGTATCGGACGGTTCCGGGTCTGGAACATTGTAAAATTGTGCGCAATGCCTATGCGATAGAATATGACTGCATCGACCCGAGACAATTATATCCGACGTTGGAATTTAAGAAAATAAAAGGTCTGTTCAGTGCCGGACAATTTAACGGAAGCAGCGGGTATGAGGAAGCGGCAGCACAGGGACTGCTTGCCGGAATCAATGCGGCGCTCACCATTCATGACAAAGAACCTGTTACGTTAGATCGTTCTCAGGCATATATCGGGGTTCTTGTGGATGATCTCGTTACGAAAGAAAATTTTGAACCGTATCGGATGATGACTTCCAGAGCGGAATACAGACTGCTGCTTCGTCAGGATAACGCCGATCTCAGGCTTCGCAAAATCGGATTTGAATCCGGACTTGTTTCGAAAGAACAATACGATCTCACTTTAAAGAAACAGGAAATGATAGAAAAAGAAATACTGCGTTTAAAAAATACGGTAATCGGCGCATCGAAGGAACATCAGAAATTTATGGAAGCTCATGGAAGTTCTTTATTAAAAACCGGAACAAATCTTGCGGAATTGATGTGCCGTCCTGAACTTTCTTATGAAATTCTGTCTGAGATCGATACCGAAAGAAAATCTCTTCCGGATGATGTGATAGAGCAGGTAGAAATTGAGATTAAGTATGAAGGTTATATTGAAAGACAGATGAAACAGGTGGAACAGTTTAAGAAGATGGAAAAGAAACGAATACCGCCTGATCTGGACTATCAGGATGTGAGCAGTCTTCGTTTGGAAGCGAGGCAGAAACTGACGGCTTATAAACCTGTTTCGGTGGGACAGGCTTCAAGAATTTCAGGCGTATCGCCGGCCGATATTTCGGTTTTACTTATTTATCTGGAACAGAAATATCATGCAAAATAGAGACCGGTATAAAATGTTATGATCAGAAAGGAATATATAGTTTTTATATGGCAGAATTGAAAAAATATCATCCGGATTTATTTCGGAATGATTTGGAGGAATTACATATTTCATTGAATGAAAAACAATTATGTCAGTTTATGACATATTATGAATTATTGGCAGAATGGAACCAGATTATGAATCTGACTGCAATAACTGATTTCGATGAAGTATGTAAAAAACATTTTATAGACAGTCTTTCTCTTGTTAAAGCGTATAATGTAGATTCTCCCATATCTGTCATGGATATTGGAACGGGCGCAGGATTTCCGGGTATTCCTTTGAAAATTGCATTTCCGGATTTAAACATAACGCTGCTCGATTCTTTGAATAAAAGAGTCGGTTTTTTACAAACTGTAATTGAAAATTTAAATTTGCAGAAGATAGAAGCATTTCATGGAAGGGCGGAAGATTTTGCAAAAAAAGCAGAATACAGGGAGAAATATGATTTATGTGTTTCCAGAGCAGTTTCCAATCTTTCCACGCTTGCTGAATATTGCATTCCTTATGTAAAAAAGGGCGGATGTTTTATTTCTTATAAATCGGAAAAACTTACCGAAGAATTAAAAGAGGCCGAACACGCAGTTGCCGTTCTTGGCGGAAGGGTGGAAAATCAGGTGGAGTTTATCATACCCGGTTCCGATATATATCGGAATTTACTCGTGATTCGTAAAGAAAAAGAAACTCCCTTATGTTATCCGAGAAAAGCAGGGGTTCCTTTGAAGAAACCGATAAAATAGTAAGGGTCAGGAATAATACAGGAATGAGGTATCTGTATACATGAAAAAAAGAAGTTCTAATATTGAATTGCTAAGAGTTATATCTATGTTTATGGTAGTCATGATTCATCTTCTGACGAAAACTTCTGTCTTATGGGAAATGAATCAGAATCAGGCTGTATATTATATTTCATGGATTTTATACGGTTTATGTATGACGGGTGTAAATTGTTATGTATTGATCAGCGGTTATTTTTATAAAGAATCAGAATTTAAACTGAAAAAATTATTGTCGCTTTATTTTCAGGTATTGTTTTATTCTATTGTCATTGCGTTGGCGGCATATTTTATGCAGATCGAATTTAAGAGCAGCAAGAGACAAATTGTTTTTCCGATTACAAACAGAGAATACTGGTTTGTTACGACATATCTGGGATTATATTGTCTGACTCCCTATCTGAATATGGCAATACAGCATCTGAAAAAAGTACAGTATAAAAGTTTATTAATGATTCTTACGCTTTTCTTCAGCGTTATTCCGACTTTTATGAATGCGAATAACTGGCTGGGAGACGGCGGCGCTTATGGAATCGCATGGTTTATCTTTTTATATTTGCTCGGGGCTTATATCAGAAATTATTATAAGGACGGTATGGGAAGAAAAATTATGGTATTTTATTTTGTATCTGTTTTGATCATACCGTTCAGCAAATTTTTATTGAAAAATCATTCGGAACTTTTATATTCCTTTAATTCTTTACCTGCACTATGTGCTTCTGTTTTTTTGTTTCTGACTTTTTGTTCTATTAAAGTAAACAATCTGAAGATATCGAACATAATTAATTTTTTTGGAGGTTTAACGTTTGGAGTATATCTGATTCATAATAATAGAAATATATCGGGATATCTTTGGACCAAATTGCAAATCAATTTATGGCTTGTGGAAAAAAATAATATTTTTATAATAATACTGATTTTACTCTGTGTTTTTATTGTATGCAGCATCATAGAATGGATAAGGCAGCAATTATTTAAAATGTTTAAAATCAATGTTTTGACAGAAATAATTGCTGAAAAGCTGGAAGTACTTTTCCGGAAAATATCAAAACAGCCGAACATTTGAATGTGCGGCTGTTCTGACAGCTTATATAAATAATCTGATCTGTTCCAGCACTTTATCCGGCGATTCCAGCTGTGGAAGATGTTTCGTTTCGGATAAATACGCTGTTTCAATGGATTGATTATAATAAACATAGTTTTCCAATATCGTTTCAATTTCTTTTTTTCCGGCTCCGCCGATCATGAGAATACTGTTATTGATCTCTTTTAAAGAATGAATAACATTAGTATTCATAAATTTTCCGGTAAAGCTTGCAAAAGAATATTTGGAATAATAACTGGATAATTGAGAGGCTTCCATATAATTTAAAATATATTTTTCCTTGATGTTGGATTTATCATAAAAATATTCTTCTTCAAAAGTTTTTTCAAAAATATGTTTTGTATTCAAAATATTATAGATGAAAGTACCAATAACAGGTGTTTCAAAAATAATCTTTAAAAATTTAGTCTGTTTGGATGGAATCTGGTTTTGGCTGTACAGACTCTGTGGATTGATAAAAATCATTTTATCAAAAAGTTCCTGATTGTGATGACAGGCTGTAATGATAAAAGGAATGGAATATCCGGTTGCAATAACAGAAGTTTTTTTACCGATAACATTTTTTATAAAATCACTGATCAGCTGTTCGTATAAATTATTCGTGTATGTAAGTGAAGGCTTATCGGAAAGTCCGTATCCCAATAAATCTAATGTATAGATTTCATGCTGGTCTGTCAGATTATTGATCAATCTGTGAAATTCATAACCTGAACTTCCGGACGTCAGATCATGGACGAAAAGAATAGGAGTACCTTTTCCTTTTTTATCATACTTTATTCGACCAAAACGCCATTTATAATAATAATTTTCAGAGCATGTTAAAAGTTTCCCGGAAGTGTAAAATAAATTATGTATTCTGTTGATTATATGAATAGCAGCAATAGCGGATGCCGATAGGATACCGGTGGTTATAATTTTTTTATTCATATTTATTTTCATGCTCCTTTCTTAATGTGCAAATTGCACTTTCAAGCATTGTTTTATAGTTATTATATCATAGATATCAATGATTACAAATAAAACTCTTTTCTTATAATAAAAATTATTATATGATGTTAATATGAAAATAATGAAAGGCAGACATTTACTTATAGATTGTCTGAACTTGGTAACTTCTTTTGAATAGCGAAAATAATATTTTATCTATCCTGGATGTCATAGAAATAGAGCGTCAGCGAATCGCAAAAGATTTGCATGATGTTTCTTTACAAAACCTTTCTCATTTAATACATAAGATTGAATTGAGTTCAATTTATATTGATAAAGATCCGATAAAGGCTAAATTGGAACTGGCCACTGTAGAAAAGGAATTACGAAGTATTATTAATGAGATTCGAACCATTATATACAACATGTATCCTGTTTCGTTAGAAGATTTGGGTTTAAAGTCTACAATCGAAAAAGTTCTCGGTCTGATTAATAAAGAATATAAGTTTTCTGTGGAAATGGATATAGATGATGTTTCATGTGAAAATAAAAGAATACAGATGTCAATTTTAAGATTAATCCAGGAATGCTGCTATAATGCTATAAAGCATTCGAAGGGAGATAAATTATTTATTTCATTAAAAGAAAAGAAGAATAAGTATTATTTGAAAATAAAAGACAATGGCAAAGGATTTGAGGAAAAAGAAGTAGATCAGTTTGGATGTCATTTTGGTATGACAATAATGGAAGAGACTGTATGTCTGCTAAAGGGAAAAATGAATATTGATTCTTCTGAAAAAGGAACTCTTATTGAAATAGAAATACCTTATAATACCTTCAGTGGACAAGGGGATACACGGTCGGAAAAGAATCTATTTTAGCCTCTGCCGCGTTGCTTTCATTCCGCGTACATCCAGTACGCGTCAATCAAGCGCCTTGCAGAGACTAAAATGGATTTCTTTTCGACTCTTCGACCCTGTCCATAGATATTTGAGTGATTTTCAAGGCAGACGATTGAGGCGTACCGGTCGTACGCCGATTGAGGACAACGCTGAAAATCGCTCAAATATCATGGAGCAGGGCGTGTATCCCCTTGTTCGCTGAATAATGTGTGCTAAATATGAATAAGTATATATAGAAAATGAGGAAAAGACATGGAAAATATTATTAAGGTTATGATCGCTGATGATCATAACTTAATGAGGGAAGGTATTAAACAATTATTAGAATTAGATGGAAGTATCGAAGTAATTGCAGAAGCCGGAGATGGTATTGAGTGTCTTGAAAAATTGAAACAACATAATCCGGATGTTCTTTTATTGGATATTAATATGCCTGAAAAAAATGGTCTTGAGGTTTTAAAAGTTTTAAGGGAAAACAAAATGGATATCAAAGTCCTGATGCTGACATTGCATAATGAAGTAGAATATTTGATTAAAGCTGTCGATCAAGGTGTGGATGGATATATAATGAAGGATTCGGAATCGGCCGAACTGAAAAGGGCTATTTATAAAGTTAATAGCGGTAAAACTTATATTCAGCCAAGTCTGATTCCGGAGTTAAATTTCCGTCTGGCAAATCGAGATCTTGAAAAAGATAAAATTAAGTTTTTGACAAAACGGGAATTGGAAGTGTTAATTCAGGTTGCAAATGGGATGTCAAATAAGGAAATTGCTTTAAATCTTAATATCAGTGAACGCACCGTTAAAAATCATATTTCTAATATTTTTAAAAAAATAGATGTCTCAGATCGTACACAGGCAGCGGTTTTTGCTATAAAAAATAATATTATAAAAGTTTAAAAATGTTTCATGTGAAACATTTATGAACATATTTTTCCATCATCTATATAATGTTTCACATGAAACATTTTAATACTAGATATTGAAAAGAAATCGTGAAACATGATCATGTTTCTAAAAAATTGGTGTGAAACATTCAATTTATGCAAAAAATTTGATAATAGAATTAAGAAGTGATATAATAATTACGAAGTTTTATATAAAGATCAATTAATTTATATGAACCAGTGAAAAAAGTGGGGAAATATTAAGAATCGGAGAAAAAGAAATATGGGAAGAACGATTGCGATAGCAAATCAAAAAGGTGGTGTCGGAAAGACAACAACATCAATTAACTTATCAGCTTCATTAGCAGCAAAAGGAAAGAAAGTATTGGTAATTGATATTGACCCACAGGGAAATACAACAAGCGGTTTTGGAATTGAAAAGAATGATTTGGAAAATACGATATACGAATTAATTTTAAGTGAGTGTTCCATAGAAGAATGTATTTTAAAAGATGTTATACCCGGTATCTCAATTATTCCGTCGAATGTCAATCTTGCTGCGGCAGAAATTGAATTGATTGGAATAGATAAGAAAGAATACATATTAAAAAACGAAGTGGATTGGGTTAAAGATAAGTATGATTTTATTATTATAGACTGCCCTCCTTCATTGAGTATGCTGACCATTAATTCAATGACAACGGCCGATACGGTACTTGTACCTATTCAATGTGAGTATTATGCTTTGGAAGGATTGAGTCAGTTAATCCATACAGTTAATTTGGTAAAAGAAAGATTGAATCCGGATTTAGATATGGAAGGCGTCGTATTTACAATGTATGATTCCAGAACGAATCTTTCGATGCAGGTGGTGGAAAATGTTAAAAGTCATTTAAGCCAAAGTGTTTATAATACGGTAATACCAAGAAATATCAGATTAGCAGAAGCACCAAGTCATGGTAAGCCAATTCATATTTACGATCCAAAATCAGCTGGTGCGGAAGCTTATATGTTATTAGCCGATGAAGTGATAAACAGGAAGTTTTAGTATGCGTAGGAAGGAGTATCGTGAAAGATGGCGGCAAGAGGATTAGGAAAAGGTCTGGATGCTTTAATTCCAAGTGTGTCAGTCGATACAAAGAGTAAAAATACAACAAAGAATGTGGAAGAAAAAAAAGAGCCGGATACAATTGTAAAAATCACAAAGATAGAACCCAATCGTGAACAGCCAAGAAAGAATTTTGATGAAGATGCTCTTCAGGAATTGGCGGATTCTATTAAACAGTTTGGTTTGTTACAGCCCATTCTTGTTCAGGATAGAAAAACTTACTATGAAATAATTGCAGGTGAACGCCGCTGGCGTGCGGCTAAATTGGCCGGACTAAAAGAAGTTCCTGTTATTATCCGTGATTATACAGACCAGGAAATTGTTGAGATTTCACTGATTGAAAATATTCAAAGAGAAGATTTGAATCCAATAGAAGAAGCTCTTGCCTATAAAAGACTTTTAACGGAGTTTAATTTGAAACAGGATGAAGTTGCTGAGAGAGTTTCAAAAAGCAGAACTGCCGTTACAAATTCCATGCGGTTATTGAAGTTATGCGATAAAGTGCAGCAGATGATTATTGATGATATGATATCAAGCGGACACGCAAGAGCATTGATTTCCATAGAAAATCCGGAAGAACAATATAATATTGCACAAAAAATATTTGATGAAAAATTGAGTGTCCGGGATGTTGAAAAACTGGTTAAGAATCTCAATAAGCCGGAAAAACCAAAAAAGGAAAAGGAAGAAGATAAAAGCCTGGAAGTTATTTATCAGAATGTAGAGGAAAAATTAAAGCAGACGCTTGGAACAAAAGTAGCGATTGCATCAAAAGGGAATGGTTCCGGGAAAATAGAAATTGAATTTTATTCACATGACGATCTGGAAAAAATTATAGCATTGTTGAGCGCTCATTAAAAATAGAAAGGGATTGAGTACATTACATATGCGGATGGGAGTAAAAAATGAATTATGAGTTACTAAAGATGGCGGGACTTGGTAATCTGGATATTACATATATTTTTATCGGATTGATTACATTTCTTCTTATCATGCTGATATTGATAATCATTCAAATGGTAAAGTTATCGAAGATGATCAAAAAATATGAAAAATTTATGATCGGAAAGAATGCTAAAAATTTGGAAAAAGATATTTTTGGGTTATATGAGGATAATAAATTCATAAAATTATCGATTGAAAAAAATGAAAAAGATATTCGGATGTTGTATAAAAATTTAGAAAAATCATTTCAGAAAATTGGTGTAGTAAAGTATGATGCTTTTGCACAAATGGGAGGGCAGTTGAGCTTTTGTCTTGTTCTCCTGGATGAAAATAATAATGGTTTTGCTTTAAATTCAGTACACAGTACCGAAGGATGTTACACTTATACGAAAGAAATAAAAATGGGAGAATGCAGCATTTCATTAGGAGATGAAGAAAGAAAAGCATTAAATATTGCAATGGGCACAGAAGATTAATAATGCAGACTCGTCGTGGGAAAATAATGATTGAAATATTTGTGGTAAAAACGTATGATTAAAAAAATATGTAGAATTGATGACTTGACAGGACAGGAATGTTTGGCCAATAGTGTAATGACTGCAGATTATAATGTATTATTATCTGAAGGGACTATATTGTGTCAGGATTATATTGAAAAGTTAAGAGAACTAAATATCAAAGAAGTGTATGTATGGGATGAAAAAGAAGCGGAATCCGTTGTCATTTTAAAAAATGATCTGGAAGAATCTTTTAAATCGAAAGTAAGAGATATTTTAGAAAAGCATATGTACTGCCATAATGAAGAATTGGTAGAATTGAGTCAGATTGCAGATCATATTATTATTAATATTCTCGAAGAGGAAGAAGTTGTCGAACAAATTTATGATATTTGGGAAAGAAGCTCCGATATTTATGAACATTCTGTCAGTATATGTAGTTTAGCAACTGTTGTTGCCCTTCGTATGAATCTTTCGCACAAAGTAGTGCATGATATCGGCGTTGGCTGTCTTTTGCATGATCTGGGACTTCGATATCTGACAGCTAATTATATGGATCATGATTTGGAAGAAATGACGGAATTTGAATATTCCGAATACAAAAAACATCCGGTTTACGCATATTCTTCATTACAGGGTGAAAATTGGATTTCCAATATGAGCAAAAATATGATATTATATCATCATGAAAGAATCGATGGTTCAGGTTATCCCCTGAAAGCAGTAGATATTCCTCTGGAATGCCGGATTATACAGGTGTGCGATGCGTTTGACGAAATGATCTGCGGTATCGGCTGTAAGAGAGTAAAAGTATATGAAGCAATAGAATATCTGAAAAATTTCAGGGATGTCAAATTTGACGGAAGAATCGTAGATATATTTCTGGAATTTACAGCGGTATATCCTGCAGGCACATATATACAGACAAACGAAGGTGAAATCGGTATTGTGCTGCGT
Source organism: uncultured Lachnospiraceae bacterium (assembly GCA_910584965.1). GTDB lineage: Bacteria > Bacillota > Clostridia > Lachnospirales > Lachnospiraceae > UBA3282. Next base: position 28,770 of record CAJUDZ010000016.1, on the reverse strand, counting down.
CAGAATAAACAATTCCCGGGACGTCCTGTAATTCGTGTGATTCAGGACAAAAACGGAGAAACTGTAAATATTGTAAAAGATTTACTGGAGATAAATAATATTTATATTAAAGAAGTAATAGGATAAAAAATTTTCTCTTGTAATAATATTTCAGAAAAAGTAAAATAGATCATTAGGAGGAAATCGTACATGATAGATATAAAATTTTTAAGAGAAAATCCGGAGATTGTAAAAGAAAATATCAAAAAGAAATTTCAGGATTCCAAACTGGAACTGGTGGATGAAGTGATTGCTCTGGATGAAGAAGTCAGAAAGACACAGCAGGAAGCTGATGATATTCGTGCCAGCCGGAATAAAATATCAAAAGAAATCGGCACATTAATGTCACAGGGTAAAAAAGAAGAAGCGGAAGCAAAAAAAGCGGAAGTTTCTGCGAATGCGGAACGGCTTAACCAGTTGAAAGAAAAAGAAAATGAATTGCGTGAAAAAATTAAAAAGGATATGATGACGATTCCGAATATCATCGATCCGTCCGTTCCGATCGGCAAGGATGACTCTGAGAATGTGGAAGTTCAGAAATACGGAGAACCGGTAGTACCGGATTTTGAAATTCCTTATCATACGGAAATTATGGAAAAGTTTAACGGCATCGATATGGATGCTGCGGGAAGAGTTGCGGGAAACGGCTTTTATTATTTGATGGGTGATATTGCAAGACTTCACTCCGCTGTTATTTCTTATGCAAGAGATTTTATGATTGACAGAGGATTTACTTACTGTGTACCGCCTTTTATGATTCGCAGCGCTGTTGTTGACGGCGTAATGAGTTTTGCGGAAATGGATGCCATGATGTATAAAATCGAAGGAGAAGATTTATACTTAATTGGAACGTCAGAGCATTCCATGATCGGTAAATTTATTGATACAATTGTGCCGGAAGAGAATCTGCCTCAGACACTGACAAGCTATTCTCCTTGTTTCCGTAAAGAAAAAGGAGCGCACGGCATAGAGGAGCGCGGCGTTTATCGGATTCATCAATTTGAAAAACAGGAAATGATTGTCGTATGCAAACCGGAAGAATCTCCGATTTGGTTTGACAAACTATGGCAAAATACGGTAGACTTATTTAGATCATTAGATGTTCCGGTCAGGACCATTGAATGCTGTTCTGGCGATCTTGCCGATTTGAAAGTAAAATCCTTTGATGTAGAAGCATGGTCCCCGAGACAAAAGAAATATTTTGAAGTAGGAAGCTGCTCTAATCTTGGCGACGCTCAGGCAAGGAGATTGAGAATACGGGTGAATGGCAAAGACGGTAAATATTTTGCCCATACACTGAATAATACGGTTGTTGCACCGCCCAGAATGTTGATTGCATTTTTGGAAAATAATCTGCAGGAAGATGGCTCCGTTCGTATTCCCGAAGTTCTTCGTCCATATATGGGCGGCAAGACGGAAATCAGATAAAGGGAGGTGAAACCTTTGCATAAATATATGCGGGCTATTGGTTTTAGTAAGCTGATGGACAAGCGAGAACAACAGAAACTGGTCACGGATATCATATTGAGTGCAACGCGTCGTTCTTATACGTCTAACGGGGATGAAACCATACTTGCAGAATTTTGTGAAGATTTTGCTGAGAATATGGGAATTGCTGTCTGCGGGGAATTTGACGCGGACGACAAATTTACGTTTGACTATTTTTATCCTTATTTAAGAGGAAGGGGCGTCAGTTCCTATGAGGACGTATCCGTAGAACGCCATGCGGAAAAAGAATCTTACGCCGGAGTCTGTGACGATATTAAAGTCGGCGTCAGTCTGATTTTTTATTTGCAGAATATCATACCTTATGTAAAAGCACAGCATACAAATATGCTTCCGATCAGAGGTACAACCCTTACGCTGTCCGGTCTTTCTGTCAAAGGGAATATCATACTTCCTCTTGTAAAAGACGAAATGGATATGCGCAGAGTCAAAAAAGCTTCTTTAAACAGAAATCAGCTGATCGCTGCCGCAAGACAGGGTGATGAGGATGCGATAGAAAGCCTTACTTTGGAAGATATGGATACATATACATCCATATCCAGGAAGATTTTAAAAGAAGATGTATTCAGTCTCGTCGATACTTATTTCATGCCGTATGGAGTGGAATGTGATCAATACTCCATTCTCGGAGAGATTTTGGAATATTCCAAAACGGCGAATAAGCTGACAGGGGAAGAAATATATCTTATGAAGCTGAGTTGTAATGATTTACAATTCGATATCTGCATTAATGCTGCGGATTTGTATGGCGAACCGCAGATTGGACGCAGGTTCAAAGGCATTATCTGGATGCAGGGTTATATTAATTATCCTGATATAGCGTGAAAAATTTCCAGGAATTAAAATTTTATCGTAAATTTTATTTATAAAAGATTTTTATATTATTAGATTATATGTTATAATAATATGAAAATAGATGTCTCTGTAGCTCAGCAGGATAGAGCGTTCGCCTCCTAAGAGAACCTACAACGGAAACTTTTTGGAGGACATGAGGTAGTAAGTCACACACAATTTTATACACGTTTCCGTAGCTCAGATGGATAGAGCGACCGCCTCCTAAGCGGTAGGTCGGGTGTTCGAGTCACCTCGGGAACGCTGGAAACACAGCCGAAAGCCTTGATTTTAGCGGGTTTTCGGCTTTCTTCATTTCAGCGTCAAAATCCGATTTTGCTAATATGCTAATACATTCTCAAAATCGAACCTGCATGCTAATACAGGCAAATGGTCGGATGTTCAAATATTTTCTCCCATTTTTCTGCTAATAAAATCCCGATTCCGAAGCTTCTCAAACACCAGATTTTATTTTTTTTGCTAATACGGCATTTTTACCTGCCATATTGTCTGCTAATAAATTTATTCCTTATTAGCATTTTGGATAGACCTTGCAAATTCTATTAGCAGTTCAGGATTTGATTTTATAAGCTGCTGCAGTACCTGTTCTGCAGAATCTGCCTCGTTTTTATCGTTTTTCGGTGGTTCGCTTATGCCTTTGCCGTCAAGGAAATCATCCATTTTGCCAGCCAGCTTTTCACGCTCGCTGGCGAAAGAGTGTTTCCCATAACGTCTGGTCAGCATTTCCAGATTGGACCACCCGCCGGCCTGCATGACCGAATTGTAGTCGCCTCCCGACATGAGAAGCTTGGCTGTGGCGCTGGTATGACGCAGGCTGTGGAAAACAATCTCCTGGGGATCCATATCAGGGTCGTTCATTTCCGTCAGGATTTCCTTAAACCGTTTGTTCAGGTGCTCTGTCATAATGGGGCGCCCGTTCGCTTGGCATATAGTAAGGTTATAATCCATATACCCATCGGAACCCAGTTCCTTTTTCAGCTTGTCCTGCATGTCTTTTAATACAAGCAGCGCATTCAGCACGCTCTGGGGAACATCCACATCCCGTATGGTGTCATCGCTCTTTGGCTGTTTCAGGACAATCGTTGTTTTGGTTCCCGGATAAAGATTCGGGAATTTAAAAAGAATGTTCATCTTTGGCATATCCATATTTTTCTTGGATACTCGGTCGATTGCCCGGTCAAAGTGGATAATCTGTTTCTCAAAATTGACCCTGTCCCACTGCAGGCCGCCGATCTCGCCGCCGCGCACGGTACACCCAATGGCGATCAGGACCGCACAATGGATCAGGTAATAATCATAGTATTCGGGACGGTTGGTAAATTCCAGGACCTTCAGTATCTGTTCCGGCTCCAGGACTACCCTTTCTTTTTCGTGATGCTCTGGAAGGGTCGCGTTAAGGAACGGATTTTTACTGATGTATTCCCAGCGCACAGCAAGATTAAAAGCACACCGCAATACCTTGTGGATGTCATGGATGGTAGATGCCGTGATATGCTCCCTCATGGGCCTCCCCATATTGGTAGCCGGCTCCGCTTCTGTTTCCAGAAAATGATAATAGTCATCCACCGTCTTTGTTTTGATGGAACGGAGCTTTTTGTCACCCAGGTATGGATGGACATAATTCTCTAAAAGCCCGTTATTGCCGTCATAGGTAGATGCCCGCCATTTTTTCAGGCCGTATTTTTCAATGAATTCATAAAGGAACTCACTGACTGTCATATCCTTGCTTTCCACCGTGGTAACGGTATTGGTTGCCTGCTCATGCTCAATCTGGGCTTTCCTGCTCTTGGCAGTAGAATAGCTGAGACCGGATTCCCAGACCTGCTGACGTTTTTTCCCGGTTCCCTGATAATAAACAACAGAATATGATTTGCCTCGTTTTACAATAGATGCCATACTGATTCTCCTTCTTTCTATTTACTGTCCAGCCATTCATCGAAGGAAGGTTTAGATACCCTGACATATTTCCCTACCCTGACCGTCTTAAAAAGAGACTGGGAACAGAGATTGTAAGCCATACTCCGGCTGATCTGCAGGATATCGGCAATCTCCTGGACAGAATATGTCCTTTTTTCGTTTTCGGCTGGTGTTTTCATGTTCATTTGTTCAGCTGCCATACAATACTCCTTTCCTTGCAGCTGAAGCAGAATCAGCATAATCCTTTGTAATACTCTCCATATATAATATACGAAGTGAACTGCTGACATTTCAACTGCAATTAGCAAAAAAAAAATTTTATCCACATGACGCCCTGGGCCACTTCCTGTGCCAGTGTCTCTGCCGCGTATTTTCAGGCCGTGCTGTGCAGCGATTAAGCAGGGGTAAGTCTGCCTGAAAGGCAGTCCTATCCCATGCACCTGTATAACTCCCAGTACCATGCTGTGAAATTTTCAATGTACGGTTTATATGGCATCTTTTCTTAAATGGCCTATACAATAATAAAATAGCGGGGAAAGCAGGATATTTCTGCAAGAATAAAAATTTTTTTATAAAATACTGTTTTTCCTTGCAGCTACCCATTTTCGATTATCCAAAATACTATATATAGCGTTAAATCATTGACGTAATCCATATCTTGTGCTACACTTCCCTTGTAATTGATTTTTGTGCGAATCCTTTTATGGAGCTGCAGGCGGAATATTTCCCGCATTGCACACGCTGTTAAGTTTGTATAAATGTGCCAGCAGTATCACTATGCCCAGCAAGTGGTCTACCGCTGGCTTTTTGTTTTGGGAATTTAATAATCTCTTATCAGAGCAGGAATGACGCCGGTTCATAGAAATTATGGACGCCGAACTATCAGGGGAGTCATTCCTGCTTTTTTGCTGCCCGGATGCCGGAAGGCTGAGGATAGAAATTTCTATAGGAAGGAGGAGAACGATTGCAGAAAGTAAGATGGTTAAATCAGGACTGTAACAAATGCAGCCGGCAGTTAAACAGCTGGGATGCCCGGTTATCAAAAACCCTGGCATACAGATATCCATGCTGCGAATCCTGCATTGCCGGAGAATACGGCATGTCAGCGGAGAGGCTGAGGGACCGCATGGAAGACTATTTCGGGATGCGCCCCTGCCAGGGGCTGTAAGGAGGAACGGAATGAGAGAGAAAGAACACTGGGAATACAACGCTTTAACAAAACGGCTGCTGGCGGAAGGATATACCGCAGACCATCATCCGGACTATGTAAAGGTGGACGTTCCCACATGGCAGGAAAAGACCCTTGATAATTATTCAGGCGGATTTATCTATGAACGCTGGTGGATCTATGAGCAGACCTTTAAGACTCCCTGCGGCCTGCAGTGTAAAGGGCTCCAGTGCCACAGCAACATGAGCTACATGGGTATTGAATGGACGTTTGAAAACGATATGGCAACAATCCACTGTCCTTATGAAAAAAAGGAATGCACGCTGAAACATGAGTACCTTCAGGATCACGGCGTACTCCGGTATGACTGTGAAGTCCATATGACAGATGAAGAATACTGTTATGAAGGAAGTGTGGAGCATATCTTAAAACTCCATGATGAAGAGATACGAAGGCAGGAGGTCAGTTTCGAGCTGCAGAAGAAGGGTCGCGTCTGCCGGGAGCATACGAGGTTTAACAGGGATACGCTGGAATGGGAAATGAATTATGATCCTTATTACTGCGGTCGAAGGAGATGTGTCGGGATGTGCCCGGTTCTGGGGCATGAGCTGGATAAAAAGAGGGGGAATGTATTTTATGATGTGAAGATATCCTATTTAAGAACAGATCTGAACGGCACGCTGTTTGAAGGGCAGATAGACAGCCAGATCATCAAGGGAAAAAAGCTGTTTGACCATCCGGTGAGCATGGATATCGCCAAAATATGCGCCAGGCTCTGCCAGGATAAGATAAAGGAGAAAATGCGGAACCACTATTTTACGGAACTGTTTTTCTCTGAATACCACGGCAGGTATTTTTCCTTTGAGATCCTGAATGTCCGTGCCGAACAGCGGGAGAGCCGGGACCTGATGCAGGATCTGGAGGATATCCGTAACGGGATACAGATCGTACATGCCTCCGATATGGAAAAGCGGGATTCCGAAAACAAAAGGGAAAGGCGGCAGCAGCGGAGGGAATCTGCGGTCAGGCGTCTGGAAAAGAAACTGATGGAGCAGGGATATGAGAGTCTGGAGGAGTTCAGCGCAGACCGGCGCCATGCGGATAAATGGCTGGGGCCGGAACGGATCGCAGAGCTGGAAAAGATGCGCCGGGAAAAGGAGAACGAGAAAAAAGAACAGCCGGTACAGCTCTCGCTGTTTGATATGGAGGCTTCCTGAAAATCCGAAAGATCCCAACATACAAGATTTTGCATTTTTTACATACCGAAATACTATATATAGTATTGACGGCTTGACTTCATCCATATCTTGTGCTAAACTGTCCTTGTAATTGATTTTTGTGCGTATCCCGTATGGGAGATATGGTCTGTTCAGGCTGTATGCGGAAGATGCTCCGCATTGCACACGCTGTTAAGTTTGTATTTTGTGCCAGTAGTACCACTATGCCTTCAGGGCAGTGGTTTACTGGCCTTTTTTATGTTACGGGATGATATTCCCTTATAGAGCGGAAATGACGATGGTTCATGGAAATCCATGGACGCCAGAGATTTGGCAGTCATTTCCGCTTTTTTATTCCCGCGGGCAATGAGCCAGGCGCCATGCCTGCATGAGCATAAAGTCAGTAAACTGGCTTGGCGAATGCCGCGAGGGTCAACAACCCAGCAGCTCTACAGCTGGATTGTTGACTATTTCACCGCCCAAACGCCGTTTCAGGCTTTGAGGATATAACATTTTTAGAAAGGCAGGTAAAAAAAATGAGTGCAAAAAACAAAAAGGCCGGTAAAAACTGGAAAAAACAGGTGGCAGGCTGTCCGTTTCAGGATACCGCTGCACAGAAAGCAAATGCCCGGTATCAGAAGAACCGTACCATCATCCGGACAGTGAACTTCACACACAGAGCAAGAAGGGGGGCGTAAGCATGCCTGACATGGTATTTGAGAAGGGAAGGAACAGCCCGCTGGTGCTGGTGGAGACAGAAAACCTTACCCGTGAGGAATGGCTGGACTGGAGACGTAAAGGGATCGGCGGCAGCGATGCGGCGGCCATCATGGGGATCTCCCCATTCCGCACCGCACGGGATATCTATTATGACAAGCTTGGTATCGCAACGGTGGAGGAAAATGAATCCAACTGGGTGGCTCTGGAAATGGGTCATCTTCTGGAAGACCTTGTGGCAAAGATATTTGGACGTAAGACAGGGCTTAAAATCTATCAGATCAAAAAAATGTTCCAGCATCCTCTTTTTCCGTTCATGCTGGCGGATGTGGATTATTTTATCACCATGCCGGACGGCACAGAGGCAATCCTGGAGATCAAGACCACCAATTATAATGCAAAAGACCTGTGGTGGAAAGACGGCCGGGAGATTGTGCCGGTCTATTACGAGGCACAGGGCAGGCATTACATGGCCGTGATGGATATGGACCGGGTATTTTTCTGCTGTCTGTATGGAAACACGGAGGACGAGGTCATCATACGGGAGATTCGCAGGGATACAGCATACGAGGAAGAAATGATATTCCTGGAACAGGAATTCTGGAACAGCTATGTGCAGAAACAGGTTCCGCCGCCCTATCTGGAGGATGGAGATGTGATCCTTGCAAGCGCCAGGCAGTATTGCGGCCGTGCAGACAAGGATGCGGAAACCATTATCCTGAAAGGCACCATGCAGTCCACGCTGATGCGTTACATGCAGCTCCAGGAGCAGAAGAAACAGTCGGATAAATTTTCCAAAAAGCTGGAGGCCGATATCCAGAGGCTGAAAGCAATCCTGGCTGCGGAGCTGGGAACGAGCTGTAAGGCTGTCTGCGATATGGGCGGGAGCCGCTATACGGTGACATACAATCCGGTCCGCAAGATGATCGTTGACAGGGACAACCTGGCACGGCTGAAGCTGCAGTATCCGGAAATCTATGAACAGTTTGTAACGGTATCGGAGTTCCGGACATTTCATGTGAAAGTCAGCGCCGTGGATGCTGCCTGAAACCAGGCAGGAACATACGGACGGATGATAGAAAAAAGAAAGGAAACAGGAAAATGAAAAGAAAGACACTGATACTGGGGAGCATAGGGGGAGTTCTCTTATTTCTCCTGCTGAAAGATGTATACCGGCTCATACGGCTGGGCTGGTTTCTGGTACTGTCTCCCCTGCCGGGCGCTGTCCTTGCAGTGATTGCGAGCATGTTGATCTTATGGTTTTTATGGAGGTGAGGGAATGAGCTATATCGGAACTTATGACGGGAAGATCTTCCACAACCCGTCAAATAAATTCTGCATTGTCATTGTGAAGACCGCAGATACGTCCATCCCGGAAAAGGCGAGGGATAAAAGGCGGTATAGGGATCACCTGATCCGTTTCACTGCTGTCGGCTATGAAATCCCCATGACGGATGCCGTGGAGCTGGAACTGGACGGTGAATGGGTAAACGGAAAATACGGCATGCAGCTCCAGGTAGAGCAGTGGCGCGAGATCGTGCCGAAGACAAAGGAGGGCGTGCTGAGTTACCTGGGTTCCGGTCTGATCAAAGGCATCGGGGAAAAGACCGCCGCTGAAATTGTGGCGAAATTCGGTACAAATACGCTGGATATACTGGAGAATCACCCGGAACGGCTTCTGGAGGTTCGGGGGATCACGGAAAACAAGCTGGAGGATATCCGGACTTCTTATGCGGAGAGCCGGATGCTGCGCGACATCATGACGCTTCTTGCGCCCTTTAAGCTGACGCCGAAGACAGCGCTGAAGATCTACCAGCATTTCGGGCCGGCCTGTATGGAGCTTTTGAAAAAAAGTCCCTTCGAGCTGTGCCGGATACCGGGCTTTGGGTTCCGGCGGGTGGATGCCATTGTAAGGAAGACGGATAACCGTCCCCGTGATCCCATGCGGATAGGGGGTGCGCTTCACTGTACGCTGGACGAAGCGAAGGGAAAGCAGGGGCATCTGTTCCTGGAAAGAGAAAATTTGTGCAAGGCGGCCTTTAAGCTGCTGAACGAAAAGATTCCCCTGCCGGAAATGCGTGTGCGGCCGGAGGAAGTGGAAAAGGAACTAGACGGCATGATTTTAAGCGGCTCTGTGGTGTCCATGAGGGACAATATCTACCATCCTGCCGTATTTGCACAGGAGGACGAGACTGCCAGCCGGATTGCAAGGCTGCTGGCGGAGGAAAGGCCGCCGATGAAAGATATTTCTGCTGTCATTGAAACTGTCAGGACAGAACTGGGGCTTCGGACATCCGGAAAACAGGAATCCGCAGTCAGGACGGCTTTTCTCTACAACCTGTCCATCATCACCGGTTCTCCGGGTACAGGAAAGACAACCGTGCTGAAGATTATTTTAGAGGTTTACCGAAGGCTCTGGCCGGACAATAAGATCATCCTTATGGCGCCTACGGGCCGTGCGAGCCGGAGGATGGCGGAAAGCACCGGGTTTGAGGGGGCATGCACCCTTCACAGCGGGCTTGGCCTTGTCAGCGAAGAGGATGAGGGCAGCCGCAATAGAAAAAAAGACGGCCTGGATGCGGACATGGTGATCGTGGATGAGTTTTCCATGGTGGATATGTGGCTGGCAGGGAAATTCTTTCCCGCATTGAAAAAAGGGGCGAAGATCATCTTAGTCGGAGACCCGGACCAGCTGCCCAGCGTAGGAGCGGGAAACGTATTCAGGGAATTGATCCAGTGCGGCCTTGTGCCGGTTACAGTGCTGGATGAAATTTTCCGTCAGGCAAAGGACAGCCTGATCGCCCACAATGCACGGTTCATCCATGACGGCAATACGAAACTGTATTACGGAAAGGATTTTCAGCTTCTGCCCTGTGACAGTCAGGAAGATGCGGCAGCGGCTATCATCGAGCGGTACTGCCAGGAAATTGAGAGTAACGGGATTGAGCATGTGCAGATCCTTTCCCCCTTCCGGACAGAAGGGGCAGCGTCCTCGGACCATCTGAACGCTGCCATCCGGGAGATCGTGAATCCATTCCAGTCCACGGAGGATGAGGTGCGTATCGGCCCGAAGACATTCCGTGTCGGAGACCGTATCATGCAGACGAAGAACACGGACAAGGTATCCAACGGAGACCTGGGTTTCATCCGGTATATAGATGACACGCCGGACGGGAAACGGATCGGCCTGGAATTCAGAGAGAACCGCAGCCTGGAATACAGCACGGAGGATCTGGTGAACCTGGATCTTGCATATGCGACCACCATCCATAAGGCCATGGGTTCCGAATATGATATCGTACTGATGCCGATACTGAAGGCACACTATATCATGCTCTATCGGAATCTTCTGTATACCGGAATCACCCGTGCCAGGAAAAAGGTAGTGCTGGCAGGAGAAAAGAGCGTGCTGTTTATGGCCATACACAAGAATGAGATCAGCAGAAGGAACACCCTTCTGGGAGAACGCATCCGCCTGTATTACAGGGCTTATGCAAAAAGCGCCGGGATAATTGTGCCGGAGTTCCCGGAAGAAAAACTGAAAGCAGCAGGTTAAAAATGGGATATGGTGCAGAAAATGCACAGGGTATCCCTTATTTATTTGATGAAAGGAGTTTTCAAGATGAATAAGAACGAACACACAGCAACAATGTATGAAAGTATTCCCGCAGTGGCAGAGCTGAACAAGGTGCCGGGCTTTAACCCGCTGAAGCTGCTCCGCCGTGTCATTTCCCCGGATAACGGGGAGATGGTTCTGCAGCTGGACCTTCCCTATAAGAAGTTATGGTTCCGGCTGGCGAACCCGAAAGGGCGCATCCGGCTCAATGCCCTCCGTATCACGGAGCAGATGGCAATTTACGAGGCACAGGTTTTCCTGGAGCGTACAGACGAAAACCCCATAGGCAGCTTCACATCCAGCTGTACAAAGGAAGAAGCGCCGGGAGGGCATTATATTCAGGCAGCACAGCAGGCGGCTATGGACGAGGCACTGTCAGATGCAGGCTTTGGCATCCAGTTTGCCGACGTCAACATGGGGGCGGAAGGAAGCCGTTATGGAAGCAGGATTCCCTTAAATGGAACCGCCCAGGGACATCCTCTGGCAGCTCCGGCCGGCATGCAGAAGGCATCTGGTGAGGCAGAACAGTCAGCAGGGACGCCTGCCGGAGGTGTGGTCAGACCATTCCCGACAGCCACGGGTGAAAAAGAACTGCAAAAGCCGGCGCAGGAATCCAGACTGCCTGTTTCAGGCGGTCAGATAACTGTAAATACCAAAACAGAGGAAAAGAAATCATCAGAAAGCAGTCTGCCGGTGAATCCCCAGGCGGATGTCCGGAAAAATGTATTGGCCGCGAAAGGAGCGGAATTGCCTGTAAATGCACCGGAAGCAAAATCACTTCCCATACAGGCAGGCACAGAGACACCCAAAACGGAAAATACGGAAGCCATGGAAAACAGTCTCCCTGTTTCAGAAAGAAAAAGCACAGAGGAAGACACACAGAAAGCAGTGCAGGGGATGATGTCGCTGTTAGGCGGATCAACTCTCCCCTTCGGAACGACTGTATCTTCCGCTGAAACTGTTCAGACCAAAGGAACTGTATCAGAAGGACAGAATCTTCCGGCTGGCGGAAATGCTGCCCCAGCGGTTCCGGAACTTCCGACTGATGGGAAACCTGCATCAGGAACTATGGAGCTTCCGGTTATCGGAGAGACGGTACAGGAGAAAACAACGGCCAGATATACCCCTGATATGCCTGTGGAGGAGATCGTCAGGCTGATGACCTTTGAAGAGGCCGGGCAGGTGGTCGTGGATACGGGCGTCTGCAAGGGCCAGACTATTGCGGAAGTAGCGGAGCGGCGTCCTCCCAGTCTGAAATTCTATCTGTACGGCGGCTACAAAGGGGATAACAATATCCTCCGGGCGGCGGCACAGATCATGCTGGATTCCCTGGCGGTAAAGAAAGCCGGGTAACGGCGGTACATGGATAACCACAGAAGGGACAGTGAAAGACACTACAGGGAAGGAGGGCACAGACAATGGCCTCGTTTTCAGAGGATTTCCCGTTCGGGATCATGGATGTGGTGGAACTTCTGCATCTGCATATCCGGCGCAGGCAGACGGACAGCGTTTACACAGACTGTCCGCTCTGCGGTGACCGGAGAGGAAAGATGAATGTCAATTTTGTAAAGAATGTGTGGCGGTGCAACTACTGCGGTGAACACGGCGGGATGCTGAACCTGTATGTAAGGGTCAACAATACTACCAATTCCGAAGCCTACCGGGAAATCTGTGATGCCCTCCAGGCAGGGGATACTTCCTGGGGATATGGCGGTTCAGAGAATACGGACGCTTATACAGGGGGGCCGGTAAAGGAATCCCTTACAGGCGGACAGACAGCTGTGGGAATCACTCAGTCGGAACGTGCCAGTCTGCAGGAGATACACCAGACTTACTCCCTGCTGCTTGAAATGCTGTCCCTGAACCCTGCACACCGGGCGCATCTGCGCTCGGAGAAGCGGGGGCTTAGTGACGGGCAGATAGACAGCCTGGGATTTAAGAGTACCCCGCCCTGTTTCTTATGCCGTTCTCTGACGGAAAGGCTGATAAAACAGGGCTGCAAAGTGGAAGGCGTTCCGGGATTCTATCTCCATGAAGGCGGATACTGGACACTGAGATTCAGCAGCCGCACGGCAGGAATCCTGATACCGGCTGTCGGTGTTGACGGGCTGATCCGGGGAATGCAGATTCTTTTAGATAAACCTTTTAAGGACAAGAATGACCCGCCGGAAAAAGCCGGAACGAAGTATATCTGGTTCTCTTCCTCTGGAAAGAACATGGGAACCACTTCCGGCAGTCCGGTACATTTTATCGGAAACCCTTTTGCACGGACCATTTATGTCACAGAAGGGATTCTGAAAGCGGATATTGCCCACTGCCTGCTGAACCGCTCCTTTGTTGCGGTTGCCGGAGCAAACAATGTGCAGCAGCTTGGCCCCTTATTTGCCCTCCTGGCACAGAATGGAACCGAGCTGATCATTGAAGCCCATGACATGGACAAATACAGCAATGAAATGATTGCAAAAGGAAGTTCCAAAATTTATCTGTTTGCAAGACAATATGGAATGGAGTGCCGGCGGCTGACCTGGAATCCCAATTACAAAGGGATTGATGACTGGCAGCTGGCGCTTAGAAAGGAAAAACAACAGAAAGAAGGTGAAAAGAAGAATTTACAGGAGGAGCATGCGGTTTTCTGTCCGGAGGGAAAAGGGACTGTAGAAAAGTCTGCGGATTCTTCCGGAAAGAAGTGCAGGTTCCGTATTTACCAGCTTGTCTTTGGGGAGGGGCGGGAGACGATCCCTTTTGCCTTTAAAGGAATCCGGGAGCTGCATAAAGCCGGATACGGCCAGCCTCCCGCTTCCGATTACCAGCTGGTATGCGAATCGGCGCTTTTCTGTCCGGAACACTTCGGAGAGAAAGAGATTCTGGAATTGATACTGGAACATTATGGAAACCATGTGCCGGAAGGCTACATGGGACGCTCCCTGGCATCCTCGGATGTGGTGGAATTAGACGATGAAACCGGCCGCCGCTATTTCTATATAGATGGCAGGATATTTGAACCTGTCCGCTTTTCTCCCTTTCTTGCAAAGCCAATGAAAGGGCAGGAGGCAGGGCAATAAGCATGGCGTGGAGTGGGAACAGAATTATGGTTTGTCCCCGCTCCATGCTATTTTTGACGAAAGGAGATTTTTATGGATACTTTTACAACTATGGGCATGGAAATGAATATAGGAGACAATCCCTTTGAGGAAGACGGGTTATTCGGAGATACTGCGGAAAGAACAGAAGAAGGCGCACTGGACGGATTCCTGCCGGTAACAGGTTCGATTCCGGAAATTCCTTTTGAGAACGGAGCGGAACAGGCCGGTTCTCTGCCTGTTCAGGGAGAAACCGCAGAAACCGGGAAACTGGTGGAAGCGGCAGAGGAAAATGTCCATCAGGAAGAAGATGCAGACGAGGCAGAGGAAAACGCCTGCCCCGAAGAAGATGCAGGGGAAGGTGAGGAGTCGGAAGCGAACGAAACTGACGCTGCGGATTCCGCTGTGGAAAAAGAGTCGGAAGATAAAAAGCGTGCGGAGCATGAGGCGGCAGAGGCCAGACGCAAAGCTGAATGGGAGGCCAGGCAGAAAGCAAAGAAGGAGGCCGAACAGGCGCAACTTGCCCGGATGTCTTCCCTGAGCGATGAGGAAGTGGCTGCAGAGGCCATGAAGCGCGTGGGAACGGATACGGAGCGCCTTACTCGCCGAAACATGAAGGAATGCGTGTCAGAATATATCCAGACGTTGTGCCTGGAAGATCCTGATTTTGCCAGACTGACCATGCATCCCCGCAAAACCATGATCCATTGTTTCCATTATATCAACCGGAAGGCCAGGGAATTTGTGGAGCAGGAAATGAAGGATAATGACATAAAGCCGGAAAACGGTGTCTATGGGAGCGACGTGCCGGATGGCCTGTGTTACCAGTGGGCGGAAGAATATTTCCGTGATCCGGATGCAAAGGAGGATCAACAGGAGGAAGAAAAGTTTGTACCCAAACCATACAGTGGAAAATCCAGCGGAAAGTCAAAACGCACAGAGGCTTCAGTGAAGAAAGGCATCGGAAAAGAAAAAAGCGGAAAGAAGTCTGAAAAAAAGCCCCAGGAAAAAACGGCGGACAGCGGATCGTTTGAGCAGATGACGCTGGCGGGGCTTGCAGGATAGGGGGAACGGCATATGAGGATAGATAAAAGAAAATGCCGGAAATTCGCAGATCCGGGACTGAAAATGAACAGGAATCATGGACTGCTCCATGCGGAAAAGGTGAAATACATTGTAAGAACAGCGGTAAAAAATATCGGAGGACAGAGGATTCTGGTATTGTATGTCTATTTGAGGGAACAGGCGGCAGACGGGATTTTTATTCCTGTCTGGACCATGTTCCAGGGCCGGACAGAGTATATTACTTTATTCCGTAAGGAGGACGGGAGCACCAGCTGGAACAAAGCTGCTTTCTGCAATCTGAAAAGGGATTATGATTTTGGCAGGCATTGTGCTTTCTATATGGCTGGTGATGAGGAGCGTGTAACCCGGTTTTGTAAACAAACGGCAAACAATGGCTTTATAAGCCTGTACCGCCTGCAGGATGGCATTATGGAGAAAAGAAGAAGGGAACGACGGCAGAAGAAAGAAAAAGAAATTCTTGCAAAAATGAAGCTGGTTCCAGCCCTTCCAAGGAATATCAACCGTACAATAGAACGTGAGATAATTCCCCATTATGTATTCTATACTTACAGCAGAAAGAAAAAGGGAATGGAAGGGTTCTGTACTGCCTGCAGCAGTGAGGTGCTGGTAACAGGTGTAAAGCATAATGAACGAGGAATATGTCCTTTGTGCAAAGAGGCAGTAACTTTTAAGAGCCGTGGGAAACGCGGAATGATCATCGACCGGGAAACATTGCAGATATTCCAACGTATCTCCTCAAATGAGGTCATCGTCAGATTTATTAAAATCTATTATCAGTATGGTGATGAAAAGAATCCCTATAAGAGCATCTATGAAAATGCCAGGACCTTTCTTTATTGGGATGACAGCGGGAACATTTCTGAAGACCCTTTTTATTATGGGTATGGAGACCGTAGCAGCCTTACGCCCTGGAGAGCAGGAGACCGGCCGGTATTCAGTTATTGGCGGTACAATTTTGAAGCTGACCAGACAGGATTTTTATATTACAAAAATCTGGAAAAGGTGTTTGCAGATTCGCCGTGGCAATATTCCCAGCTGAAGGAATTCTATCTGGCGGATCAGGAACCGCTTTATGCCCTCCGCTATCTGGCAGCGTATAAACGCTATCCCATGCTGGAGTATCTGGTAAAGCTGAGGCTGTACCATTTGGCTGGAAACATCGCATTTGGCAACCACTATTATTATAATTCGGATTCTGGATTTAATCCAAATGGAAAAAATCTGAAAGAAGTACTGGGTTTTGATAAAAATTATCTTCCTTTGCTTCAGAGTATCAATCCGGGACTTGAACAGATAAAGCTGATGAGGGATCTGGTTCATGCGGGAATGGAATTAAATGAGGAACTGTTGATGTGGTGCGGAAAATTCGGCATCAGCAGGGCTGAAAATCTGCTTGTGCCACTAAAGCACATGACGCCGCATAAGCTGATGAAGTATGTAAATGAACAGTACGCAAAATTCTGTAAAAAAAGCCTGTATCAGACCGGCGGATATTACCGGATGGAGGATGTACTGACCGATTATCGGGATTACCTGTGTATGAGCGAAGGGCTGGAACTGGATTTAAAGAACAGTTTTGTTCTGTTTCCGGCTGATTTAAAGAAAGCCCATGATAAAGTAAACGATATTTCTGACAAAGAGCAGGCTCTGGTTTATGACAGGCAGATCCAGAAGCAGTTTGAAGAGATGAACCAGCAATATCATTTTGTGAAATATGGGTATGCTGTGCTCCTTCCCCATACAGCAAAGGAGATCCTGGAGGAAGGGCAGAACCTTCATCACTGTGTCGGAGGCTATGTAAAGCAGGTCGTAAAAAGGGAGAGCACCATCCTGTTTGTCCGTAAAGCAGAAGCACAGGAAAAATCTCTCTGTACGGTGGAGATTAAAAATGGAAGACTGGTTCAGGCACGCTGTTATAAAAACGAGCCGCCGTCTCCCGCTGTTCAGAGATTTCTGAATGTATGGGAAAAAAAGATTCTGCATGCCCCGGCGCTTGCTGCGGCTGCATAAAAAAGAACGGGTGTCCTTTTGGGGCATCCGTTTTTTAAACAATCATGTGAAAGAAGGGAGAACATAAGACATGGTAAAAAATCTGAATCAGTTAAAAAAGACCTTAAAAAAGGGCATCTGTTTTGAGATTATTACACACTGCCGCCCGGAGTTTACCGGACAGAAACGTAAGGTCACAGTTGTGAATACCCAGGGATTTTACAGCATTGTACCGGATGAGCCGGACAGTGCCGTAACGCTTTCCAATGACGGAAAGGGTTATGTGCTCTGGTGGAAGAAGGCATCTTTCTGGGAATTTGAAAATGATATCTGCAGTGTATACTGCAGCGATAAAGAGCACACAAAAGAATTTTTGATTATGTCCTTCTGCATCATGGAACAGGAGGTGGCTTAAATGGCACAGAATGCATGGGAAAAAGTGCAGGCACTGACCGCACAGCTGAACCGGTACAGAGACGAGTATTATAACGGCAATGCCCCGTCTGTTTCGGATGCTGTCTATGACAGGATGTATGACGAGCTGGCACTGCTGGAGATGGAGACGGGAATCTGGATGACGGATTCCCCCACCCGGACAGTGGGATTTGAAGCAGTCAGCGAGCTGGAAAAGACGAACCATCCCATTCCCCTGTTATCACTGGAAAAGACCAAGAGCGTAGAAGAACTGGTTTCCTTTGTGGGTGAGCATCAGATTCTTCTGATGCTGAAGCTGGACGGGCTGACCGTCAAGCTGACTTATGAGGATGGAAAACTGGCCCAGGCGGCTACCCGTGGCGACGGAGATACCGGTGAGGTGGTCACCCACAATGTCCGTGGTATTTCCGGGATACCCCAGAATATTCCTTATCGGGAGAGACTGGTAGTGAGCGGGGAGGCTTTCATCCGCCCCGGTGATTTTCATCGTCTGAGAGAAACCCTGACAGACAGCAGTGGAGAACGCTATAAGAACGGAAGGAATCTGGCCGCTGGTTCTGTGCGCCTTTTAGACGGTGCGGTCTGCCGGGAGCGGAAAGTAATGTATATGCCTTTTACTGTGGTGGAAGGATTTCCCGAACTGGGGCTAAAGTCAGAAAAACTGCGAAAACTTCCGGAACTGGGATTTCAGGTCTGCAAATTTGTCATAAGCAGGCGGAGCCTTACTTGTCAGGAGATGGAGGATGGAATCGGGAAACTGCGGCAGTTTGCCAGTGATAATGACATCCCTATTGACGGAATCGTGGCATCTTATAATGATATTGCGTTTTCCCTGTCCTGTGGAAGGACAGGCCACCACTACAAAGACGGTTTGGCCTTTAAGTTTGAGGATGAACTTCATGAGACAAAACTGCTCGCAGTTGAATGGAACCCTTCCCGTTCCGGGGAGATCTCTCCGGTGGCAGTTTTCCAGCCAGTACAGATTGACGGCTGTGAGGTATCCAGGGCCAGCCTGCATAACATGTCTTTTATTGAGGGCATGGAACTAAAACCTGGCTGCCGGATACTGGTCAGCAAGCGGAATATGATCATCCCCCATGTGGAAGAAAATCTGGACCGTGGTGATTTTTCTCTGGCAGAGGTAATACCTGATAAATGCCCCTGCTGCGGGGAACCAACCCGTGTCCATGAAAGTCGTTCCATAGAGGATGGAAAAGAAAAGATCACAAAGACACTGTTTTGTGACAATCAAAATTGTGAAACCAGACGGCTGCGTCAGTTCGTCCATTTTGCGGGCCAGAAGGCTATGAATATTGAAGGGTTGTCTGAAGCGACACTGGAAAAATTTATAGGCAGAGGCTGGATTCATACCTATATGGATATTTATGAACTGGACAGGCACAGGAATGAGATTATTCAGATGGAAGGCTTTGGAGAGAAATCCTGGCAGCGGCTCTGGGATGCAATCCAGGGCAGCAGGAACACGACTTTTGAGCGTTATCTGATTGCTATGGATATTCCCATGGTGGGGAACACAGCCAGCCGTACGCTTTGCAGACAGTTTCATGGGAGCCTGGAGGAATTCGAGGATGCAGTACATCATCAGTATGATTTTACACAGCTTCCGGATTTCGGAGATACTCTGCACAACAATATCCATGAATGGTTTTATGATGAAGAGAATCTTTACGTATGGGAGGTATTACAGCAAATGTTAAATATCGAGATCAACTCACCAGGGGACGGCATGGTTTCCGTATCGGAGAATCCTTTTGTAGGAATGACGATTGTAGTGACCGGAAAGGTGGAGCCTTATACCCGAAGTGGTATCAATGCAAAAATTGAATCTCTGGGTGCCCGTGCAGGAAGTTCGGTGAGCAGTAAAACAGATTATCTGGTCTGTGGAGAAAAAGCCGGCAGCAAGCTGGCAAAGGCCAGGGAACTGGGAGTAAAAGTCCTGACACCGGAACAGTTTTTCCGTATGGCCGGCGAATAGGGCAAGGATCTAAAACAATAGGATTTTATGTATGGGAGAGAGCTTGTACAGTTCTCTCCTGTCTTTAAAGGAGGAAATCAAATGAGCAAGAGAACCATGATAAAATTGTCGGCATCTGAGGATTATATTTATCTGAGGACATTATCAGAGGAATACCGTTCCCCACAGGGATTTACGATTACAGATAAAGAATTAGCGGAGATGGAGGAAAAGGGGTATAAGGTTATATCAGATATCCATTCTTTTGCAAAACTGTCACTGCGGAAAACAATGGACGGGACGGATATTCTGGTCATAAACTTTACCTGGCTGAGTGACGCAGGCGGAGGAAAGGTTTCCGGAAGAGAGGAAACGGTGCTGCTTTCCTATGAGAAGTTTCAGGAGTATGTCCGGGAAAGCAGGAAAAATAACGGAGAGCAGAAAAGGATTTTGTCTTTGGATGAAAAGCCCAGACCGAGGATTGAATTCCAGAGCAGACGGAATCTGAAGGCGGTCACAGGGGAAAAACTTCTTCGGAAAAAGCTGGGGAAGGCTCTCTGGAGACATTTTGCATGGAAAGGGAGCAGGCAGATTACAATATACGATGATTTCGAGCCATACAGCTTTTTCTTCCGGGAACAGACGCCATACGGAACCGGAATCTGCGGAGGAATCATTCTTCATGGGTGGGAAAATATGGAGAAGGCGTATTATGGGATACATACCTGACCAGAATAGGCAGGACAGGTTTTACAGGACAGAATGCAGGGCAGGCGGCAGGATATGTTGTCTGTCCTGTATTTTTTTCTATTTTGTTGAAAAATGCGTAATCCATGCGTAAAGGATAAGTATAAAATAAAAAAGGAGATGGGAAACTTATGTTAATTGCAATCGACCATGGGAACAAACAAATGAAAACAATCCACTGCCCGCCTTTTGTGTCCGGGCTGACGGAGAGCATTGTCAGGCCCTTTGGCAGCGAGGTCCTGGAATACCGGGATAAGTTTTACACGCTGTCAAACCAGAGGATCCCTTATAAGAGGGATAAGACGGAGGATGACCGCTTTTTTATCCTTACCCTGTTCGCAGTCGCAGAGGAACTCCATAGAAAAGAGCGGTACGGGGAAGAAGTGGTGCATGTATCCCTGGCGGTAGGGCTTCCGCCTGCCCACTATGGGGCGCAGAACCAGTCCTTCATCCGGTATTTTTCAGGCAGGGGCATTGTAAACTTCCAGTACCGGGAGAATCCCTACACGGTTTATATTGAGGATGTGCGGTGCTACCCGCAGGCTTTTGCGGCGGCCGTGACCATGATGGACCGGCTGCTGGATAAGCCCAGGGTGCTGGTCGTGGATATCGGAGGCTTTACGGCGGACTATCTGATGATGCGCTCCGGCCGGGCGGACCTGTCGGTATGCGACTCCCTGGAGAACGGGGTGATCCTTCTGTATAACCGGATACGGACAAAGGTAAATTCGGAATTTGATATCCTGCTGGAAGAAACGGACATTGACGGCATTTTAAAAGACGGTGGGGACACGTATGCCCCGGAAGTGGTCTCCCTTGTGGAGAAGCTGGCGCAGGATTTTGTCAACGACCTGGCAAACAGCCTGCGGGAGCGCATGCTGGATCTGATGTCCGGCATGGTGGTATTTGTGGGCGGCGGGGCAATCCTGCTGCGCCGGCAGATCGAAGCCTCCGGGAAGGTGAGAAATGCCCTGTTTGTGGAAGAAATCCATGCCAACGCAAAGGGATATGAGTTCCTTTACAAGATGGAAACAGGCAGGTGAGCCTATGGGGGAAAAGAAAAACCGGGAGCGGTTCAGCATCAAGTTCAATGAAAATGACCCGTCCCATGATGCGGTGATCCGCCTGCTGGAGAAACAGGGGGCGCACAGCAAGGCGCAGTTTCTTGTGAATGCGGTCCTCCATTACATCCACTGCCCGGAAACGCCGGATATCAGGATTCCCCCGGCGGTGGACAGGGCGGCCATAGAAGAAATCGTTGCGGAGATCCTGGAGCGGAAGGGAACGGGAAAACAGGCCGGCCACAGACCGGATGTAAGGAAAGAACCTGCGGCGGAGCGGGGAACTGTAAAGCAGGAGCAGAAAAGAGAAGGGGAACAGCAGAAAGAAATAGACCAGGCGACACTGGCGCTGATCGCGGATACCATGTCGGCGTTCCGGAGCAGTTAAAAAGCACAGGGGGGATTATTTTCCGCTCTGTGCCTCCCGCTCACCAAGAGCCAGGATAAAACTGTTGATAATATCCTCCAGGTGGCGGTATTGTGCGGGAGGAAGGTCTGAGATTTTAGAGAGCAGGACAGAATAGTCGCCTCCGTTTATTTCACCCAGGAGCAGGTAGTCGGTGCTGATGTCAAGGGCGGAGCAGACCCGGATGATATTTTCCGGGCGCAGGGCTTTTTTGCCAAGCTCTGCGGAGGAGACGGTCTGGGGCGTGATGCCTGCTTTCTCCGCCAGCTCTTCCTGCGTCAGACGGAGCTGTTTTCTGCGGTTTAGTATGCGGTTGCCAATCTGTTTCAGTAAATTGTCCATTCCCCACCCTCCTTGCTATGGACTAATTTTATCTGCTATGATATAAATAATTAAGCGATTATGGTTGATAAAATTCTTCTATGACATATATAATGGACGGTAAAGGTAAAAATATAAGAGAATGTAGAAAATATAAGAAGAAAGGGAGAATACTATGTTAAATGATGTATGGTTAAAGATAGCCCAGTTCTTAGGCACACTGAACGGGGAGAACGTGAAACGGGAGAGCTATGTGCGCACTCCGGAATATGAGGCGGCTCTGGAGGCATGGAAGGAAACGGAGCAGGAATGGGAGGCATTCCTGGAAACACTGCCTGCAGAGGGGCAGGAAAAGGCAGAGAAGATGAAAGAGCGGCTGGAGGATTTTGCATCCGCCCAAGAGAAGCGTGCCTATATTCAGGGATACGTGGACTGTGTGCAGGCGCTGTACCACATGGGGCTTCTGAAAGAGAACGAGGGGTTGAAATGGGCGGAGAAACTAGAATTGCATCAAGAAGTGCATAAAGGGAAGTGATATTCCCTCCGCTTAGAGGAAACAGGGCATCCTGTTTTCCTATTTGTCCTCTTCGCCATCAAAAACGCATAACTGATGCCTGGCACATCCGACAAAGCTCGCAGCTCAATATCCGTAACGTGCTGCTTGTTGGTTTCAATGCGTGTAATTATGCTTATGTACGACAAAGAAAAAACAATCAGCGGTATGGTGGAATATTTATCGCCATTCTGATAACAGAAATTTTATTGTTTTAGAGTGATAATTGAATGGAAAGTCAGAGTGTCATCATTATAATACATTTGAATATCACCATGATATTTGCGGACAGTTCTTCGGATGCTTTTCAGACCAAAACCATGCCTGCGTTTATCTGCTTTATTAGTAGAAAGCATCTTCGATGAATCAGAAAAAGGATTTTTCCTGCTGGAGTTTATAATAGTTATCACAACGAATGGCGTTTTGGCTCTTTGGCTTGTGCTGATTTCGATAAAGGATTCCGGAATACCGGATGCTGCTTCAAGGGCATTGTCTAACAGGTTGCAGAACAGGGAGGTAAGGTCAGAATCTGTAATAAAATCCACTGTCCCGCATCTGATATCAGTATGGAAAGAAATTTTTTGGCGGTCACACTGACGTTTATAACGGCACAGGATAGCGCTCAGCATTTCGTTGTCACACAAATGGGCGGTTTCCTTCAGGTCTGAGGACAGCATGAGCTGTTTAATATAGGCGCTGATTTTATCAGATTCCTTTTTGTCATTCAACATGTCAATGGACTGCAAATGTTTTTTGATATCATGGATCAGAATATTCTGATTCTCGCTTTGTGAGAGCAGCATTCCATAGTATTCTGCCGCATTTGCTTCCTTTTGAAGCAGTAACTGCATATCCGTAAATTCTATATTCTTTGTTTGATTGTATTGATAGATTCCAAATACAAGGAGATTGGATATCAACAGAAAAACGGCTCCCATGGCAACCATCCAGTCAAGTGATTGCGGGAGGGAAACCGATTCGCCGATACTTATAAGCGTAAACATAATAAAAATAGAGGTTACAGGGATAAAAACAAAAAGGAAAACAGAACGGTCATACTGCTCCGCATTCTTTTTTTGTTTTTTCATCAGGTGCATCAATATAAAAGTTACAGCAAAAAATATGAGCTTGCTAAAAACCGAAAACAATAAAAGATGATAAAAGTCCCTGCTATTGTTGAGAAAATGAGGGGCGAACCGCTTGGTAATCCCGTAAACAATCAGTTCGCTCGTTGTCATAACAGCTGTCAGTATGGAGGCATGAAATACTGCTGTGTACCAGTTTGGACAGCACTGTATAATCAGGAAAATAAAATTCAGTAAGAAATATAAAGTGGTATTGAACCATACAGATTCAAACAGTGACACGCCAAACAGGATAAAATAGAAACCGCATAACATAAGCATCTTTTCCCGGGGCTTGCGCCTGGCAGAAAACAGGTGGGAAGAGTACTGCCAAAGTATCATTGCCTCCACAAGAAAACTGAAAAAATAGCAGATGATATTTTTCATTTGATTTACCTCATGCTTTCCAAATAAAGGAGATAGGCTTCTTTAAATAAGCTGTATTTTCTTTTGGTCAGGTAAGCAGACAGCCCGGCAGTCATATAAATAAGATTGCGGTCAAAATTCGTGACATGTTCAAAATTGATAATGAAACTGCGGTGTGTCTGGAAAAAAAGGTTTTTGGGGAGAAGCTCCAGCCAATACTGCATATTGTGGACAGATTCAAAATCACACAGGGTTGTATGCACCGTTACTTTTCTGCCCTGTGCTTCTACCGCTATGACTGAAGATGCCGGAAGGGTATGCACACCCTGTTTTGTTTCGATTGGAAGATTGATGGCCATGGTGGTATATAAATCAATGGCGTCTTTCATGTTACGAAAAAACCGGTGGATATCCAAGGGTTTTGACAGGTAACGGAATACATGGAAGCGCATGGCATCATCCAGATATTGGGAGTAAGAGGTAACAACAAAAATAATAATGTTGTCATTTGCCCTTTTTAATTCATTGCCGACATAGATGCCGTTGATTCCCGGCATCTCAATATCAAGGAAAAGGATATCTTTTTCCCCGGTGTCTGCAAGCAGCGATTCACCGTCAGAAAAGCAGGTGATTTCGGGACATTTTAAACTGATGTTTTTAAAAAAGTTCCTGATATATTTTTGAAGCTGTTCAACTACAAGCGAATCATCGTCACAAATGAGTATTCGCATTTTCGCACCTCTTTTCATTACATTTGCTATATATAAATTCTTTTACATTATACTATAAAGGATAAGAGAATACAAAAAAATTGCATGAAAAGGCATTTTTTAGAGGATTTTGGGGTTTGGAAAAAGAATCAGGAAGGTTAGGGTGAATATTGGAAGAATGACCAAATAGAGACAAAACATGTCGTTTGGTGCAGAAAGGGTTGAAGTTATGACAGAGACATGGATAATGAGAGTTGTCATTGACTTCAACAGAATTTTAAGGAAAAAGGAGTATGGTTATTGCTATGAAAAAGAACATTTCAAAAAAGATGTTTGCATTGTCTGTGCTTATGTCCGCCGGTATTCTGATGACTGGCTGTTCCGGTACGGCAGCAGAACCCTCTGAGAGCACACCGGCCGGAAGCTGCACAGAGGAGGCGCAGGAGAATGCCTGGAGTGCAGGAGGGGCGGAATCCGGAACAAACCATATCAGCGAGAAGTTGTCCGATCAGCTGGTTATTGACGCGGAGGTGGTTTTGCCGAAAGAGCAGGGATACAGCGTGTATGCGTTGACAGAGAAAGCGTTTCCGAGAGAAGAGTTGGATGTTTTTTCCGGAATGTCGGAAGCAGTCGTAACGGATCACCCGGAATGGACGGGAGCTTATTCCGCAGAAACGAAAGAGGGCGGATACTTTAGTACGGATCCCCTGGGTAATTTTACATATGCCAGGGACGAGGAAAGGGACGATTACATTGTATCTCTGGTGGAATCCGCATATTATAATGCCGGCAGTTGTTCTTTCCGGAAGGAAGAAATACAGGATTTGTCCTTTCTGAACGCAGAGGAAGCCGTTCAGATGGGAAAGGAAAAGGTGAAAGAACTGACAGGACAGGATTCGGAGGTTCTTGCTGCTTATGCCCTAAATCAAAAAGAACTAACGGAGTTGGATGAGAAGTACAGACAGACGCAGAACTACCAGGAAGATGCACAGAGAGGAAAAACAGCCACGGTCGATGACTGGTCGGACGCAGATGAGATGTACTATATGGAGTATGAACTGACGAAGGAAGGTCTGCCAATCTACAGCGGCATCAATGAGCCGGGCATATCCATGGCGGTGGAAACCTATTGGACGGCTGAAAGCCGGATTACGATGTTGCTTGATCAGGATGGGATTCGCTATATAGCCGTTAGGGGTGGATTTTTTGATGCCAGCCCGGAAGCAGAGGCGCAGACAATTATTTCAGCGGAGGCAGCGCTGGAAGCGGTAAAGGAAATTTATGAGAATACCATATTGGACTCGCAGGTTACAATCTCCCGGATATGGCTGGAGTATGTTGTTGTACCGGACTGGAAAGAGACGGAACAGTATAAGCTGGCGCCTTATTGGTGTGTGCAGATAGATTCGCCTTCGGGAAACAGCAGCGCCGAGCGAATCAATGCGATAACGGGAGGGAATCTGGCCTATGGAGAATAACAGGGTATTGCCCCGCCTGCTTGGTGCCGAATTTAAGAGAAGTCTGACAGTGAGATTTTTTCTTGTGCCGGTTGGTGTTGTGCTGTGTATCTGCCTGGACACCTGGAACCAAATACCATTTATGTGGACCTCCCCTGAGACTGTGGATGTATACTATTATTGGTGTAATTCTTTTATATTTGGCGGCTTTTATGGTATCTATGTGGTTCCAATGCTGGCGGCGCTTCCCTATGCAGTAAGTTTTTGTGAGGAATACAATACGAATATGCTGAGGATGCTGCTTATGAAAACAGGGAAGAAGAAATACTGCATGTCCAAGGTGCTTACAACGTTCCTCTCAGGAGCTCTTCCGGTATCGGCAGGTGGGATTGCCTTTATCCTTTTGGCAAATTCTTTTATTCAGTTGTTTCATCGAGCCAGATTGCCGGAGACAGAAGCTTTTCCTTTTTATGAATTTTTGTTGCAGGGTAATGTTGCCGGTTATTTTACAGCGGTTATCTTCCTTTTGTTCTTGACCGGAGGGTTATGGGCAACGGCAGCTTTGCTG
Organism: uncultured Lachnospiraceae bacterium; assembly: GCA_910584965.1. Taxonomy (GTDB): domain Bacteria; phylum Bacillota; class Clostridia; order Lachnospirales; family Lachnospiraceae; genus UBA3282. The sequence goes on along the minus strand of CAJUDZ010000016.1, from coordinate 1,860 downwards.
GTATCGTCATATTTCCCTAATATCTATGTGACGGCGGCCTCTCCTTTGATTCTGTCCTTTTTGACAGGTCGGGCTTATTTTGTTTTGAAGATTCCTGTTGGACTCCGGTTGGATTTATGGCTGCAGGGCAGAAGCTCCGTCGGTACGGATCGGCTCACCATTTTGTGTTCTGCGTTGGTGGTGTTGGGACTGACTGTGGGATTTGGCGTCCTGTTTTACCGGAAGCTGAAAGGGAGGGTGAAGAATGAGTAAGGGAGTTCGGGTATTTTGCTTTCAGCTAAAGCAGGAATTAGTGCAAGTCAGGGTGCTGATTCTGTTCATGATTCTTGCTGTGTTTATCTATTCCTATCTGGAGCCGGTGGCTGATCTGGCGCAGGCGGCCTCAGAGAAAGTGAGTCCGTGGGCTTTTCCACATCTGATAAATGATTATATCTGCCAGATGGTTTTTCTGGTGAGTGCGGTTTTTCTGTTTAGCACAGCGCCCTTTGAAGGGAAGGCTCATTACTATATTATTCAACGTTCCGGGAGATTTTCATGGCAGTTGGGTAATGTACTGTATATTCTGGCATCTTCATTTTTGTTTGTGGGGGTTATATGGGTGTTTAGTGTTATCAGCCTGCTTTCACAAACCAGGTTTAGCGGCGACTGGGGAATCATCTGGGGGACGCTGGCAAGGACAAACGCGGGGAATCAGTATGGTGTACCGTTTACGGTGTTTGCTTATATTGTCGGTGTATTTTCGCCTGTGGAGGCGACTGCAATCAGCTTCCTGCTTGAGTGGGCGTGCGTTGCATGGATGGGGCTGGTGGTCTATTTGTTCAATTACATCACAAAAAAGATGACAGGGATATTGGTGGCATCTTTTTTTGTATTTCTGGATGTAATGATCTACAATTCATGGACACCAAAGGCGTACCTTTTCTCGCCGGTGACGTTGGCACAATTGAAGGTGATGTCAGGGAACAACCTGTCTTATGGCGTATCTTTGGAATATGCGGTGGTGTTCTTTGCAGTGACAATCACGCTTTTTATTGTGATTTGCCTGGGGTCGGGAACTAAAAAAATAAAGAAATGGGGACAGCAAAAATGAATGGCAGAAGGATTATCTTTAAAAATGTCTCTAAGACAATAGAGGAGCAGACGGTATTGAAGGACATTAATCTGGAGATACCAGAGCGGGGGATTTATGGGATTGTGGGAAGGAACGGTTCTGGGAAGACGGTGCTGATCAAGTGCCTCTGCGGGTTTATGTCTGTCACGGAAGGTGAGATATGGGTCGGAGAAAAACAGGTCGGGCGAGATGTGGAATTTGTCGAGGATATTGGCTTCATCATCGAGACACCAGGATTTTTGCCCAGAGAATCCGGATATCGGAATTTAAAATATCTTGCCTCCATCCGAAATGTGGCTGGAAAGGAGCGGATCAGGGAGTGCATCACCATGGTTGGTCTTGACCCTGACGATAAGAAATGGGTTGGGAAATATTCCCTGGGGATGCGCCAGCGGCTGGGTATTGCACAGGCTATCATGGAAAATCCCAGTCTGATTATCCTTGACGAGCCCATGAATGGACTGGATAATCACGGCGTGGAAGAGATACGAAAACTTCTGCTTGGGCTGAAAGAGGAGGGAAAGCTAATCCTCATCATCAGTCATAACTGGGAGGACATCAGGCTGCTCTGTGATAGGGTGTATGAGATGGATATGGGAGTGCTGACACAAATAAAGTAAAATATGATATAATTTTTTCTTGTGAGATTTTCGTAACATTTCAATGATACTATCCATGATAGAAGAATAGAACTGGAAGGATGTGAACGTATGCGGCTCTTAGTGGTGGAGGATGACCGGCTTTTGAAC
>CAJUDZ010000015.1:17392-82713 GCA_910584965.1 uncultured Lachnospiraceae bacterium | reverse complement strand
CAGATTTCCATGAATGAACAGGCTGAAGTCATTTCCGCTCACGAAGCAAAAGAGGTTTCCGCAAAGTACGCGAAAAATCTCCACCCTTGAACCATTGACAAGTTGGATTTTTGCCGTTGCCATTTCGCCGCCGAAAACGGGGAACAGGATTTTACAATCCTGCCCCCGCGTCCCCGCCGCGCTGAAAAGTTTGTGTCAATAACTCAAAAAGGCACTCGACGAAACACTTCATGCCACGCATGACAGCATTGACATCGGTACCATCTTTGATCCGGATATCATTGTCTTTCAGATACCCGCGCATCATTTCCCGTATGGCTGCTTTTTGTGGGCTTTCGTTTTTTCTTGCTATAATAAAACCTCCGGACTGTGTAGTTTTATCTTACATCAGTCTGAAGGTTTACACAAATTTTAGGACAGCCTCCGCTAGGTCAATAGGCGCATATGGCAGACGGGCTTCGCTTTGTTTTTGCCGCTCCCTTGTATGCAGTCAACGTCCCTATCTTACCACGAGCGCATACACAATTCCATAAAAACCTGTCGGCTTGTATGTGTCAGTAAAGTCGGCAGCAAGCGTGTCATGTTTCCGCATAACTACTCCGAATTCCCTTCGTTCATGATTTCTTTATATGGATTTACATAATCAGGGCATAAATATTTCTCACTCCAAGTCATCATTGTCTGGAGAACAGGGATAAAGCTTTCTCCCAATTCTGTTAGAGAATACTCGACCTTTGGCGGAATCTCTCCGTAGATTTCCCTATGTAAAAAACCGTCATTCTCTAATTCACGGAGCTGCTTTGTCAGTGTGGATTGTGTAATGCCGTCAAGACGGCGCATTAACTCTCCAAACCTCTGCACTTTATAAAAAGAGATATACCACAAGATTAAAATTTTCCATTTGCCGCCGATAACTGATTGCAGTTTGCTCATAGGCACGCAGCGAGCAATTACATTTTTGTCAGTGAACTTGTTTTCGGACATAAAAACCCCTCTTTCCGCTTAAAGTATATTGTAAAAAAGAGAAAAAATCAAGGTACGGAAAAACAGCAGAATTTCAAGAACGTTTTTGACGGTCGCAAATCCATTTGTACTAAAATGTTCACCGTTAATGGAAATCCCTGTCTGAAAGCGTGAGTGAAGATGAATTACGGGCTTAGCGTAAAAATCTCCGTCACTTATAAGGCGTGATTGTATGCAATACAGGCAGAACATGCAACCGAATCGCAGGCCGGTGAAGTCATATATAAGAGGGAGGAATTCTTGTCGAAAAAGATGACACTACTCGACTTTTGACTTATTTTTGATATAATGATAGCATATGTAGCATAGGAGGGAAAACAGAGATGTTAAGACCGGAAGAAGTTGTTCGGTCATGGGCAGACAACGCAGATGGAGGGGCACAGAGATTTTGTTGGATTTACTTAAACAGACAGGCGTTTAGAGATGAGAGTGATAATGATATTATTTAGATGAAGAAGACGGCTTTGAGGGCAGTTATCAGGAAAGGGGCAGTTATGAGGTATAACAAAACAATAACATTAAGGAATGGTATGGAGTGCTGTTTGAGGAACGGAACAGAGAGTGATGGTCAGCTTGTACTGGATAATTTCAATCTGACACATGGTGAAACAGATTATTTACTTTCATATCCGGATGAAAACAGTTTTAATGCCGCACAGGAAAGTCAGTTCCTGAAAGAAAAAGCGGAGAGTGAAAGGGAGATTGAACTGCTTGCCATAGTTGACGGTGTCATTGCGGGTACGGCAGGAATCGAGGCAATCGGCACGAAATATAAGGTACGGCATCGGGCCGAATTTGGCATCAGTGTTGTAAAAAAGTATTGGGGGCTTGGAATTGGTAAGGCTCTGCTGGCTTCGTGTATCGAATGTGCTAAGACGGCGGGATATAGCCAGCTCGAACTTCATGTAGTTGCTGAAAACGAAAGAGCGGTTTCTATGTATGAACGGGCAGGATTTGTCGAATGCGGAAGAAATCCCAAAGAATTTTGCTCCCGCACAGCCGGATTTCAGGAAGTCATTTCTATGAGATTGGAATTATGATAATTGACAGATTAAATTCGGCTTCAAAACTGCTGTTACTTTTCAAATAAGATGATCGTAAACCGGACAATCGGCCTTGCGAATAATCGGTGCCAAAATGCGAAGAAAAGTAAATTGATTCTTGTATACTGGTAACGTATAATGATTTGTGCATAAAAAAACATAACAAATCATGCGGTAAACAGGAGGAAAGTTTATGAAAAAATGTATTGTTTTATTATTGACGGGAATGTTGGTATTCGGATGTATGGGCTGCGGCGGACAGGAAGTGGAAATAGTTACGCCGACAGAAAATGCCGCTGCGGAGGATATACAGACAGAAAATGAGCCAGCGGAAAATGCACCAACAGAGGAGGAAACCGAAGAAAAGAACGATAATTATCAAGATCTGGAAGAGAAAGGCGATCTGGGCGAGATAGCGGCATTTGCGGAAAAGATTCAGTCCGCGGCGGCCGATAAGGATATGGAAGCGCTCGCAGATCTGTGCAGTTATCCGCTTGCGGTAAACGGCGAAGTGATTGAAAACAGAGAAGCCTTTATGAGCCTGGGAGAAGATGTTATTTTCACGGAAGAGAGATGTGCGGTGATCGCGTCTGTGGATATTTCGGCGCTGGAAGAAACAATGGCCGGTGTGATCATGGGAGACGCGGCGCCTAATATCATTTTCAAATCCGTGGACGGAAATCTTGGGATAACGGGTATTAATTAATGGAAAAAGATTGAGCCGGATAGTAAAATCCGGCTCATTTTTTATAGAAAAGTGCCGCTTTCAAACCCGGATTCTGCTTTACAGTAACCGGTAAGTTCCCTTGCCCAGTTTCCTGACTAAGCCGGCGGCTTCGCTCTGATTTAAAATCCTTTGAAGCTGTCTTGCGCTGCAGTGGAGATGAAAAGCAGCCTGTTCAATTCCTTTTAATGTTTCATGCTCACATTTATACCTCATATAAGATATGACCCGTTCCGTAAGGGAAGCGGGGGCGGCATCGATAGCGGTCATTGTTCCGATTTTGGCTGAAAGGCTGTTGCAGATCAGCTCCAGAAACTTGTTATTGGACAGCAGAATTTCCCTGTTTTTTTCAATGGAAAATGAAATGCAGGTCAGGTTTTCGGCGGCTTCGGCATAAATGTTGTTGCTTTTGGGATAAAAGATCTCCATGTCTCCGAGAAAGTAATCTGTCGTTCCGTTTGACAGGGAATAGCGCGTGCCATCGTCCCGGATGAAGTAGATGTTTATGGAGCCGTGTTCCACGATCTGGAATAAAAGTTCGTTCTGAAAAGGGGAAATGACCAATTCTCCTTTTTCATATTTTATCAGATAAAAATCCAGAGCCAGTGAGTCGAGTACAGCATGGTATCTGCTTTTCGCAATGCAGGATGCAATCTTTTCTCTGTCAAAAATTTTTTCCATAATCATCATCCGTGTCGGGGCATTTACTGCGATGACACGCGCCGGAAGTCCTAAAGTTTTTCAAAGAAATATTTTTGTTTCCGACTGCGGTCAGGGCATATCTTCGGTTCCAAATCAAACTGCCGATTAAAAAATCAGCGCATCAGCATAATTTTTAATTTATTTCCTCTCAACAGGACAAATGTCCTGTTTATGGGATGTATTCTACATTATAATGAACAAAAATGCAAGGGAGGAAAAAACCATGCCGTCTGTTTTTGATGAAAAGAATATTTCCAAAGCAATTGTAAGAGTTGGGCTGCTGGCGATGCTGGGACAGCTCACAACGCTTATTTATAATATTGCCGATACTTTTTTTGTTTCTTTGACAAAAGAACCCGCGATGATTGCCGCGGTAACGTTGTGCGCGCCAATCCTGCTTATTATCATGTCGATTGCCTGTATTTTTGGAATGGGAGGAAGCAGCGTAATCGCAAGACTGCTTGGGGAAGAGAAGAAAATAGAATCCGGAACGACAATGAATTTCTGTGTATATGCGATGGCCTTTGCGGGTATTATTACGCTTGTTCTCGGGCTGATATTTTTACGGCCGCTGGCCGGCTTGTCCGGCGCCGATGCGGATAATATTGTTTATACCTGCGATTATCTGAAATGGATTTTTGCGGGTGCGCCTTTTATTATGCTTGCCAATGGCTTTGTGCATTTGTTCCGTTCGGCAGGTCTGATCAAAGAAGGAACGATTGGCCTGGTACTCGGCAATGTGATCAATATGGCGTTTGATTATGTTTTTATCGCTGTCCTGGGCTGGGGAACGGCGGGAGCCGCGCTTGCGACATCTTTGGGATTTGTATGTGCGTCGATCTACTATATTGTCTGTATGATTCGTGAAGAACGGAAGGGGAATCCGGTGGTGCCGCTGACGCCGAAGCGTTTTTCGCTCAATGCCGCAATGGTTCGTAATGTCGTAAGCATAGGTGTTCCGGGAGCTCTTATCACAGTGCTGATGAGTGTTTCCAATATCGTGCTGAACAATTATATCGGCATGTACGGGTCTGATTCGGTTGCTTCTTATGGTATTGCATATAAACTTAATATGATTCCAATTTTATTATCAGTAGGATTAGCCCAGGGTGTTGCTCCCCTTGCAGGCTATTGTTACGGAGGAAATGAGAAGAAGAGAATGTATGATATCGTAAAACTTACGACGCTGTATGGAATTCTCATGGGAGGGATATTTACTGCCGTCTTTATGCTTTTCGGAGAGCAGCTGGCCGTGATCTTTCTGAAAGATGACGATTTGATCGCACAAACAGGATATTTTCTGAGAATCCTCTGCCTGTCGGCGCCTCTGCTTGGCATTATCAATATGATGACGAGCTATTTTCAGGCGTTGGGAAAAGCGGTAAAATCCCTGATCATTACTGTCCTGAGAAATGCGGTGCTGTTTATTCCGGGCGTGATCGTTTTGAATTATTTTTGGAAACTCAATGGTGTGATTGCGGCGCAGCCTGCTGTTGAAGCCGTTTTGACGGTAATCTGCATACTGATGTATATCAAGGATATGAAATCAGAGAACGCAAGGCCGCAGGCACAAATTCGCGATGGTTTATGACGAAAGAAACAATACGTCGATAGTGCCTGTTCTATAAAAATACGGACATGGACAATACGATCAATTTGTGAGAGTATGTAGGTATGGCCGGAAAAGGGAAAACAAAGCAGCAAAAGTCCGGTACAGAACGGGTTGCTGCGCCGTGGAAAATAAGATAAGCGGTACGCGGCCGAATTAACGGAAGAAAGGGCGTGGACAGATCAATGGAAATTTATGCTTGTAAGGTAAATCATTTACAAAATCCGCTCGGCTTCGAGATGGAAGAAACGGTTTTCTCATGGAAGGTAAGAGAAGCCAGAGGAAAGAAACAGACCGCCGTCAGAATCCAGGTGGCATTAGACGAGGCGTTTACCCAATTGGAGGCGGATACCGGATTTTGCCCGGAGCTCAATTCGCTTGCCTGCCCGGTGGAAGTGAAGCTTCGTCCTTTTACCCGATATTACTGGAAAGTGACGGTGCGCACGGATGCAGAGGCAGGAGGAAATGCAGAAACCGCGGGAGAAAGCGCCGGGGAAGGTGATAGGAGTGCCGGAACAGCATGCGGATGCGCCGGAACAGGAGACGGGAGTGCTGAGACAGCATGCGGAAACACCGGAACAGGAGACGGGAGTGCTGAGACAGCATGCGGAAACACCGGAACAGGAGACGGGAACGTTCAGACTGCATGTGAAGAAGCCGGGTCCGCAGTACAGTGGTTTGAGACCGGACGGATGGATGAGCGCTGGGAAGGCCAGTGGATAACCTGCGACAGCGTTGAAATGCGGCATCCTTATTTTGAAAAAGAAATTGCGCCGGCAAAAGAAGTGCGCCGGGCAAGGCTTTATGTGTGCGGTCTTGGATTATATGAGGCTTACTATAACGGTAAAAAAATCGGAGAAGAATACCTGACGCCCTATTCCAATAACTATAACGGATGGGTGCAATACCAGACTTATGATGTGACGGATGCAGTGCGTCGGAAAGGTACTTTGTCGATTCTGCTCGGAAACGGCTGGTATAAGGGACGGTTTGGATTTACGGCCAAAGAAGAAAAAGGGTTTTACGGGAACGAGTGGAAACTGATTGCGGAACTCAGGCTGACTTACGAAGACGGAACGACGGATGTGATCGGAACGGATGAAAGCTGGCGAATCCGTCGGAGCAGCATTACTTTTTCCAGCCTGTACGATGGGGAGCGGGTGGACTGCACGCTGGCGGAGCTGCCGGAGGAACGGGCTTTGGTCTGCGAGGCTCCGGGCGGCCGCCTGATGGCGAGAAAAAGTCTTCCGGTGTGCGTGAAAGAGACGATAAGTCCTGTGGCGCTGCTTCATACGCCGGCGGGTGAAACAGTGCTGGATATGGGGCAGGAATCTGCCGGCATTTTTACATTACGTGTGAATGTTCCCGCGGGTACGGAAGTCATTATCCAGACCGGGGAGATTTTACAGCAGGGAAATTTTTATAATGATAATCTGCGCAGCGCAAAATCGGAGTATCGCTATATCAGCGACGGAAAACCGGCTACAATCCGGCCGAAATTTACTTATTACGGATATCGTTATGTGAAGATTCAGGGAATTGAGGATTTGAAAACGGAAGACTTTACGGGGCTGGTCCTTTACAGCGATATTGAAGACGTGGGGGCGGTGACGACCGGAAACGAGCTTGTGAACCGGTTTATCAGCAATGTGCGGTGGGGGCTTCGCAGCAATTTTCTGGATGTGCCTACGGACTGTCCGCAACGGGATGAGCGCATGGGCTGGACAGGGGATGCGCAGGTCTTTTCTCCGACGGCCATGTATCTGACGGACAGCTATGCTTTTTATGAAAAATATTTATATGACATTTATTCCGAACAGCAGCAGCTTGGCGGGAAGGTTCCCAATGTGGTGCCTTCTGCGGGTATTACGGAAGCTGCCTGTGCATGGGGGGATGCCGCCTGCATCATTCCCTGGAATATGTATCTGTTTTATGGGGATCAATCTATTCTGCGCAGACAGTATGCTTCGATGAAGGCATGGGTTGACTATGTACATGGTCTGGAAGAAAACGATCATGCCTGGCGGAAGCAGTTCCATTTCGGAGACTGGCTGGCGTTAGACCACCCGAGACAGGATGTGGAACAGGTGTTTGGCGGCACGGATGAAGACTTCCTCGCGTGTGTTTATTTCGCGGTCAGTGCAGAATTGACGGCAAAAGCGGCCGCCGTACTCGGATATGAAGAGGACCGGGCAGCATATCAGGCGCTTTATGATGCGCAGATTGCCGAAATCAAGAGGGAATACTATTCCGTCTCCGGACGCTGCTGTATCAAAACACAGACGGCGCTGCTTCTGACGTTAAAATATCATCTTTCGGAGAATGAAGAGCTGGTCAGGAACCAGCTGAAAAAGTTATTTGAAGATTGTGACGGCAAGTTTCGGACGGGATTCATCGGAACACCGATATTATGTCATGTGCTTTCCGACCACGGCATGAGCGGACTGGCCTATCAACTGCTTCTCAATGAGGAATATCCGGGTTGGCTCCATGAAGTAAAACTGGGAGCGACCACGGTCTGGGAGCGGTGGAATTCAGTGCTGGATGACGGCAGCATTTCGGGAACGGGCATGAACAGTCTGAATCACTACGCCTACGGTTCGGTGTTGGAATGGATATTCGCACACGGGGCCGGGCTTCGTTTTACACAGGAAAGCAGGGGTGGAAAAAAGATGCGGATCGTGCCGGAAATAAACTTAAAGCTGCAGGAACTGGAAGCGGTTTATGACAGTCCGGCGGGCCTTTATCGGGTACATTGGCAGATTACCGGCCCGGAAAGCGTCAGGATTTGCGTGCAGATTCCTTTCGGGTGTCAGGCGGCGCTTATGCTGCCTCTGGCAAAGCCGGAAACTTATCAGGATGGGAAAAATCCGATGTTTGCCGATGTGCGGGACGGAATGTGCATACTGGCAGCAGGCAGCTATGAAGTGGTATATGAGACGACGGAACCGCTGAACGGCAATACGGTGTCGGTACGTTCATAAAAGAACCTTTAAGCACTTTTGACCGGCCGGAAAATGTGAAAGCGGTTACAGGAAATTCTCTGTCAGAGCAGATTCAGGAGAAATATGACGGCCTGTGTCTGCGCGGGGCCGCAAAGGCGCTTGGCGGACAAAGAAGAGGGCTGTTGCACGGAATGTGCGCAGCCCTCTTATAGTTTTTCATAAACGATTCGTTATCGTTTGATGTCATAGTTCATATTCATCAGATTGCGGATGCTTTCCACATCGTCCGTAATATTGGCGTCGCCGCGGATGGTGTGTTTGATAGCGCTGCTCGCAACTGCGAAATTAACGATATCCATCGGTTTGTAGCGGTGCATGATCGCATAAATCAGTCCGCTCGCAAAAGCGTCTCCGCCGCCGACGCGGTCTAAAATATTGAAGGTAAACAGTTTGCTTTCAAATGTATGGTTTTCGTACCATAAAAAGGCCTTCAGGCTGTTTTCGCTTCCGCTGTGCGCGTAGCGTACATGACGGGCGATACATTTCAGGTTCGGATATCTCGCAACAAACGCCTGGAAAATTTCGTCTTCCTGTTCGTAGCTTGGCTGTAACGGCACGCCGTCCTTGACGTCGCCTTTACTGTGGTCATTTTCATCCTTCCAGAGATGATACGGTTCGATACCGAGCAGGACATCCACATAAGGCAGACACTCGGTACAGAAGTCTCTTGCTTCTTCCCATGTCCATAAGCGGCTTCGGAAATTGCCGTCGAAGCTGACGGTGATTCCTTTTTCTTTGGCGGTTTTCAGACAGTCCATAATCAGCTTGCGGCAGTTCGGTGCAAGGGCCGGGGTAATGCCGCTTAAATGAAGCCAGGTAAAGCCGTCAAGAAGCCGGTTCAAATCGACGGTATCGAAATCAAATTCCGTAATAGCGCTGTGCTTTCTGTCGTAGGTCACTTTGCTGGCCCGGATGCCGTAACCCGTTTCCAGATAGTAACTTCCAAGCCGGTGTGTCGGGGTCTGTTCCGGCGTACTCAGAATCACGGGTGTACAGTGGACATCGTTGCTTCGCAGCATCCGGACAGCGCTTTTGCCGAGGCTGTTATTCGGAACGACAGTGAAAAATGTGCTGTCAACACCGAGATTTGCCAAAGCTAAGGCAATGTTTGCCTCGCTGCCGCCGTAACTTGCCTCAAATGTCGATGCCATTCGAATTTTTTCATAATTGGGAGGCGTTAAGCGGAGCATGATTTCTCCGATGGTGATAAACCTGTCCGGACTGCTGTCATTGGATAGTAATGGGTTGGCGTGCTTCATGGCGGAACCTCCTTTGATGATTCGCTGTTATTGCTTATTCTGATTTTTGCTTTATCTTCATTCTAAAGTACCTGAAGGGTGATTTCAATCAAATCTGTGTGGAAAATATAAAAAATTACATATTGATCAAAAGGGATTGAAGAGGATAAAAGAAAAGAAGAAGAAAAGAATAAACTGCAAAAAAAGATTGAGAATATATTCAATTCAACTTATAATATAAAGGAATGGATTGAAAAATAATACTGATGCACTCATTTTTCAATCGGCAATTTGAGTCAGAGCCGGGATATGACTTGACCGCCGCCGGAAAAAAGTATTTTCTCAGAAAACTTTGAGATTTCCGATGCGTGTCACTGCAGTAACTGCTCTGACAAATTAGTCTGAAAATATTCAGATGGAACAGGAGGATTTTTTTCATGAATTTGGGTTTGAAACAGGCAGATGAATGTAAATTTGATGCAGTATCTCTGGGGGAAGTAATGCTCAGACTGGATCCGGGCGAGGGCAGAATCCGTACCGCGAGATCTTTCAGGGCATGGGAAGGCGGAGGCGAATATAATGTTATCCGCGGCCTGAAAAAATGTTTTAAAATGAATACGGCGGTTATTACTGCATTTGCGGACAACGAAGTAGGTATGCTGATGGAAGACTTTATCAATCAGGGCGGCGTGGACACTTCTCTGATTAAATGGATGAAGACGGATGGTATCGGCCGTGTATGCCGTAACGGTATTAACTTTACAGAACGTGGATTCGGAATCCGCGGTGCGGTAGGATGTTCTGACCGTGCCAATACGGCGATTTCCAAAGCGTCTCCTGAAGATTTTGATTTTGAGCATATCTTTGGCGAACTGGGCGTGCGCTGGTTACATACCGGCGGAATCTACGCGGCTTTATCGGAGCAGTCATGTGAGACCGTTCTTGCGGCAATCAAGGCGGCAAAGAAATACGGCACGATCGTATCCTATGACTTAAACTATCGACCCTCCATGTGGAGCGCAATCGGCGGACAGGCTAAGGCGCAGGAAGTCAATAAGGAAATCGCAAAATATGTGGATGTTATGATCGGGAACGAAGAAGACTTTACGGCATGTCTCGGATTTGAGATCGAAGGAAACGACGAAAATCTGAAAACACTGAATCTTGACGGATACAAGAAGATGATTAACGAAGCGGCCAAGACTTATCCGAACTTCAAGGCGGTTGCAACGACGCTTCGCCAGGTAAAGACCGCTACGGTAAACGACTGGAGCGCAATTTGCTGGGCAGACGGAGAAATTTATAAGGCAAAAGATTATAACGGACTGGAAATCATGGATCGCGTAGGCGGCGGTGATTCCTTTGCATCGGGCCTTATCTATGGTCTGATGACGACGGAAGATGCGGAGCTGGCAGTCAATTACGGTGCGGCACACGGCGCGCTGGCGATGACAACGCCGGGCGATACCACGATGGCGAGCAAGAAAGAAGTGGAAGCGATCATGGGCGGCGCGGGCGCGAGAGTACAGCGCTGATAAGACGAAAAGAAATGCAGGAGGAAATAAAATGAGCAGTATTACAGAGAGCATGAAAAGTTCCATTATCGTTCCGGTAGTGGTAATTGAGGACGCAAAAGATGCGGTTCCGACAGCCAAAGCGCTGCTGGCAGGCGGCATCAATGTCATGGAAATTACGCTTCGCACGGCGGCAGCGCTCGACAGCATCCGCAACGTTGCGGCAGAGTGCCCGGACATGATTGTCGGTGTCGGCACGGTGTTAAATCTGGAGCAGGCCAAAGAAGCGGTAGAAGCGGGTGCAAAGTTCATCGTTTCTCCGGGTTTTGACGAGGAGACCGTAAAATGGTGTGTGGAACAGAATATCGATGTGGCTCCCGGATGCGTTACGCCGACGGAAATCATGGCGGCACGCAAGCTGGGTCTGAGAGTCGTTAAATTTTTCCCGGCCAATATCTATGGCGGATTAAAGGCGATTACGAACCTTGCGGCTCCTTTCACGGATATGCAGTTTATCCCGACGGGCGGAGTCAATACCGAAAATATTGCTGAATTTGCAGCGAATCCGGCAATTTTTGCAGTAGGCGGGAGCTGGGTATGCAAGAAAGCGGATATCTCGGCCGGTAATTTCGACAAGATTACGGAGCTTTGTAAGGAAGCGCGCAAACAGGCGGGAGCACAGTAAGAGAGCGGTCAGACCGATTATTAGTGTCTGTGTTGAATATCAAATAAAAAACTATGCGGCGGATTTTTCCGCCGCATAGTTTTTCTTTCTAGAAAACCGTAAAATTTCAATTCTTATGCAAGAACTTTTTTAACTGCTTCCGCAATCGCATCATCCTTGCAGTTCGCAAAGAAATACTCCTGGAAGTGATCGCCGCTCAGGGCGCCTTTTACAAGTTCCGCATCGAGATTTTCGAGAATGGAAACCATGTTGTTGTGCGTTACTTTTTTCACTTCATCGAGAATTTTTTTGTTCCGCTGTTCCGGTACGACTCTTTCCTTAGGATAACCGCCGCCGCCCGGCGCGCAGAATAATTTTTCGAAAATATAGGTCAGATTCAGCTCGCCGCCCCAGCCGAAGTTTTCCGCAAAAGGAAGGGCGATACAGTTGCCGTCGTTTACCTGAGAAAACAGATAAGCGTCTAACGGAGATTCGATATGTCCGCAAAGCACCTGTGGAAAGGAATTGCATGCGAGCATTGCGCCCTCGCCGGTTCCGCAGCCGGTAATTACATAGTCGGCCGCGCCGGAGTTTAAAAGAACTGCCGCAAGAATGCCGTTCTGCACATAGGTAAGCTGGTGCTCGTCTTCTGCGGAGTACATGCCGTAGTTGAAAACTTCATGGCCCATCGGTTCTACAACTGATTTTAAAGTATTGCAGATCATTTCGTTTTTAGCCGCCTGACTGTTCTCATTAATTAATGCTATTTTCATTTTGGTGAATGCTCCTCTCTGTTTGTTTTTCGTGTTCGGGTATTCAGCTGAGAATGCGAAGCATTCTCGTAATCGCCGCCGCTGTCAAGCGGCGATCCTTCAGGTGATAGAAAGATGCAGCTGTGTGAATCATTTCAACTGAGAATGCAAAGCATTCTCGTAATCGCCGCCGCCGGGCGGCGATTTTTTAAAGCAAATCCTTCATCTCACAGCCGTCCATGTCATCGAAGTCCTGATTTTCTCCGACCATGCCCCAGATAAAAGTATAAGCCTGTGTGCCGCATCCGGAGTGGATGGACCAGCTCGGGGAAATAACGGCCTGTTCGTTCCGCATAATGATATGACGCGTTTCTGTCGGCTCTCCCATGTAGTGCATTACGAGGGCGTCTTCGGGCATGTCAAAATAAAGATATACTTCCATACGTCTGTCGTGTGTATGACAGGGCATGGTGTTCCATACGCTTCCCGGCTCCAGCTTTGTCATGCCCATTTCGAGCTGACAGCTTTCTACCTGACCGGGCAGAATGTATTTGCAGATCGTTCTGTGGTTGGCGGATTCCAGGGAACCGAGCTCCACTTTGTTGCTGTCTTTTACGATGACAACGCCTTCCGCAGCTTCTCCCTCCGGTTTGATCAGCACGGTAGGACAGGTTCTGTGCGCCGGTGCGCTGTTTAAATAGAATTTTGCCGGAGCGGAAGGATTTACGCTTTCAAAAACGATGTCTTTGGAGCCCATTCCGATATACATGCCTTCTTTATGGCCGACTTCATATACTTTGCCGTCAATGGTGATTTTGCCGGGCTCACCGATATTGATCACGCCAAGCTCGCGTCTTTCGCAGAAATATTCCGCGCGAAGCTCGTCTCCGGCAGTAAGCTGTAAAGGCTTTACCGGTACGGCCGAACCGGTGATGATACGGTCGATATGGCTGTATACCAGTTTGATTTCATCGGGTTTGAATAAGTCGTCAATGAGAAATTCTTCTCTCAGGCGTTCGGTCGTATAAAATTTCACATCCTTTGGCGATGCAGCTGTTCTTAATTCCATATTGTATTCGTCCTTTCTTTTTCATTATTATTCAGGTAATTGCGAAACACGCTATTTCAGGACAGCCGTTGTGCAAAATAAACAAATCATAAGCGGCGGCAGTACAGCGGAAGCGTGCCCTGCGGTGACTGCTTGTTTTGTACAATGAAAGTTTTCAAAAACATAGTTTTGCAATCGCCTGTCATGATTTTCTTTTATAAAATGATCATTAAAATGATCATTGAGAAGACCGGTTTAGAAAAAGCCAAAATATTTTACAGCATTATTGTAGCAGATTCCCTTGACAATTTCTTCCAAAGTTTCGTAATCTTCCGGATATTCGCCGTTTTCCACCCATGTGCCGATCAGATTGCAGAGGATTCTGCGGAAATAATCATGTCTCGTGTAGGAAAGGAAGCTTCTGGAATCGGTCAGCATTCCGACAAAACCGGACAGATTGCCGAGGTTTGCGAGGGAGATCATCTGATCCTGCATACCGGTCTTGTGATCGTTGAACCACCACGCGGATCCCTGCTGAATTTTCGCAACGGCGGTGGAATCCTGGAAACATCCGAGAATCGTTCCGATCGCCTGATTGTCGTTCGGATTCAGGCTGTAAATGATCGTTTTCGGAAGTTCGTCCGTCTGAATCAGCGCATTCAGATAATCGGCCATTTCCGATGAAGGCGCATAATTGTTGATGCAGTCATAACCGGTATCCGGGCCGAGTTCGTTGAAGCGGAGCGTGTTATTATCACGCTTGCAGCCATAATGGAGCTGCATTACCCAGCCGCGCTTTGCATATTCCCTGCCGACAAAGATCATGAAAGCGGTTTTGTATTGCAGTTCTTCCGCACGCGTAACATTGCTGCCGGAAAGGCGTTTTGCAAAAATGGCTTCAATTTCTTCCGTGGAAGCCGGTGCGTACATCACATATTCCAGCGCATGGTCGGAAACGGAGCATCCCATGGAAGCGAAGAAATCCATGCGGACGGACAGCGCTTTCTGTAAATCGGCGAAAGAACTGATTTTAACGCCGGAAACATCTGCAAGTGTTGCAAGATATTCCGTAAAAGCAGGTTTTTCGATATTCATCGCCTTATCGGGGCGCCATGCGGGAAGCACCTGTACGTCAAAAGAATCATCTTCCGCGATTTTTTTGTGCCATTCCAGAGAGTCCACCGGGTCGTCCGTCGTACAGATTAATGTAACGTTAGACTGTTTGATGATGTTGCGGACGCTCATGGAAGGGTCAGCCAGTTTTTTGTTGCAAAGTTCCCATACTTCTTCCGCGCTTTTTTTATTCAGTACGCCGGTGTAGCCGAAATATTTCTGAAGTTCCAGATGAGACCAGTGGAAAAGCGGGTTGCCGATCGCTTTTCCGAGGCATTCGGCCCATTTCAGGAATTTTTCCTTATCCGGCGCGTCTCCTGTTATGTAATGCTCGTCTACGCCGCAGGAACGCATAAAACGCCATTTGTAATGGTCGCCGCCCAGCCATACCTGCGTAATATTCTCGAATTTCCGGTCTTCGAAAATTTCCTGTGGATTGATGTGACAGTGGTAATCGAGAATCGGAGTTTCGGCCGCGTAATCAAAATATAATTTCTGCGCGGTGTCGTTGGAAAGTAAAAAGTTTTTGTCCATGAATTGTTTCATGATCGTGCCCCTTTCTTAAAATATATAATGGATTAATGAATGTTCTTTCTCAGTTCTCAGATAAGAGCCTTTCGGCAAAAGTCTTTATGCGGCCGCCGGAAACGGTGTTAAAAATGTGTTGTGCCGCGTTCGATCAGCTTGCCGGAAAAAACGACCTTTTTCGGCATTTCCTTGCCGGCCAGAACGTTAAGAAGCGTTTGGATAAGCTGATGCGTCATCGTTTCCAGACAGTTGTCCACGGAAGTCAGCTCCGGCGTGCAGCAGGTCGTAAGAATGGAATTGTTATAGCCGATCACGGAAAAATCTTCCGGGATGCGGAGCCCCTTGCGCTGGGCATATTTTACGCCGCCGACTGCCAGCGCGTCGTCCGCTGCAAGAATCCCGTGAAAAGTGACGCCGCTGTCGGCAATCTGTCTCACAAAATCCGCAATATCTTCGATGGAATCCGGGTTTCCGTCGTAAAAGAAAACATTTTCCGGAGAATGAGGCAGGTTATTTTCTTCCATTGCGGTCTGAAAGCCCCGCAGTTTTTTGAGCCCGCTGTAAGAACCGGAATTATACAAATATATCAGATCGGAAATTCCCGAGCGAATCATGGCGGAAGCGGCTTCATACATGGAAGCGCGGTCGTCGCATAACGTGCTGTATACGTTCGGATAACCGTAGGAAGCATTTAGCAGCATGATAGGTACATGGGAAGCGGCTTCGTTAATGTATTCGTTTTCAAGCCCGGTCGGTGCGATAAAATTGGAACCGACCAGAATAATGCTGTCCACTTTTTTGGACAGGATCAGGTTCAGATAATTTTTTCTGACGCCGGGATTATAGCCGGTACAGCAAAGCAAAGATTCGTAGCCGTTTGCCTGTAATTCCTGTTCGAGCAGATAAATCGCTTTGGCCGTAAACAGGTCAGAAGAGTCCGCACAGAGGATACCGATCGTTTTCAGGGAGCGAAGACCCATTCCACGTGCAAAAGCATTCGGTATATAGTCATATTTCTCAATGATGTCCATTACTTTTTTCTGGGTGGACGGGCTGACATTGCCGCTGCCGTTCAGCACACGGGAAACGGTCGCGGTCGATACACCGGCCTTCTGTGAGATGTCATAGATCGTTAGTGCCATGTAGGATTCCTCTAGCTCCGCCGCGGCGGATTTATAATCAGTCTGTTCAGTAATCAAGCGAATGAAAACGGTTACAATATAACTGCTGATATTATACCTTATAAAGGAAGAGAAAGCAATATAAAATCCTCCTGTTTTAGAAAATACTGATGGAAAAATGATTAAAAGATGAAAATCTTATTTGATTATTAGGAAAAACATGTAAAAAATATGAAAATAGTTTCAAATAGATATTGACTAATTGGAGAAAATGTGAAAAAATACAGATATGAAACTGCTTACATTTGAGAAATTGCACGAAATAATACAGGCGGGCCAACGGGAAGAAAGGAGATTTTACAGCAAATGGAACTATTAAGCAAACAGAAAACGGGGAAAAAAGAAAGACCAGTTAAAGTGCTTCAGTTTGGAGAAGGAAACTTTCTGCGTGCGTTTGTCGATTATATGATCGATATCGCGAATGAAAAGGGAGAGTTTGACGGCGATATCGTTTTGGTCAAACCGATCGAGTTCGGTACGCTGGACCGTTTCCATGAACAGGAATGCCAGTACACGGTGCAGTTAAGAGGCATTGTGGACGGGGAAGCAAAGAGAATCAACCGCGTCGTGACGAGCGTTGCGGACGCTGTGGACGCTTATGGCGAATATGAGAAATATGCGGAGTTTGCGAAACTGGATACGCTGCGTTTTATCGTCTCCAATACGACGGAAGCGGGCATTGTTTATGACGATACGGATAAATTCGAACTGAATCCGCCGAAAACATATCCCGGCAAGCTGACGAAGTTCCTGTTTGAGCGATATAAACATTTTAACGGCGCGCAGGATAAAGGTCTGGTAATGCTCCCCGTAGAGCTGATCGACGATAACGGAATCCATCTGAAAGAGTGTGTGTTAAAACTTGCAGAACTCTGGAATCTGGAAGAGGAATTTACCGCGTGGATTAACGAGGCGTGTGTATTCACTTCCACGCTGGTTGACAGAATCGTTACCGGATATCCGAGAGACGAAGCGGAAGAACTTTGCAAAGAGTTCGGCTATCAGGACAATCTGATCGTAACGGGCGAGCCGTTTGCTCTCTGGGTAATTGAAAGCGCCAAAGATATCAGCAATGAACTGCCGCTGCTGAAGGCCGGGCTTCCCGTGATTTTTACGGATAACCAGAAACCTTACAAACAGAGAAAAGTCCGTATTTTGAACGGAGCGCATACTTCTTTTGTACTCGCTTCCTATCTGTGCGGCAATGATATCGTGCTGGAGTCAATGAATGACGAACTGATTCTTAATTTTATCAAAGCGACGATTTTCGATGAAGTCATTCCGACTCTGACGCTTCCGAAAGAGGAGCTCGACGAATTTGCGGAGGCGGTGCTGACGAGATTTAACAATCCTTATGTAAAACATGCGCATCTGTCTATTTCCTTAAACTCCGTTTCCAAGTGGCGGGCAAGATGTATGCCGAGCTTAACGGGATATATCGAGAAAGAAGGAAAGGTACCGACGCATCTGGCATTTTCCCTTGCGGCGCTGATGGCTTTTTACACCGGCACGGAAATCAGGGACAAGGCGCTGATCGGACACCGCGGCGGACAGGAATACAATATTATGGATGATGCGGCCGTACTTGAGTTTTTCGCGGCAAACAGCGGTAAAGAGCCGAAAGAATTTGTACATGCGGTACTTGCAAATACTGATTTCTGGGGTCAGGATCTGAGCGCGTCGGCGGGCCTGGAAGAGACGATCGTTTCTTACCTGACGGATATCCGGGAAATGGGAATGCGCAAGACGATGGAAAAGGTTTTTGCATAAATCATATCGAAAAGTTTTACCAAAACCGGAAAGGATTAACGGGGTAAATGAAAGACTATATCAAAATTCATGAAAATGATAATGTCATTGTGGCGATTCAGGAAATTGCGGCGGGTGAGACCGTAAAGGCCGGCGGTGTACAGGCGGTTGCGAAAGAAACGATTCCGGCCGGACATAAGATGGCGCTTTGCGATATCGCGCAGGGCGGCGAAGTCATCAAGTACGGATTCCGCATCGGCAATGCGAAAGAAGAGATTGCGGCAGGCTCATGGATCCATACGCACAATGTAAAGACAGCGCTTGGAGATTTGCTGGAATACAGTTATGAACCGGCCCCGGTCAGCGAAGAGACCACATCCGACGCTGTATTTATGGGGTATCAGCGTCCGGATGGAAAGGTCGGCGTCCGGAATGAAATCTGGATTATCCCGACGGTGGGCTGCGTAAACAATGTTGCGGAGGCGCTTGCCAAAGCGGCAAACGGCCGCGTGGAAGGTTCGGTGGAAGAAGTAATCGCGTTCCCTCATCCTTATGGATGTTCCCAGATGGGAGACGATCAGGAACACACGAGAACGATACTGGCCGATCTGATCAATCACCCGAACGCCGGCGGCGTGCTGGTGCTCGGACTCGGATGCGAGAACAGCAATATCGATGTGCTGAAACCCTATATCGGAGAAGTGAATCCGGACAGAGTGAAATTTCTTGTCTGCCAGGAAACGGAAGACGAGATGGAAACGGGCGGAAAGCTTCTGGATGAGCTGATTTCCTACGCATCGAAATTCGAACGGGAAGAAATCAGCGTGTCGAAACTGATCATCGGCATGAAATGCGGCGGAAGCGACGGATTCTCCGGGATTACGGCCAACCCGCTGGTCGGGAAGTTTTCCGATCTGCTGATCAGCAAAAAGGGTACGACGATCCTGACGGAAGTGCCGGAAATGTTCGGAGCGGAAACGCTTCTGATGAACAGATGCGGGAGCCGGGAGCTGTTCGATGAGACGGTGAAACTGATTAATGATTTTAAGCAGTATTTTAAAGATAACAATCAGACGATATACGAAAACCCTTCACCGGGAAATAAAAAAGGCGGCATTTCCACGCTGGAAGATAAGTCGCTTGGCTGTACGCAGAAGTCCGGAAGTGCGCCGGTCAAAGGTGTTCTGGCCTACGGACAGAGGGTGGAAAAAGCGGGACTCAATCTGCTTAGCGCACCGGGCAACGATCTGGTCGCTTCCACGGCTCTTGCGGCGAGCGGAGCCCATATCGTTCTGTTTACTACCGGCCGCGGAACCCCCTTTGCATCGCCTGTACCGACAGTCAAGATTTCCAGCAACAGCGCTCTTGCGGGTAAAAAGAAGAACTGGATTGATTTCAATGCCGGTGTGCTGGTTGAGGATAAGGACATCGACGAAACGGCACGGGAATTATTCGATTATGTGGTGGCGGTGGCTTCGGGGAAAAAAGTTTGCAGCGAAGAGGCAGGATTCCATGACATGGCTATTTTCAAACAGGGCGTAACATTGTAGAATGATAATAATAAGCAACAAAAATAAAGGAGGATAAAGAAATGGCAATTTTAGACAAGTTTTCATTGGAAGGCAAGGTAGCTCTTGTAACAGGCGCTTCATACGGAATCGGTTTTGCGCTTGCAACCGCATATGCGGAAGCCGGAGCAACCATAGTTTTCAATGATATCAAGCAGGAACTGGTGGACAAAGGCCTTGCTGCATACAAAGAAAAAGGCATCGAAGCGCACGGCTATGTATGCGATGTGACGAACGAAGAACAGGTGAACGAGCTGGTTGCGAAAGTGGAAAAAGAAGTCGGTGTAATCGATATTCTTGTAAACAATGCCGGCATTATCAAACGTATTCCGATGTGTGATATGACGGCCGCTGAATTCAGACAGGTAATCGACGTAGACCTGAATGCTCCGTTTATCGTATCGAAAGCGGTTATTCCGTCCATGATTAAAAAAGGACATGGAAAAATTATTAACATCTGCTCCATGATGAGCGAACTCGGACGCGAGACCGTTTCCGCATATGCGGCTGCAAAGGGCGGTCTGAAAATGCTTACAAAAAATATCGCATCCGAATACGGCGAGTTCAATATTCAGTGTAACGGCATCGGCCCCGGCTATATCGCAACGCCTCAGACGGCGCCGCTGCGTGAGATTCAGCCTGACGGTTCCAGACATCCGTTCGACCAGTTTATTATCGCAAAGACACCTGCGGCAAGATGGGG
Source organism: uncultured Lachnospiraceae bacterium (assembly GCA_910584965.1). Classification (GTDB taxonomy): domain Bacteria; phylum Bacillota; class Clostridia; order Lachnospirales; family Lachnospiraceae; genus UBA3282. The sequence continues at coordinate 62,549 of CAJUDZ010000015.1, read as the reverse complement.
AGAAGCGGAGGACCTTCAGGGTACGGCAGTATTCCTTGCGTCAGACGCATCGAATTTTGTAAACGGACACGTTGTTTATGTAGACGGCGGTATCCTCGCATACATTGGGAAACAGCCGGGCTAAGAGTGAAATCGTTTCAGCGCGGTTTTGCCATGGAAACTTCATTCGGCCTGAAAGGCTGAGAATGGAATTGCAGAGGCGGCAGAGAAAAGGACTGCCGCCTTTTCGTTATATGGAAAGAGTTTTGGAGAAAAATATGCAGGAACGGAAATTATATAATGGCAGAAAGGATATGGACTTATCATGGAGATTCGGTTGATTATGATTACGGCGCGGAGCGCGACATTTGAACTGAATGACGGCGGTACATATGAAACGAAAGAAAAATACCGCATGTTATTGAACGAAGAAGAATGTGGGACAGCGGAAACGGTGATTACCAGTCTTTTTAATTTGAAACCGGATACGGAATATGTGCTTGGTTTAAAGAAAGAAGACGGCACGGAGGCGGGAAGTCTTTCTTTCCGGACGGAAGAAGAGTTTGTCACCATTAACGTCAAAGAACTCGGAGCCGCCGGAGACGGGTTGTCGGATGATACCGGTTTCATTCAGGCGGCGATCATGGCCTGTCCTCCCCAAAGCCGTGTTCTGATTCCGAAGGGAAAATATAAAATAACAAGCGTATTTTTAAAAAGCGGAATCAATCTGGAAATTGCCGGAGGCGCGGAACTGCTTGCCGAGACCGACAGGAACCGCTTTGCCAGATTCCCCGGACGAATTGAGAGCTATGATGAAAATGATGAATTTCATCTTGGCACCTGGGAAGGGAACCCGCTTCCGATGTTCGCGGGAATTATTTCGGGAATCGGCGTATCCGATGTAAAACTTTACGGAGAAGGAATTGTAAACGGCTGTTCTTCCGAAGAAAACTGGTGGCATAATCCGAAAGTAATGCGGGGTGCTTTTCGGCCGAGAATGCTGTTTTTAAATAAATGTAAGCGGATACAGGTGCAGGGACTCACGTTCTTTAACAGCCCGGCCTGGGTCATCCACCCGTTTTTCAGCGACGACCTTCTGTTTGCGAATCTGAAAGTGCGCAATCCTCAGAAATCGCCGAATACCGACGGTCTGGATCCGGAATCCTGCAAAAATGTGGAGATAACGGGCGTGCATTTTTCTCTTGGGGATGACTGCATCGCTGTTAAATCCGGCAAAGTATATATGGGCAGAAAATATAAGACGCCTTCTGAAAACATCCATGTAAGCCATTGCCTGATGGAGAACGGGCATGGCGCGGTGACGGTTGGGAGTGAGATCGGCGCGGGCGTGCGCAGCATGCTGGTGGAAAAATGCCGGTTTTCCCACACGGACCGGGGGCTTCGGATTAAGACGAGGCGGGGACGCGGTGAAGATTCGGTTCTGGATGAAATCGTATTCCGGGATATCGAGATGGATCATGTTATGACGCCATTTGCGGCCAACGCTTTTTATTTCTGCGATCCCGACGGAAAAACGGAATATGTGCAGTCGCGGGAGGCTTTTCCGGTGGATGAGAAGACGCCGGCTCTGAAACATTTCCGGTTTGAGAATATCCGCGCGGTCAACTGCCATGTGGCGGCGATCTTTTTCGAAGGGCTTCCTGAACAGAAGATTGAGAAAATAGAGATGAAGAACTGCTTCATATCTTTTGCCGAAGACGCGAAAAAGGATGTTCCGATCATGTCGGACGGCATAGAGCCCTGTTCGAAGAAAGGCATTCATGCCGTCAACGTAAAACGGCTGATTCTGGAAAATGTGGTTATCGAAGGGGCGGTCGGTGAAGCGCTGGAACTGACTGGAGTCGAAGAACTGATACGGAACTGACCAAAGAGGTCAGCCTGGAAAAGCGAAGGGCATGAAACCGGAGCCGAACGGTCCGGGAAAATTACAGGGCGGAGACCGGGACGATCCGTCGAGAAAGGATGGGGTTACAATGCAGTTGGGAATACGTTTACATGATATTAAAAAGGCGCCGCTTCCGGAGCGGCTGCAGATTGCGGCGAAACAGGGGTTTGCCTGCGGGCATCTGGCGCTTTCCAAAGTGATTTCCGAATATTCGGTATCGGACAGCGCGCTGACGCCGGGGCTTGCCTGCTATCTGAAAAAGATATTTGCCGAAGCGGGAATCGATATTGCCGTGCTCGGATGCTATCTGAATCTGGCGACTCCGAATGAGGAAAGACTGAAAAAGAATCAGGAACGCTATCTGGCCAATATCCGCTTTGCATCGCTGCTCGGCGCGGGCGTGGTCGGGACGGAGACGGGGGCCGTCAACGAAGCGTACAAATTTGAAGAACGCAATCATTCCGAAGAGGCTTTGCAGATTTTTGTGAAAAATCTGAGACCGGTTGTGGAATATGCGGAGAAGATGGGAGTGATCTTTGCGATCGAACCGGTATTTAAACATATCGTATGCAGCCCGCAGCGTGCAAGAAGGGTGCTTGACGAAATCAATTCCCCCAATCTCCAGATTATTTTTGACCCGGTTAATCTGCTGGATATCAGCAATTATCAGAATCGGGAACAGATCTTTCGGGAGGCCGTGGAAATACTTGGCAAAGACATTGCCGTAGTGCATATTAAAGATTTTGTCGTGAAAGACGGCGAACTCGTTTCCGTTGCGGCGGGCACGGGCGAGATGGACTATTCGGAGATCATCCGGTTTATCAAAAAAGAGAAACCGTATATCCATGCGACGCTGGAAAATACGGTTCCCGAAAACGCGGAAGCTGCCGGAAAATACATCCGGAAGCTGTGGGATGAACTTTAGAATGACCGTGAGGCCGTTTGGCAGTATAAACGCCGGCGAAGATCTTTTTACGCCGTGCAGTAAAGATGCCCATCAAATTCCTGGAACAGGCTTTCCTCTTTTTTCCGCATAAAGACCGTCAGGTCATTTTCACCGAAAGAAAGCTGAAAGTGTATGCTGCCCACATAGGAATCGATGATATGGGCTTTGATGTAAAGCGTGCCGTCCGAAAGCCAGGCGCCGCTCGCCGCGTAGTACAGATCGTAGAGCGGAAAGGCACCGGTCTGCATATTGCCGAGACCGAATCGCAGCGTGTAGGGCTTTTGGCCGTAAAGGAAGGAGAGCGTTCCGAAATCCTGTCCGTCAGAAGTTTGGTCAAAGCGGACGGTAAAACTTTCAAATCCGAAAATTTTCCCGGAGATATTTTCAAAACCTTCCGCGCAGACGCGGAAGGTTTTTCCGTTGATTCTGTCTGCCGCGGCGGAGGTAACGGCGCCTTCCAAAGGCTCCAGCCGGAGGGAAGAGGCAGCTTTGGCAAGAAGAAGCGGCGATTCCGGGTTATCCGGCAGGGCTTTGCCCTGTATATCTTGGAGAAATTCTTCGTAAAGAGCGTCATAAATCTGCTGGTTGCCGCCCTGAACATCCTGCGTATCCGCGGTCGTAACGCAGATCAGGTCATAATCCGGCAGAAAAATGATGAGCTGTCCGCCCATTCCATAACAGGTGTAACCGTTGTGCGCACCGCGCCAGAACTGCATACCGTATCCCTGCGCTTCGCTCGGCAGGGGAGCGGTGACACAGGTATCGCTTAAATGTGAAACCGCGTCGTCGATGAAGGCGGGGGAAAGCAGCTGATGTCCGAGAACATTGCCTCTGTGTGCAATGAAATAACCGAATTTCAGCAGATCCGTGGAAAGGGCCACAAGACCGGAACCGCCCATGGAGACGCCGAAAGGGTCTTTGAGCATGTAAGACTGTTCCGATAAACCGAGGGGCTCCAGTTTCTTTTTCAGGTAATCGAGCATGGAAAGACCGGTCATTTTTTCCGCCAGGGCGCAGAGCGTATGCGGTGCGGAAGTGTCATAATGAAAAAGTGTTCCGGCCGGATGTGTAGGCGGGGTGGTAAAATAACTTTCAACCCAGTCCGTACTCATATCGAGTTTGTAAGTGGTGGCGGCGTGACAGGAGCGCATCATAAGCATGTCTCTGATCGTCATTGCGGCGATCCAGGGATGGACATGCTCCGGGAGCTTTTCCGGGAAATGCCGAATGATCGGGTCATCCAGAGAAAGCCTGCCCTCCTCCGCGAGCAGACCGACGGCAATCGCGGTAAAGCTTTTGCTGACGGAGAACATGCGATGCAGCGTGCCGGCATCACAGGGGGAATAATATCCCTCAAAAAACAGTTTGTCATGACGCATCAGGAGCAGGCTGTGCATCGGAATCCGGCGCGCCGCAAGACGTTTCGTAAAGCGGATAACGGAATCGCCCGGAATGCCGACGGCTTCCGGAGAAGTTTTTTCAAAAGTAAGTTTTTGCATTTGGTTTCACCTCGTCTGTTATTGCGGTTCTGCCGTCAGTCAGCCGGACGGGCCGCAATCGTTAATATGTTGCATCCATTGTACCATATTCTTTTTGCCCCGCCAAAGAAGAATGTTCATAAAATCTAAATGGTAATTCTTACAAAAAATATTCCAAAATACTTTGAATTATTGTATAATAGTTCTATTGATGCCTGGAACAGAAAAAAGAGAACAGAAAAATGACTGGCAGAACGTAAGAAGGAGGTCGGGGGACGGTTATGATGAGGAAAACAGAGTCCGCAAAATCAAAAAAGAGCGGAAATGAGATAGAGGAGAAAAGAATTGCTGTGCGCAAACCGGAGAAGAAAGAGCGGAAGGCAGAAAAAGAAAAGAGAAAAGCGGAGAAGGAAAAGAAGAAGGCCACAAAGACGGAAAAGAAAGATCCGGGTAAGGCTTCGGGCTTCAAACTGCTCGGTATCCGCAATAAAATCGTAGTTTGTTTCCTCGTACCGATCGCGTTCATGATTGTTATCGGTGTTTCCGCTTATCAAAAGGCGGCCGAAGGCCTGCGCGAGAAATTTCAGGAATCGACATTGCAGACGATCGCGATGTCCAAAGAGTACATAGAAATGAGCTGTGATTTTATTAAGGCGGAAGGCCTGAAGTATGCTTTCGACGGAGATGTGGGCAAGTATCTGCAGGGAACGGTAGAATCCCCCATTGAATTAAAAGAGATTATGAAGGGTATAAATACGGACATGATATCGTCGAGCACGTCTATTCCGTTTATCCATAATCTGCATATTATTCCGAGGAGCGGTATTAATGTGATTACGACCGCCAATGGCGGAGGCGTGGACGGCTTTTATGATGAGTATAAGGAGCTGGTTGTAAAGGATAAAAATATCGAAAGCTGGATAGACTCCCATTTACTTTTGGATGAAAGGCTGGAACTGCCGGACAGAGATTATATTATGGCTTTTGAGATCCTGAGCAGATCCAAGAACGGATGCGTTGTAATTGACATCAAAAAATCCGAAATTGAAAACCTTCTGAAGGGCGTCGATCTGGGAGAAGGAAGCATTATCGGATTTATCACCGAAAACGGACGGGAGATTATCGTAGAGCAGCTGGAAGAAGGACAGGAAAGCGTTCTTGCGGAAGGGGAAACGGTATTTTTCGGACAGGATTTTTATAACAATGTCAATGCGGAACAGCTTCAGGGTTCTGTGGAAATCAGGTTCCACGACGATGCGTATCTGTTTTTTTACAGCAGAAGCGAGAGTATTGAAGACATTACCGTGTGTGCGCTCGTACCGATGGATGTCGTAACGAGCCAGGCACAGGAAATCAAAACCACGACCGTCGTTCTGACCATTTTAGCCTGCCTGATCGCGCTGATCGTCGGCATATTGGTGGCGGGGGGTATTCAGGCGAATATGTCGCGTTTCTCCAAAACGTTCGGGGAAGTGGCAAAGGGCGATCTGACGGTTACGGTGGAAGCGAAGAGCCGAGATGAGTTTCAGAATCTTGCCGATTCGGCGACCAATATGATTGCCAATACAAAGAATCTTGTCAATAAAGTGACGGATGCAACGAATGAGCTTGAGAAATCCGCGGGGAGCGTGGAAGAGGTCTCGGAAGCGATCAATGACTGTTCACAGGATATCACGCAGGCGATCGAAGAGATTCACGAAGGAATCGGCAGACAGTCGGAAAACGCGCTGGAATGTGTGTCCAGAACAGATATTCTCTCCAATGAGCTTCAGGAAGTCAACCGGGTGATCGAGAAAGTGGAAGCGCTCGTGGGAGAGAATGAAAATATGATCAGCCAGGGTATGGAATATGTGCAGCTTCTTGGCGAGCGCGCACACACGACGACCAAAATCACATCGGAAGTGGGAAGCAGCATAGAATCGCTGAAAGAAGAATATAAGATCATCAATTCCTTTGTGGAAACGATCACTTCCATTTCCGAGCAGACGAATCTCCTTTCGCTGAATGCGTCCATCGAAGCGGCGCGGGCCGGCGACGCCGGAAGAGGTTTTGCGGTTGTCGCGGAAGAAATCAGGAAACTGGCTGATGATTCGGCGAAGGCGGCGGGTGAAATCCGGCACAATGTGTCGCACATCATGGGTCAGACGGAGAGCAGCGTGCAGAACGCGCAGCAGGCACAGAAGATGGTGGATTTACAGACAGAAGCGGTAGAACAGGTGATTCAGGTGTTCGGAGATATGAGAAAACAGATGAACACGTTGGCCGGAGGGCTGAAAGAGATTGTCACGAGCATGGAAAAGGCCGATGCGGAGCGGAGCGATACCGTTCAGGGGGTTCAGAATATTTCCAACATTATCGAAGAGACGGCCGACAGAGCGGAGAAGGTCAAAGACATTGCAGGGCGGCTTCTCGCGAATGTGGAAAACCTGAACAGGACTGCGGATGTGCTGGGAGATAATATGCAGGAGTTAAAGTCTGAAATTTCAGTGTTTAAAATATGATTTTAAAGCTTAAAATCGAAAAAAAACTTTGACAGAACCTTCTTATAGTTATATAATAGAATACAGATGATTGCAATCATATCTAATGACAAATTATTTACATTTTTAAGGAGGTTTTTATGAAAAAGAAAATTGTTTCTTTATTCATGGTTGCTGCTATGACGGCGTCCTTAGTAGGATGCGGCGGCGGTAATGCAGACAGCTCTTCTACGACTGATTCTGCTGCGACTACCGATAATACGGCTTCGACAGATACGAGCAGCACCGACGACACGGCTGCAGCAGACGATACCGCAGCGGCAGACACAACAGAGACAGAAGCGGAACCGGCAGCGGATGATATTGAGAAACCGGAAGAGATTACCGTTATGATTGACGGTACCGTTTTCACAAAAGAGAATGCACAGGCGGAGTTCTTTGCAAAACTGGAAGAACTGACAGGTATCAAATACAATGTAATCCAGCCTGACCATGACGCTTATTATGACAATGTCGGTCAGACAATCGCAAGCGGCGACTGGCCGGACGTTATTATCCTTTCCAGTACATATTATTCGGCATATGCTGCTGAAGGCGTGCTCTGGGATATGACAGACGCCTGGGAAAACTCCGAACTGAAGAAAAGACAGGAAGCGCATAACAGCACAGGTGTTGTTGAAGGTGTTAAACTGGACGGCAGACTGTATGGTATGCCGACAACCCGTGGTAACGGATGCGTTACTTATGTTAAAAAGGCATGGATGGACAACTGCGGCATCACCAGCGCGCCCACAAACTATGAAGAATATCTTGCAATGCTGGAAGCGTTCACAACAGGTGACCCGGACGGCGATGGTACGAACGGCAATACGTTTGGTGTAACGGCAGCAGGCTTCATCGGAACGGAAGCTCCGTATATCAACTATCTGCCTGAATTTTATCAGGACGCTCATCCGAGCTTTTACCTGAAAGATGACGGAACTTATGCGGACGGTTTTACAGAGGATTCTATGAAAGCGGCTCTTGAGAGACTTGCAGACGCTTATGCGAAGGGTGTAATTGACCCGACGACTCTGACAAACGGTACGGGTGACTGCCGTAACAAATTCTACAGCGATAACTTCGGTGTATTTACTTACTGGGCAGGCACATGGGCTTCCAACCTGAAGAACAACCTTGAAAACAACGAACTCGACAGCGAACTTGTAGCGCTTCCTCCGATTGCGGAAGTAGGCACATACCTTGACCGTGTTCCGCCGGTATGGAGCATCACATCTACCTGCGAAAACCCTGAAGGCGTATTCAAATACTTCATCGAAGCGATGCAGGACGGGGGGGATGTTCAGTTCCTCTTCACATATGGTGTAGAAGGCAAACACTGGTCAACCGCTGCTGAAACATTGTATGCAGGCGAGACAAATGATAAAGGCGAATCCAAAGAAAAGGTTTACGCTGAAGGCGAATTCCATATGTTAGACAACCTTGAGATTCCGGGTACGCAGTATACAAAGGCTCACATCGACCCGAACCTTGCGCTTGTTGAACTGGTAGACGACCCTGGAAAAGAGACTGTTGCTCCGGAAGCTAAAGCATCTGCAGAGCTGTTTGCTACAAACAGTGTAACGGCAGACCTGATTCCGAGTACGGATGCCATGACAGAGTATAACGGTGACCTGACAACCCTGAAGAACGAAATCGTTGCGAAGGTTGCTATGGGTGAAATGACTGTCGAAGAAGGCTACGCTAAATTCGAAGCTGACGGCGGCGCTGCATGGTCACAGCAGATTGTTGATTCTTTGAATCAGTAATTAAATACTTTTTCCTCTGAGCGATTTTTTGGAAAAGACAATATGTGGAGCTATGGGTCTTCCATAGCTCCATATCATTCATAAAAATGAGGTAAATTTTTTTATCGGGGAAGAAAGAGAGGCATTTATGAAGAAAAAACAGTCAGTTTCCAGGCAAAAACCGGGCTCGAATAAACCATTGGGGGTCAGAATAAAGAAATATGCCGGATTTTATGTGATGTTTCTGCCGATTCTGGTTTTTGCAATTATTTTCTATTATCTGCCCATGCTTGGGGTAAGATTCGCTTTTACAAATTATAATGGCATCAAAGAGCCAAAGTTTGTAGCATTTGAGAACTTCAGCAAGATGTTTGGTATGCCGGGATTCTGGTCGGCATTCTTGAATACACTGCAAATCAGCGTTATCCGACTGATTTTAACGACGTTGGTAGCGGTTGTGGTTTCTCTGTTTCTGAATGAAATTATCAACATTCATTTTAAGAAAGTAGTTCAGACAATTATTTATCTGCCCCACTTCTTATCGTGGGTTGTTACGGCGTCCCTGTTCTCCTTGATTCTGGCTCCTACCGGGCAGGGCCTTGTGAATACGCTCCTTGTGAATCTCGGACTGGTTGATTCCAGCAATATGATTTACTTTTTGGGAAGCTCCAAAACATGGAGGGGAACGTTCTATGCGATTCAGCTATGGAAAGAGACCGGATGGCAGACCGTTATTTTTATGGCGACGCTGGCCGGTATGAATGTAGAACTCTATGAAGCGGCGGCTATTGACGGCGCCGGACGGTGGGGGAAAATGCGCTATATCACGTTCCCCGCGCTTGCAAATACGATTTTGACCGTTATCATTCTGAACCTTGCTAAGGTCATGAATTTGTTCGAGGCAGCTTTCGTATTGCAGAACGATGCAGTACTGGATGTATCCAATGTTCTCGAGACATATATCTATTATCAGAGTTTTAACAGTGGTTCGATTCCGAACTATGGATATACGACCGCCGTTGGTCTATTCAAATCATTAGTCGGCATGGCGCTTGTTCTCATATGTAACCAGTGGAGCAAGAAAGTACGCGAAGGCCGCGGAATTGTATAGGAGGGAGAAGCGATATGAAAAAGAAAAAGAAAATAGAAGTCTTCTCGATTGTAAACGGCATCGTATTTATTATTCTGGCTTTGATTATTATTATACCAATCTGGAAGATATTGGTTGACTCCTTTGATTTAAAAACCGCATATGGTATGAAACTGTGGCCGGAGAAATTTGGACTTGACGGTTATCAGCAGGTATTGTCGAATCCGACGCTGTCCCGTCCGTTGTTGATTTCCATATTCACGACGATTGTCGGTACGCTGCTCGCGCTGACTTTATCGACGCTCGGCGCATATGTGCTGATTCAGTGGGAAATGCCGGGACGAAGCTTTTTTGCAAACCTTTTGCTGTTCACCATGATTTTTAACGGCGGTATGATTCCTACTTATCTGGTATTGCGGCAGCTCCATCTGACGAATACCCTGTGGGTCGTTATCCTGTATCCCGCGTTAAATGTATACAATCTGGTTTTGATGAGGAACTTCTTTGAGGGGATTCCGGCCAGTCTGTATGAGGCCGCCACGCTGGATGGCAGTACGCCGATGCAGACTTTTGTCAGAATCGTGCTTCCGATGTCGAAACCGGCGCTCGCTTCCATCGGTCTGATGTATGCGGTATCTTACTGGAACGATTATACACATTACAAACTGTATATTAACAATTCCGATTTATACAACTTCCAGATGAAGCTGCGAGGTATGATTATGGGCAGCGACCTGCCTACGGCGTCCGGAAACGCGACGGAAAATACCATTAAAAACGCAGCGATTATCATTGTCATTATCCCGTTCATGATTCTGTATCCTTTCTTACAGAAATACTTCGTACAGGGTGTTAATATCGGAGCGGTAAAAGAATAAAAAAACGGTGATTTTCATGAAAAAGTCTGGCTCATGTCCAAATGCGCAGACGGAGAAATATTGGGAGGCTGACTATGGCGACAATTTTCTGGGCCGGTGACTCTACGGTACAGTACAATAATATAACGACTTATCCGCAGACGGGCATCGGTCAGGTATTTCATTTGTTTTTGAAACCGGAAGTAAAGATTGAAAACCATGCGAAGAACGGCAGAAGCACGAAGAGTTTCATAGATGAATTCCGGCTGCCGGCGATCTATGACAAAATTACGGAAGGCGATTTTCTTTTTATCCAGTTCGGACATAACGATGAGAAAAAGGAAGATCCCGACAGATATACGGAGCCGTTTTCCGATTATATGATCAATCTGGAGAAATTCGTCAATGTGGCGAGGAACAAGAAAGCGATACCGGTGCTGATTACGCCTCTGGAAAGAAGATGTTTTACCGACGAAAAAACGCTCGGACCGGGGGAGCATGGCGATTATGTGGAAGCGATGAAACGGACGGCGGAGAAGCTGGATGTGGCGCTGATCGATTTGAATAGCATGAGCCGTGCGGAAATGACAAGAGTCGGAGCGGAAGCATCCAGGAGCTGGTATATGCACATACCGGAAGGTAAATACCCTTATCATATGGAAGGGCTTACGGACAATACGCATTTGCAGTATGCGGGCGCCGTAGTTTATGGAGGATGTATTGCCAGAGGGTTAAAAGAATTAGGCGGAGTCTATAAAGACTTATTGTCGGACGAATTATGATACAAAAAGGCTCAGGGCAGCAACCTTGAGCCTTTTTTATTCTATGAGGAAATGTCTGTTTCAGAAAGGAGACAAAATGGAATTATTATGGAAACCTGATTTGGAGGACGGCACTTTTAAAAACCCGGTTATTTTCGCGGATTATTCGGATCCGGATGTCATCAGGGTGGGGGACACCTACTACATGACGGCGTCCAGCTTTAACTATGTGCCGGGTCTTCCGATTCTGACATCAAAAGATTTGGTAAACTGGAAACTTGTAAATTATGCGATCGACAGAATTAACTATGAAAATTATGATACACCGCAGCATTCCAAAGGCGTATGGGCGCCGGCGATCCGATATCATAACGATCGTTTTTATATTTATTACGGGATGCCGGACGAAGGCATTTTTATGGTGAGTACAAAAGATCCGCTCGGCAAGTGGGATGAGCCGGTGCTCGTTCTGGAAGGAAAGGGTTTGATCGATTCCTGTCCGTTCTGGGACGATGACGGCAGAGCCTATGTGGTTCACGGATATGCGAAGAGCCGTATCGGATTTAAAAGCTATCTCGGTATTTTCCCGATGTCCTGGGACGGGACAAAGGCGGTCGGAGAAGACCATATTCTGTATAACGGCGTGGAGACGCAGCCGACAATTGAAGGACCGAAGGTTTATAAAAGAAACGGGTATTATTATATTCTTGCGCCGGCTGGAGGCGTGAAGCCTGGCTGGCAGACGGCCCTTCGTTCGAAAAATATTTACGGACCGTATGAAGAAAAAATTGTCCTGAAACAGGGAAATACGATCGTAAACGGACCGCATCAGGGAGGGCTTGTGGATACGGTAAACGGCGACGAGTGGTTTGTCCATTTTCAGGACAGAGGATTATACGGCCGTATCGTACATATACAGCCGGTGGTATGGGAAAACGACTGGCCTGTGATGGGGCAGAATGAAGAAGACGGCTGTGGGGAACCCTGTCTTGTCTGCACGAAACCCAATACGGGCATCAGCGAAACGCCCTGCTCGCTGGAAGCTTCCGATGATTTTGCGGATACGGCGCTGAATCTGATGTGGCAATGGCTTGGAAATCCGAAAGACAGTTTTTACTCGCTGACGGAAAATCCCGGTTTTCTAAGGCTTTATGCGCTGAATCCCTCCGGGAAAAAAGAACCGGTGTTATGGGAGAGCGCCAACGTGCTGACCCAGAAACTGGTATGCCCTTTCTTTAAGGCATCGGCCTGCTTGCATATCGGCTCGCTTCTGGAAAAGGAGCAGGCCGGCATGGTAATGATGGGCGGACATTACGCTTATCTTGCGGTAAGGATAACGGGTGGTATGAAAACGCTTGTTTATGCGGAAGCCTTTGATGCGGAAGACGGAAGTGTGAAAGAAAAGCTGACCGTTTTGCAAAAACTCGCGCCGGATACGGAGAAAATAATATTCTCTTTTGCGATGGAGGAAGGAAACGACGGGCCGGTATTTAAAATGTTCTTTACGCTCGATGAAAAGGAAACAGCCGTGCCGACAGCCTTTATGCCTTCGGACCATACATGGGTAGGCGCTAAAATCGGACTTTTTGCGAATGTTCCGGAAGAGACCGCGCCGGCGGAGAGCGGTACTGCGGCAGACGGAAAAGGAGGTTATGCTGATTTTGAGTACATTCACGTTACACCCCTTACAACAGGCAATTAAGGAAGGAAATCTGAAAGAAACGGAGCGGATTCTGACAGAGGATCCGCCCTGCATCGATCTGAAAACGGAGGATGGCATCCCGTTATGCCTGTATGCGGCGAAAGCGGGTAATTTTCCGATCGTAAAATATATTGTCGAATATTCGCGGGCGAGTATGAACACGGTAGATGATAAAAACCGCACGATTCTGCATTATGCGGCGATGGCCGGAGATCTTGAGACGAACCGTTATCTGGTAGAAAGGGTCGGAATGGATATTATCGCGGGTGATGCGGACCTGATTACGCCTTACCAGATTGCATGGGAGCAGGGCCATACGGCGCTGCTGTCCTATTATCAGGAGCGGACGGGGGCTGCTTACGAAGAGATGTACCACAATCCCATCCGCACAGGCATGTTTCCCGATCCGTCGATCGTCCGGGTGGGAGAAGATTATTACATGGTAAATTCCACTTTTATCTTTTTTCCCTGCATTCCGGTTTCCCACTCAAAAGATCTGATTCATTGGGAGATCATCGGGCATGCGATCACGAATCCCGAATGGGCGCATCTGGATGAACTGGAGGGCGGACGCGGCTACTGGGCGCCGGATATTTCGTTTCATAACGGGCGGTATTATATTGCGGCGACATACCGCCTGAACGATACGGGAACGGTTTACAGAAAACAGATCGTGGTCAGTTCCGACAGACCGGAAGGGCCGTACAGCGAACCTGCCGTTATCGATGAGGATGGAATCGATCCGTCCATTTTCCATGAAGACGGCAGGCATTATATGCTCTTAAACAGAGGCGCGCGGATCTTCGAGCTGAACGGCGACTGCACCGGACAGATTTCGGAGGCTTCCCTGTTATTTTACGGAGACCAGAAACGGGCGCCGGAAGGCCCCCACCTTTTGAAAAAAGACGGGTATTATTATCTGTTTCTTGCGGAAGGCGGAACCGGGCCGGGACATCGGATTACCGTGGCCAGAAGCAGGGAGCTGATGGGGAATTATGAACCCTGCCCATACAATCCGATTATGCGGCAGACGGACGAGAAAGCCGGGATTCAGCGATGCGGGCATGGAAAGCCGGTCTGCACCCAGAACGGTGAATGGTATATGGTTTATCTGTGCGGCAGAAGGATTGGCGGCGGGTACAGTGTCCTCGGAAGGGAAACTGCGCTTGACCCGATCACATGGACGGCCGACGGCTGGCCCATCGTGAACGGACTGAAAGGGCCAAGCGTTTTGCAGAAAAGGCCCAATCTGCCTGTATGGAAAGACGGGGCGAAAATGCGGAACTGCCGGACGGCGGACAAAGCGCCGGCGGATATGGGGAACGCGGCAGAGGAAACCTTTGCAGACGGTCTTCCCGGTGAATTTATGACGCCGAGGCCGCCGGAAAAAGATGCGGTCCGGTTTGAAAACGGGGCGCTTATTTTAAAAGGGAGCACACATCCGCTCGCGAGCGTCCGGGCGAGGAATATTCTGGTGAGAAGGCAGAGCGCTTTCTGTTTCCGTGCGGAAGCGGAACTGACGGTGCCGGAACTGAAAGACGGTCAGGAGGCCGGAATTACCTGTTATTATGATGAAAACACCTGGGTATGCTGCTATTTTACCAAAGAGGGAGAAACGCTGTCCGTTCAGGTAAAAGAGCATATCGGAAAAGAGGATATCTGCCATCCGAAGGCGGTTTTTGCAGAGAATCCTGTCGGCGGACAATTTGTGCTCGGCGTTGAGACGGAATATTTGCACAGAAGATTCTATTGTGGTAAAGTAGAAGAAGAAAAAGAAACGGTGGCAGAATTAAACAACGTCTATTATTTGTGTGATGAGGGAATTTCCATGGGGAAACGCTTTACGGGGGCGATGGTCGGCATGTACGGCTATGCCGGAGACGCGCCGCTTTTTATCCGGTTCCGGAAATTTGATTATCAGGAGTTGTCAAATAAAAATGAAAAATAAATCCAATCGAGATTTGCTGCTGAACGGAAGCATTGTAAAGGCGATTCTGACGCTGGCTATCCCGGTCGTAATCAACAGCTTCTTACAGACAATGTACAATCTGACGGATACATATTGGCTTGGAAAACTGGGAACGGAAGAACTGGCGGCGATCAATCTGGTGACGCCGGTGCAGAATATTATCATTAATTTCGGTTCCGGTATTACGGTAGCCGGCTCGGTTCTGATTTCTCAGTATCTTGGCGCAAAAAAGGACGAGGACGCGCGGAGCATGGCCAATCAGATCTTTACCTGTGCGTTGATTTTTTCGGTTGTCTGCGCTTCTCTCTGCGCGGCTGCAACGCCCGGAATCGTGACATGGCTTGGCGCGGAAGGATTGACATGGCAATGCGGAAAGACCTATCTGCAGCTTGTTATTCTGGATATGCCTTTTTTGTATACCGTCAATATGTATACGGCAATCAATCAGGCGCAGGGCGATACCGTGCGGCCTATGCTTCTGAACCTGGCCGGCATTACCCTGAATCTGATTCTGGATCCGGTGCTGATGATTGTATGCGGCATGGGGGTGGCCGGAGCGGCGCTTGCAACAGTGACGGCCAAAGCATTCCCGGCAGTAATCGCCTTTGTTCTGCTGCAAAATCGCTCGAAAGACGTATATCTGGATTTACGCAGACTGAAATTTGAGAAAGAGAAATTAAAGAATATTCTGGTCATCGGCCTGCCTACGGCGGTCGGCGGAAGCACGATGCAGTTCGGCTTTCTGCTGATGAGCAGAAATGTGCTGAAATACGGAACGGAGGCGATGGCGGCTTACGGGATCGGCAATAAGATCAACAGCCTGATTACGCTCCCGACGAACAGCGTGGGCTCTGCGGTGGCGACGATTGTCGGACAGAATGTGGGGGCGAATCAGTTTGAAAGGGCGGAAAAGGGATATAAGGCGTCGATGCTTGGCAGCGTCGTTTTTCTGCTTGTGGGAGGGTTAATTCTCTCGAGGATGCCGATATCGACTGCGATAGTCAGGATTTTTTCCGATGATGCCGAAGTGATCGGAATGGCGGCGGATTTCCTGAGCATTATGGCGTTCTGGTGCTTTGCCAATGGTGTTTATAATTCCAGTATCGGACTTTTTCAGGGAAGCGGTCATACGGAAGTCACGATGATTATCGATGCGGCGAGGCTGTGGGTATTCCGCTTTGCCACGCTTTATATCGGGGAAGTATGGCTGCATCTGGGCGTTCGAAGCGTATGGTATTCCGTAGTGGTCAGCAACGGATTGTCGGCGGCCTTGCTGTTTATCATATATAAAACCGGATACTGGAAAAGAAAACGGATATAGAGAAGGGACGCGTAAACAAAGGAAATAAGATGTAAAAAACAGAAAAGAGGGTATGGAACGGAGGAATTTTATGGACGCAGAAAATTATACGGCGGCTTTTTATAAGGATTACCGGTGGGCGGAAACATATGGAAAAGAGCAGGACGGATATGCGCTTCTTGCGGCCGTACAGTTATATGAAACGACGCAGAAGGCGGAGTATCTTTCGGTAATCAGAAATTATTTCGATGCGTTTCTTTCAGAAAACGGAGAAATCGCAGGCGGTCTGGAAACTGACTGCTCCGGCAGCCGGATCAACGTGAGCAGATGTCTTTTTTTCCTGTATGACGAGACAGGAGAGGAAAAGTACCGTAAGGCGGTCGGGACGGTTATGGACCGGCTGCGCACCTGGCCCAGATGTGAGTGCGGAAATTTCGTCTGCGGAACGGAAAAAACGGCGTCCGTGGATGCGCTGTATATGCTCCTGCCGTTTTATACGGCGTATGAGACGGTTTACGATAAAAAGGAAAAATACAACGATATCATCGGCCAGTTTGAAAATGTACGGAAGCTGTTATATGATACGGATAAAGAATGCGGCGGCGTGCAGGAACTGCCGCTCATGGACAGGGTGAAATATCTGACGGCGCTGGTGGATACGATAGACTGCATGAGCATTGAAATTTATGAGCAGTACAGAAAACTCCAGGATATGTTCAGGCAGGCGCTGCAAGATGTTCTGCGATACCGGAAGGAAGAAAACGGCGTATGTGAAAATGCCCTCATCGCATACTGTATTCTGAAGGCATGCGGCATGGGAATTATTTTAAAGGAAAAATATGTCGGAACCGGTATGGAAATTGTGGAAAAACTTGCAAAAGCGGAACTGCCGGAAAAAACAGGTGTTTTTGTTTCGGCGTGCGGACAATATCTTCGGATGAAAAAGGAACTGGAAGCTTAGACTGCGTGCGGAAGCGGGACATCGGAGAAAAAAGTTCGAAAGAACAAAGATTATAAGGGAAAGGAAGGGTTACGGAAGTGGACAGAATTGAAAAGTATATTGAAGAATTGATGGAAAAAAGCACGCCAGACCGTCCAATCTGGAATATCGAGAAAATTCTTCAGGGCGTTAAGTCAAAATGGAACTATATTGACGGCTGTATGATTAAGGCGATTCTGGAGATGTATGCCATTACAAAGGATGAGAAATACTTTAGATTTGCGGATGCGTTTATCGACTGTAAGGTAAAGGAAGACGGGACAATCGACGGATACGATGTGAACGAGCTCAATATCGATAACGTGAATGCGGGAAAGACGCTGTTTGAACTGTATGATCTGACGGGGAAAGAAAAGTACCGGAAAGCAATCGATCTCGTTTACAGCCAGATCGAAAATATGCCAAGAACGAAAGAAGGAAATTTCTGGCATAAAAATATTTATCCGAATCAGGTATGGCTGGACGGCCTGTATATGTGCCAGCCCTTCTATATGGAATATGAAACGCGTTTTAACGATAAGAAAAATTACGGCGATATTTTCAATCAGTTCGCGCAGGTCGTTAAAAACATGCGGGACAGCGAGACGGGGCTTTACTATCACGCCTATGATTCTTCGCGGGAGATGTTCTGGTGCGATAAAGTAACGGGACTCAGCCAGAACTTCTGGCTCCGTGCGCTGGGCTGGTATTCCATGGCTCTGCTCGATACGCTGGACAAGACGGATATTTCCGGTAATGAAGAGCACCGGGCGGCCTGTGAGGAAATGAAAAAGGCGTTTTTGGACTTAATGGATGCGATGCTTCGTTATCAGGATGAGAGCGGTATGTGGTATCAGGTGGTCAACGTAGGCGGCATGGAGAAAAATTATCTGGAAACGAGCGGCAGCGCGATTATGGCGTATGCGTTGTTAAAGGGCGTGCGGCTGGGCTTTCTGCCAGAAAATTACCGGGAAAACGGGAAAAAGGCTTTCCGGGGAATCTGCGACAGGTATCTTTCCACAGACGAAGAGGGGAATCTGCATCTTGATGGCATCTGCCTTGTGGCGGGGCTTGGGGGAAAAGAGATGCGTCCGGGCACATTCGATTACTATATGTCGGAGCCCGTTGTTAAAGACGACGCGAAGGGAGTGGGGCCGTTCCTGCTCGCTTACACGGAAATGCTCAGGCTGGAAAAAAACGCATGATCGAAAACAGGGTGGATTCAGGGCCCTGCGATAAAACCTGAATAAGAGGCGGAACAAAAATAAAGAGAAGGAGAACGAGTGTTATGGCTTACATTGATTTGATGAAAGAGAAGGCAAAAAGCGATAAAAAAACGATTGTTTTGCCGGAGACAACCGATAAAAGAACGCTGATCGCCGCATCCAATATTATCCGGGAAGGAATCGCCAATATCATTATGATCGGCAATGAAGAGAAGATTTGCGACGGCGCAAACTGGCTGGAAGTAGACCTGACCGGCGTCACCATTATCGACCCGGAGACGACCGATAAACTGGACGGGTATGTTGAACTGCTTTATGAAACGAGAAAAAATAAAGGAATGACCCCGGAAAAGGCGAGAGAGATTCTTTTGAAAGATTACCTCACTTTCGGCGTAATCATGGTAAAGGCAAACGATGCGGACGGTATGGTAGCCGGAGCGAACCACGCGACTGCCGATACATTAAGACCGGCTCTTCAGATTTTAAAAACGGCGCCCGGCGTTAAACTGGTATCCGGCTTCTTTCTCATGGATGTACCGGACTGCGAGTTCGGGGAAGGCGGCACATTCCTGTTTGCGGACTGCGGTCTGAATCAGGATCCGACGGCGGAAGAACTGGCTTCTATTGCGGAATCTTCCGCAAGAAGCTTCAAGAGCCTTGTGGGCGCAAAACCGATTATTGCGATGCTTTCCCATTCCACGAAGGGCAGCGCGAAGCACCCGCTTGTCGATAAAATGGTGGAAGCCACAAGACTTGCACATGAGATGTATCCGCATCTTTGCATCGACGGTGAATTACAGGCTGATGCGGCGCTGGTTCCCCATATTGCGAAATCCAAATCGCCGGGAAGCGAAGTGGCGGGCAAGGCCAATGTCCTGATCTTCCCGAATCTGGACTGCGGAAACATCGGCTATAAACTGGTACAGAGGCTGGGCAAGGCGGAAGCCTACGGACCGATGCTTCAGGGAATCGCGAAACCGGTCAACGATTTGTCCCGCGGATGTTCCTGGGAAGACATTGTCGGCGTTGTAGCGCTGACGGCGGTGCAGGCACAGTTAAGTTAAGATGAAAAAAATAATAAGATATAAGATATTGCCCGGTCCGAGGGCCGGGCAGAATTGGAAATACTGTGAAAGAATTTTATGAGCTGAGAGAAAGGAATGGTTATTATCATGAATATATTGGTTATCAACTGTGGAAGCTCTTCGCTGAAGTTTCAGCTGATTGACGCAGTAACGGAAGAATTGATTGCAAAAGGATTGTGTGAGCGCATCGGTATCGAGGGAAGCCAGCTCGTATATCAGCCGACGGGAAAAGATAAAATAACAACCGTCACGCCAATGGAAGATCATACGCAGGCTATCCGTCTCGTATTGAAATCACTGACAGATGAAGAAACAGGCGTTGTAAAAGATTTATCGGAAATCGGAGCGGTCGGCCATCGCATCGTACACGGCGGCGAGAAATTTGCATCTTCCACATTGATTACGGATGAAGTGGTACAGGCGATTACCGAATGCAACGACCTTGCGCCGTTACATAATCCGGCAAATCTTATCGGCATTGCGGCCTGCAAGGAGCTGATGCCGGAAACGCCGATGGCAGGCGTATTCGATACGGCATTTCATCAGACGATGCCGAAAGAGGCATATCTGTACGGACTGCCTTATGAATATTATGAGAAGTACAAGGTGAGAAGATATGGATTCCACGGAACAAGTCACTCCTATGTATCAAAAAGGGCGGCAGAAGTTCTGGGAAAGAACTATGAAGATCTGAAAATTATCGTATGTCACTTGGGAAACGGTGCAAGCGTATCGGCAGTAAAGAACGGAAAATGTATTGATACTTCAATGGGACTGACGCCCCTTGAAGGCCTGATTATGGGAACCCGTTCCGGCGATATTGACCCTGCAATTATTGAATTTATTGCACATAAAGAAGGAAAGACCATTGACGAAGTCATGTCCGTGCTGAATAAAAAATCGGGCGTTCTTGGATTATCCGACAATTTGTCTTCGGATTTTCGCGATTTGGAGGTCTCTTACAGAAAAGGCGAAGATGCGGGCATTCGCACAATGGAAACATTTGCTTACCGTGTAACCAAGTATATCGGCGCATATGCGGCGGCAATGAACGGCGTGGATGCAGTCTGCTTTACGGCGGGACTCGGCGAAAACAGTCCTTTTATACGGGATATGATCTGCAGCAGGCTCGGTTATCTTGGCATTGCGCTGGATGAAGGACAGAACGCGAAGCGGGGAGAAGATCTGGTAATCTCAACGCCGGATTCCACAACGAAAGTACTGGTAATTCCGACAAACGAGGAACTCGCGATCGCACGGGAAACTTACGCAATATGTGAGAAAAAGTAATAAAAAACGCCGCACCTCCGCGGCGAGCCCTGAAACTTGGTACGATGGAACCTGAGGGAATACATAAAAATAATGCTGCCTGCATAAATTTTAAAAAGGGAATTTATGCAGGCATTTCTATGACACAGGTTTTTGCGCATTTCTCCAATATAATAATACCTGTTATTATATTTTATATCGTGTCTTACGGCATTACGGTCAAAACGAATGTATATGAGGAATTTATCAGGGGAGCAAAGGACGGTTTTCATACGGTAATACAGATCATGCCGACTCTGATCGGTCTGATGGTGGCGGTGGGCGTGCTCCGTGCCTCCGGTTTTCTGGACTTTCTCGGAAAATTGTTTGCGGGTGTTACGGAGCAGTTCGGTTTTTCTTCTGAATTAATTCCGCTGATATTGATTAAAATGTTTTCATCATCTGCGGCCACGGGGCTTGTGCTGGATATCTTCAAAAACCACGGTCCGGATTCCCTGATCGGCATGACGACTTCGATCATGATGAGCTGTACGGAAACGGTTTTTTATACGATGTCCGTGTATTACATGGCAGCGAAAGTGACCAAAACAAGGTATACGCTGGCCGGGGCCGTTCTTTCGACGATAACGGGTGTTATAGCAAGTATTGTGCTGGCGGGAATGATACGCTGAGCAGGAAAATCACAATTTTAACAATATTTTATAATTAAACTGTTTTGGTCTCAAATTACATATGTTACAATACTTCATAGAATCAGATCGGAAGGGACAGAAGAGAAGGGATGAATGACAGAATACAGGAAGTATGGCCGCTTCTTGCGGTCATTTTGGGAATCTGCCTTTGTGCGGGTTTATTTTTCCTGATAAAACTTCTCATCAGGCAGTATAAGAGGAGCCGCAGAGCCGGCGCGATCGATGAGATGGAAGGGCATGATTTTGAATATTTCTGTGCGGAACTTCTGGAGAAAAGAGGATTTCTGGATGTGGAAGTAACGCGCGGAAGCGGTGATTACGGAGTCGATATTCTGGCGGAGAAGGATGGTGTAACTTACGCCGTCCAGTGCAAGAGATATGCGGCTCCTGTCGGCGTGCAGGCAGTTCAGCAGGTCTATGCGGGCAGGGATTACTATGACAGAATGGTGGGCGCGGTTCTGACGAACCAGTATTTTACGCCGGCCGCGGTGGAAGCGGCGAAACGCCTGAAAATTCTGCTGTGGGACAGGGGGTATCTGGACAGCATGATCGAAGAAAGTGAGAAGAACTTCTAAAGACATCCCGCCATGAGACGGGATGTCAAGAAGTTCTACGATTTGCGGAGCAAATCTTTCTCACTTGAAAGAATGCCTTGAAAGGCAGGCATTCTTCCGGGGGGCGTCAGTTATATTGGGGGAAGGGATGGAGTATGAGTTCATTTGTGGAGTTTCGGAATGTCTGTAAGACATATCATATGGGTGAAGTGGATATCGAGGCATTGCGGGATGTCAATTTTACGATTGAAAAAGGAGAATTTTGCGTCGTGGTCGGCGCTTCGGGAGCGGGTAAGACGACGATTTTAAATATTCTGGGCGGGATGGACAGCCTTTCTTCCGGACAGGCCCTGCTCGACGGAGAGGAAATTTCGTCTTACAATAAAAAGAAACTGACCGCATACAGGAGGTATGACATCGGTTTTGTTTTCCAGTTCTATAATCTGGTGCAGAATCTGACCGCGCTGGAAAATGTGGAACTGGCGGCGCAGATCTGCAAAGACCCGCTGGATGCGATGTCCGTCCTCGAAATGGTCGGCTTAAAAGAACGGGCAGGGAATTTTCCGGCGCAGCTTTCCGGCGGGGAGCAGCAGAGAGTGGCGATCGCAAGGGCCCTTGCCAAGAATCCCAAGCTGCTGCTTTGTGACGAACCGACCGGGGCGCTCGATTATAATACGGGAAAAGCGGTCTTGAAACTGTTACAGGATGCGTGCCGGAAAAACGGCATGACCGTGGTTGTCATTACGCATAATCAGGCGCTGACCGCAATGGCGGACAGGATTATTACGGTGAAGAGCGGTACGGTACGCAAAATGGAATTAAACGAACATATTATTCCGGTGGAAGAGATTGAATGGTAGAAATTCTTTATACAGTCAGGGGTTCGCAAGAATGAACAGTGGAATGATAAGGACGACAATCAGGGAAATCAGGGGGAGCTTCGGGCGGTATATGGCGATTCTTGCGATCGTTACGCTGGGCGTCGGTCTGTTTGCGGGACTGAAGGCGACGACGCCGGCGATGATCGCCACGCAGAATGCCTATTACGCCGCGCAGAATTTTTTTGATTTTCGGCTTGCATCGACGATCGGCTTTACGGAAGAAAATGTGAAAGAACTGGAGGCGTTCGGGGAAGCGGCCGATGTGGAAGGCACGATTTCCGTCGATGCGCTCTGCGCTTTCGGGGAGGGCAACGAATCCGCATACAAAATCCATGTAATGCCGGAGAAGATTAACATGATTATACTGACTTCCGGGCGGATGCCGGAGCGGGCGGATGAATGTGTACTGGATGATGCGCTTTATGGAGAGGATATTATCGGTTCACAGATTACAGTGACGGAGAATAATGAGGAAGATACGCTGGAAATGTTTGGGAACCGGGTTTTTACGGTAGTCGGCACGGCGCGTTCTCCTTTGTATATCAACAATGAAAGGGGAACGACTTCCATCGGTTCCGGAAGGCTCACGGCTTTTCTCTATGTGCCGAAGGAGGCTTTCGACTGCGATTATCTGACAGAAATATACATGACGGTGAAGCAGAAATATGATGTCTATACGGATGCGTATAATAATTATACGGATGCGGTTCTGGATAATGTGGAAGAAGTGACGGAGGCGCTCGTGCAGAACAGGTATGACGAGCTGATCGCGGATGCGGAAGAAAAAATAGACGACGCCCAGACGGAGCTTGACGATAAAATGGCGGAGGCGGAAGAAGAATTAAACGACGCGCTGCAGAAAATTCAGGATGGGGAACAGGAGCTGGCGGACGGCGAACAGGAATTAATCGACGGCGAACAGAAAATTATCGACGGCAATAAAGAAATTGCCGATCACGAACAGGAAATAGCGGACGGCGAACAGGAACTATTGGATGGCGAACAGGAAATCCAGGATAAAGAACAGGAAATTCTGGACGCGGAAAAAGAACTCAGCACGCATGAATGGGAAATATTTGAGAATGAAATAAAGATTTCGAACGGCAAAGACGAGCTGGCGCTGGCGAAAGAGACTTTACAGGAAAAAGAGGGAGAACTGCTTGCACAGGAAGAGACCGTGCTTGCCAAAGAGGCGGAATTAACCGCACAGGCGGCAGATCTGAATGCGCAGCTTGACGGCATTGCGGCACAGGAGGCGGAACTTGCCGCGCAGAGAGAGGCGCTTGCGGCGCAGGAAGCGGATCTTGCGGCACAGGAAGCGGATTTAAACGGCCGGAAGGAGCAGCTTAACCAGTCTCTGGCCGCAGGACTTATTACACAGGATGAATACGATGCCGGAGCCGGTCAGATCGATGCCGGACTGGCACAGGTACAGGCGGGCAGAAGCGAGATACAGGCAGGACTCGGCCAGATCGATGCCGGGCTTGCCGGAATGGCGGACGGCAAAGTGCAGATACAGGACGGTCTTATGCAGATACAGTCGGGACTCGATCAGATCGGAACCGGAAAGGCGCAGATACAGGACGGGAAAGAGCAGATCAGCGCCGCGAAAGAAGAGATTGCCTATCAGGAAAAAGTGCTTCTGGAAGCCGAGGAAGAGCTGACGGCGGCGAAAACGGAAATAACCAATGCCAGGACGGAACTGGAAGATGGTAAAACGAAACTTGCGGATGCCAGAACGGAGCTGGAAGAGGGAAGGGCGGAGCTTGCCGACGGTAAAGCGGAACTTGCCAAAGCAAGGACGGAGCTAGCCGATGCGCAGGCGGAACTTGCCGATGGAAAAACGGAATTAGAGGAAGGAAAAACGGAGCTCGCCGACGCGAGGACGGAATACGAAGAGGCAAAGGCCGAATTTGAAGAAGAAACAGCGGACGCCCAGCGGAAAATTGACGATGCTCGGGAAGAACTTGCCGATATCGAAGAGCCGGACTACTATGTGCTGAACCGGAACACGAATATCGGTTACGCCTGTTATGAAAACGATTCCAATATCGTGGCGGCGATTGCCAATGTATTTCCGGTCTTCTTTTTTCTGGTTGCGGCGCTGATCTGTATGACTACAATGAACCGGATGGTGGAAGAGCAGCGGACACAGATCGGCGTATTAAAAGCACTCGGCTACGGAAACGCGGCGATTATGGGAAAATTTCTGTTTTATGCGGGTTCGGCGGCGGCGGCCGGTACGATAATAGGTCTCGCGGGCGGCACCTGGCTGTTTCCGCAGGTAATCTGGACCGGTTACAGCATCATGTACCGTTTGGGAAAAATCGAGTATTATTTTGACATTCCGGTAGCGTTTTTTTCGCTGGCGGCGGCGCTTCTTTGTTCCATGGGAGCGGCTTTCGCTTCCTGCCGGTATGAGCTTTACAGCGTGCCGGCCAGCCTGATCAGGCCAAAGGCGCCAAAGGGCGGCAGGCGTATTTTTCTGGAAAGAATCACGTTTATCTGGCGCAGAATGAAATTTCTCCATAAAGTGTCCATGAGAAATCTGATCCGCTACAAAAAACGGTTTTTTATGATGATACTCGGTATCAGCGGCTGTACGGCGCTTCTTGTTACGGGATTCGGCGTGAAAGATTCCGTTGCAGATATTGCGGGGATGCAGTATGATGAAATCCAGATATTCGATATCGGCGTCACGTTCGCGGACGGTGTACAGGGCGCGGATATGGATGCGCTGACGGAGCGTACGGGGGGAAGCCTGGAGGAGACCGCCTGTCGTTTTGAAGAAAGCGTCGATCTGGATTTCGGAGGAAAAACAAAATCGACATATCTCGTTATTCCGGAAAGTGTGGAAGAAATTCTTGATTTTGTGAATCTGCATACGGAAGACGGGACGCCGATTCCCTATCCCGGGACCGGAGAAGCGGTTCTGAGCGCCAAGATGGCGGAAAATCTTGGAATACGGGCGGGAGATATGGTTACGCTGCGGGACAGCGATATGAACAGCCTTACGGTGACGGTATCCGCGCTGTGCGAAAATTTTGTTTACAGCTATGTCTATATCTGCAAAGAAACGTACATGGAGCAGCTCGGCACGAAACCGGAATACAGGAGCGCATATGTTTCCGTCAAGGAAGGCCTGGATATACACGAGGCGGCTGCGGCCATTTCCGACCAGGATAATGTGCTTGCCGTTTCCGTCACGGGAGATATGCGGGAGCGGATTGGGTCGATGATGGAGAGCATGAATTATATCGTGCTTTTGATTATCGCCTGTGCGGGAAGCCTTGCATTTATTGTGCTTTATAATCTGACCAATATCAATATTACGGAGCGGCTCCGGGAGATCGCGACGATCAAGGTTCTGGGCTTTTATGCGAAGGAAACGGCGGACTATGTTTTCCGGGAAAATCTGCTGCTGACCGGCATGGGGGCGGTCGTCGGGCTGGGGCTTGGAAAATGGCTTCACTGGTTTGTCATGTATAATATAAATCTCGATATGGTTTCTTTTAAGACGCTGATCGAACCTGTCAGTTATCTGTGGAGCTTTGTGCTTACCTTTGTGTTCGCCATGTTTGTGAACGGGCTGATGTTTTTTAAACTGGAAAGAATAAATATGGCGGAATCTCTGAAATCGATCGAATAGGCCGCCGGATAAATGTCTGTGCGGGCAGACGGATAGGAGTAGTAATGGATATAAACAGCGCCCTGAATGAACTGCTTGTCAAAACATTCAGGAATATCAATGAAATTGAAGAGCGGGCAATCCGTACGGGCGAATATAAAGACGTTACGCCGAACGATATCCACGTCATAGAGGCAATCGGCATGGGAGAAAAGAAAAATATGTCAACGGTTGCCAAAACGCTTCATGTGACTACCGGAACGCTGACGATTTCCATCAACAGCCTTGTGAAAAAGAATTATGTGGAGCGGGTCAGAAGCGAAGAGGACAGAAGAGTCGTGCTTGTCTCGCTGACGGAGAAAGGCAGAAAGGCATTTCTCCATCACCAGCAGTTCCATGAAAAGCTGGTAAACGCAATTGTGGAACAGCTTTCCGAAGAAGAACGGCTGGTGCTCGAAAAAGCCCTGATGCGTATCAATCAGTTTTTCTTTTCCAGAAGATGAGAATTTTCGTCAGGACGCGTTGTCTCGAGCAGCCGGGAGAGCGTCCTGAAATCTGCCGGGCCGTTGTTTAACAGGAAGGTATGAAAGCGGTATAATGTAAAGCCGTCTTCCGACCAGAGGACTTCGGCCCGTTCTTTTAGCGCTTCGATTTCCAGATAACCCAGATAATATTTAAGATAATTACAGGGTTCTCCGATGATATATTCGTAAACGGCCCGTATACTTTCCTCGTCGGATATCCCGATGGCGGAAAGGATTTCCCGGACTCTGTCATAAGAAGCTCCTTCATAATGAATGATGATATCCAGCATGGAATAAAGACTCAGCTGAATCTGCCGGTTCAGTTTATCCGCAAGGTACAGGACTTCTGTTTCGGGATGTTTCTCTTTGGTAAGCCGGATGGCGTAATCGTAGGAATTTAACTCTGCATAGGTCGCCCATCCTTCGATATATCCGCCGCAGGATAACAGGCTGCGCAGAGGATTCGCGCCGGTGGAGTGCATGTAATAACCGCTGTATACGGTCTGATAAAGGTGGCCGGGATACCCTTCATGGGCCATAGTGGTAAAAAGGGAGAGTCCTTCGGCCGTATCCATCCGATTGATGTAAATCGTATTTTCCTTTGTATTATCGATGGGCGGTATCATATAGAAAGCGGGCGCAGAATAAGGTTCCAGCGCTTTATCCACATATTTGACCGTGCATTCGGTTTCGGACGGGATAGCGGGATAATCTTCGGCCGTCATTTTTTCCAGCCCGGCAAGTATTTTTTCCGGCGGAAGCGTCGGGAAAGTGCTGCTCAGCGAGGAAAGATTATCTTCAAGAGCCGGATATTCCCGTAAAAGTGTGATGAGGGCAACATAATTTTTCTCGAAATCCCCGGAAAGCATCTGTTTGATTTCGGGAATTGTACGATAAGAACCCGTTGCAAGGCGGAGGCAGGCCTGATAATATTCCTGACCGTCTTCGTAACCGGCCAGCCCGCGCGTATTCGTTCCGCTGCCTTTTAAAAGCGTCAGCTCGTCGGCAAGCCTGTTATAGGCGGGTGCGACAACGGTTGTGAGAAGACGTTTATTCTCCGCACGCCAGCAGGCGGCGTCCGTCTCTTCGATCAAATGCTGTTCAAGCAGTTTATCCAGACGCTTTGCAAATGTGATTTCCAGAAAATGATTGTCGGATTGAAGCGCCTGTTCATCCATCAGCGCGCCGCATTGTTCGATGACTTTATCGGCCAGGGCATCAGACATGAAAAGACCGTGATCCGCTTTTTCCCGTTCATAGAGCGTAAGCCCTTCCAGATAGGCCGGAATCTGTGCGAGAACGGCCAGGTAATTTTCAATGTCTTTGGCGGAGTTCAGGCGGTATTCGGCCAGCAGCACGGGAAGGTTCGACTGTGCACCGGAAGAGGGGGAAAGCGGTTCCTCATAATAAAGATAGGAAGCGCAGTCTTCCGTGGCGGACAGATAGGAAGAGAGCAGTATGTATGTGTACTGGTTTACGGCGGACATGCGCTCCGGATGGAACGTTTCGAGCCGACGCAGAGCGGTTCTGATTTCTTCCAGTTCTTCGGAAGCCTGACCGGTGTGATAGACCGGAAGCGTAAGGCTGCTTTCATCAATTCCCCAGTCCGCGGGATTCATCAGCGTATAATGAAGATTGATGGGATTGGAACATAGATCCGTCAGAAAGAATTTTTCGGCAAATTTTTCAAACCGGGCGTCTTCATGGAACCGGCTGTAAAGAAAAAGAGTAAACAGGATGAAAAGGAACAATAATATAATTGCTCCTGCCCATTGCAGGGGAGAAAGCTTTTTTTTCAAAAAATTACCCCGCTTCTGACATTCTTAATTCAATATATGTACGGAAACGGGGCGGCATTCATGCAATATCGGATGTTATGCAATTAGAAAACGATCTGGTCGCGTCCGTTTTCCTTGCCCATATATAATTTTTCATCGGCCTCTTTGATGACCGCGTCGATATCGGAAGCAAAATCGTATTCGGCCAGACCAAAGGTCATTGTAATGGAGAAGGTTTTTTCTTTGGCTTTAAATTGCAGCGCTTTAATGCTGTTTCGAAGCGTTTCCAGCCTGTTATAGGCTTCATCGCCGTTATACCCGGCAAAGACGAGCAGAAATTCTTCCCCGCCCCATCTGGCGGCCAGAATATTTTTATCCAGCGTCGTTGAAAAAATATCCGCCAGGTTCTGAAGGACGGTATCACCCACATCATGGCCGTAATTGTCGTTGACCTTTTTGAAAAAATCGATATCGCAGATACAGATGCTTGTAAAATTTGTGTTACTTGGTGTTAAAAGCTGTTCC
This sequence comes from uncultured Lachnospiraceae bacterium, assembly GCA_910584965.1. Lineage (GTDB taxonomy): Bacteria > Bacillota > Clostridia > Lachnospirales > Lachnospiraceae > UBA3282. The sequence continues at coordinate 33,153 of CAJUDZ010000015.1, read as the reverse complement.
AGATACTGCATGGCTTTTCGACGGTTATACAGTCCGGTCAGCGCATCGGTGTTGGCCTGATCCTGAAGCTGGTTGTTATAGTCGATGAGCTTTCCTTCAAGGGCCTGGGAATCCTTGCTGAACACATAGGAGATAACGGAGATGCACCAGAAAATCATGATCGTATTGATGATCTGTAAAATATTATTCATTGTCGGAGGAAGACTGGTAACAGGCTCCCTGCTTCCGCACAAAAAGAAGAGATAAATGCGGAAACAACAAAGTACGGCGGCGCAGAACGCTTTAAAGGCGTACTGCGAATAACCCGAAAAAAAACCGAGGATGAGAAGCACCAGAATAAAATGCTGTACGCCCACATTCCAGCCGAAATAGATCAGATTAACCACGATCCAGGCTGCCATGCACAGCGCCAGCGTATAGACGACGCTTGTCGTATGTATTCGATAGGAAATGATGAAGATTCCCAAAAACATCAGAAAAGAAACGAGCAAAATTGCGATTCCGATATTGTTTAAAATACTGATATAGATTATACTGTTTATAATTATATAGAAAAGCATGGAAAGAACCAGAATCCTGACGACAACAATCAACTTCGGAGATTCATTCGGTTCGCTTGTATCCTTATTGATATAGCGGATTGCTTTTTGAAGCAAGGAAGAATTCATATCAGTCTGTGCCTTTCTTACGGTAAAAGTCAGATACAGGCAAAAACCTGATCACTTTAATAGTACAACGTTTTTTCTGAAAGCGCAATATGGAAAGGCCAAATATAATAATATGAGCATGAATAAATATTCGTTGAAGAACAAACTGATGTTCCTGATACTTGGGACCGCGCTTCCCTTTGCCTGCATTACCGCTTATTTGATTTTTTCTCTTCGTAATTACAGCCATGCGTATGATGAAATTGTCAGCAATATGACGATTGCCAACAGCTATAATCTGAATTTCAAGGAAGAGATGGATGAAAGCCTTTATAAGCTGGTGGTGGGTGCGGTGACTTTCGAAAATATCAGCGGTGACAGTTCGTTGGAGAATCCCTATAAGGTGATTGGGGAACTGCGGGAAGATTTCGGCTTTCTGATACAGATTACAACGGACAAGGAGAGCAAGTCCTGGTTACAGAGGCTGCTTCGAAACATCGATACGCTGGAAGACCGGGTGGACGACATCAAGGTGAATCTGGAAGACGGCGGCCATTATGATGAAAATATCGAAATGCTGGATAATAATATCTATATTCTGACGGAACTGATTCAGGATGATATCCAGTATTATATTTATTACCAGACGCAGAGCATCGAGAACCTGAAAGTGCAGTTGAACAATCAGGTAGAGAAGTTTATCGTGCTCTGGACGATACTGCTGATCTGTCTGATCGTCTGCGTGTTGATTCTGTCTTCCGTAACGGCTAACGGCATCACAAGGCCGATCAGGGAACTGTGCGGCGTAACCAGACAGATTTCGGAAGGTGATTTTTCCGCAAGAGCGGGCGTTAAGACGCAGGATGAAGTTTCCCAGCTGGCGGACAGCGTCAACGAGATGTCCGAACATCTGGAAGTCATGGTAAGCCAGATCAAAGAAGACGAGCGGAAAATGCGCCACGCCGAGCTTCGGCTGCTGCAGGAACAGATCAACCCGCATTTTCTGTATAATACATTGGATACGATTATCTGGCTGATTGAAGGGAACCTCCCGGAACAGGCGGTGGATATGGTCGTATCCTTGTCTGATTTTTTCCGCCTGGTATTAAGCCACGGCAAAGAGTTTATTTCCATTAGGGACGAAGAGCTTCACATCCTGAGCTATCTGAAAATCCAGCAGGTGCGGTATCAGGATATTCTGGATTATGAGATTTCCATCGCGCCGGAACTGTATCCGTACAGGATTCTGAAACTGACGTTACAGCCGCTAGTGGAAAACGCGCTGTATCATGGAATCAAATACAAAAGGGCGATGGGTAAGATCACGATCACCGGTTCCATGATACGGGAGAACGGGGAAAGCAGGATCTGTCTGAGCGTAAAAGATAACGGCGTTGGCATGAACGAAGAGGAGCTGCGGCGTCTGCAAAAAGAGATTGTCCGTCCCTGCCAGGAAACGGAGTCGGGATTTGGCCTTGCCAACGTGAACGAACGGCTCAGGATGAACTTCGGCATGGAATACGGTTTGACGATTATGTCAAAACAGGGGGAAGGAACGGAAGTGCAGGTTATGATTCCGGCGCAGAATATGGATATTTTTCCGGACGGGGGACATACAAATGAGACATTCCTATAAAAAATATGCTGGACTTGCCTGCCGGATGCTGTTCTGGATGCTGTTCCTTTCTTTCGTAACCGCCGGATGCGGGCCTTTTCAGGATGTGGCTCCAGACGTGCATTCGGAGAAAAAAATGCCCGATGAAGGGGAAAACCTGATTGTTGTCGGTTTTTCGCAGCTTGGCAGCGAATCGCTGTGGCGCACCGCCAATTCGGAGTCCATTCAGGAGGCTCTGACGCGGGAGAACGGTTTTTTTCTGGAGTTCAGCAATGCCAGGCAGAAACAGGAAAACCAGATTAAAGCGATCCGTGGCTTCATTTCCCAGCGGGTAGATTATATTATGTTTTCACCGGTTACGGAGAGCGGCTGGGATACGGTTCTGCGGGAGGCAAAAGACGCCGGGATTCCGGTTATTCTCGTGGACAGAAAAGCGTCTTTGGAAGACGATTCTCTCTATACGGCGTGGGTCGGTTCCGATATGATCAGCGAGGGAGAAAAAGCCGGTATCTGGCTGGAAGATTACCTGAAAGAAGAAGGCCGGGAAGAGGAGGAAATCAACATTGTCGTATTGCAGGGGACGGTCGGTTCCTCCGCACAGCTGGAACGTACAAAAGGATTCCAGAACATTGCGAAGGAACATGCGAACTGGCATATTCTGAAACAGGAACCGGCGGACTTTACGACGGCCAAAGGAAAAGAAGTTATGGAAATGTTTCTCAGAAACTACACGGGTATCGATGTTGTTATTTCCCAGAACGACGATATGACCTTCGGAGCTTTGCAGGCGATGGAAGAGAAGGGCATTACAACCGGGGTGGACGGGGAAATTATTCTCATTTCCTTTGATGCGGTGCGCGAAGCGCTGGAGCTCGTGTCGCAGGGCGTCATTAACGTGGATATCGAATGCAACCCGGAACAGGGAGATTATATTCTGGAAATTATCAGAAAGCTGGAGAACGGCGAGCCGGTGGACAAGGAAAATATTGTGGAAGAAAAGGTATTCACGCAAAAGAACGTGGACGAATATCTGGATACGAGGACATATTAAAACGTGGACGTAATTCAGAAGCAAAAGACAGCGGAAAGGGCATAACATAATGGCGTTGAAAGTATTTCTGGTGGAAGATGAAAGCGTAGTCAGGGAAGGGCTTCGGGATAACATACCGTGGCAGCAGTTCGGCTATCAGTTCGTCGGCGAAGCGGGCGACGGGGAGATGGCTCTGCCGCTGATCCGGAAGACAAAACCGGATGTCCTGATTACGGACATCAAGATGCCGTTCATGGACGGCTTGTCGCTCAGCCATATTGTCGGACAGGAGTTTCCGGAAATGAAAATCATCATTATCAGCGGGTATGATGATTTTGAATACGCCAGACAGGCCATACAGGAAGGCGTGGAACAGTATCTGCTGAAACCGATTACGAGGCGTGCGCTGCAGAAAACGCTGACAGAAGTAAAAGAAAAAATAGAGTCCGAGCAGGAACAGAAAAACTATCTGTATAAATACCAGGACGATATGCACGAGTACGAACAGTTTTTTCTCCGGACTTTTTTTGAAAAGGTATTCGCGGGCCAGATATCCGTTCAGGAGATTTACGAGGAGGCACAGAAGCATTCGCTGGATATCAATGCGCCGAATTATAATCTCGTTCTGATCGAGGTAAAAGAAAAGGAAAACCGACAAAAGTCCGGAGAAGTCTGCCAGAAATGTTATGAAGAGCTGATGCGTTTTCTGATGCGCTTTTCCAATTATTATCTGGTTTTCCGATGGAATATCGATATATACGGCGTGATGATCAAGGGCGAAGAAGAAAACATTGTGGAGCGGACGGACAAGTGTCTGGAGGGCATTGCGCAGATCTGCGGGCAGTATGAAGAAGAGATTGACTGGCATGCGGCGGCCGGAAGCCCGATCGAACGGTTCAGCCAGCTTTCCGGATGCTACCAGAAAGTGAACCATATTTTCAATTACCGCTTTTTCGAACCTTCGAAACATATTTTATCCGAGAGGCTGGCGGAAGATCTATCCCCGGAAGACAGAAAGGGCGCATTCGAAGTCGTCGATATGAACAAAACCAATCCGGAACTGATTCGGAGTTTCCTTGCGAAAGGGCAGAAGGAAGAGGCGGGAGAGTTTGTCGGCAATTTCCTGAGAGGAATGGAGCAGGCGCTGCAATCCAGGATATTTTGGGATTATACGCTGTTAAATGTACGGTTTGCGGTACTTTCTTATGTGGCGGAACTTGGCGTAACGCAGCAGGAATTTTTGCAAGGCATACCCGTGCAGGAAGTGCAGAAGATGGAAATCAGCCTGGAAAATATGCAAGGTTATATAAAAGAAATGCTGACGCAGGCGATTGCTTTCCGGGACAGGGAAAGTGAGAGTCAGGGAAGAAAAACGTTAAATAAATCTTTGGAATATATCGAAGAAAATTACATGCAGGAAAGTTTGTCCCTGAATGAGATCGCGGCGGCGCAAAACGTAAGTCCCAATTATTTCAGCGCCATGTTCAGTCAGGAAATGCAGATGACTTTTGTGGAATATGTAACGCGCAAGCGCATGGATAAGGCGAAATCGCTGCTGCGGGAAACGGATATGCGCGCTAACGAAATCGCGCTTGCGGTGGGGTATAAGAACCCCCATTATTTCAGCTTTGTTTTCAAGAAAACACAGGGATGCACGCCGCGGGAATACCGCGCCGCGGACAGCGAAGGCAAGGCGGATATCTGAAATTTTTATCCGGTCCAGGGCGCCGCGGAACGTCTTTCGACAAGTTTCCAGGAAATCTGCATGGAGCCGGCGTTGCGTCCCTGCATTTTTTTCACCAGAAGCGAGACCGCGGACGACGCCATTTCATGCGGTTCGTGGGACAGGGAAGTCAGTGCCGGAGCGGACAGCTCGCTCAGGTAGCTGTTATCGAAGCTCACGATGCTGATGTCTTCCGGCACATGGAGGCCGGCGTAGGAAAGTTCCTTGATCAGCCAGTAGGCGATTTCGTCGTTATGGCAGATTACGGCGGAACAGGATTTCAGATTTCTCTGGATAAAATCCGACAGAAATCTGGTATCCTGTTTTTTTTCGAGAAGAACGAGCTGCTCCGTCGTGAACCACGCGACGGTGTCTTCGTCGATGGGAAGCCCGGCTTCCAGCATGGCGCGCGTGTATCCGAGATGCCTTTCCTGTCCCTGAATCGTATCCAGTTGGAAGATGCCGGCGATCTGTCTGTGCCGCAGCCCCATCAGAAACTGTCCCAGCGCGAAGCCGCCGGAATAGTTGTCGTCCTTGACATAGGAACAGGGCGGCAGATTGGAATAGTAGCCGTGGAAAAATACGATATTAGTGCCCCGGGCGGACAGCTTTTCATACAAATCAAAGTTCGGCGACGGAAGGCCGGAACGGGAAGGTTCTGCGATCAGACCGCGCGGCGGGGTTTCGGTAAGTGTCTGCAGAATAGTGCGTTCCACATCCGTGCGGTTATGCGTGATATAGACGGAGACGGAATGGCCTTCTTTGGAAAGGCGCGTTTCCAGATCGCCGAGCAGCGCCGGAAAAATATATTCCGTATCCGTTGAAAGCAGAATCGCGACATGGTTTCTTGTTTCTTCCGGCAGACGACCGGTTACATAGGAACCGCTGCCCTGTCTGCGGACGATCAGCCCTTCCTGTTCCAGAATCAGAAGCGCCTGACGGATTGTCTGGCGGCTGGCCCGAAACCGTGCGCACAGTTCTTGTTCCGTAGGGAGTTTGTAAATTCCCCGTGTAATGTAGTTTTCCAGCTCTTTTTTCAGCATATCGGCCAGCTGTCTGTATTTTATTTCCATGAAATGTTATACGCTCCTGTCAGTACGTGCTTTTATTTCTTCAGGCTTTTTGGTTTCTCTTATAAAAATATCATAATTTTTGGTTCTTATTAAGCGGTTTTATAAATTTTCTGATGTAAAAAATTTACGGTCATTAAATCTCAAAAGCGTAAAATAATTATCTTTTGTTTCGGCGTCATGAGAAATGACTTTGAGAAACCGTTTGTTTTTGATTTATAAATCATGTGAATAGTAAAAAAATGAACTAATTTACGATAAAAAACGTAAATTATTGTAAAACATATAAAATTTGTATTGAAATAATAGATTTTGTGATAAAATTTGTATTATAAAAAGCGTTCAAATTCGTGAATATAATGGAAACGGCTTGAAACAGTATTCCGATTCTGTTAAAGTCTAGTCAGTAAGAACGGCCCGGTTATCGGACAGGGCGGTATTCACAGAATTGTTCTTACGGAAAACATAAGGAGGATATGAAAATGAAAAAGAAATTAGTCAGCATGGTACTTGGCCTTGCAATGGTAGCAACAGTAGTTACCGGATGTGGAAATGACGGTGGAAGCGCTCCGGCATCCACAGACACGACAACAACAGATGCAGCGGCGGACACAACAACAGATGCGGCAGCAGACACAACGACAGATGCGGCAGCAGACACAACAACGGACGCGGCAGAGGATACGACGGCAGATGAGACAGCAGAGGCATCAGGCGAACTGATCACAGTCGGCATCATCAACAACGATCCTAACGAGTCCGGTTACCGTACAGCGAATGATAAAGATCTGAAAGCTACTTTCACAGAAGAGAACGGATATGACGCTTCTTTCGCTTACAGCAACGAAAATGATGAGCAGATCGCAGCAGCACAGAAATTTATTCAGGATGGTGTTGATTATCTTCTCCTTTCCGCAGCAGGTACAGCGGGATGGGATTCCACATTACAGGATGCGCAGGACGCAGGTGTCAGAGTTATCCTGTTCGACCGTGTAATCGACGCAGACGAGAGTCTTTATGAAGGTTCTATCGTTTCCGATATGGATGCGGAAGGCCAGAAGGCAGTTGAGTGGTTAAAGAGCCAGAGTCTCAGCGAATACAACATCATTCATCTTCAGGGTGTAATGGGTTCCGCAGCACAGGTTGGACGTTCCGGCGCACTTACCGATACGGCGGCAGCTGAAGGATGGAACATCGTAACACAGCAGACGGCAGACTGGAATGCAGAGACAGCACAGCAGATCGTTCAGTCCGTAATCGATTCAGGTACATCTTTCAACGTTATCTATGCAGAGAACGATGATATGGCAAGAGGTGCGGTAGCGGCGCTTGACAGCGCAAACATCTCTCACGGTGTTGACGGCGACGTAATCATCATGGGCTTTGACTGCAACAAGTGGGCTCTTCAGGAACTGCTTGACGGCAACTGGAACTACGACGGCCAGTGCAACCCGTTCCAGTCTTCTTATATCAGCGATATCATCAAGACATTAGAGAGCGGCGGAACACTTTCCGAGAAGACAATCATCATGGATGAAAAGGGCTTTGACGCTACAACAATCACAGCAGAAGATGTTGAGAATTACGGTATCTAAGTTGTCATGTAAGCGCGAATAGCTTATAATAATGATAATGGGCGCGGCGCAGCGTAGATGAATTTCATAGGCCTGCACCGCGCTTTTTGTTCCAATAAAAATTACAGGAGGTGGACTTAGTGGGGAACGAAAGCGCATTATTGGAAATGAGAAACATTCATAAGAGCTTTCCCGGTGTACGCGCTTTACAGGGGGTTGACTTTACGCTGCGCGCAGGAGAAGTTCATGCGCTGATGGGCGAAAACGGAGCCGGAAAATCAACGCTGATCAAGGTTCTGACCGGGGTTTCCGGTTATGTGAAGGATGAAGGGACGATTTCGTTAGAAGGAAAGGCGGCGTCAATCCGCTCACCGCAGGATGCGCAGAAGGTAGGCATCAGTACCGTATATCAGGAAATTACACTCTGCCCTAATCTTTCGGTAGCCGAGAACATGTACATAGGCAGGACCCAGAGCGTTTATCAGAACTGGAAAAAAATGAACGCTGATACGGAGAAGATTTTACGGTCACTGGAAATACCGGCGACGGCGACGCAGCAGCTTGAAAGCTGCTCTATTGCGGTTCAGCAGATGATTGCGATCGCCCGTGCGGTGGATATGGACTGTAAGGTACTGATTCTCGATGAACCGACTTCATCTCTGGACGAACAGGAAGTTGCGAAGCTGTTTAAGCTGATGCGCGACCTGAAGAAGAGAGGAGTAGGCATTATTTTCGTTACGCATTTCCTGGATCAGGTATATGAGATCTGCGACAGGATTACGGTTATGCGCGACGGAAAACTGGTAGGCGAATATGAAATCAAGGATCTGCCGCGTGTGAAGCTCGTTTCGGCAATGCTCGGAAAAGAGCTGGATGACATGGCAGATATTCAGAGCGAACAGAAGGCATATGAGAGAAAGAAAGATATGGTTCCAGTATTTGAGGCGGAAGGCCTTGTCAGCGATGCCGGAATCAAACCGTTCAATTTCCATATCGATAAGGGAGAAGTGAACGGATTTACCGGACTGCTCGGTTCGGGCAGAAGCGAGAGTGTCCGCGCCATTTTTGGAGCGGACAGAGTGCTTGGAGGTAAAGTGAAGAAAGACGGAAAAGAAATCAAGATTTCCAAACCGATCGACGCGATGCGAAACGGAATCGCATATCTTCCGGAAGACCGTAAGATTGACGGTATCGTCGGAGATCTGTCGGTACGCGACAATCTGATTCTTGCGCAGCAGGTACTGAAAGGCTTCTTCAAACCTTTCTCCAAAGCCGAAGCCAATAAATTTGCAGACGAATATATCAAACTTCTGAGTATTAAGACAGCTTCCGCGGATACGCCGATCAAGTCTCTTTCCGGCGGTAATCAGCAGAAGGTTATTCTGGCCCGCTGGCTTTTAACCCATCCGGATTATCTGATTCTGGATGAGCCGACGCGCGGTATTGATGTCGGAACAAAAGTGGATATCCAGAAATTAGTGCTGAAGCTGGCATCGGAAGGCATGAGCGTTACCTTTATTTCTTCCGAAATGGACGAAATGCTGCGTACCTGCTCGAGACTGATCGTTATGAGAGACCGTAAGGTCGTAGGCGAGCTTTCCGGCGATGAGCTGAACCAGACAACGATTATGAATACGATTGCCGGAGGTGACAGATAGATGGGGACAAAGGAATTAATGAAACCAAAAAACGGAAATAATTTTACGAAGCTGTTCAGAAATCAGATTTTTATTCCGCTGGCGGCGCTGCTGCTGCTTGCCTTATTTAATCTGATCGCCGATCCGAGCTTCTTTAAGATCACGCTGGGCTATAACAATATGGGCAATCCGGTTCTGTCAGGCTTTCTGGTGACGATTCTGGATTCCGGTTCCGAAGTTGCGATTCTGGCAATCGGTATGACGCTAGTTACCGCGGCTACCGGCGGACAGGATATCAGTGTCGGCGCGGCGGTAGCGATTGCGGGAAGCGTATTGCTCCGTGTGCTCTGCGGTCACGATACCCGTCCGGAGACATTGCAGGTCCCGATTATTGTTGGTTTTCTCGTATGCTGTGTCGTAGCGATGCTGTTCGGTGTGTTTAACGGTGTTCTGGTGGCGTATTTTAAAATACAGCCGATGGTCGCAACGCTGATTCTCTACACGGCGGGCCGTTCCATTGCGGCATGGATTAACAATAATGAACTTCCGATTGTCAATGAGCCTTCGTTCGGATACTTTGGCGGTTTTATACCGGGCATTCCGATTCCGACGCCGTTCTTTATCGCAATTATCTGTATGATTGTGATCGGTCTCGTGCTGAAGTTTACGAACCTCAGACTGTATACACAGGCAGTCGGCATTAACGAAAATTCTTCCAGACTGAACGGGTTGAATCCGCAGATTATCAAAGTACTTTCCTTCGTCATTCTTGGTCTGTGCGTTGCGGTTGTCGGCCTGATTAAAACAAGCCGTGTTTCTTCCATCAATTATTCGGTTATTGCGAAAGATATCGAGATGGATGCCATTCTGGCAGTTGCGCTCGGCGGTAACGCGCTCGGCGGCGGTAAGTTTAACATGACGGCGTCAATTATCGGCGCATATGTTATCCAGTTCCTGACGCAGACGTTGTTTAAATTCAACGTAAAATCGACAGCCCTCCCGGCGTATAAAGCGGTCGTTGTTATCGTTCTGGTTGTTATCAGCGCACCGGTAGTAAGGGAATGGTTTTCTGCTACCATGAAGAAATTAAAGACGAAGGAGGCTGCATAGTATGTCATCAAATAATAAAACATCTGCATCCGGCGGATTGGGAAATAAATTCAAAAATATGACGGATACGAACCTGCTTCTTACGATTACGATCGTCGTATTCCTGTTGATGTACATCGGTGCGGTTGTATTTCTGGGATCGGGATTCCGGAAACCGCAGACCTTTTTCAATATCCTGAATGCGCAGGCGGCGCTGATCATTCTTTCCTGCGGCATGAGTCTTGTTATGATCACAAAGGGAATCGATATTTCCGTCGGCGGTGTTACCGCGCTTGTTTGTATGTGCTGTGCGGTATATCTGGATTTTCATAACGGAAACGTATTTATGGCAGTTGTTATCGCGCTTGCGATCGGGCTCGCTTTTGGCGTTGTACAGGGATTTCTGATCGCTTATCTGGAGATTCAGCCGTTCATCGTTACATTGGCCGGGATGTTCTTCGCCCGCGGTATGACGACGATCGTCAACACTGACCCGTTCAATGTACAAAATGAAGCGTTTGTTGCCCTGAAGGGAACCCGTATTGTGATTCCCGGTATGGGATCTGTCAATAAACTCGGCAATTATGTCAATGCTTACATTGAAATCGGTGTTATTGTTGCCCTGGTGGTCGTTGCAGTCCTGTTTGTCGTGCTCAAATGGACCAAACTCGGCCGTCAGTTCTATGCGGTCGGCGGAAATGCGCAGAGTGCAATGATGCTGGGTATTAACGTAAAAAGAACAAAATTTCTGGCACATCTGCTTTGCGGATTGCTGGCGGGAATCGGCGGATTCGTATATTTCATGCACGTTGGTTCTGGTTCTCCGTCCCATGCGGTTGGCGCGGAAATGAATGCGATCGCATCTTCCATTATCGGCGGTACGATGCTGACAGGCGGTGTGGGAAATATTTTTGGTACATTTGTCGGCGTTCTGTCACTCAGTACGATTCAGAATATCGTTTCATCTGCGGGACTTGACGACGCCTGGTGGACAGGAATTACCATCGCGGCGATGCTGTGTCTGTTCCTGATCGTTCAGAGCGTTGTTATATCGCGGAAGAAAAAATAAAACATCATAATAAAGGACGAAAGTCTTTTGTGAAAATAACGGGCTGCCATGCCGGTAACAAATGCTTGCCGATTTGGCGGCCCGTTTCCAAAGGTAACTAAAATTTTAATGTTAAAAATGGAGGATTATTATGCAGACAAAAAATTATCAGTTCTGGTTTTGCACCGGTTCACAGGATTTGTATGGAGACGAGTGCCTTAGAAAAGTGGCGGAGCATTCGGCGAAAATTGTGGAAGGTCTGAATGCTTCCGGGAAGCTGCCTTTTGAGGTGGTTTTGAAGCCGACGCTGATCAGCCAGGCTTCCATCAGAAAAACTTTTAACGATGCGAACAATGACGACCTGTGTGCGGGCGTTATCACATGGATGCACACCTTTTCCCCGGCCAAAATGTGGATACTCGGACTGAAAGAGTTTAAAAAACCGCTCTGTCATCTGCATACACAGTTTAATGAAGAGCTTCCTTATGATACAATAGATATGGACTTCATGAATGAAAATCAGTCGGCTCATGGTGACAGGGAATACGGCCATATTGTTAGCCGCATGGGAATCGAACGGAAAATCATCGTCGGACACTGGACGTCGGAACGCGTGCAGGAACTTCTTGCGAGCTGGATGAGAACGGCGCTCGGCGTTATCGAGTCTTCTCATGTCAGAGTCTGCCGTTTTGGCGACAATATGAACAACGTAGCCGTAACGGAAGGCGATAAGGTAGAAGCACAGATTAAGTTTGGCTGGGAAATCGACCATTACTGTGTCAATGACCTGGCAGAATATGTGGATGCCGTATCACAGGGCGATGTGGACGCGCTTGTGGAAGAATATTACAGCAAGTATAAGATCATAGACGAAGGAAGAGATCCGGCCGAGTTCAAAAGGCATGTGGCGGTTCAGGCGAGACAGGAAATCGGCATCGAGAAGTTTCTGACGGAAAACGATTATCATGCGGTCGTTACCCATTTCGGCATGCTTGGCGGACTGCAGCAGTTACCCGGCCTTTCCATTCAGAGACTGATGGAGAAAGGATATGGTTTCGGCGCGGAAGGCGACTGGAAGGTAGCGGCGATGGTGCGTCTGATGAAGCTGATGACGGCGGATATCAAAAACGCAAAGGGAACGTCCATGATGGAAGATTATACTTACAACCTTGTTCCCGGCAAAGAAGGCATTTTGCAGGCGCATATGCTGGAAGTATGTCCTTCCGTGGCGGAAGGGGAAATCGGCATCAAGGTTTGTCCGCTTTCCATGGGCAACAGAGAAGACCCCGCGCGCCTCGTATTCACGTCCAAAACAGGTCCGGCGGTTGCCTGCTCGCTGGTTGACCTCGGAACGAGATTCCGCCTTCTTATCAATGCGGTAGATTGTAAGAAAGTAGAAAAGCCAATGCCGAAACTTCCGGTCGGCACGGCATTCTGGACGCCGCAGCCGAATCTCGAAACCGGAGCGACGGCTTGGATTCTGGCAGGCGGCGCGCATCATACGGCGTTTACTTACGACCTGTCGGTGGAACAGATGGAAGACTGGGCGGCGGCAATGGGAATCGAAAGCGTTGTTATCGACAAGAACACCAATATCCGCGACTTCAAGAAAGAACTGCGGTGGAATGAGGCGGCATACAGATTTTAATAAAAGGAGGATATTATAATGGGGTTTACAACGGAAGAAGTAAAAAAACAGATTGAAGACGGACGTACAGTGCTTGGCATCGAACTTGGCTCTACCAGAATCAAAGCGGTCCTCGCGGCAGAAGATAATACGCCGATTGCGGGCGGCGCTCACGACTGGGAGAACAGATTGGAGAACGGTATCTGGACCTACAGTATGGAGGATGTCTGGAACGGATTACAGGACTGCTACAAAGATCTTGCGGAAGACGTACGGAAACAATACGGCGTGGAATTACAGAAAATCGGTGCGATCGGATTCAGCGCGATGATGCACGGCTATATGGCTTTTGACGAGAAGGGAGAACTTCTTGTGCCATTTCGTACCTGGCGCAATACCATTACGGGGCAGGCATCCGAAAAACTGACGGAAGTATTCAACTATCATATCCCGCAGAGATGGAGCATTGCACATTTGTATCAGGCAGTCCTGAACGGGGAGGAGCACGTCCCTTCGGTCCGTTTCTTTACCACCCTGGCCGGCTATGTGCACTGGAAACTGACAGGCGAAAAAGTGCTCGGCGTCGGAGAAGCGTCCGGCATGTTCCCGATCGATATTGAGACGGGTGATTTTAACGATAAGATGATTGCACAGTTTGACGAACTCGTTGCGGACAAGAATTTCTCCTGGAAACTGAGAGAGATCATGCCGAAGGTTCTGACGGCCGGCGAAGCAGCGGGAACGCTGACGGCGGAAGGCGCGGCACTGTTAGACCCGACAGGGAAATTACAGGCGGGCGTTCCGTTCTGTCCTCCGGAAGGCGATGCGGGAACCGGGATGGCGGCTACCAATTCCGTAGCACGCAGAACCGGTAACGTATCCGCCGGAACGAGCGTATTCGCGATGATCGTTCTGGAAAATGAGCTGAAAAAAGTATATGACGCCATCGATCTCGTTACGACGCCGGACGGCAGTCTTGTGGCGATGGTGCACTGTAATAACTGTACTTCGGATTTGAATGCCTGGGTTGGCATCTTCAAAGAATTTATGGAGAGCATGGGCATGAAAGTGGATATGAACGAGCTGTACGGAACGCTGTACCGAAAAGCGCTGGAAGGCGATGCGGACTGCGGCGGCCTGCTGGCATACAATTATTTCTCGGGCGAGCATATTACGGGATTCGAAGAAGGAAGACCGTTATTTGTCCGTACACCGTCCGACAGCTTTAATCTCGCGAATTTCATGAGGGTGCATCTGTTTACCGCTCTCGGCGCACTGAAGACCGGCCTCGATATTCTTTTGAAAGAAGAGGGTGTTCAGGTGGATGAGATGCTCGGCCACGGCGGCCTGTTCAAAACAAAAGGCGTGGGCCAGCGTATCATGGCGGCGGCGATCAATGCGTCGGTCAGCGTTATGGAAACGGCGGGAGAAGGCGGCGCATGGGGCATGGCGCTGTTAGCATCTTATATGCTGCATAAGGAAGAAGGCGAGACATTGCCGGCTTTCCTTGAGAACAGAGTATTTGCGGGACAGGAAGGCACGAAAGAAGCGCCGCATAAAGAAGACGTAGAAGGTTTTGACCGGTTTATGGAGCGCTATGCGAAAGGTCTTGCAATCGAGCGTGCGGCGGTAGAAAATTTATAAGGGACGGAAGAAAATCCGCCGTGCCTTTGACAGAGCGGCTGGAAAGCCGTATCTGAATCATAAAAAAGAAAGGAATCCGGGACGATGTTAGAAGAATTAAAGAAACGCGTTTATGAAGCGAATATGCTTCTGCCAAAGTATGGACTTGTTACTTTCACATGGGGAAATGTCAGCGAAATTGACGAGGAATCCGGCATTTTTGCGATTAAACCTTCCGGTGTGGACTATGATAAACTGACGCCGGAAGATATGGTGCTGATGGATTTGAAAGGAAATAAGGTGGAGGGCCGATACAATCCCTCTTCCGATACGCCGACCCATCTGGAGCTGTATAAGGCTTATCCGAAGATTGGAGGTATCGTGCATACCCATTCTTCCTATGCGACGAGCTGGGCGCAGGCGGGAAGAAGCATTCCCTGCTACGGAACGACCCATGCGGATTATATTTACGGAGAAGTGCCCTGCCTGCGGTGCCTGACAGAAGAGGAGATCGCGGAGGCTTATGAGCAGAATACGGGGCTCCTGATCGTGAGCGAGTTCCAGCGGATGGGAAAAGACGTCATGGCGGTTCCGGCGGTTCTTTGTAAGAATCACGGCCCCTTTACATGGGGAAAAAATGCGCATGACGCGGTACATAATGCCGTAGTGCTGGAAGAAGTGGCAAAAATGGCATACAGGGCGGAGACGATCAATGCCCGCATTCAGCCTGCGCCGCAGGAATTACAGGATAAGCATTATTACAGAAAGCATGGAGCAAATGCTTATTACGGACAGGGAAACTGATTCTGCGGATAGCATGAAAGCGCATGATAAACGGTAAAAAGCAATTTTTGGGTAGTGATATGCAGCCCGTTGTGGTACAATGTATTCGTGCAAAGGGAAAGCAAGCGTCTGCGAAGCAGACATTTGGTTTCCGGCACGAATAACGAGCAAACGCCCGATGAAATCGGGCAGGGAGCGCGGAAGCGCGGGTTTGCGAGTAAAAAGCATATGTGCAAAAGAAAAGCAAGCGTCTGCGAAGCAGACATTTGGTTTCCGGCACGAATAACGAGCAAAC
>CAJUDZ010000015.1:0-17292 GCA_910584965.1 uncultured Lachnospiraceae bacterium | reverse complement strand
GCCCGATGAAATCGGGGAGATAGTGCGGAAGCGCGGGTTTGCGAGTAGCAAAAGTATAAAATGAAAGCATGGAGGTTGACAATGAACAAGTTAGAGTTACAAAAAACAGCTAATGAAGTTCGTAAAGGTATTGTCACAGCAGTACATGGCGCGAAGGCCGGACACCCGGGCGGCTCCTTATCTGCTGCGGATATTTTTACTTATCTGTATTTTGAGGAAATGAATATTGATCCGAAAAATCCCAGGATGGAAGGCAGAGACCGGTTTGTACTGTCCAAAGGACACACGGCTCCCGGTCTGTATTCCGTGCTTGCAAACCGTGGGTATTTTCCGGTAGAGGATCTGCCGACATTGCGTCATCTCGGTTCCTATTTACAGGGACATCCCTGTATGCAGGAGACGCCGGGCGTCGATATGTCATCGGGCTCCCTCGGACAGGGTATTTCCGCGGCGGTAGGCATGGCGCTTGCCGGAAAAATGGACAATAAAGATTACAGGGTTTACACGCTGCTCGGTGATGGTGAGATTCAGGAAGGACAGGTATGGGAAGCATCCATGTTTGCCGGCCACAGAAAACTGGATAACCTGGTAGTCATCGTGGATAACAACGGATTACAGATCGACGGTAAGATCGACGACGTATGCTCTCCTTACCCGATCGATAAAAAATTTGAAGCATTCAACTTCCATGTGATTAATATTGACGGCAATGATTTTGACCAGATCGACGCGGCATTTAAGGAAGCAAAAAATACCAAAGGCATGCCGACGGCAATTATCTGCAAGACGCTGAAAGGAAAAGGCGTATCCTTTATGGAAGGCAGCGCGGGCTGGCATGGAAAAGCGCCAAACGATGAGGAGTATGCAGTTGCAATGGCAGATTTGGAGAAAGTAGGTGAAGCATTATGTCAGAAGTAAAGAAAATAGCAACAAGAGAAAGCTATGGCAATGCGCTGGTAGAATGCGGGGCGGATTTCCCGAATCTGGTCGTTTTGGATGCGGATCTCGCGGGTGCGACCAAGACCGGCGTTTTCCAGAAAGCATATCCTGACCGTCATATCGACTGCGGTATTGCGGAATGTAATATGACAGGCATCGCGGCGGGGCTTGCTACCTGCGGCAAAGTGCCTTTTATCAGCTCATTCGCGATGTTCGCGGCGGGCCGTAACTTTGAACAGGTTCGTAACTCCATCGGTTATCCGCATTTGAACGTAAAAATCGGCGGAACCCACGCGGGCATTACGGTAGGCGAAGACGGCGCGACCCATCAGTGCAACGAAGATGTGGCGTTGATGAGAACCATTCCGGGCATGACGGTTATCGTTCCGGCAGACGATGTGGAAGCGAAAGCGGCTGTCAGAGCGGCGATCGAGAAAGAAGGCCCCGTATATTTAAGATTCGGACGTGCGGCGGTTCCGGTGATTAACGACAGACCCGATTACAAATTTGAAATCGGCAAGGGCGTTCTGTTAAAAGAAGGAAGCGACGTGACTATCGTTGCGAGCGGCATCACCGTAGCTTCTGCACTGGAAGCGGCTCAAATGCTTGCGGCAGACGGCATCAGCGCGGAAGTCATCAATATCCATACTATCAAACCGCTTGATAAAGACCTGATTATTGCATCCGCAAAGAAGACCGGCAAGGTAGTTACCGCGGAGGAGCACAGCGTAATCGGCGGACTCGGCAGCGCGGTATGCGACTGTCTGGCAGAAAACCATCCGACCCGCGTTATGAAAATCGGTATGCAGGATGTATTCGGCGAATCCGGTACGGCGGCGGCGCTGGTTGAGAAATACGGCCTGGACGGTAAAGGCATTTACTCGAAAGTTAAGGAATTTGTATAAGATTTCCATAGGTTTTTACATAGAAGAATGGCTCTGAGGAGCCATTCTTCATGAATATAAATCCTTTTATCCGAAAAAAGGTTGAAAACAAAGATTTCAATCGTGATTTATGCCTTATGGCAGCAAATGCGGCAGGTTAAGAGAAAGGCCAGGGAGGTACTTGTGAAGAAAATTTTGTCACCGTCTATTCTCGCGGCGGATTTCGGCATTCTGGGAAAGCAGATCGCAGAAGCGGATGAAGCGGGTGCGGAATATATTCATATCGATGTGATGGACGGCGTATTCGTGCCGTCGATCTCTTTTGGGATGCCTGTTATTTCGACGATCAGAACGATAACAGGTAAATTTTTTGACGTACATTTGATGATCGTGGAGCCGGAACGTTATATTGAGGAGTTTGCGAAATGCGGAGCGGACGGCATTACCTTTCATCTGGAAGCAACGAAAGACGTGGATGGCGTAATAGAGAAGATACACCGCGCGGGCTGTAAAGCCGGGCTTTCCATCAAACCGGCGACACCGGTCGAAGCGGTCAGGCCGTATCTCGACAAACTGGATATGCTTCTGGTCATGACGGTAGAACCCGGATTCGGCGGCCAGAAATATATTCCGGCTTCTACGGAGCGCATAAAAGAAGCGCGGCGGATGGCGGATGAGATGGGGCTTCATTTGGATATTCAGGTGGATGGCGGCATTACGGCGGATAATGTTTCCGTCGTGCTTTCTGCGGGAGCCAATGTGATCGTGGCGGGCTCTTCCGTTTTCCGCGGGGATATCGGGGAGAACGTCGGACAATATCTGAATATTTTTGCGCAAACATGATGCGCGGCAGGAAAGGATTACGAGGGCCCGCGGGTTCGGACAGGAAGATAGGAAGTTTGAGAAAATGAAAAAGTTAGGAAGAAACGATCTGTGCTGGTGTCAGAGCGGGCGTAAATATAAAAGCTGTCATATGGCTTTTGACGAAAAGATACAGCGGTATGCGCTTGACGGCCATATCGTACCGGATCATGATATGATCAAGACAAAAGCGCAGATCGAAGGGATAAAAGAAAGCAGTAAGATCAATATTGCGGTGCTCGATTACGTTGCGGAAAACATTCATATCGGGATGTCCACAGCGGAAATAGACCGACTTGTATATGAGAAAACAACACAGCTAGGCGGGATTCCGGCATCGCTTGGGTATGACGGTTTTCCTAAAAGCGTCTGCACGTCGCTGAACGAACAGGTCTGCCACGGGATTCCCTCGGAAAAAGATATCCTGAATGACGGCGATATTATAAATGTGGATGCTTCCACAATTTATCAGGGTTATTTTTCCGACTCTTCCAGGATGTTTATGCTCGGGGAAACGGCACCGGAGACGAGGAAACTCGTGGAAACCGCGCGGAAATGCCTGGATATCGGCTTAGAACAGGTGAAACCCTGGAATTTTCTGGGAGATATGGCGCAGGCCATCAACGACTATGCGAAATCAAACGGTTATTCCATCGTCCGGGAGATCGGCGGCCACGGCGTCGGGCTGGAATTTCACGAAGAGCCTTTTGTCAGCTATGTGACAAGCCGCGGCACGGAAATGCTGATGGTTCCGGGCATGGTTTTTACGATCGAACCGATGGTAAATATGGGAAGGGCCGATATCTATATCGACGACGATAACGGATGGACGGTGTATGCGGAGGACGGGAAACCTTCCGCGCAGTGGGAAATCACGGTGGCCGTTACGGAAGAAGGGTATGAGGTGCTGACGTGGTAATGGATCCACGTGTCACGTAAACGCAGAACTTCCCTTTCAATAACGGTCCATCAAATCCTTGATGCCCAGTCCCGCTTCGTTCACCCAGCAGGTGCTTCCCTGAAGCGTTTTCACCCGCCCGGGGGTTCCGTGCCGTTCCCGGCGGAGATTGATGACATCCACGCCGGCCTGAGACGGATTTTCATAGATGCCTACGATCTGCCCGTCTTTCACAAAGGGTCTGCCCTGCTCGTCCAGCACCTGGAAGTAGCAGTTTTTCCCGTCGTCGGCAAGAACCGTTCTGGCCTGATAAGTTTCGCCGTCGTAGGTCATGCGGAACACCATGCCATTCGTTACCGCACCCCGGCGATACAGCTCCGTGAAACTGACGCTTTGGCGCTGGAGCAGAGCCTTAGGGGTACACCCGTACCGCTCGTCCACCGAGAGGAAAATTTCATCAAAAATATTCTGATAATGTTCGTAAGCCATGCAGGCCGGATCGGCGCTGTCGCGCAGGCTTACGGATTCTTTCACAGCCTGGAAGAGATCGTCCAGGATCTCCGCGTAGTCGTTGTAAATACTTTTACAGAGGTTCACATTCACCAGAGCCATAGGGGTGTTGGAACCCCGGACGGTTTCCCGCAGGTTGGCGGCATACTGCTCCAGCAGGTACCTGCCGTCCTCCGAGACCTGAGGATGGGCCATGCACTTGGAAATTACGCTGTCAAACATTTCCTGGTAGGAAATCTGGACATACATATCCGCAAAGCAGGTCTGCTTCTGGTCGGCGGTGATGAAAAAATATAACGTCCGCTGCCCCGGCTTTTTCACAGACTCGGCGTAGCGGTAGTAGTCCATGGTCTGCCCCTGATTGGAATTGTTATAGTTTTCCCGGGCATTCACCTTGTTTTCAATGACCAGCAGCAATTCGCCGCTCTCACCGTAAACATCACTCCTCGGCCTTTTCGGCGCTGAAGCGCAGATTTTCACAGCGATCCCGCAAAAAAGTCAGGGCAGCCCCCTCCAGGCTGAAAGCATCGTATTGCCGCTCCGGCACGTTCAGTTTTGTGTAGCCCATGTCATACCTCCGCTAAATTTTCCTTATATTTATGTGATAGCAGTATAGCATATTCTTCATGTCAAGTCGAGGATATTTTCTGTTTTACATTCGCGTTTACATTTTCGCTAGCAGTTCGCTCTGACTATGTCTTCAGACGTATGGTTTTGACAGGCAGAAAGCCGGAAAACATCGGGCATCTGAGCGTTTTACCGATTTATTTTCGGGGTAAATTTGTGAAAATTTCCGATATTGCATTTGGAAAGCAATTCTGATATCGTACATATACAATCTTTTGAATCATTCATATCTGAGCTCAAAGTAATTCGGCGAATCGCCATGATTCCAAAACGATTTGACAGAATTTGACAGAAAACAAAGAATAATAGGGAAGGAGTACGATATCAGTATGAGAGAATTTATGACAAAGGTGTCAGATTATATCAGTGAGAGAAGAAATGATCCTGAGAAAAACGGAGGTTTTGTGGTTTTATGTATGATCGGCATGGCGATCGCTGTCGGCACAATTTTGTGCCTGCTGCTGCTCTGGCGGAAAAATGCCGAAGGAAAACAGGAACTGGAAGCGGAGGTTTATGAAACGGTTCCGGAAAGGGTGCTTGCGGAAAATCCGGCGGATGAAGAACTGAAACGGCAGTATTTGATGGACATCGAATACTTCGGGGAAAAAATAGAAGAATTGTCCGGGTCTGTAACGCGTATCAGGGAATCATTAGAGACGTCCGCCGCTGTGCAGGATGAGGAAAATACGCTGCTGAGGAGTCAGGTAGAGGAAATCACCGGCGGGATTACCGGTTTAATTACAAAGCTGGAAAATACGGAAAATACTTTATATGATTTGAATGAACTGGTAAAGGTGATGGATATCAAAACGATTCCGGCCATTCAGGGGCATATCGGCGAAATCGGAAAACAGATGGAACAGGTGAACATGGATATCTCCGATATTTACGGCAAAATTGACGCGCTGAAAACGACGGATAAGGAATTGCAGATAAAAATCAGAGAGATGCAGGGCGCTCTGAAAACTTCCATTGCGCAAAATGTAGAGGATATCACCAACCGCTTTGCCGGCATGAATGTGCAGATTCAGCAGCTGCTGTCGCAGATAGAAGAGAATGGAAAACAGATCGATGATACGAAACAACAGCTTGGCAATACGCAGAACCAGGTGGAGGATACGAAGAAACAGTTAGGAGATACGCAGAACCAGGTGGATGACACGAAGAAACAGCTCGGAGATACGCAGAGCCAGGTGGATGACACGAAGAAACAGCTCGGAGATACGCAGAACCAGGTGGAGGATACGAAGAAACAGTTAGGAGATACGCAGAGCCAGGTGGATGACACGAAGAAACAGCTCGGAGATACACAGAGCCAGGTGGATGATACGAGGAAACAGCTTAGCAATACGCAGAACCAGGTAGATGATACGAGGAAACAGTTAGGAGATACGCAGAATCAGGTGGATGACACGAAGAAACAGCTTGGCAATACGCAGAGCCAGGTGGAGGATACGAAGAAACAATTAGGAGATACACAGGAGCGGATAGACGAACTGGATACGCAAATGCTGAGATACCGCTACGACGAGACGAATAATACATTGTATTTATACGAAAACCGTTGACAGAGCCGTTTCGGAAAAGTCAAAAAGCTAAGAAAACCCCATGCGCAGAAGGCCGGAAGAGCGCTGCATGAGTAAGTGCCGTATTCTGCCGGCGGCGCATGAGGGAGGAAGCTGCCTGTATTCGTCCGGTCAGAATTAAATTCAGCCGGATATGGAAGGCAGATTTCCCAGATTGTTATTTTCGGAACCGTCCGGAAGAGATTTCAAATATTCCGTATCTTTTCTGTGGGCAATTCCGACGCCTTTTATTTCGCCGTCTTTTGCGAGGGCGACGCCTTCCTCTTTGGAAACGGTTGTTCCGTCGGAAAGCTGATAACCGTTGATGCGTCCGCTGCTTTTGACAAGACCGACAATTTCCCTTGCATCGCTTTTGGGCTGCGGAATGTCATCCAGCGTATTTCTTGCGAGCGCTTCGCCTAAAGTGTCTTTATCGATATCTTTCATGAATCATCCTCCATTTCCGTTCGTAGTGCGGTGTAGAGAACCGCGGAAAAAATAAATTTCCGACAATTTTTCCGTCGAACAGAAATAGTTTGTGCGGAAGAAGGAATTACTATTCTCTTAAATCAGCCGATTGACAACATAAAATCTTTATGATAGGCTAACACTATATCGAAAAGGCTATGACGAAGAGAGTAAGTGCGCGGATTCTTTACAGAGAACATCCTATTGCACAGTTTTGTGCCCGCCGGCGGCGGATGCTGAGAAGGATGAAGAAGAAACATACCGAAGATGGCTTCCGAGCAGCGTACCTGAGCCGACAGGTGAAGGTGCGACAGGTTCCGCCTGTTACAGCGGCAGAGTATCGACAGGTACTTGGCAAGGTCATGTTTGTGAGAGCATGGCGAAGAGAAGTGGTAACACGGTTTCAGGGCCGTCTTCTTATATTTATTATATAAGAAGGCGGTTTTTTATTCTCTTAGGAAACTGCTGTAATTGCGGCGGTCTTCAGACAGGAGCGGCAGCGTTTTACATGTATGGAGAGCCGATTAAAAGAAAGGATGAAAAGGCATGGACAAAGGAAAATATTACATCACAACAGCAATCGCTTATACCTCAGGCAAGCCCCATATCGGGAACAGCTATGAAATCATATTGGCGGACAGTATCGCGAGATTTAAGAGAAAAGACGGTTTTGACGTTTTTTTTCAGACAGGAACCGATGAGCATGGGCAGAAGATTGAGTTAAAGGCACAGGAGGCGGGTGTTACGCCAAAGGAATTTGTGGACGGCGTGGCGGGAACGATTCGCTCCATCTGTGATTCCCTGAATACCTCATACGACAAGTTCATCCGCACGACGGACAGTTATCATGAAAAGCAGGTGCAGAAGATCTTTAAGAAGCTGTACGAACAGGGGGATATATACAAAGGCGCCTATGAAGGGCTTTATTGTACGCCCTGTGAATCGTTCTGGACGGAAGCTCAGCTCGTGGACGGCAAATGCCCGGACTGCGGAAGAGAAGTCAGGCCCGCGAAAGAGGAAGCCTATTTCTTTAAGATGAGCAAGTATGCGGACAGACTGATCGGGCATATTAACGAGCATCCGGAATTTATCCAGCCGGTATCCCGCAAAAACGAGATGATGAATAACTTCCTTCTTCCCGGATTACAGGATCTGTGTGTTTCCAGGACTTCTTTTAAATGGGGAATCCCGGTAGACTTTGACGACAGGCATGTGGTATATGTATGGCTGGATGCGCTGACGAATTATATTACGGGTATCGGTTATGACGCGGAAGGAAACTGCACGGAGCAGTATCGGAAACTGTGGCCGGCCGATCTGCATCTGATCGGGAAGGATATTGTCCGTTTCCACACGATTTACTGGCCGATTTTCCTGATGGCGCTGGGCGAGCCGCTTCCGAAGCAGATTTTCGGGCATCCCTGGCTGCTGCAGGGCGACGGCAAGATGAGTAAGTCAAAGGGCAATGTGATTTATGCGGAAGATTTAATAGACTTTTTCGGCGTGGATGCGGTTCGTTACTTCGTATTGCATGAAATGCCTTTCGAGAGCGACGGCGTGATCACATGGGAATTGATGGTGGAGCGCTTCAATTCAGACCTTGCCAATACGCTTGGCAATCTGGTGAACAGAACGATCTCCATGAGCAATAAATATTTTGGCGGCGTTGTGGAAAATAAAAAAATCGGCGTGGCAGCAGGCGAGGAAGACGTGGACGCCGATCTGTGGAAAGTTCTGACGGACACCTATACGAGGGTCAGCGCGAAAATGGAAAGTCTGCGTGTGGCGGATGCCATTACGGAAGTGTTTGTATTATTTAAGCGCTGCAATAAATATATCGACGAGACGATGCCCTGGGCGCTGGCGAAGGACGAGGCGAAAAAAGACCGCCTTGCCACCGTTTTATATAACCTGTTAAACGGTATTTTGGCAGGCGCCAGCCTGTTAGAGCCCTTTATGCCGGAAACATCCGCTAAAATTGCGGAGCAGTTAAAGACCGGGCTGATCGATTTCGAAACGCTGGAAGCGTGTGCTGAGAAGCAGGATACGGAAAGAGCGTCGTGCCTTTACCCGTCGGGCGGTAAAGTAACGGAAACGCCGGAAATATTGTTTGTGCGCCGTGACCTGAAAGAAATCGTGGAAAAGCTGGAAGCGATGACTGCGGAAAGAAAAACGGCGGAAGCGCAGCCGGAAGGTGCGGAAACGGCCGGGGCCCAAAAGACGGATAGTGCGGCAGGAAACGGAAGCAAAGAAGCGGATAACGGAGCGGAGGGCAGCGCACAGACTGAAAGTATCATGGATATCGAGGCGAAGGAAATCATAACCTATGATGATTTTGACAAATGCCAGTTCCAGGTCGGAGAAATACTGGAATGCAGGGAAGTGCCCAAATCAAAGAAGCTGCTTTGCTCCAAAGTACGCGTCGGCTCCTCCGTAAAACAGATTTTATCGGGCATCCGCAAATATTACAGTGCGGAAGAAATGGTCGGTAAAAAGGTGATGGTACTGACCAATCTGGCGCCGAGGGAAATTGCCGGAATGACGTCGGAAGGAATGCTTCTTTGTGCGGAAGACGCGGACGGAAATCTGGCGCTTATGACGCCGGAAAGAGCGATGCCGGCGGGCGCGGAAATCTGTTAAGGACCGGAAACAGGCGGCGGAAGCGAAAACAGAACTAAAAGAAATAATCCAGGAAAGAAATAATCAGTCAATCAATGATGAAATAAACGAATGATTCATCAGGAAAATGAATCGTAAGAAAGGCATATTATAAATATGATTCGGAAAGAAGAGTTTTATTTTGACTCCAGAGACCGGGAAAGCAGGATTCACGCGGTCAGATGGATTCCTGAGGTGGAAAAACCGGTTTGTATTTTCCAGATTGTACACGGCATGGCGGAACATATAGAACGCTATGCCGAGTTCGCGGAATTTCTGGCCGGAAAAGGGATTCTCGTCGTTGGCGATGATCATCTCGGGCATGGAAAATCCGTGTCCGAGGGCGGCGTATACGGTTATTTCTGTAAAGAAGACGCTGCGGGCGTTCTCGTGCGGGATGAGCACCGTCTGAAAAAAATAATGCAGGAACAATATCCGGGAGTTCCTTATCTGATTCTGGGACACAGCATGGGTTCTTTTATCGTCAGAAATTATCTTTTCCATTACGGAAGCGGCGTGGGCGGCGCGGTGATCGTCGGAACGGGAATGCAGTCGCAATTGACGCTTCTTGCGGCACGGACGGTCACGGCGGTTCAAACATTATTTTTGGGGCCCAGGCATATCGGAAAATTTATCGACAAAGCATCCTTTGGCAGATTTAATGACCGGTTTGCTCCGGCCAGAACGAGTGCGGACTGGCTCTCGCGGAATGCGGAAAATGTGGACCGCTATCTGGCGGATCCCATGTGCGGTTTTACGTTCACATTGAATGGTTTTGCGGCATTGTTCCGGCTGATTCAAAATTGTTATGATACGGCGAAAATAGAAAAAATGCCGAAGCAGTTACCGATACTGCTCCTGTCCGGTGCGGACGATCCGGTTGGGAATTATGGGAAGAGCGTGGAAACGGTATACCGCTCTTACCAGGAACATGGCATGCAGAACGTGCAGATGAAGCTGTATGAGAAAGACCGCCATGAGCTGTTGAATGAAGAGGACAGAGAGCAGGTATACGGAGAAATTTACCGGTGGATATTGCAGCGTATCGGGTAAAACCGGGCTGTCAGGCAGCAGGCTGTGAGAAAGGCATGGGTTTATTTTATGAAGAAATGGATTGGTAATCTGGCGCGGTTTTTTCTGCTTTTGTGCCTCGTCCCGGTCGTTATGACGTGTATTGCGGGAATGACAGGGAGTGAGGAAATTTTAGGCATTACGGCTGCCACCGCAAAGGCGGCGGAGACGAAAGATACGGTTGTCGTGCTGGGGGCGGATTTATCCGGGGAGCAGCGGGCCGAGGTGCTGCGGCTGATGGGGCTGACCGAGGAAGAACTGTCAAATTGCACGGTGCTTTCCATTACGAATGAGACGGAACATGCGTATCTGGACGCTTACATGGACCCGTCCGTCATCGGCAGCAAATCGCTTTCCAGCGTAAAGATTACAAAAGCGGCGCAGGGAAGCGGCGTAAAAGTGACGACACAGAATATTAATTACTGTACGACGGGCATGTACCGGAACGCGCTGCTGACAGCCGGGATGAAAGACACGGATGTGCTGGTTGTGGGACCGACGCCGATTTCAGGAACAGCCGGCCTGATCGGCGCTCTGAAAGCTTATGAAGTGATGGCGGACGAGACGGTGTCAGAGGCGTCTCTGGATACGGCGCTGAATGAATTGATTACGACCGGAGAACTCGCGGAAAGCATACAGGGAGAAGCCGGCGCCGACGAGGCGGAAGCGCTGATCGCATGGCTGAAGGGCAAGGTTGCGAGCGGGGAGCTGGATATCGGAGACGAAAGCAGCATCCGGGCGGCGATCGCGGAGGGGGAAGAAGCATTTGGCATCAGTCTTGGCGAAGAGGATAAACAGCGCATCATAGAACTGCTTAAAAAACTGGATTCTCTTGGGTTGAATGCGGATTATCTTCTGGAGCAGGCGCAGAATCTGTATGAAAAATATGGATTGAGCATTGTTGAGAACGCGAACGAGGCAATCAATGAAGCGGTCGAAAGCGCGCTGACATCCGCTTTCAAAGGTTTTTTCGAAAATCTGACAGATTCCGTTTCGGACTTTTTTAAAAATCTTTTTTCTTAAAATCATTCTTAAAATCATTTACAGAAAAATATAATTGTTTAAAGCATTTCAAAAATCGCCGCTGTCGTGCGGCGGTTTTTTGTTTTAATCATTTTTCCGGGAATGAAAAGAACTTCCGCTGCTTATAATAATTTATATTTCATAAAAAATTTATATTTTATAAAAGCAGAATCATGTTCATGAAGAAGAAAGATGACAAAGAGAAAAGGAGACGATCTGACAATATGAAAATCGCATTTTTTAGTACGAAGCCTTATGACAAACTTTGGTTCGAACCAATGGGAAAAGAATATGGATTTGATATCCGTTTTTATGAAGTGCCCTTTCAGGAAGAGACGATTTATCTTGCGGCAGGATATGATGCCGTCTGTATTTTTGTAAACGATTATGTCACGGCGGAAATGATCGATAAGCTGTATGAAATGAAAGTAAAGGCAATTCTGCTCAGAAGTGCCGGATTTAACCATGTGGATGTGAAAGCGGCGGAAGATAAGATTACAATTCTCCGTGTTCCAAGCTATTCTCCGGAAGGTGTGGCGGAATTTGCGATGGGAATGCTTTTGACGGTGAACCGCCATATACACAGGGCCTATGGCAGAACAAGGGATTTCAATATGAGTCTGAACGGTCTGATGGGAGTCGATTTGTACCATAAGACGGCGGGCATCATCGGAACCGGAAAGATCGGACAGGCGATGATCAGGCTCTGCAACGGCTTCGGCATGCAGGTGCTGGCCTATGACCCTTATCCGAACACGAAGCTGGATGTGGATTATGTGGAGCCGGAGGAGCTTTTTGGAAAATCCGATGTGATCTCGCTGCATTGTCCGCTGACTTCCGGGACAAAGCATATTATCAATGCCGATTCCATTGCCAGAATGAAAAAGGGCGTTTATCTGATCAATACGTCGCGCGGAAGCCTGATCGATACGGATGCGCTGATTGACGGGCTGGTAGAAGGAAAATTCGGCGGAGTAGGGCTGGATGTTTATGAGGAAGAGGAAGGTATATTTTATGAGGACCGGTCTAACGAAATCATCCATGACGAAAAACTGGCCAGACTGCTGACTTTCCCCAATGTGCTGATTACTTCGCATATGGGCTTTTTCACAAAGGAAGCCATGCAGGCAATCGCCGTGGAAACGCTGGAAAATGCTTATGCGCTGGAAAATGGACTGCCGCTTGTAAATCGCACTGAAATACGTTAAAATAGAATACAGAAAGAAGGGAGAGTATGGCACCACAGATTCCATATCAGATCAGGAGCGCATACCGGGACGAGTGGGACGACGCAATGACATTGGCGTGGAAAACATTTATGCAGTTTGAGGCGGATATCTATACGGATGAAGGCATCAGAAATTTCGAGGATTTTATCACGGATACGACGCTGCACAGAATGTTTCTTATGGGCGTTTACCAGATGTTTGTCGCACTTGACAAAAATAGGATTGTCGGCATGATCACGCTGCGGAATGCTTCCCATATCTCCCTGCTTTTTGTGGACGAGAAATATCACAGACGGGGAATCGGCCGGGCGCTTATCGAATATATCAGGGAATATCTGCTTTCGGAAGCAGGCATTGGCAAAGTAACGGTGAATGCGGCTCCTTACGGAGTTGCATTTTATCATAAACTGGGGTTTACGGATCTGAGGCCGGAAGAGGAGCGGGACGGTATTAAGTACACGCCGATGGAATTTGTTCTGTAGGTTTTGGAGACGGAATATAAGAAAAGGATGGAATATCATGGAGTATATTAAGAGCAGGGATATTTTTGTGTTGATGAGGAATACTTTGAGACTGATTCATCCGAGGCTGATGGAACATGGCTCAAGAGTAGCCTATATGGTTTATAAGATGCTTGAGGATAAAGGTATTTATGAAGAGTTCGAACTGGCAGATATTGTTATGGTTGCGACGCTTCATGATATCGGCGCATATAAGACGGAAGCAGGCGTTTTAAACGATATGCTGCGGTATGAGTCCAGAGACAGCAGGGCGCATACGATTTACGGATATCTTTTCTTTAAGTATCTGTCTCCGGTGGAAGAGCTGGCGAAAGTCATCATGTATCACCATATGGATTATGAACAGCTTCGGAAAATGGATTATGAATATAAGGATGTTGCGGCATATATTAACATTGCGGAAAAAATGGATATTTATTTTTCGGCGATGGGAAGTCAGTTTAATATGCAGATGTTTCATAAACAGGCAGGAACAAGGCTTTCCGAGGAAGGGCTGAACCGGTTTTATGAGGTCGCTAAAAAACACGATATATTCACGAAACTGAAAACGGGCGATTATAAAGAAGAGCTGGAAGGAATTATCGATTATATGATTTTTTCCAACGAGGGTAAAAAGAAGTTTCTGGAAATGCTCATGTACTGCACCGGCTTTCGGAATGAACAGTCCGTGGTCGATTCCATTACGACGATACATATCTGTGACAAGCTGGCAGGCAGACTGATGATGACGGAGGACACGAAGGAAAGGCTTTATTACGGCGCCCTGCTTCATGATATCGGTATGCTGATGATTCCGAAGGAGATTACGGACGCGCCAAGAAAACTGAATTCGGAGGAAATCAAAAAAATCAGGCTGCATGTGAATGCCGCGGAGAAAGTTCTGGGCAATATGCTGCGTGAGGATGTGCTTTCCATTGTGCTCGGACATCATGAAAGAGGCGACGGCAGCGGGTATCCGAGGAGGCTGAGGGCCCAGCAGATGGTGCAGGAGCAGAAAGTGCTCCAGGTCGCGGATTCCGTTACCGGGATGACGGGCGAACGGCCTTACAGGAAACCTCTGGGGAAAGAAAAGATCATCGAAGAATTGAATGAAGAAGCGTCGATGGGCCGGATGGACAGACAGATTGTCAGCATATTCATTAACTTTTTTGACGATATTATGCAGAGCGTGGAAACGGAATCGGCGGAAGTCATGAAGATGTACCAGATGCTGAATTCTCAGTATGCGCTTGTAAGCAAACGTTTTAAGATGTAAAAAAAGAATATGATAAATTTTTATAAAATTTTGTCAAACTGACTGGTCTTTTTGGGCAATTATGTACTATAATAATAGGTGCTGAACAGATACGAAACAGGAAAAGAGGTACTTATGAGTAAAATATTTGATTTGGACAGTCCGTTTATGCGTGTTCTGAACCGGGTTGCGGATCTGATGATACTGAACTTTTTAATGATACTGTGCTGTATTCCGGTTATTACGGTCGGCGCGGCATGCACGGGTATGCACTATGTGCTCCTGAAAATCGTGCGTGGAGAAGAAGGATATCTTGTGAAAGGTTTTTTCAAATCCTTTAAGCAGAATTTCAGGCAGGCTACGATTCTGTGGCTGATTATGCTCCTGATCATAGCCGTATATGTAGGGGATTTCATGATTTTCACCTATTCCGGCGTGAAGTTTCCGACAGCTTTGGTCATTGCGATTCTTGCGCTTGCGATTGTACTGCTGATGGTGGCGGTTTATGTATTTCCGGTGCTGTCGCGTTTCGATAACACAATAAAAAATACGGTTAAAAATGCTTTCTGCATGGCAATTTTAAATCTGCCCAAAACAATTCTGATGGTTGCGCTGATGGCGCTTCCGACGGTAATCTGGTATTTTTGGCCGTACGCCGGTATTTTTGTTATTATATTCGGGATTTCGGCACCGGCATACGCATCGGCATGCTTATACAGCGGTATTTTCAAGAAGTA
This sequence comes from uncultured Lachnospiraceae bacterium, assembly GCA_910584965.1. GTDB lineage: Bacteria > Bacillota > Clostridia > Lachnospirales > Lachnospiraceae > UBA3282. The sequence continues at coordinate 2,067 of CAJUDZ010000015.1, read as the reverse complement.
TGAGCCGGAGGCGCCGGAAATCGTTTCTGACGAGGAATTTTCTGTTGTGACGGAAGAGGGAAATGAGGAGAATGATGGAAGATAAGACAAGGTCGATTGCGGTTCAGTGGCTTGTTCCGTCCGGCATTCTTGCCATGGTAATTATTATTATGCTTTTTAACTTTACGACGAAGAGTAAGTTAAGTGCGAACGATGCCGTTACCAGAAATATGACGGCAACTGCGGAGACCTGTGCAAATAAATTTAAAGAGCAGCTGACTCTGCTTGTAACGATCGGGGAACCGGTCGCGGAACTGCTTGGCGATAATACTTCATTAGAGTCCGTATATGCGGTGAAAATGGCGAGGCTGGCGGCAAAGTATTCGGGCGCCTATGCGGTCTTTATTGTTGACAGCAGCGGAAAGGGCGTTGACGATACCGGGGAAAAAATTTCCATTGCGGAAAGGGATTATTTTGAAGAAGTGGACAGCGCCAGAGAACCGCAGTACTTTTTTATTGCAGATGACGGCATCGATGGGAAGAGTGCCATTGTAACGAGCATTCCCATCGATCAGGAAGAAGGCATCGGGCACCTGCTCCTGTTTTATCCGCTCAACAATTTTGAAACGGTTGTAAAGAAAAATGATTTTGTATCCTGGACTACGGTGGCGCTGATTGATGAAACGGGCACGTTTTTAATCGTTTCCGGCACGGGAAATGAATGGAAACGAGGCGAAAATCTGTATGATGTGCTTCAGGGCGGAAATGATGAAGTTGTCAAAAAGATGAAGAACCGTATTGCAAACCGCGTGAGCTCCATTGCGTCCGTCATGGTGAACGATCTGGAGACATCGCTGGTTCACGTCCCGATCGGCGTCAATAACTGGACGATCATCACGGGGATTCCCCAGAACTTTGTGGATAAGCAGATGGATAAACAGTGGGGGGACGTCAGAACGATGATGATTCAGCTCGTCGTAGTCACGCTTGTATTTATCTGCCTGATTGTGGGTATCAATATAGCAGGAAAGGTAATCAACTATAAAAAACAGGAACAGTTGGAAGTAAAGGCCGATACGGATCTTTTGACCGGGCTGAACAATAAACTGGCAACGGAACGAAAAATCAAAGAGTACATAGCGAAGAATTCCAAGAGCCGGGCCATGATGTTTATCGTCGATATCGATAATTTTAAAAAGATTAACGACACGATGGGACATGCTTTTGGAGATGAGGTGCTTCGTTCCTTCGGACAGCAGATCGGTTCTATTTTCCGTGCTTCCGATATTATCGGCCGGGTGGGCGGCGATGAATTTTTTATCTTTCTGAAAAATATCGTGACGGATGAAACGGTTAAAAAGGAAGCGAAAAAAGTAGAAAATTTCTTCCACGATTTTAAGACGGGCGAATATACGAAATATTCTGCGACGGCAAGCATCGGCGTGGCGATTTTCCCAGAAGAGGGAGAGGATTTTGACAGTTTGTACAAAGCGGCCGATAAGGCGCTCTACAAAGCAAAAAAACGCGGAAAAAACCAGCTTGCTTTCTATAATGATTCCTGGTCCGAAGAAAAATAAATAATGCTGTCTGGCAGATACCTTTTGGCAATGTGTACAAGAAAACGGATAAATATTAGTCAACTTGTCAGAAAAAAGAAAACTGCGCAATGAAAATAAACAAATTCGACAATGGAATAAGAAATCTTTGTGAAATAGTGGTATGGAAAAGATGATACAGGTTCGTTATAATAATGTCAGACTTGATTATCAACAGATGATCTTGAATAAAAGAAATGAAAAATTATTAGGAGGCGCAAGCACATGGCAAGTTTATCATTAAAAAATGTCTGCAAGGTATATCCTAACGGATTCGAAGCAGTAAAAGATTTCAATCTTGAAATTGCAGACCAGGAGTTTATTATTTTCGTAGGACCTTCAGGTTGTGGTAAATCTACAACACTTCGTATGATCGCAGGTCTGGAAGATATCTCTTCCGGTGAACTGAAAATTGGCGACAGAGTCGTTAATGATGTTGAGCCTAAGGACAGAGATATCGCGATGGTATTCCAGAACTACGCTCTGTATCCTC
>CAJUDZ010000014.1 GCA_910584965.1 uncultured Lachnospiraceae bacterium | reverse complement strand
ATTGTAGCAGGAAAATGGATCGTTTACAATTTATTTACTCATGCGTTTGTCGTGCCGCCAAAGGCGCCCCCTATTTTGCCCGAAATCCGTCCCTGATCTCATCCCCGATCAGCGTGCTCCGCTCCAGCATATGTTCATAGCATGTCCCCGGAAACACATGGTAGCTGTTCACTTCGCCCTCGATGGAAACATAAATCCGATTTCCGTTAATCTCCCGGCTTTCCATATTTCCGCCGTCATAATCCTTCTGCAATATATAATAAGGTTCCCGCAGCGTATGTTTGACAAAAACGCCCGCGTCCGTAATATACTGATCCCAGTAAGGGCTGACCGAAACGAGAATGCAGAACAGCAGTCCGCCTGTCACAATGCTGATAAAGCCCTTCCGCCGGATACTGATGCACTCTCCCACCGCCATCATGATGACCGCGAACAAAAAGGCGAGCCCATACCGGATAAACGGCGCCATAAAAAACCATACCGCAAGATTGCCCCATATGGCAAGGTGCAGTGCCGCGAGCGGAAAACTGATGCGCTGTTTCTGCGCCAGCTTTACGAGCAGCACGATGCCCTGCAAGACCGCCGCAAGAACCACCGCGCCAAGAAACATTTGTTCGTATCGAAACTGATGTTCCCACCAGATGGGAAACCATTGTGTAACCGGTAAATCGATTTTGGCAATATCATAAAGGCATCTTCCCCATACCTTGATCTGACCGGCATCCACAAGCAGATATTCCTCAGGTACCTTCCAGACCGGATTGAACAGATCAATCCCGTCAAAAGGATATAAAAGCCAGCCGGAAATCAGATAATTTCTGATGAAAAAAGGAAGCAGCACGACACAGCCGCATGCGATATATACCGCGATTTCTTTCCATTTTTTCTCTTTCACCAGTACTGCCGCCGGATATACGGCAAGCAAAACCAGCAGACAGGAAGAAAATTTCATGGTGGCAACGAATACCCCCGCAACCGCTAAAAGAGCATATTCCGCCGTTCCCGTGGTTTTCCGTTCTATATTATCACACCATGCCGTCATAATATAAAAGGCAAAGAACATCACCGCATAATCCGTGGCAGGCGACATGCTGCGGGTGATGTTTACCAGCGTATAGAACAGGATTCCGATCCGCATCATATCCGCCAAATGGCTCTCGTGGCGCTTAAACTCTTTTAATCCATGAAAAGCGTACAGACACATGATCACTTCCAGCAGTCCCGTCGTCGTATGCAGAGACCGGCCGAACAGCCAGTTTAAGCTGAACACGGAAGCGAATGCCAGATAGGAGCTGTTATAGGCATAATGAAGCTGCAGATTGCCGGCCCCCTTCAGCACTCCGTATTCCTCATACAGACGGATGGCCGCCGCATGGTAAATGTTCGTATCAGTGTGAAATTCCCCCCTCGACGTAAAAAAAGCGATCAAAAGAATAAAGCAGAAATAAAAAAATCCCTCCCAGGAACATGCCGCCGCACGGCCCTCTTTTAAAAGCCGGCTGAGCTCCTTCCTTCTGTAATACCCGGCAGACAGCGCCGCAAGGAGCATAATCCCGTGCGCCAAAGCGCCTATCCGCGCAAAAATACTGAAAAATTCCACATATACGGTAATCGCAGTTATTCCCGCCATTATATAATGTATCCATGAAAATTTTGTTTTTCTCACAAATCCCAGTACGCCCGCCCCAATCAGCGTACAGAGAATCGAAATATATATCCAGCTCAACAATATGGTCAGCATCCGTCTACTTCCTTTCAGAACTTCTCCCGATACTTATCCAGTATATAAAAATAATTTTTTCCTGTCAACAAATTGACAGTTGCCCTTTTGCCCTGTAAACTGAACAATAGCGCTTACACAAACAGGTATGGAGGATTTTCACATGATACTTTCCGTGAATCATATACATAAATCTTTTCTGGAAGTACCCGTCTTACAGGACGTGTCCTTTCATATTGAAGCCTATGACAAGGCCGCCATCGTCGGCATCAACGGCGCCGGCAAAACAACGCTGCTGCGCATCATTATGGGGGAACTGTCTCCCGATGAAGGCATCGTAACCGTTTCCAGGGATACGACGATCGGCTATCTTTCACAGCATCAGGCCGTGTCCAGCGAAAATACCATTTATGACGAGCTGCTTTCGGTCAGGCAGAATATCGTCGATCTGGAACGCCGGATGCGCTCGGTGGAATTGCAGATGAAAAATGCTTCCGAACCGGAACTTTCCGGCCTGATGGAACATTACGCCAACTTAACGCATGCCTTCGAATCAGCCAACGGTTATGCCTACCGGAGCGAGCTGACAGGCGTCCTGAAAGGGCTCGGATTTGAAGAAAATGAATTTTCCAAATCGGTCGATACGCTCTCCGGCGGTCAGAAAACCCGCGTCGCGCTCGGAAAGCTTCTTTTGCAAAAGCCCGATCTGATCATCCTGGACGAGCCGACAAACCACCTGGATATGTCCTCTATCACCTGGCTGGAGACGTATCTGCTGAACTATAAAGGAGCCGTTATCCTCGTTTCCCATGACCGCTATTTTCTGGACCGCATTACCGGAAAAATCATCGAGCTGGATAACACCAAAGCGGCCGTCTTTACCGGCAATTATTCCGCTTATGCCGCCAAAAAAGAAATGCTGCGCATTGCGCAGTATAACGCCTATATGAATCAGCAGCGTGAAATCAGGCATCAGGAAGCAGTCATCGAAAAACTACGCTCTTTTAACCGGGAAAAATCGATCAAACGCGCCGAAAGCCGTGAAAAAATGCTCGATAAGATCGACGTACTGGAAAAACCGACGGAAGTCCGAAGCGATATGAAGCTGCATCTGGAGCCACGCGTCCTCAGCGGCAACGACGTCCTTCACGTAGAAAATATTGCCAAATCCTTCGGCAGTCTGACACTGTTTAAACAGTTGTCTTTCGATATCAGACGGGGCGAACATGTTGCCATCATCGGCGACAACGGGACCGGTAAGACAACGATTTTAAAAATGATTAACGAACTGCTTTTTCCCGACAGCGGTCTGATACGCCTCGGCACAAACGTGGAAATCGGTTATTATGATCAGGAACATCATGTCCTGCACCCGGAAAAAACATTATTTGAAGAAATATCAGACGATTATCCGTACCTAAACAATACGGAAATTCGAAATACTCTCGCCGCCTTCCTGTTTACCGGGGACGACGTGTTCAAAAAAATAGAATCGCTCAGCGGCGGAGAACGGGGACGCCTTTCCCTCGCCAAACTAATGCTTTCCGAATCGAACTTCCTGATTCTCGACGAGCCTACAAACCATTTGGACATCATGTCCAAAGAAATTCTGGAAGATGCCATAAACAGCTATACCGGAACGGTTCTGTATGTTTCCCATGACCGGTATTTTATCAACCGGACGGCGAGCCGCATTCTGGATCTCGATCAGCAGACTTTGACAGAATATCATGGAAATTATGAATATTATCTGGAAAAAAAGAACGAAAACGCTTCCGGAACGTTTTCTTCGGCTTCCGCCGGCGCTTCTTTCGCTCCGAACTTTTCGAATGCCAATGCCGGTTCCGCCGAAAAAACGGACTCGGAAAGCAAACAGGACTGGAAAAACCGCAAGGAACAGCAGGCGGCCATACGGAAAAGAGAAAATGAGATTAAAAAATGTGAAACCGCCATCGAATCGCTGGAAAACCGGAATACCGAAATCGATCTGGAAATGGCGGAACCGTCCGTCTGCACCGATGTGGCAAAACTGCAGGAACTGGTCAAAGAAAAAGAACGAAACGAAGCCGAACTGACCGAACTCTATGAAAAATGGGAACTTCTTTCGGACGCTTAATGAAATGCAAAGAGCCGCGGCATCACGGAACAGACTTGTCCGGGACGCCGACGGCTCTTACTCTTATGCTTTCCTTATTCTGAAAGACGCTCCAGCGTCTCTTTAACCGCCTTTATAAAATTCTCGCTGTTCAGTACGGTAACGTCTTTTAACGAAGTAATCAGCGCCAGATCTTTGGTCATCTTTCCGCTTTCAATCGTCTGAATCGTTGCTTTCTCCAGTTTATCGGCAAATTCCATAAGTTCCCCGATTCCATCCAGCTCCCCGCGCTTTCTGAGCGCGCCGCTCCATGCGAAAATCGTCGCCACGGAATTGGTGGAAGTTTCTTCTCCTTTCAGATGCTTATAATAGTGACGCTGTACCGTTCCATGCGCCGCCTCATACTCATACACGCCGGAAGGAGAAACGAGCACGGAAGTCATCATGGCCAGGGAACCGAATGCGGACGACACCATGTCGCTCATGACATCTCCGTCATAATTTTTACATGCCCAGATAAAGCCGCCCTTCGCCTTCATGACCCTTGCCACTGCATCATCGATCAGCGTATAGAAATATTCAATGCCGGCCTCTTTGAATTTCGCATCATATTCTTTTTCGTAAATATCCTGAAAGATGTCCTTGAAATGATGGTCATATTTTTTGGAAATCGTATCTTTTGTGGCAAACCACAAATCCTGTTTCGTATCCAGCGCATAGTTAAAGCACGCCTTCGCAAAACTGGTGATTGATTCATCCGTGTTATGAATGCCCTGCAAAATACCGGGGCCTTTAAACTGATGTATCGTTTCTCTGATTTCCGTACCGTCCTGTGCCGTAAATACGAGTTCCGCCTTTCCGGCGCCCGGTACTTTGATTTCCGTGTTTTTATAAACATCGCCGTAAGCATGACGGGCCAGCGTAATCGGTTTTTCCCAGTTCTTTACACAGGGTTCAATTCCCTTTACAATGATCGGTGTCCGAAACACGGTGCCGTCAAGCACGGCGCGGATCGTCCCGTTAGGACTTTTCCACATTTCTTTCAGATGATATTCCGTCATGCGCGCCGCATTGGGCGTGATCGTCGCGCATTTGACCGCCACTCCGTATTTCTTTGTCGCCTCCGCCGAATCGATCGTCACCTGATCGTTTGTCTCATTGCGGTATTCCAGGCCGAGATCATAATATTCCGTCTTCAGATCGATATAAGGCAGTAACAATTCCTCTTTGATCATCTTCCAGAGAATCCTCGTCATCTCGTCCCCGTCCATTTCGACCAGAGGCGTCGTCATCCTGATTTTTTCCATACACTTCTCTCCTTTTCATTCTGTTTCTTCACCATAGATCTCAAACAGCCCGTTTTTCACCATATTGTCGTAGGCGTTAATCATATGCTGATTGGCAAGCCGTTCGGCCTTCAGCGCATCTTTGGCCTTGATAGCCTCCATAATCTGCCTGTGTTCTTTGTTCGAAGCCCGGCCGCGCGTATTGGTCGATAAAGTTTTCTGGCGGACACGGAGAACATACTGATGAAAGTCCCGCAGAAGATGCTCCAGCATCTTGGAATCGCATGCTTCATAAAGAATATCGTGGAAGCGGTTGTCCAACTCCGCCATCTGGTCCATATGTCCCTTTCCCGCATGAAATTCCGCCAGATAGATATTTTCTTCCATTTCTTCCAACTGTTCTTTCGTTATTTTCTCCGTTGCCATTCTCGCACAGAGCCCTTCTAACAGAGAACGGATCATATAAATATCCTTTACATCTTTGACCGTAATCCCTGTTACATAGGCTCCCTTGTTCGGAATAATCTGTATCAGACCTTCCAGCTCCAGCTGTCTGAATGCTTCTCTGACCGGAGTCCTGCTGACCCCAAGTTCCTCTCCTATGGCTACTTCTTTCAGCTCTTCGTGCTCCTTATACTTACCGCTCAGAATATCTTCCCGAATCTTCTGAAATACCCGGCCGCGCAGAGAATAGTTATCGTTTACCGTTTTCCGAATATCATAGTCATTCATGATAATGCTCCTGTATTTATTCAGAAAGAACAGCCGTCAGGCCGCTCTTTCCCGTATGGTATAATTGTATACAATCACAGGAACCATGTCAAGTCCATTACTCAAACAAACGCTGAATGTCCAACATTCCCCATCCCTGTTTATTCCACGCTTCTCCCAGATCTCTTGCGCTGTAAACCATCTTTCTCTTTACCTGCTCGTTATTCATATAAGGATATTTCTGCAAAAGCAGCGCGGCCGCTCCCGATACAATCGGCGTCGCCATCGAAGTGCCGCTCTTTTTCACATAGCTTCCTCCTTTGTTATGGCAGGAAATAATGTCTGTTCCAGGGGCCACTATATCCGGTTTCCGGAGAACATCATCCTGATCGCCCCTCCCGGAATAACTTTCGCATAATCCTTTTCGGTTTCCAAAATAACCGCCTTCGTGGCATCCTACCGTAATCACCTTTCGGCTGTTTCCAAGAGGCGATATCGTTCCGTTTAAAGGCCCTGCATTCCCGGCCGCACACACGACAACAATGCCCGCCTTCCAAACTGCCTCCAAAAGATCGACGACTTCCACAATTCTTTCTTTTTCATCGGGATCTCCGATTCCGACCGAAATATTTAAAACACGGATATGATAGTGCAGACGGTTCTGCATTACCCATAAAAGTCCGCGGTACATACTGTCGATAGCGCCCTCTCCATTCCGGTCCAGTACTTTCCCGATGCAGAAAAGGCTCTGCGGGGCAATCCCCCGGAACTTTCCCCTCGACATCATGCCGCTTCCTCCGATACATCCGGCAACATGGGTTCCGTGTCCGCTGTCATCATATATCCCGCTCCGGTTATTGACGAAATCCTGAAATGCCACAATCCGTCCCGCCAGATCAGGATGGCGGCAGATACCTGTGTCGAGTACGGCAACCGTCACCGCAGGGCCTCTGCACGACTGCTGCAGACGTTCGGTACAGCCCAGTTGTTTTCTAACGCGGTACATAAAAAACTCCCGGCTTTTTCCTTATTTTATGCCGGGAGTTTTCTTTCCGTTCCTTACCCTCAGTGAACAAGGGAATACACGCCAATTTTTATAAATTACGAAGTTTATATTTTCGGCTCCGGTAAAAGAACATTGCAAGCCCGGTGAAAAACAGGCCCGCTCCGAGGAACCATTTGGGATGAATACTGTAATCTCCGGTATCAGGCGATGCGTCTTTCATTCCCGAAGAGCTCGTAAAGACCGCCTGGCCGTTATGGACAACCGCCGTATTCCCGGAAAGGTAATTGTAAATACCATAGGAGGAAAAATGACCCGCCATAAAAGTAATGCAGTCAGCGCCATCCACAGTAGTAATCCGGCTTTCGACTTCCTCCAGCTGTCCGTTCGCATCCAGACAGACTACATGCAGATTTTCTTTTCCGATTCCTTTCGGAAACGGAATCGTAATTTCCATCGTCTGTCTGCCGAGTCCTGTAATCGGTATGGATGTATCCGCCTCCTGTAAGGTAATCTCATAAGCAGTCAGATTCGAAGGTTTCTTACTTCCGTATATTTCTTTATAAGCATTCTGAATCGCTTTCTTCGCTTCATTGCTGTCGGCTATCCGCAAAAGAAAACTGCCATCCGCGCCTTGCAGAACCGCCCCTGCAAGAGCGCCGTTCTCAATGGAACTGCTCTCAAGGCTTACGATAACTTCCGACACCGCCTCTGTATCGTTCCCCATATCCGCCGCATTGTCCGAAGCCGCAGTCTGACCTGCGCCGCCGGCCAGACTGCCTTTCGGAATCTGTATTTTATCCAGCGTGTAATTGGTTGTACTGATCGTAAAAGTATCCGGATAAGAAACAAGGGATGCGCCGTCTAACCGCATCTGACAGATTTTTAATGTTTTTTCTTTATTGTCAACATTGCAGATAACGCCCCGGAATCCCGACAAACTGTCATCCAAAACAGTTCCGCTGAAACCGTCCGTTCCTTTCGGCACTACTGCGGCATGAATGCCGTCAAAAGCCAGCCCCCTGTAAGCGTCATTATACAATTTGCCGGAAGAGGCCTCATAAGACAGCTTCGGCAATACTTTTCCCTCAAAAATCACAATACCGTTTCCCGCCGCTTTTACGGAATCCGCCGTGTCAAAGGCTTTTAAACCGATTTCTTCTACGGAAGCGGGAATCCTGATATTCCGGAGCGGACAGCCCTGGAAAGCACGATCCTTAATTTGGCGCACTGACTGGCCGCCTTCCACCATCGTCAGATTGCCACATCCTGCAAAAGCGCCCTCTCCAACCGTCTCCACACCGTCCGGTATGATCACTTTCGTAATCTCCATATGAGAGGCAAACGCATCAGGACCGATCGTTTTAACGCCGTCCGGAATCGATACTATGCTGTCATTTCCCCGATAGGCCAGCAGAATATTGTCTCCGACAATTAAAAAATCGTCGCCTGCGCTTTGCTTCCAATTCTGCATCCATGCGGTTCCTGCGAAAGCCGAAGGCTCAATTTCCGTAACCGTAGACGGAATGACTACATCGGTCAACCCATCGCAATGATAAAAAGCAGCATATCCGATATGGGTAACTCCTTCGGGAATTACGGCGCTTGCCAATGCCGAACGGGCAAATGCAAAATCGCCGATCTCCGCAATCGTTTCCGGTATCTCGATCGCTGTTCTCCCGTCATGATAATAAGCCTGATCGGCAATGACAGCATCGTTTACAATCGTATATTTCGGAAAAGCGGAGCCTTTTTTGCCTGTATTGCCGGAAATAGAAGCAATCGTCTCTCCCGTATCGCCAACGGCAATTCCTTCCAGCTTCGTAATATCCACTTCACCCTGATTGACGGTCGCACTGGCATTATCCACAAATACAAATACCTGGCTGTCAAGTACCCTGGATTTTCCTTTTACGGAAGCATCTTCTTCCGACTCCAGCGGATTCATATGCGTTACTTCATGATAATAATCAATATCGATCTCTTCTGTTATTTCTTCCTGCCCAGTACCGCTTCCGGGCAGATCATCGATCGTATTAAGCGGCGTATCCTCATATTCCGCCACTTCAATATCTTCTAAAACAAGCGTATCCGCAAAAGCCTTTGCCACACTTCCTTCTTCCGCGTGAATATTTAATTTCGTGCAGCCGTCAAAAGCCGTACTGTGTATGGAACTGACCGAAATCGGAATCGTAATATTGCGCAGACGGACACAGTCTTCGAAGGCTTTCAGAGAAATGGTTCTTACCGAATAAGGAATATTGACCAGTTTCAGATTACAACAATTAGAAAAGGCATAAGCTGATATTTCCGTCACATTACTTCCGATATCAACACTCTGCAAATTCTGATTTCCCCAGAAAGCATAGGTACTGATCGTGCTGACCGTAGAGGGCATTGCATAATAACCGTTCTGCCTACCCGCCAGCAGCGCATACAGCGTGTCGCCGTTTTCTTTGCTGTATATAGCGCCGTCATCACAGATAAAATACTGATTTCTGTCGCTGAAGTTCACAGACGCCAGACTCGTATCTCCTGCAAACGCGCCGTTTCCCAGCTCTTTCAGGCCCTTGCCGATCTGAACGCTGTTTAAGGACGGACAGTCCGCAAAAGCCGCCTGGCCTATCGTTTCCACCGAATCCGCTATCGTTACTGTCTGTAACTGACTGCATCCCCGGAAGGCGCCTGAACCGATACTCACCACGCCGTCACCAATCGCAACGGTACGGATATATTCGTTTCCGGCAAAAGCATCCGCTTCTATTTTTTCCACATAATTAGAAACAGACACGTTCTCAGACGTGCCATTGTATTTCACTAATGTAGTTCCGTTTACCTGAAAATCAGATACGGAAGCGGCCTCTGCTGCGCTGTCCGCAGCAGTCCCCTCCGCTTCTACATCCGACACAGGCAGCTGTGTGACGGCGACAGCTATCGCCATCAACATAGCGCCTATTGCTCTTCTAATCTTTTTCCCCATAGGACTCTCTCCCAGGAATCATCTGTTATGCCGTTTTGACCTTTGCTTTTTTGTCCCGCTTCATAAAGAGTATGATCGACAGACAAGCCAGGCCAAGTGACAGGAACCACTTAGGATGAATCGGATCACCCGTCTTAGGTGTTGTATCCAGCAAACCTTCCGACAAATTCTGCGTATTGACATAAATCGTATACGGTGAGAAGTGCGTTGCCGTAAAGCTGATACAAGGTACACCGTTAATTGTCGTAAATCTCGCTGCAAGATCTTCCATCTGATCCGCTACAACAGCTCCCATCATATTATTACCGCCATAAGTAATCAGCGCATCCGGAAGCGGTATCGTAATATCGACTGTCAATCCCGTCGTATCCGTAATCTTCGTCGTTCCGGTGGAATCGTACAGGCTGATATCCATCGCATAGTACAGAATACTGTCGAGACTTCCGTACTTGTTATTCAGTGCATTCATAACCGCCTGTGTAGCCTCCGGCGTTTCGGAAATCTTCACGATGAAATTATCCGTTGAACCGTTGACATTTGCCGTTGCCAGATCTTTGTTATTGATACCCGGCTTCGTAATATCCACTCTTGTACCGCCGTTATTATTATTTGTGTCGTTATTATTTCCGGTACTGCCCGTGTTTCCTGTGGGCGCCGTGCTGACAGTTCCCGTTTTAGGCGCTGCCGCCACATCCATATACTCGGCCGTTATAATAACATTGTTTGACGGCATTACAAAGGTCGTCAATGTAGTGCTGACATTTGCTAACGTCACGCCCTGCGAATTAATAACCCACTTGCTGAACTGCTTGCCCGCCGCAGGTTCATTCGCCATAATCAGAACCGTTGATCCCGCCGGATAAGTTCCGCTTCCGCTTCCGTTAATAACCGTTACCGCGTATAATCCCGCATTCTGTCCGGTTGTGGAAGTCGCCGACGTGGAGGACGAATCGGAACTGCTTGTCGAACCCTTGCTGGACGATGTCGTTTTATTGCTCGTATTGGTCGTACCGCTGCTCGTAATGGTTGTTCCGCCGCTCGTATTGGTCGTACCGCCACTGGTGTTTGTTGTGCCGCCGCTCGTATTGGTCGTGCCGCCGCTCGTATTGGTCGTGCCGCCGCTGGTATTACCTCCGATAACATTGAATATCGTAAAGATTGTTTTGTTACCCGTTATATTCGTAAACCTGTCGTTCCAGCCCACAAAAGCATACCCTTCATGTTCCGGTACTCTCGGCTCAACCGCACTTCCACCTGCTTCTACAAACTGTTCGCTGATCACCTTGAAGGTAATGGTATCAAAGAACTGCACCCGGTACTTGCCGTCCACCATCGTTTCGGTAGAATATCCCTGTGCTATAAATACCGTATCTTCGGTAATCTTATCCTTAACATCCTTACCGTTCGCCGCACGCCATCCCGTATAAATCCAGTTTTCACGTGTCGGGAATTCCGGTATATCCGGATATGAACCGCTTTCGATATAATCCGATTTCAATTCCGTACCGTCAAAATCCAGGAAGGTAACGAGGCATTTCGCTCCAAGCGTATCGTCGATACCCATCTTATAATAGATCGCATATTCGTACGCCGATGTGTCCGGATAGGTTCTGATCATAACCTTCTGGTCATTGTGTATAAACGCATCCGTCGCGATAAATACTTCACGGCCCGGAATCGTTACGGTAATCGGCGAATCCTCGGCAAAAGCCTCGCTCTGGATACTGTTTACGGTTTCCGGCAGACGAACGTCAATCAGTTCCTCACAGTTTTTGAAACAGCACTCCGGTATCTTCAATAATCCGGCCGAATTGGTCAGGTCAACACGTGTAATGCTTCCGCAGTCTTCAAATGCGCCGGGCTTGATTGCGCTTACTTTCTCAAGGTTCGGATCCACCGTCGTATCAAGATACGACGTTCCCACCAGATTTCCTCTCGCAGAAAGACACTCTTCAATCGTAAAGGAACCGTCTTCATTCACCGAATATACAATGCCGTTATCCGTCTTATAATAGTCATTATTGCCGACAGTCTGCAAACGGGTACAGCCCCTGAACGGAGCAGTCCCGATATCGGAACAGTCAGGCCCCAATACGACCGCACTCAGGCGTTCACAGTTGTCAAAGGCATAATCCGGCAGATATTTAACGCTGTTCATTGTTACGGATTCGATCAGGTCGTTGCCTCTTTCATCCTTTTCGTACTCGCTCGCATTCGGGTAATCTTTATAAATTCCGCTGAACAGACCGGGTACAACGTTTTCCCCTTTACTGGAAAGGTACATATTGCTTGTTGACGAATCCCAGGATTTGTTCTGGAAGTAAGTACTGTAATTCCCCGTATTGCTGCCCAACTGCGAATTAGCTTCATTCCCGTCCTTATCCAGATTATAACGGTAACCGTATACGTCTATCGAATCAACGCCCTGAGGTATTACAATATTTTTAGTCGCATTAACGAGCGCTTCCTCTTCCGCTGTCGGCGCCCGGAACGGATCGTTGGCCGTTGCGTTTTCTATGACATCATATGGATATTTGTCATAATATGCTTTGGGTGTCGAAGGCGCCGCATATGCAACGATCGGCTCGAACAGAAAATCCGCTATCGAGCTGAGTACGCCGGAATCGCTCACATAGGTAGTGGTCGAACTCGACGTCGCAGGAGGCTGCGCCGTACCACTGAGCCAATCTTCCCAGTTAGCAACATCTCTTACCCACGGACCGAATAAAGCCTTATCCTGATATATAGCCTCTTCCGCTTCTTCATCTCCGTCAGCAGCCAACCAGGCATCGGCAAATGCGGTACGATAACTGCCATATTCCTGACCTTCATATTGCGTATAAAGCGTTGCTTCTCTCCAAGCACTATATGTCTGGCCATTCTGCAAATCGCCGTTTGTCGTATGCACATCATTCAGAATACTTTCTACCTGATTATATTTCGGATAATCCAACAGCGTGACATACCCTGTAATCGGATTATACATTACTGTCAGGAAATACGGCGATAAACTCTTATAGCATACCCGGATTCCGTCCTGTGTCTGAATGATATTGTCAGGCGAAGTTGCCCAGTCAAAAGGTGCATACCCTTTCGCAATATCGCCGTGGAAAGTCAGTTCGGAACTTTCCGTTTTAAACGCATCGGTTCCGATTTCAAAGGATTCATGACCGTTAAGCGGACTTCCGAAAGTAACATCCGTCAGATTGCTGCATCCTTTGAATGCGTTGTTTCCGATCTTGTTTACGGAATTACCGATATATACTTTTGATAAATTAGGCCAGTTTTCAAAAGTGGAATCATTAATTACCGATACGGAATTGTCTTTAATAGTTAATGTTTTTACTTGTGTTTTCCCGTTATCGAAGTTATCAAAGCAATCAGATGCGATCCCCTGTACCTTTGTATTGCCTACCTTTTCCGGAATTTCCAATTTCCCGTCTTTGATTGTTCCATCCTTCTCCTTCAAAGTACAGGAAGTCAAAATTCCGTTTTCATCGATACATAATAAATATCCGTCTTTGGAAACTTCATAATAATTTTTACCATTATTTCTATATAAATATGGCACCGCCATGTTTTCTATAAAAGTAACCGCTCCCCAGGTACTTTCACGAGGCAGAGCTGTCTGTCCCTTATTATTCAGATAAGGGCCTTTTACATGAAAATCAGGATTGACAACATCCGCAAAAAGCTTATCCTGTGTATATTTAACAAATCCACAGGCATTCGCCGCAGTATCCGGCGCCGGAAACTCCACATACTTTAAGTTACCGCAATCATGAAAAGCCGCATCTCCTATTGTCGGATTTTTATCGGTTCCCATATCAAGAGGACTCCACTGTGGAAGCACCACATATTGCAGTCCGGAACGTCCGGCAAACATATAATTACTAATACTGCCCTGCATTGCTTTCGGCATCGTAATACCAAACTGCTGCGAGCCTGATACAACAGAAAATGCACCTTCGCCAATGCTATTAATCACTGCATTTTCCATCTTAATTTCCTGTATTGAATAGTCATCGTAAAACGCATAATCCCCTATTTCACAACCTACATTAATACTATTCAAATCTACGATCTGAAGATCTCTACAATTTGCGAATGCTCCATAGCCAATTTTCTTAACCGTCAACGGCAGTTTAATTTCCTTTAAGGCCGTATTGTTAAAACACTCCGCCCCGATCGTTACCGTTCCCTGTTCCAGATTAACCTTTTCCAGTTTTACACAGCCCTTAAAAGCCCTGTTGCCAATATGCTGTGTATTGGCTATCGTAATATTCTCCAATAAAGCCGCATCGGCAAATGCTTCATCTCCAATACACTGAATCATAGTCGGAATCGTCATATTCACAACATTTCCAACACCCTTAAACGCACCGCCTCCGATCGCAAACATCGTAACCGTACTTTTGCTTTCGCCCAGAAATCCCAATGCGTCGTTAAAGTGACCTTCATTCGGCTTGCCGCCGTACGCCATATAAACGGTGCCAGTCTTTCCGTATCTGCTGTCATTCACGCTTCTCAGGGTATAGCCTGAACCATAATCCTTTAGCTTACAATCGCAGTAATACTGTAATTTCTGATCGTTTGATAAATGGTCGGCAGGAACGACTATCCAAGCGCCCGGCTGATTAGGCCGATTCGCCTGATTAGCCGTCGCATCCCACTGTTGAAAGGCTGTAAGTCTCTTCTGATATTCTTCCGGAAAATACTTCTGAAGGAAGTCCAAGTTTTTCTGGTCAACCGCGTCCGCTGCGCCATTCTTATACAAATCGTAATCATATACAATCTCGTCCGTAGCCTGACTTGTGGTCCAAAAAGAATCATACTCAGTTTTCTCTACCGTCACATACTCCGTAATCGGTGTCAGTCCCAAATCTACTTTATCTGCAGAATAAGAATCATTATATTTACAGACTACCCCGCCGGCCTGCAGATTATTTTTTGCGGCATAAAACATAAACTGCCAGTGCAAAACATAATCACTTGAACCCAGATCTCTGACAGTCAGTGACATAAACACCGGAGGCGTCGTATTCGTATTAGAAACATTCCCCGGATTAATAACATCTCCCGGACCTGCCAGATATTGTTCCATTTCGTCTATCGTTTTATCCTTATATCTGTTCAGAGGCATGGACGGTCCGTCCAAATCCTCCGCATCCTTACTGTCATATCCGAAATCAGCCATATTATGTACATCTTTCTTTTCATCCGCCCGCACAGATAGTCCGCCATCCGGCGCCGCCGCGTTCTCCGGTACAGGAATCGCCGCCACCGCGAGTGCGGTTATCATTAAAACAGCCGCAAGACTCCGTCTTACGCTCCTTTTTAATCTTCTCTTTGATTTTTTGACCGGTGCCTTCTTTGACATTTCACTCTCTCCTTCTGTCAGTAACGCTTTTTATCCGTCTGCTATATGATATACGCAATACACTTATTGATTACAGCAAAATATCCGTCTCATCGAAAAACTTCTCTGAAAACGGCATTTTTACCTGTAAGGCAGAATTATTACTATATTATATCGGCATTATTGAACTGTTTGATTAGTCTTTTTCTGATTTTTATTGGAATATGTAAGAACAGCCCGCAGAATATGCCCCGATATCGTATCCACCCCAATACCATATGCAGGAAAATCCCCTTTTTGTTTGTCATACACATCTTTATTTTACTATATTTGTGGATTTATGCAAGTTTTTTTTCAAAGAAAAGCAAAAATGGACAATACTATATCTGGTATTATCGTTATAAAAAAAAGTCTTTTCGTTCTATATCGTGATATTTTCACCGGAAAGCTCCCCGGGCCGGGCTTCCGGATCAAATAATGTCACTGAATCCTCTTGGCAACTACCACGAAACGGCCGTCCGCCTCGGAATTATCACAGGTAGACAATGTGAGCAGTTCATCACCAAAACTCGCTATGACACCCGTGTCATATAAGGATAAAGCTGCCATTTCCTGCATATTGGAATTAAATTCCTTTTCGGAAACAGCATCAAAAAACTGATAATATTTAAACACAATTTCATCTTCATTATAAATTTTGGAACGGAACACATACATCACTTCATAAGTCCCTTTTTCATAAATGGTATCGAACTGGATATAAGGATGTTCTTTATAATAGCTTTCGCTGCTGTATTTGTTCAGATTCCCGAACATTTTCCCGGAACGCATATGATGCCCGTAAACAATCAGATTGGTGTTCCTGTGCACGATGTCGCAGGCCGCATCGAGAAAAAGACTTCCGTTTTTATCGTATTCCTGCTCAAAATTATGATCCAGATAATACACATTATCCGTCGTCTGCAGCACCGGATAATCAATATTGGTATCTTCGATCTTCAGCCAGCCGATCAGGCGTTTGTTCTTATTATACAGCGTTTCATATTCTTCCAGTATCGTAAGTTCTATTTCCTCTTCTTCCGTATAATGAATCGTGACATTCGGCGCTCCTGATGACAGCGTGGTGCTGCCCTTCAGATCAGCCAGATCGTTATAATCCGACTGTGTCTTATCCGCAGTATAGTAATAGATGCCATAATATCCGAAACATCCCAGCGCGACCACGCTGCAAAGGGCAACGATCAGCTTTCTTCTTCTCTCCTTCTTTTTCAGGACTTCCCTGATCTCTTTCTGCATTTTTTCATCGTAGTCTTCCAACGATACTTTTTTGGTCTTATTTTTTCCGGCTGTTTTCCCGCTGCCGGAAGTTTTCTTTTTCTGTTTCGACAGCTTTACTTTGCTGTCTTTGGTATAGCCCTGTTTCCGGTATTTCTCCGCCCGCTCCTGCATCTCGTCCTTAAAGTCCCGGCCGACCAGAGTCGTAAGCTGATATTTTCCGGCCTTTAAATCCGCAGCCAGCCGAATGACTTCGCCCGGCTGCTCCATATTGATTTTTCCTTTAATCGCATCTATCTGCGCCTGATCCCGCAGCGCCGCTTTATAATCAGACTGCGTCCGGAACTGCCTTCCCGCAACGGTATATTCTGCCATAATCGGAACAACTCCTTCATTTTAAACATCTTTCGAATCTGATTATATCATTTTCCGTTTTTTTTATCAATAGAACCGCTTTTCCTTACGGAATATACATGATCGTATAACTCATAACCGGTTTGGACGCAAGATATTTAGGACCGCCAAGCCCCAGGTGGAATGTCACGGTTCCCGTTTCGCTGTTATAATTCCAGCTGGTGCCCACTCTCCACATATCGGTCGGCGGATAGCGATACGTATCGCATTCCGTCACACTGTTGATACCCGCGCACACATAAGTCAGTCCGGCAGGAATCTGCACGCTGCCGCTGAGAGCTATTGCATTATCTTCAAAATCAGAAAACGTGCCGGTCAAAATCACCGGTGCCGCATCCGCTTTTCCCTGCGCATAACCTTCCTGATAGCTGGCGGAAGAAGGATTGACATTTGTCTCCGCTTCCCTTATCCCGTCTGCGTGCCCGGACTGATAGCCCGCCGCTTCTCCGGCCGTGTAGCCGTTTTTATAATGATTATCGTTATCCGCCCCGTTTCCGACAAGCAGCGTTCCGTCAACCCAGGCCGCCGTGCCTCTGCTCAGATTATCCGCAAAAGCCGCACAGATTTTCTGATCTGCCAGATGCGCCACCGACTGAGACTGTAATATGCCTTCGCAGATTTTCTGATAAGGCAGTTTCAGGGCATTTTCGCCGGAATCCGCCTCATCCGGCGCATGCGTAACGGCACCGTCCGACCTGAAATAGGTTCCGATCTGATGCAGCGCATCCACCGCTTTCACCGTACTGTTCTGATACGCGGCGTCCAGACCGTCTATTTGGTCCGCAAGCCTGAAAAGATCCGCTGAATCGATGACAACCGTCCCGTCCTCATAATTTAATACGCCTCTCGATCTTATGTTCTCTCTTCTCGCCGTATCCTTCCGCATATCAGGCAGCTTCGTCACCCCCTGATGTTTCTGTATCGTTTCCGCTTCCGCACAAAGATATGCCAAATCCGACGCGTAAAAAGATACGCTGTCTTCTTCGTAAATCAGATTTCCGCTGCCGTATGCGGATGAACCAGCCGATACCGGAAAGCCCGCGGATGCCATGCCGGCAGCCGCAATGATCGCTGCCGCCGCACATTTCATAACATTTTTTCTCATGTTCTTCTTCTCCTTTTCATTATGTTGGTGGGATCATCGTTTTGAATAGTGGGAACCTGAAAATACGGACATCATCCGCAAAAGATTTTGGCGGAATGATTTTCAGAGAATGATTATTCAAAGAATCGATAGATGGTAAACTTATTTATACCATGTCGAACAAAGAAACTCAAATACTTTTTGCGTTCAGTTATGTAGAAAAGAAATAAACGCTATTTCGTCTCCCCTCTGCCGCAGTCAACATCTGGTGGATGCGGCAGGAGAAAATCAGAGCAGACGCCAGATATTGTATTGTGCAACTTTACCCTCTGCGGACATTGGGATACGTTGAAAATCACTCAAATATCTATGGACAAGTTCAAAAATCGTCTTTTTTTAATCTTTTTGCTCTTCTATAAATTGCAGAAACGCATCTTCCGGAAGCGGTCTGGAAAAATAATAGCCCTGTATATAATCGATGCCCAGCCCGGAAATGATTTCCATCTGTTCTTTTGTTTCCACGCCTTCCGATACAATTTTCAGTTCCAGGTCGTGTATCATGCGCATGGCTGCTTCCATGACGAACCGTGCTTTCTGATCCGCAAAATAAGCCTGGCTCATTCCCCGGTCAAATTTGACGATGGATACCGGCATTTCTACGATATAATTCAGGTTGCTTTCACCGCTTCCAAAATCGTCCAGCGAAAATGTTACGCCATAATCAAGCAGCGTCTGCATGTTTTTCTGAAAAATATGCCTCGTCTGAATGGGGGCGGATTCCGTAATTTCCAGATTAATGCAGGAAGGTTCCACTTCATATTTCTGCATAATATGAATAAAGGTATCGGCAAGATTTTTCTTCTCGCACTGTTTCACCGAAAGATTTACTTCCACATAACGGATTCCATAGCGTTCCTTCAGGTGGTTCCGGCCGATAAAAGCGCAGGTCTTCTCAAAGACCGTCTCTCCGATTCTGACAATGAGGCCTGTTTCCTCCGCAACGGGCACAAATTTTCCCGGCGGAATGATGCCGCCTTCCCTTTCCCTGATCCGCACGAGCGCTTCCGCCGAAACAAAACGGTTTTCTTTGGTGGAATAAATCGGCTGGAAAAAGACTTCAATCCGGTCTTCCATAACCGCCTCAAGAATCATTTCTTTCGTTTCTTCTTTTTCCCGGAAACGTGCCACCCGGCTGTCATCCAGCAGAATGATATGTTTTTCCGGATTTTTTTCCTCCACCCTGAAATACCGAAGCATCCGGAAGATTTCTTCCGCATTTTTAAATATGGAAGAATCCGTCATCAGCACATAGTAAGGATTCAGGTACATCGCATCTTCCAGCCTTTTGCTATGCCACGGATGTTCAAAACGTTCCTGCAGTTTACGGAAAATTTTCTGAATTCTCTCCGCATTATCGGTAATCAGAATCAGCTCCCGCTCTACCGTCTTAAATACCTTGACATCCCTGATTTTTTCCAGATAACTTACGATCTCCCGAAAAGCAATATCCTGACGCATTCCTTCATTCCCGTCATGCTGCCTGCCGGTATCGGACAGGACGAGCATAATGGAGGAAAAACGCTTCTGATCGCCATAAAGCTGTCTCACATATTCTCCGAGCGCGTGGGCATTATATGCCCCTGTTTCCCTGTCCAGATTGGCATCCGGATTCTCCAGCTCAAAAAACAGGATGACCATGCCGAGCACCGAAGCAAAACCGACCAGAAGCAGTCTGGCATTTAAAAACTGCACAACGGCCGCCACAATCCAGATCATCATCCAGATTATCACGGTCTTACGACGTTTGGCATTCATTTCTTTTCCCCGGAACAACATTTTAAAAATGGTCAGAAGGACAAACAAAAGCGCAAAGGCATAAGTCGTCATACAGGCCGGCCCATATGTATAAACGGCCGTTCCTTCCAGATAATAATGAATCGGAAGCATATAAATCAGAACCGTGCCGGCCAGCACCGTCACCGTATAGGCCCTGTTCTTTTTTAACCGCTCGCTTCTCGACTTTGCCAGTTCCGTACAGGAATAAAGCAGGCCGAAATATCCGACCCACACCAAAGAAACGATATAAGTTTTACAGATAAACGCCAGCAAAAACGCCGGAATCTGTTCCATATGAAGGATCGCTGCAATGGAAAGAATATCCATCGTCACACAAAAAGAAGTCATCCCAAGCGTAATCAGGAACAATTTTACCGAATAAAGCCCAAGCGGCTTCTGTCTTAAATAAAATATCCATAATAGAAGCAGTATTGCAATACCGCAGCATTGTACTTGTATGTTCATCTTCTGTCATACACCTTTTCATGAAATTTTTTATTTTTTTCTTTTCACCGGAAACCTGGACCTGCCATGTACATAAGATAAACCATAAAACAAAACAAAAACATGGAGGCATAAACACATGAGTGATTTATCAGCAACCCATTGCGGATGCAATAACACAAGAGAGGGAAACAACGGCTGTTGTTCTCTGATCTGGCTTATCATTTTATTCTCTGTCTGCGGCGGAAATGACGGCTGTGGATGCGGCGGAAGCGGCTTCGGTCTTTTCAACAACAATTCCGACGGATGCGGGTGCGGATGCGGTAACTGGATCTGGCTGTTGATCCTTCTCAGCTGCTGTGGAAATTCTTTCTGCTAATTTCCTTTCATTTCTTTTGTAACACATCTGGAAAATAGGCTCCGTATGTGAGCCTATTTTTCTCTTATAGCGCATATACTTTGATAAGCATCGAAAGGCACCGTAAATAATGAAAGAAGAATCGTCAGGCGTTATGGCATTTGACGCCTTATATACTAACAATCAAATACAAAAACTGAAGGTTCTTCTTCCCTATATAGAGCCTTCCATGCAAAAAAATATGGCAGTCTATATCAAATATATGGAACTGAAATATACAATGGATTTGTGCAAAAAACATCCTCTTTACGCCTGCGCCGCTTCTTCGGAAAAGCCAAATCCTGATATGAAAAAACTATGTTGTGAATTAAAGCCTTACAGTACGGAATCGGAAATCAAACAGTTAGAGCAAATGGAATCCCTACTGCAGACGATGGAGATGTACCAGGAAATGAGCCAGACCATGAGCGCCATGCAGGAATTGTTTCCGAATATGGGAAGCGACGATTCCGACCAATCTTCCGCTTCTATGGAAAATATCCTGATGGGCATGCTCTCCCCTGAGCAAAAAGCGATGTTCGATGCGCTGAACAGTCAGACATAACATATTATATTAACGTTAGGAGGTTTTCTTATGGGATCCTGGTTAGACGACCCCGATGTTGCACATATCGATAAATCCAAACTGGATTTTCTGCAAATGCTCGTTTTTGAAAGCAGCGGTCTTTCCAAAGAGCAGATGCTCCCTTTCCTGATGGCCGTTGCCAAACGCGGAAAAGATAAAAATATCAGTTTTACGGAGGAAGAAATGAATATCATCATCCGGACACTTCAAAAACATGCTTCCCCCGAAGAAATCGATAAGATGAATAAAATGACGGCGATTTTCCGCAATCGGAAAAATACCTGACATATGCCGCAGGCCAAACGCTTCCCGGACTATATAACGACAGTCCGGAAAGCGCTTGAGTCTGCCTGCCGGCAGGTCCTATTTCTGAACAATATTCACAAGCCTTCCGGGAACATAGATCTCTTTTACAACAGTACCCGTCAGTTTATCGGCCACGGCCTCTTTTGCCTTCGCAATAACGTCCTCTTTCGGGTCGTCCTTGCCAATCATAAGCGCCGCCCTCATTTTGCCGTTGATCTGAACCGCAATTTCCACGGCCGACTCCACCGTTTTCGCTTCTTCATATTCCGGCCATTTTGCCTGGTATAATCTGCCTTCAAATCCTGCATTCTGCCAGAGTTCTTCCGTAATATGCGGCGCCACCGGATTAAGCATCACGAGCAGGGTTCCGTATTCGTCCCTCGTTACGCTGTTCTTTTTATAAAATTCGTTAATCAGCGCCATCATAGCCGCGATCGCCGTATTATATTTCAGATTTTCAAAATCGCTGCTGACTTTTTTGATCGTCTGGTGCATCTTCGTTTCGAGATCTTTGGAATATCCCGCCTCGTTGGTCATAATATCCTGCAGCTTCCATACTCTTTCCAGGAAGCGGCGGCATCCTTTCAC
This sequence comes from uncultured Lachnospiraceae bacterium, assembly GCA_910584965.1. Lineage (GTDB taxonomy): Bacteria > Bacillota > Clostridia > Lachnospirales > Lachnospiraceae > UBA3282. The sequence goes on along the minus strand of CAJUDZ010000014.1, from coordinate 60,910 downwards.
ACCGTCCTCCGACCAGGACGCGGACAGATCGAACGCGCCGATAAACATCTCATATGTCCGCAGCGTATCCGCACCGTATTCCCTGACAATATCGTCCGGATTGACGATGTTGCCGCGGGACTTGCTCATTTTTTCACCGTTGGAGCCTAAAATCATTCCATGAGAAGTTCTTTTCGCATAAGGTTCCGGACAGGGTACCACTTTCTGGTCATACAGGAATTTATGCCAGAAACGGGAATATAACAGATGCAGCGTTGTATGCTCCATGCCGCCGTTATACCAGTCTACCGGCATCCAGTAATCCAGCGCTTCCTTACCGGCCAGAGCGTCTTTATTCTCCGGATCCGTATAACGCAGGAAGTACCAGGAAGAACCGGCCCACTGTGGCATCGTATCGGTTTCCCGTTTCGCCGGTCCGCCGCAGCACGGACAGATGGTATTGACCCAATCAGTCATTGCCGCCAGCGGAGATTCTCCGTTATCCGTCGGCATATAGCTTTCCACTTCCGGCAGTTCTAACGGCAGTTCGCTTTCGTCAAGCGGTACATAACCGCATTTTTCACAATGTACGATCGGAATCGGTTCTCCCCAGTAGCGTTGTCTGGAAAATACCCAGTCTCTCAGCTTAAAGTTCGTTTTGGCAGTTCCGATGCCTTTCTCTTCCAGAAAAGCGATCATTTTTTCTTTTGCCTCCGCCACATGGAGTCCGTTCAGAAAATCGGAATTACAGAGAATCCCGGTCGCCACATCCGTATAAACTTCTTCCTGTACGTTTTTGCCGCCCGCGACCACTTCGATGATCGGCAGGCCGAATTTTTTCGCAAAGTCCCAGTCCCTTTCGTCATGCGCCGGCACGGCCATGATGGCACCGGTACCATAGCTCATCAGGACATAATCGGAAATAAAAATCGGTATTTCCTTTTCGTTCACGGGATTGACCGCAGACATTCCCTCCAGCTTCACACCGGTCTTGTCTTTCGCAAGCTCCGCCCTTTCAAAGTCGGATTTTCTGGCCGCCTGTTCTCTGTATGCGCAGATCTCATCCCAGTTCTTCAATTCGTCTTTATATTTGTCGATCAGCGGGTGCTCCGGAGATACAACCATATAAGTTGCCCCAAACAGCGTATCGCATCTGGTCGTATATACGCGGAGTTTGTCTTCTTTGCCTTTGATCGCAAAATCCACTTCGGCCCCGGTCGATTTGCCAATCCAGTTTTTCTGGGAAACTTTTACTTTCTCGATATAATCCACCGAGTCAAGTCCTTCGATCAGCTTGTCCGCGTATTCCGTAATCTTTAACATCCACTGGCTTTTCACTCTGCGCACGACTTCGGAACCGCATCTTTCACAGACGCCGTTCACCACTTCTTCGTTCGCAAGCCCTACTTTACAGGAAGTACACCAGTTGATCGGCATTTCCGATTTATAGGCAAGCCCCGCCTTAAATAATTTTAAGAAAATCCACTGTGTCCATTTATAATAATTCGGATCGGTTGTATTAACCTCTCTGTCCCAGTCAAAAGAATATCCGAGCGCATGTAACTGGTTCTTAAAATGCTTCACATTATTTTCCGTTACGATTCTCGGATGAATATGATTTTTGATCGCGTAATTCTCCGTGGGCAGTCCAAAAGCATCCCATCCCATCGGGTAAAGCACGTTATACCCCTGCATTCTTCTTTTTCTCGCAACGATATCAAGCGCCGTATAGGGTCTCGGATGTCCGACATGAAGTCCCTGTCCGGACGGATAGGGAAATTCCACAAGCGCATAATATTTCGGCCTGGAATAATCCTCAGAGGTCTTAAATGCTTTTTCGTCGTCCCAGACCTTCTGCCATTTCTGTTCCACTTCTCTGTGATTGTATATCTCTGCCATATCCTGCTCCTATCTGCCCGTTCGGGCATCTTAATCCGATACCTGTTTATTGTACTATACCGGGATAATTTGTCAACCTTTAATTCTTCCGCCATCTCGCGAATTGCAGTCTCGCGGATGCCGCATAATAGAACACACAAAAACAGGATGCTGTATTCCCCAATACATCTGCATCCCGTTTTTCTTCTCCAAAAAGGATTTTTATCTGCCAAAGGGCAATACCCTTCTACACACAATTTTATCCGATTATTCTTCTCCGGATTCTACTTTATTCGCTCTTGCGGCAACTTCTTTCTCCTGTACATCGCCCGGTGCCTGCTCGTATCTTGCGAACTGGTATTCGTAAGTGCCTCTGCCTCCTGTCATGGAACGCAGATCGGTACAGTAGCCATACAAACAGGATACCGGAATATCCGCTTCAATCACCTGTTTGCCGTCTGCTGTCGGATTCATGCCCAGCACACGGCCGCGGCGTTTGTTCAGATCACCCATGATATCGCCCGTATAAGCATCCGGAACCGTTACTTTCAAAGAAGCGATCGGCTCGAGCAGAATCGGTTTTGCTTCCATAAAGCCCTTCTTAAATGCCTGAATCGTAGCCATCTTGAACGCCATTTCGGAAGAATCTACCGGATGGTAGGAACCATCATATAAAATCGCCTTAACGCCGACAACCGGATATGCTGCCAGCGGTCCGCTCAGAACGGAGTCCTGAAGCCCTTTTTCAACCGCAGGGAAGAAGTTCTTCGGTACGGCGCCGCCCACTACCATCTGTTCGAATACATATGCTTCTTCCAATGAGCCTGACGGTTCAAACTTCATCTTGACATGTCCGTACTGTCCGTGTCCGCCGGACTGTTTCTTATATTTGTATTCCACGTCCGATTTTTTCTGAATCGTTTCCCTGTAAGCCACCTTCGGCTGCGAAAGTTTGATGCCCGCCTTATATTCGTTGAGCAGTCTGCTCGTTACGACCTCCAGATGCAGATCACCCATTCCGTATAACAGCGTCTGTCTGTTCTCCGCATCGTTTACAATCTTTAATGTCTGGTCTTCATGAGACATCTTCTGCAACGACTGGGAAATTTTGTCGATATCCGCCTTGTTCTGGGCCTGATAGCGCATTACCGTATAAGGCGTGGAAATTTCCGTTTTGCCGAAACGAATCGGATGCGCTTTCGTCGAAAGCGTATTGCCTGTTCTCGCCGCCGTCAGTTTGGCGATCGCTCCGATATCTCCCGCATGAAGCTCTTTGATCTCAACCGCTTTGCTTCCCTGCAGTATATATAATTTGCTGATTTTCTCTTCAATGTCCTTCTCTTCGTTATAAATCAGATCATCACTCTTGAGAACGCCGGAGCAGACCTTAATCAGAGAATATTTTCCGATAAACGGATCCACGATGGTTTTGAAAATATAAGCCGATTTCGATTTGGAGAAATCAAAATTCGCGCTGAAAATCTCGTTCGTTTTCAGGTTAATGCCCGCCATCTCCCGGTTTTCCGGGCTCGGCATATATTTTACGATATCGTCAAGCAGTGTATAAATACCCTGGCATAACAGGCTGGAGCCCATGGACATCGGAACGATGCTTCCGTCCATAACATTGCTTCGAAGGGCTGCTCTGATTTCCGCCTCGGAAAAAGCCTCGCCGTTAAAATAACGCTCCATAAATTCTTCGCTCGTCTCCGCTACCGCTTCCATCAGCGCATCACGGCAGAGCTGCAGATTGGCCTTGCTGTACTCGGGCATTTCACACTCAACAACTTCTTTATCCTTCCAGCGGTAAGCCTGTTCCGTAATCACATTGATATATCCGACAAACTTCTCGTCTTCACGAATCGGCAGATGGAAAGGCGCCATCTTCTTGCCGTACTTCTTCGTCATATCTTCCACGACCTGTCTGAAAGACGCATTGTCGATATCCATATCCGTAACAAACACAAAACGGGGCAGCTTGTATTTCTCGCAAAGCTCCCATGCCTTCTCCGCGCCGACTTCCACTCCGGCCTTGCCGGAAATAACGATAATCGCCGCATCGGCCGCGCTGACCGCTTCTTCTACTTCGCCTACAAAATCAAAGAAACCGGGCGTATCCAGCAGATTAATTTTTACGCCTTCCCATTCGACCGGCACAACGGAAGTGGTTATGGATATCTGTCTTTTCTGCTCCTCCTTGCCATAATCGCTGATTGTATTGCCATCTGCCACCTTACCCATACGGGAAGTGATACCCGCAAGGTACGCCATTGCTTCTACCAGGCTGGTTTTTCCACAGCCGCCGTGGCCCAACAGCGCTACATTACGAATTTTGTCAGTTGTGTAAACATTCATATCTTATCCTCCAATTCCGTCAATTTTGTCTTATGGCAAATTGTCACAAGAAACATTTGCCCCCTAAATTGATATGATGTGTATATTTTACTAAATCTTTTCACAGATTGCAATCTTTTTTGAATATTTTGCCCATTTTATATATTCAGGTCATTGAGATATGATATTATTGTTTCAGAATATTCATAAACAGACATCCGCACTTTTGAAAGGAGTAGCTCTTATGTCCTCTTTTACCTGTGGTTTTATCGGGCTCGGGCTGATCGGCGGTTCCATCGCCAAAGCGCTTCATGAAAAACTTTCCGATACCCGGATCATCGCCTGTGACACAAACACCGCTTCGCTGGAACTCGCCGCTCGCGAAGGGATCATTCAGAAAGCCTGTTCCGAAATCGGAAAGGACTTTACGGACTGCGACTATCTATTTCTATGCGCGCCGGTTTCCCATAATGACCGAAATCTGCTTACTTTAAAACAATATCTTTCTCCGGAAACAATCCTGACCGACGTCGGAAGCGTCAAAACGGGAATCCATAAACAGATTGAAGCGCTGGGGCTTACAAAACAGTTCATCGGCGGTCATCCGATGACCGGCTCCGAGCGGTTTGGTTATGCCAACTCGAAGGCTTCTTTATTCGAAAACGCCTACTATATCCTGACGCCGACAAACGACGTCCCGACGGAAAAGATTTCGGCTTACCAGACGCTTGTACAGACAATCGGCGCAATTCCGCTCGTTCTGCCTTATGAACAGCACGACTACGTTACGGCGGCAGTCTCCCATCTGCCTCACGTCATCGCCGCTTCACTTGTCAATCTGGTAAAAGATGCGGATTCGAAAGAAGGCATCATGAAAATGATCGCCGCGGGCGGATTCAAGGATATTACGCGGATCGCTTCATCATCACCCGCCATGTGGCAGCAAATCTGCCTGACCAATACGGAAAATATTTCTTCCTTATTAGATCGGTACATACAGGATTTAAACGCTTTTAAGAAAGAACTGGACGAGAAAAAGACCGATACGCTCTATCAGTTTTTCGACCGGGCCAGGGCCTATCGTGAATCTTTTATCAATGTTTCCAGCGGTCCGATCAAAACAGAATATGTCCTGACGGTCGATATCGCCGACAAACCCGGCTCCATCGCGGCCATCGCCGCCCTGCTCGCAGAACATAATGTCAGCATCAAAAATATCGGCATCAATCATAACAGAGAACTGGCTGAGGGCGCCCTCCGAATCGAATTTTATGAGAAGGCGGCGGCCGACCAGGCGGAAAACATACTGGAAGAACACGCATATTCCATCCATACGAAAAAAATGTAGCCGCCCCGGGCGGAAGACGAAACAGGAAGTAACAAGAAGTCATAATATATAAAGAAAGGATTATCCTATGATCAACAGACAAAACAGCAAAGGACTCCGCGGAGAAATCACCGTTCCGGGTGATAAATCCATCTCCCACAGAGCGGTTATGTTCGGTTCCCTTTCCGACGGCCTGACGGAAGTCACCAATTTTTTGCAGGGTGCGGACTGTCTCTCCACCATCGACTGCTTCCGCCGCATGGGCATCGAAATCGAAAACCGCCCTGATAAAATTCTGATTCACGGCCGGGGACTTCATGGTCTCAAAGCGCCTTCTTCCGCGCTCGATGTGGGCAACAGCGGCACTACTGCCCGCCTGATTTCCGGCATTCTGGCGGCACAGCCTTTTCAGACAACGCTGACCGGGGATGCCTCCATTCAGAAGCGCCCCATGCGGCGGATTATGGAGCCGCTTTCCATGATGGGCGCGGATATCACAAGCCTGAACGGCAATGACTGCGCGCCGCTCTGCATCAGAGGAAATGCTTTAAACGGCATCCACTACCACTCCAAAATCGCTTCGGCCCAGGTCAAATCCGCGGTGCTGCTGGCCGGACTGTATGCCGGCGGAGAAACACAGGTGACCGAGCCCGTCATCAGCCGGAACCACTCCGAAATTATGCTGCGCTATTTCGGCGCAGATATACGGACCGAAGGCACGACCGTCCGCATTCAGCCCGAACCCGAACTTACCGGCCGGCACATACAGGTACCGGGCGACATCTCTTCCGCCGCTTATTTTATCGCCGCCGGATTATGCGTTCCCGGCTCCGAACTGCTGATTAAAAATGTGGGCATCAATCCTACCAGGGACGGCATATTAAAAGCCGCGCTCGCGATGGGCGGCGACATTACCGTTCTGAACGAAAAACACGACGGAGAGCCGACTGCCGATCTGCTTGTCAGATCCAGCAGACTGCATGGCATTACGATCGAAGGCGCCATCATTCCGACGCTGATCGATGAACTTCCCGTCATCAATATCATGGCCGCTGCCGCAGAGGGCACCACAATCATCAAAGACGCCGCGGAGCTGAAAGTGAAAGAATCCAACCGTATCGATGTGATGGTGAAAAATCTGACCGCAATGGGCGGATGTATTACCGGAACGGACGACGGCATGATCATCGAAGGCGGAAAACCATTGCACGGCGCCGTCATCGACTCCTGCCTGGACCACCGCATTGCAATGAGCTTTTCGGTCGCCGCCCTGCTGGCAGAAGGGGAAACAACAATAAAAGGAAGAGACTGCGTCAATATCAGTTACCCTTCCTTCTATGAAGATTTAAAAGCCCTGGAACATTAATTCCGGGGCTTCTTCCGTTCAAAAGAAATACGGATTCCGAAACCTGCCCGCTTCAGGAAGACATCTCCACCAGCAGACGGTTCATAAAATAGGAAAGTACCATGCAGGCGATGCCGGCCGCGCTTCCCAGCCAGTTCAGCGCCACATCCGTCATCTGAAAATGTCTTCCCTCGACAAACTGTTTATAGTATTCCGTATAATATGCCAGCAGATAGCAGATGCCGCCGGATAACAGCACTCCAAAAATCCGGTAGTATCGCCTGAAAATCACCATGCTCACAAACGTTGTCACGAGGCCGACTACAAAAAACAGGCCAAGATGGGCAACATAACGAAGCATCAGGCTGACTGTCCTGATTTCGTCTTCCGTCGGATTCGTATAGATCCGCTGCGAAATCCGGACTGCAATGCTGATTGTTTCGCTGGCAGAGCTGTCGCCGTCCTGAAAGGACAGAATCATCACCAGATACAGCAACAGGGCAAGTCCCATGACAGATGCAAAGATAACAAGCATTTCAAGCCCCATATTCCGCCTTCTATTCCGCCCCGCCATGTTCCTGATTCTCCATATTGCCCATTGTATCAAAAACCTCTATCCGCATGGAATCCATCTCCGACATCCCGATAAAAATTGCGCCGTAGCTGTACCGCTTTTCGTCCAGCTTTTCGATTCTGGCAATCTCCATAAAAGCATGAATCGTTTCCTTCATCCATATCGTCAGATAGGCTTCGTAAACAGTATCCTTATTCAGCTCGTTTTCGCATATAAAACCGATGCCCTTTTTGGATACATCCACCACTTCAATCGGCACGCTTTCCTCCGCTCCGTTCAGATTTTTAATTACCAAGCGGGAGGACAGTTCCATCCGTCTGTATTTTCTTCTTTCTTCCATATCGTTTTCTGACACCTTTCTCAGTTGTTTTAAATTATATTACCTTATTTTGGTGTTTTTGTAAAGGAACCGGGTATTTTTTCGAATATCGTCCAGTCGGATGTGGTCATAATTTCCCGATACCGCATCCGGTCAACACTCTTCTCTTTACCGAAAGGCACAATTAAAATTTCCTGATCATCCATTTGAAAATACAGTTTTTTATCCGGTAAAAGATATTGCATGACAGGCGCCATGGAACCGCCGGCATAAATATTCATTTTATCACTGTTCTTACAGTATTCTATAATCTTTTCATCAAACACCGTCATATAATAATCGCTTCGCGGCCCGATAATCAGAACGCTGTAAACAATGCAGACGCCTATCGAAAGAAAGGCAGAGAATTTCAGGAAAAGCTCTTTTTTCCCCTGCATCCATTTCATCAGAAGCAGAATGCAGAAAAGCAGAACATGAAGCAGCAGAAATTTTTCCGCCAAAACAAAACCATAGCGATGGGAATCCTGAAAATACTGAAGGAACATTGCCGGAAACACCGTGTTATTAACGCCGTACTGAAACCCGTCCATTCCCGGAGCATCCAGGACCTGAAATAACTTGCAGGACAGATAAGAGCATCCGAATAGCAGCCGCCACTCCTTCCGGGATGTCAGCACACTGTCCGTTAAAAAACCATACAGTCCATAGGCTATTGTAATAGAAGTAATGGCCGCAAAATATCTCGTATAGATCACCATATCAGCCCGTGATCCCTCCCCAAGAACAAACATATCATGTGCCGATATGACTCCCATTGTCCCGCATAATGCAAGGATTCCTGCAATATTCAAAAAAATAAAAGCCGGTATGATCATCTGTTCCGGTTTTCTCAGGCGCAGCGCTCCGGACACCTTCCGGCATATAAAAATAACAGATATAAAAAAGCCCCCGAAGGTGCTGACATTCAGGGCCCATATCCAGCCGATGACAATCCTTACGAATGACTTTGTATATTCCGGATCCGTCAAAACCAGCTCCAGCTTGCCAAGCAAAGAGCCCGAATCGGTATTCGCCGCTCCTGTCATGAAAAACTGCATATAAGAAGGCTTGACGACATATTGGTGAACACACATGATAAGCGCCGTACCGGTCACATATAAAAGAATCGGCTTTTTCATCCGCCGGTCACTGCAAAGCTGCAGACACAGTACCATGACCGACGCAATAAGCAGAACAATCCCCCTGCTGTTATTAATCATTGCCGTGCCGGTAAAAACAGCCATAATAACGGGGGTCAGACTGTTTTCTCTTCCTTTTGCGAACTGAATAAAACAATAGAACACAATCATATAGCTAAGGCAAAACAGCCCTTCCACCTGTGCCCCAAAGCCAATATTAAATACCTGAAGACAGCACATGCCGGCCAACGTAATCCAAAAAGCCTGTTTTCTGTTACGAAAATCTCCGAGTAAATTGACCGATTTGTATAAAAATGCCGCCTGCGCAAGATAAAAAAACGTATTAATTCCCGCCAGACACTGTGTTAAAAGAAACGGATTACGATAGACAAAAGGAATTTTGAAAAACGGTATAAAAAATACCAATGTCAGATACCCATAATAATAATTGAATTTTCTCGCATTCATCCAGTCCAAACCGGAATAATGCGCGGCAACCGCCACCGGAATAAACTCATCCGTCGAAAAGGAAATAATTCTGACATACCGGTTCAGCAGCAGATGAAACGCTGCAAGAAACAACATAAGCATTACAAAATATCGATCTTTTTCCGCCTTTTCCCGTTTGATGATCATTCCTGTAATTCCTTCCTCATACCGCATAAAACGGCCTTTATTCTGCGCCTTTTCAGAAAAGCGAATACGACCGGCAGCATGACTGCGGCATACCGAACGGCCCTCTTTTCATAAACAGCCGATAACGCGATCGAAAGCCCCTGGAAAAACACCAGGATAGACAGCATGACTCTGATATCGCATATTTTCTCCCGATACCCCCTCTTTTTACAGACGCGTTTCATAAAAAGATAATGAATCCCGGCAAAAAACAGATAACTGATCATCGTCGTATATCCCGCCGCACAGTATCCGAAACGCGGAATCAAATACCGGTTCAGCAAAATATTCATGACTGCCGCGCCAACCGATGCGGCAGAGGTCAGTCTGCTTTCCTCAAAATAAAATTCCACATTGACAAAATGCTGATAAAAATACATGACTGCCACACTCGCCGACAAAGGCGGAATTATTTTTACTGCATCATAATACCGCGGCGGCGCCGCTGCCGCAATGATTTCCGGGGCAAGCGCAGTAAAAAGAAAATTGGCGCCCGCAATCATAAACAGCGTCAGATGAATAACCCTGGGAACCGCTTTCACGCATCCCTGTTTCATTTTGCGAAACATCCAGGGCTGTATTGTCTGATTGACGGCCTGGCTGAATATCTGCATACACATGGAGATCGTATAGGCCGCTCCATAAATTCCGGCCTCGGATATCCCGATTATATTTTGTATCATAATTTTATCCGCGCTGTGTAAAAGCACCATGGATAAATAATATGGCAGCAGCGGCAGATTAAAAATAAATGCTCTTTTCCAGTAACGGCTGTCATAAAATACAAAACGCCCGCGGCAGTTTGCCAGGATCAGAGGCAGGCAGGCCAGGGCCTGTATCACGAAGCGGCTGAAAACAACGGCAGACGCTTTTCCTGCGGAAGTAACCGCCGCCGTGCAGCCTCCCAGAAAAGAAGCGAGGCTGAACAGAACCGAAACAACGATAACGGAACGGTATCGATACTCCGTCCTTCTGCGCTGCATCCAAATCTGCATGGCCGGTATGAACAGCAGGATTCCAAATATGACAGAAGTCATAAAGCGGTCAAGCCCCGTAATCCGGTCAATGACCGGAGCGGCCGCCATGTACAGGACAAAAGTCAAAAGCGTAATAAACAGGCTTAATGTCTGCATGGAAGAAGTATAGCCATCCCGGTCATCTTCAAATTTCGTCAGTCCGACCACATACCCTCCCCACCCGAGCCGAAAAGTCGCGAGAATTTCAAATATTTCCAGCCAGGACAAAAAAACCTGATACATTCCGTACTCTTCCGTGCTCATCAGCCGTGTATAAACCGGAAGGGTCAGAAACGAAATTCCTTTCTGTATGATATTGCAGACAGTAAACCAAAGAGCCGCCCTGACCGGCAGCGGCAGCCCATCATAACGTTTCCTTATTTTCATCATATATACAGTCCTGAAAGGCTTCCAGCATCCGGACGGAAAGCAGCTTCCATTTTTCTCTTTTTTCTTTATCTGCCGGCAGCATTCCGCTCCCCGCTAGCCGCAGCTTCCGATAAAGGCAGTCCGCAGATAATTCTCTTTCTTCGATAAAATTTTCTTTCAGACCTGCCATCCCGGCAAAAAAGCGCAGTTTTTCATCCCACAGAAAACCCACGAAAGGTATGTCGAGCGAATATGCGCAAATACAGGCGTGAAGTCTGGCTCCCAGTATCGTTTCATAACTTCCGATTATCCGCAGCAGTTCTTCCGCCGATTTGGGAACGCGGATTTCCCGCTGTACGTTACCATACCGCTTCAGCACTTTTTTCCCAAACCGGTAGTCGGCCGGAAGACCGTTGGTAAAAAGCTCCCAGTCCACTTTATCTTCATCCAGTTTTCCCAGCAGACCACAGTAAGCCGTAAGCAGTTCCTCTTCCGTCAGGGAATTTCCATAACGGCGGAAAATATTCCCGTAAATCAGATTAATGCCCACCTTTTTATTTCCCGCGCTGCGCTTCATCCGATAACATTCCGGAATCCAGAACGCGGCGTCCCCGACCCCTTTACAGCAAATCTCCCGCCGGATTCCGTATTCTTCCCTCAGCCTGCGTTCTCCGCTCTCTCCGTCTCTGGAAGTGATCATTCTGACACATGGAAAATTGGCATGATCCGCCAGGAATCTGCATTTCCAGTCCCCCAAATCGGACTTCTGGATATTCATGCCGTTAAACATCACCGGTATCCGTAACCTTTGCGCCGTTTCCACGGCAAGACTATAATAAGCCCATAATTTCTGCGTCCCGTATTTAAAACTGCCGCTGCCGAAAATCAATGCCGCTTTATTTTCCAGCGCTTTGCGGTAATATTCGCCGCAGCGAATGCGTACCGCTAAATATTCCAGCTCCGCACGCAGCCTCTTTTTGGGCAGGAACTTTGTCAGAACAAGTATTCCTGCATAGAGAAATGCCCTTCCTCCTTTTAGCGGCGCCTCCAGATCGATTGCTTCCGCCCGATACCGGCCGCCCCGGTCAATCAGATAAGCGACGCAGTCCAGAATGAAATTGTCCCCGTAATTATGTATGCCGGCCAGTCCCATAACTGCTATTTCAGGTTTTGTACGCAGCATTTTCCTCCTCCGTCCCGGTCTTTGCCTGATTTCCGGATATTTTTGTCGTTTCTTTATGTTGAACCATTCCTTCAATCATTCTTTTATACATTTCGGGAAGTCCGACGGACGGCCTGAAACCGAGTCTGAAAATCTCTCCCATATCCAGATTGTAATAATGCGGCGGCGGAAATTGCCGTGTATCTTCGTTTTCCGCAAATTTCACATGGATTCTGTCTTTTCCAAACACATGCGCCACCATTTCGGCCATTTCCAGAACAGAACAGTAAGAATCCGGATTCCCGGCGTTATAAGCCCTGCCGGCCTTCCCCTTTAGCAGCACTGTCAGAATGGCACGTGCCGCGTCCATCGTATACAGATAACATCGCTTGCTGCTTCCGTCCGTCAGAAGCACAATATCCTTTTCCTGCAAAACACATCTTGCAAATTCCGCAAAGATTCTTTTATCATCCGCCGAAACACCCGGTCCGATTGTCTGGGCAAGCCTTACGCTCACAGCGTGTATGCCGTATTCCGCCGCATATGCGGCGCAGAGCGCTTCGCACAGACGTTTGCTTTCCGGATAACAGTTCCTTATAACAAGCGGATTCATATAGTCCACATCCGCTTCCGAAAGCGGTTTTTCGGTTTCGGGAACTCCGTATATTTCCATGGAAGATAAATAAACAAATCCTTCCGCTTCTTTCTTTCTGCCCAGTTCCAGCATATTGATGGTACCGTTTACCGCCGTCTTAATCGTTTCCACCGGATGCCCGACAAAATACGCGCTTGCCGTAGGCGATGCCCCGTGCACGATAAAATGTACCTTCTCCTGTATGTCAGGCATGCGCTCCACATCGCCCTGTACCAGCGTTACCGTGCCCCCGGACATTTCCCCGAATAAAGCAGCGGCTCTGGAGATGTCCCGCACGAGCGCCAGAATCCTGATTCCCAGCCCCATGTTCTCATTTGCATAAGCCAGTCCCCTGATTAAGCCGGAGCCAATCAGCCCCGCTGCTCCTGTGACCAGGACAGTCCTGTTTCTCAGCCTGCTCCAGTCCAGCCAGTCCCCCTGCATAAAATATTCCATGTCGTCCTGCCACAAATCCTGATTCACCGCATATCCCCCATATAAATCTGTACATTCTCCCTGGCATCCAGAAGCGCCCGCATTGTAAAAAAATCATCCGGCGTTGTAATCTTTATATTTTCCGACGGACCATCTACCAGAAACAACGAATGACCGTAATGCTTCATCATCGTACAACAATCGATACAATCGAAAATGCCCTCTTCCTGCGCTTTCTGGTGTACCTCCAGTATTTCATCCAGCCAGAAGCTCTGCGGCGCTTTCGCAACTCTGGAGCACGCCCTGTCGGGCACATAATCAATCGTCCGGTCATCTTCAATGACGAGTATTGTTTCTGTTACGGCGGCCGTTGTAATTGCCGTTCCGTTTCTTTTCACACTGGCAATATTATCTGAAATCAGCCTGTTATCGATAAGCGGTCTGACACCATCGTGAATCAGAACGATCGCATTTTCCTGTCCGCTGACTTCTCTTGCGGCAATCAGTCCCCGATAAATCGACATCTGCCCGGTTGCGCCGCCGGGAACAATTTTTTTCACTTTATCTATCCTGAATTTGTAAATCAGATTTTTGAGATATTCTATCCATTCTTCTTTACAGGCAATCACAATCGCATCGATCTCCGGATGCGCGTCAAAAACTTCTAATGTGTATATAATAATCGGCTTTTGGTGCATCCTTAAAAACTGTTTCGGTATTTCACCGGAGTACATTCTTGCACCAATGCCGCCTGCAAAGATCACCGCTATATTCATCTCATACCTCCCGCCCGCTTTGCCGGCACCCGCTCGGGTTCCAAACAGAGAGCTGTCTTCCGCTATTTCCGTTTTTTATCCATTGTTCTATATAATCAACAGTCTGCTTACATGCGCATCCGCTTTCGCAGAGACCTACTTTTTCAAACAGTTTTTCAAGTTCTTTCCGATACTTTGTTTCATCGAACCGGAGAATTGCTTCCTCCATCTGTTCATTGTTTACAGCGCTTGGAAACGGCAGCTCCTCCAGCTCAAAATAATTGTCCCGGTCTTCCTTATAACAGGCGATATCGGCAACATAAAGAAAGCACACTTTTCCCTTTGTGACAAAATCAAACATACAGCTGGAATAATCGGTAAACAATACATCCGCTGCGGCCAGAAGTTCCTGCATGACGTTATAATATGTGGCATTGATTGTCTGCCCGTCATAACGCATAAAACGTTCCGCGTCCACGATATTATTCGGGTGCAGTCTGCACAGAATAACCCACTCTCCTCCAAAACGTTTCCCTAACGCCTTTCGCATTCTTTCATAGTCCAGATTCAGCATATCCACATGGAGATGATGGCGGAATGTCGGCGCATAAAGCGCTATTTTTTTCCCCTGTATCCCAAAATGCTTCTGTACCTGTCTCCGACAGGACTCCGTTTCTCCAAACAAAAGATCATTTCTGGGACTTCCATATTCCAGAACCGTTCCGCGATACCAGAACGCTCTCCGGTAAATTTCCGTAGTTTGTCTGCTGTTTGATAAAAACACATCTATTATCCGCGCATTATATTTCATACTGGTTTTATCTATGTAACTAAAACTGGCTTTCCCTTCCAGATCTCTGCCGATTTTTTTCAATCCATAACTTCCATGCCATGTCTGCATGTATAGCTGACCTTTTCGTTTCAGTACCCCATACTGTTTCATATTACTGTCAATCCATACTTTTGCCGTCGCCAGTTCATAGGCAAGCGGCAGCAGCGCATAATTTACGCGCCTTACCCCGTCCGGCAGGCTGACTTCCACATTTTTCTGCAAAAGCCATACGATCTCATAATCTTCTTTTCTGCGAAGCAGCTCATCCGAAAGATACATGGGATTATCCCCGTACCGCTTCCCTTTTACGCTGCAGCAGAGAATTTTATTATTTTGTATAGGGAAAATCCTCATACAAAAGCAGAGAAGTGAAAATAAACAGCCATATAAAATAAAAAATACGTTAATAATATATCTGCATACTGCATTTTTGTTCGCAAATCTTTTTGCCTTATCTATCATATCCGCTCTCCGTCTGTTTAGAGTTTATAACTCTATACTTTCTTATTTTAGAGTTTATAACTCTATTCGTCAAGAGATTTACATATTTTTTTTATACTAGATAAGTAACGCTTCAAAAAGTACAGGCAAAAGCAGATAGAAGGTATATTCATGAGATATAATGAAAGAATAAGAGAAATCAGAGAAGATCATTTTCTGACACAGCAGAAAGTCGCCGATCTTCTGCACATCGGACAGCGAACATACGCGGATTATGAAAGCGGAAAAACCAGAATACCCGTTGACAGTCTTCTGATTCTGGCTGAGTTTTACAACGTTTCAATGGATTATATTACAGGAGCAAGCAACAATAAATCAGAATATCCAAAAAAATAGAAGCTGTCGCTTTAACGATTGATTCATCGTAAAGCGGCAGCTTCCTTTTTTCTTCGATATTAACAGATAAACATTGCATCCCCAAAACTAAAAAACCTGTATTTTTCCCGAATCGCTTCTTCATACGCATGCAGAACCTGTTCTCTTCCCGCCAGGGCAGATACCAGCATAACGAGTGTGGATTCCGGCAGGTGAAAATTCGTGATCAGGGCATCCAGCACTTTAAAACGATAACCGGGATAGATAAAAATCTGCGTATCGCCGCAGCAGGCCTTTAACATCCCCCGGCCGTCCGCCGCGCTCTCCACAGTGCGGCAGCTCGTCGTTCCCACACAGATGACCCGGCGGCCGTTTTTCTTTGCCCGGTTGATTTTCTCCGCCGCTTCCGCGCTCACCTGATAGGTTTCCGCGTGCATATGGTGCTCCAGAATATTTTCCTCCTTTACGGGACGAAAAGTTCCGAGTCCCACATGCAGCGTTACATAAGCGATATCCACGCCTTTTTCTTCGATGGCATGAAGGAGCTCCTTCGTAAAATGCAGGCCGGCGGTCGGCGCCGCCGCAGAGCCTTCATATTTGGCGTATACGGTCTGATACCGGTTTTTATCCTGCAGTTTATGGGTAATATAGGGAGGCAGAGGCATTTCGCCCAGCCTGTCAAGCACTTCTTCAAAAATGCCGTCATAATGAAATCGTATCAGCCGGTTTCCCTCTTCCACGATTTCCAGAACTTCCGCCGTAAGAAGGCCGCCGCCAAATACAAGCCGCATGCCCGGCCTTGCCTTTTTTCCCGGCTTTACGAGCGTTTCCCAGACATCCTTTTCTTTTCTTTTCAGAAGAAGCACTTCCACCGCCGCCCCCGTATCTTCCCGGACACCGAGAAGCCTTGCCGGAATCACTTTCGTATCGTTTAAGACAAGACAGTCCCCGGGATTCAGGTAATCGATGATTTCATGAAAGATACGGTGTTCCAGGTCGCCCGTCGTTTTATGCAGGACAAGCAGTCTGGAACCGGAGCGGTCTTCCAGCGGATCCTGTGCGATCAGCTCCTGCGGCAGATCAAAACAGAAATCGGATTTTTTCAGCTCCATTCTTCAATTCCTCTTTCTCATAAATCCGCATTCTCTAAAAACGCCACATAGCCTCTCTTTGCTTCATAAACATCGGCTTTGCTCGTCGCTTCCCAGGGCGCGTGCATATTTAAGACCGCTACGCCGCTGTCAATCACGTTCATGCCGTAAAGCGCCAGAATATAAGCAATCGTTCCGCCGCCGCCAAGATCAACGCGGCCCAGCTCCGCCGTCTGGAAGTTTACGTTTTCTTTCTCAAAAATAGCCCTGATATGCGCCAGATATTCCGCGTTTGCATCGTTGGAACCGGATTTTCCTCTGGAACCGGTGAATTTATTGAATACCATGCCGCCGCCGAGATATGCCACGTTTTTCTTGTCGAAGCTGGCCGCATAGGAAGGATCATAAGCGCTGCTCACGTCGGATGAAAGCATACAGGAAGACGCCAGGCATCTTCTGACATTCAGTTCATTGTACTCCCCGGTCAGGTTCATCACTTCCGCCACCGCATTTTCAAAGAAGCGGGACTGCATGCCGGTGGCGCCGACGCTTCCGATTTCTTCTTTATCCACGAGAATACAGCAGGCCGTTCTCTCCGTCTCCTTTACTTCCAGCATCGCTTTCAGAGAGGAAAAAGCACATACTCTGTCATCCTGTCCATAGGATAAGATCATGCTTCTGTCAAATCCCGCTTCTCTTGCCTTTCCGGCAGGAACGACTTCCAGCTCCGCGGAAATAAAGTCTTCTTCCTCCACGTCATAGGCTTCTTTCAAAATGGAAAGCATGTTTTTCTTCACGCCTTCTTTTTCGGCTTTTTCTTCTTTCTTTCCGTCTTCATCGTCCGCTTTCTCTTCTTCTTTTTTCCTGATTGTAAGCGGCTTATTGCCGATGATGATATCGAGCGCTTCCCCTTCGATGACCTTTGCGGCCTTTTTCTCCAACTGTTCCTGCGCAAGATGAATCAGCAGATCCGACACGAAGAACACCGGATCATCTTCATTTTCGCCGATATTGACTTCCACCGTTGTGCCGTCTTTTTTTACGATTACGCCATGCAGCGCAAGGGGAATCGTCACCCACTGGTATTTTTTAACGCCTCCGTAATAGTGCGTGTCCAGATAGGCAAAACCGCCCTCTTCATAAAGCGGATTCTGCTTTACGTCAAGACGCGGGGAGTCGATATGCGCCCCCAGAATGTTCAGGCCTTCCGTCATCGGCTTTTTCCCGATCCGGAACATCACGATGGATTTGTTCATCCAGACGGAATATACTTTATCGCCGCACTGTAACTTTTTCCCGGATTTGATCAGGGCTTCCAGTTCCTGATATCCCTCTTTCTCAATGCGGTTCACGATGGTGTCAATGCACTCCCGCTCCGTCTTTCCGTTATCCAGAAAATCCATATAATCTCTGGCAAAATCATCCACTTCCTGCAACTGTTTTTCATCATAAGTTTCCCAAGTGTTTTTCGTTTCCATGTTACATCCTCCTTTTTCTGTTTTCCGCTTTTACTGCCGGCTTTTCCGCCTTATTCTTTCCGCAGTTCAATTCCCATGCTTTCCAGCCCGTTCAAAATCTTTTTCATCACCGCCGCCACATCTGCCTCTTCTAACGTCCTGTCCTGCGCGCGGAAGGTAATGGAATAAGCGAGGGATTTAAAACCGTCTTTGATCTGGCTTCCTTCGTAAATATCAAACAGCCTGTAATCTTCCAGAATCTTTCCGCCGCGCTGTGCGATCACCGCTTCGATCTCACCCGCAAGCACGGACTTTGGAACCACCATGCTGATATCGCGGGATACCGCCGGATATTTTGCCACACCCGCGTATTTTCTGTCGAAGGTGGCGAACGGAAGGATTTCCGGCATATCCAGCACCGCTATATAAGCCTTCGTCTTCATATCGTAGCGGCTGCATACTTCCGGATGCACTTCTCCCAGGTATCCGATCGGTTTTCCGTCATAAACGATATTCGCCTGACGTCCCGGATGCAGGAAATTCTTACCGGCTTTCGGGTCATAAACCGCTTTTTTCTTCATGCCGATGCTGTCGAAAAATTCTTCCACAACACCCTTCATCGTAAAGAAATCCCCGTCGCCGTACATGCCGAGCGTGAACTGCATTCTTTCGTCAGGCAGTTCCGTCAGCGGCAAAGCTTTCGGCAGATAAATATTACCAAGCTCATAAAGCCTTACATTTTTATTTCTTCTGTTATAATTCGTCGCCAGGCTGGTCAGCATACCGTTTAAGGAAATCGTTCTCATAATGGAGAAATCTTCCCCCAGCGGATTGGCGATCGTAATCGCATTTCTCAGCACATCGTCCTCTGCCAGCAGAAGTTTGTCGAATACCTTAGGACTTTCGAAAGAATAGCACATGCCCTGTGAAAATCCGCAATATTCCGCGATATCTCTCGCCTTCTGCTCGATACGCAGTTTAAAGGAAAGCTTTCCGGTCGTCGCCTCACCGCTCGGCAGGGTCATCGGTATTTTGTCATAGCCGTAGAAGCGCGCCACTTCTTCCGCAATATCCGCAATGCCTTCCAGATCCTGTCTGAAAGAAGGAATTGTCAGTATTTTCGTACCATCCGCCTCTGTCGTTAAGGAAAGCTCCAGCCTTTCAAAAATCTCTTCCATCTCCTGTTCGGAAATATCCGTTCCCAGAAGGTAATTGATACGCTGAGCGTCAAATTTTATCTTCCGCAGCTCGCTAAGCGGCGCACAGACTTCCACCATTCCTTCCGTCACTTCGCCGCAGCCAAGTTCTTCGATCAGCTGACAGGCCCTGTCGATCGCCGCCTGCGCGTTCCGGGGGTCAAGCCCCTTTTCAAAAATACCGGAAGCATCCGTCCGAAGTCCAAGCCGTTTGGCGGATTTCCGGATATTGGCGCCGTTGAAAGTCGCCGCTTCGAACAGTACGGTTTTTACGTTTTCCGTAATCTTGGAATTTTCACCGCCCATGATGCCGGCGATGCCGATTTCTTTTTCCGCATCGCAGATCATCAGCATGTCGCTGTCCAGATTCCGCATCTGTCCGTCCAGCGTCTGGAATACTTCGCCGTCTTTGGCGCGGCGCACGATGATTTTATGGCCCGCCACCGTATCCAGATCAAAAGCGTGCATCGGCTGGCCGTATTCCTCCATCACGTAATTCGTAATATCCACCAGGTTGTTGATCGGCCGGATGCCGCTGGCCGCCAGCCTCCTCTGCATCCATGCGGGGGAAGGGCCGATTTTGATATTGGTGCAGACTCTCGCGCAGTATCTGGGACAGAGTTCGGAATCCATTACCTCTACACTGATATAATCTTCCGCTTTTTGTGCCGTTTCCTTCACCGTTACCGCCGGGGCGTTAAAAGGCTTCCGAAACGTTGCCGCCGCTTCTCTCGCAACGCCCAAAACGCTGTAACAGTCTACCCTGTTGGAAGTGATTTCATACTCGAATACGGTATCCCGCAGTCCCAGCGCTTCTACCGCGTCCGCGCCGACGGAAGCATCTTCCGGGAAAATATAAATGCCGTTTTCCGGCGCCTCCGGGTACATCTCTCTGGAAGAGCCCAGTTCTTCGATAGAACACATCATACCGTTAGAAGGTACGCCGCGCAGTTTTCCCGCCTTTATTACAATGCCGTCCGCGGGAAGCGGTCCGCCGTCATGTCCGCCCGCCACTTTGCCGCCGTCCAGCACCACCGGCACTTTATCGCCTTCCTTCACATTGGGCGCTCCGGTCACAATCTGAATCACTTCCGTGCCGATATTTACCTGACAGACGATCAGCTTGTCGGCATCCGGATGTTTTTCTATTTTATCGATCTGACCGATCACAATCTTCTCCAGATTCTTATCCAGTCGTTCGTATGTCTCTACTTTCGTCCCCGTCAGGGTCATCGCATCCGCATACTCCTGATCCGTACAGACAAGATCCGGCACATATGCTTTAATCCAAGATAATGCAGTATTCATCTTACTTCAATCCTTTCCGTTTTCATAATAACATTCCATGCTTTCGCTTCACCTTAAATCCTTCACGGGAAAACGCCTCATTCCGGGCGTTCTTTCGGTCAGAATTGTTTCAAAAACCTGATATCGTTCTCATACAGCAGTCTCATATCGTCGATTTCATATTTCAACAGCGCAATGCGCTCCAACCCCATTCCGAAAGCAAAGCCCGAATATTTTTCCGGGTCGATCTTACTCATGCGCAACACGTTCGGATGCACCATGCCGCAGCCCAAAATCTCAATCCATCCGGAACCTTTGCAGAACCGGCATCCGCTTCCGCCGCATTTAAAACAGCTCACATCCATTTCCGCGCTGGGCTCGGTAAAATTGAAATGATGGGGTCTGAATTTTACTTTCGTTTCTTCCCCGAACAGTTCCCGCGCAAATTCCGCCAGCGTTCCCTTCAAATCCGCAAACGTGATGTGCTTGTCGATAACAAGTCCCTCGATCTGATGGAAAGAAGGCGAATGGGTCGCGTCCACTTCGTCGGAACGGAATACCCTTCCCGGCGCGATCATGCGGATCGGCAGTTTTCCTCTTTCCATTTCATGTACCTGTGTGCCGGAGGTCTGCGTGCGAAGCAGGAAATCGCCGGAAATATAGAACGTATCCTGTTCGTCTTTCGCCGGATGGTCCGCCGGAATGTTCAGCGCCTCAAAATTATAATAATCCGTTTCGATCTCCGGTCCTTCCACGACTTCATATCCCATGCCGGTAAAAATTCGCTCCACTTCTTCCATTGCAATCGTATTGGGATGCCGATGGCCGACTTCGCTCTTCTTAGCCGGCAGCGTAACGTCGATGACTTCGGCTTTCATCTGGGCTTCCAACGCCGCCCGTTCCATTTTGGCGATGGCCTCTTCCAGTATCTTTTCAATCTGTTCTCTCGTTTCGTTGACGAGCTGCCCCACTTTCGGCCGCTCTTCCGGCGCAACATCTTTCATTCCCTTTAATACGCTCGTCAGTTCGCCCTTCTTCCCCAGAAAACTGACGCGCACTTCATTCAGCTTTTCCAGCGCATCGCTGTTCTCGATCTGACGCAGCGCTTCCGCTTTGAGTTTTTCTAATTTTTCTTTCATGTCGACATTCCTTTCCGATGTTTTTTCCATAAAAAACGCATGCTCAGCAGTTTCCTATGGAATAAAAAAAATCCCATATGCACAAAACATATGGGACGAATAAACCGCGGTACCACCCAGATTCCTGCTCTTTTCATCGAACAGACACTCATTCGGCGTAACGTGCCTCTGCGTCCCGAACTACTGAACCGCATGATCTCTGCCTTTGCAGGGCTTTCACATGATGGTCGTTCCTTCGGGCGGCTCCGGTGGGAATTTCGGGTCATTATCTGAACTTGAGGAAGTTTCCAGCCGATGGCTCCCTCTCTCTGTAAGAAAATAATGCCTTACTGACACTTTCACAGCCTTTGCATATGGATTTTCCAAATATCTTTGTATTAGTCTAATGCGTTTTCCACGACTTGTCAAGCCATCCGAACAGAAATTTATAAACCGGTCCGAAATACCGGTTGATATGAGCTCCGATCAGCAGAATATACATCATCATATAAAACCAGAACATCAAAATAACAATTGTCGTCAGGCTTCCGTATGTTCCGAATCCGTTAAAAAATTCTATGTAAACGGAGAAAAAATAGGAAGCGATACTCCATACGACCGCCGAAAAGGCCGCTCCCGGAAGCTGTTTTCGAAAGCGCAGTTTTCTGCCCGGCACAAACGTATAAATCATGGCAAAAATCAGCGTCAGCACAAGCCAGGAAGCCAGAAAACGAAAGTGCATAATAAACTGCACAAGAAGCTGTAACTGCGGAAAATCCCGCAATGCCAGATTAACGATCACGTTTCCGAATACCATAATAAAAATGGAAAGCAGAATGGCGACCAACATAATGACCGTATAAAAACAGGCAATCGTCCGAAGCAGCAGATAATTGCGTTTCTCTTCGATGTCGTTTACTTCATTCAGTCCCTGGATCAGCGCAAGCATCGCCTTTGCCGCAGACCAGACCGTCACAATCGCAAACACCGTGATCGTTCCGGCCGAGCGGGCATAGACGTCCGTAACGACACTTTTCACAAAGCCGTCCATCGTTTCCGGCACCACTTTCATACACGCCATAATCAGATTTTCCGCGGTCAGGGAAGTATAAGGCAGAACCGCACAAAGCGCCATCAGAAGAGGCACCATGGATAAAAACAGGAAAAATGCCGCACTGGCTGCAAAGGCGCTGATATTTTTCCGCGTCATCTCTCCCGCAAAATCTTTGATAATTAAAATAAATCTGATCATCGTTCTCATCCTGTATCCCTTGTCAACTTTCTCTTCACTCTTTGATCTCGCAGTCCGCAAAAAAACTTTTCAGAATTTCTTCGTACCCATAGCCCCGGCTGCCCATTTCTTTCGCACCGTTCTGCGACATGCCTACGCCATGTCCGTAACCGCCGCCGGTCAATGTATATCCTAGCATATCCTCTTCCGATTTTCCAGTTTCTATGACAAAAAAAGCGCTTGGCAGAAGCGTTCCCGGCACAGAACCGCTCCCGTTCTGTCTGACGACCTGGCTTTCCCCGTCGCATAAAATGCGGCGGATATTGTATTCCGAAATGATCTTGATAACCGCTTTGCTTCCCGTAATGAGCATTTCATCCGCAATGCCGCCGGGCCCTCTTTTGCTGATTGAAATGTCCTCCAGTTCTCCGATATCCCCGACAGGCTCCGATACATAATAAGCGCCGTCCGCCCCCTCTTTTCTTGTCAGAATCAGCGAAGCATTCGCCTGATATCGTTCTTTTATTCGTTCAAGCAGTTCGCCGGCATCAGCCTCTTCCACCTCATACTGCCAGCGGTACCAGGGCTCCCCGCTCTCGAAATCATGTTCATCCACATTTTTAATGAACTCTTCAAAGTTTTCTTCGCTTGCCATATCTTCCGCACTCCGTGCGCTTTGGCTGTCTTCTTCCGGCGCAAGTTTTCCCGGCCTGATATAGGAAACCGGCTCTTTTTCCGATTTCCAGATTCCCGTATCCGTTCCGTAACCGCAGGAAGTGGAATAATAATAATTTTCGGCCAGCTCATCCTGATAATAGAGCTTCATGCCCGTCGTTTCTTTTACAGCCGTCGTCGTCGCCGCATTTTCCTCAAGATTATGGTAAACCTGATAGGATGTCGTATCGTCGAGATGCGCGCCTAACCCGGCAAAACCCGCATGAAGTATATATTTAAAAGCATAGGTTCTCGCACAGACTGCCTGTGCCTTCAACGCCTCCATCGGATAAGAAGCCGGCATCTCGCTCGGCACCACCGCATATAAATATTCTTCCAGCGGAAGTTCGTTGATGATGACCATGCCATCCTCGGTCTTATAAAATTCCAACGCGCCTCTGTACGCATTGTCGCCTTTTTCCACGCCTTCTATCTCAAGATCGACTTTATCGGTCAACGCCTCGCTCTGAAAAATGAGACGCTCGCCGGCGTCTAATCGGTCCGCTTCCACCTCGGTCTGCCTGCCGTCCACGGTCACGAGGGCTTTTTCATAATAATACCCGCCTTCCGCCGTATTCTTTAACAAAACACGGATCTGGTCCATTTCTCCTTCTCTGGATACGAGGCAGGCGCTTATTTTCTGGTTATGCACAACAAAATCCGTGTAATCATAGCCGATCATCAAATCCGTTTTCTTCTGGGTTTCCAATGTACCGCAAAGTTTATAGATTTCCAGGTTTTCCTCTGTCTCATAAGTGCCGTATCCGTCGATTTCCAGGGAGTCCTCCGTCACCCGAAGCAGCTTTCCCCGAATCTTTTCCGATTTGACGGTATATTCCGTCAGCGCGCCGTTCTCAAAAACCAGATCCGTCACCTGTTCCCGTTCCGTCTGTTTTGCCGACCAAACGATAAATTCTACCTGCCTGTAAAAACAGGACAGCGCATACCCTGTTTGTTCCTCCTTCTGCTCATCCGTTACTTCCATAACCCAGACATTTTCCAGAATCGTCTTTTCGTCCAGCGTCCTGATACTGGTCAGAAGTTCGTCTCCTTTCACATAAACCTCTTCCTTGAAAAAGGCTGAGTCCGCAAAGGAAGAAGAATGATAGGTGTACTCGCTGTTCTGCGTATACAGCTTTTTCTCCTGTGCATCTACTTTAATAATAAATACCGTCGTTTTCCAGATCGAGGATTCTACATCGAAATGAGCCAGCATAAGCTGAAATGCCTGATACCAGTCCTCTTTCAGGAACGCGTGATCTTCTTCATATTTTCCCGCAAAATCCGGTATTCCCTTTTCCGCACCGCCAATCTGTTCATAAATTTTCAGATATTGCCCGTATGTAAGTTCCTGCGGAACGTTTTCCGGTATTCCGTCACTTTCTCCATCCTTTCCGCCGCCGTCTTTCTCTTTTTCTCCGCCCGCTTTTTCTCCGCCGTTTTCTTCCTCAAACGCCGTCGGCAGTTCCAGCGCTTCCAGCAGGATTTTCACATCTTCCGTCCGAATCTTCTCCCCCTCAGGTTCTTCCTTAACCGATTCCATCCGGTGAAGCCAGAGCCAGAACAGAAATACCATCCCTGCCAGAATCACAAGCAGCTTTACAAAATTTTTCCAGTTTTCTTTCATGCGATACTTCTCCCCATACCATCCGTCGTTCCCCCGATATGCCCCATACAAAAGAAAAAGCAGTCGTGATGACTGCTTCTTCTTTTGTATAAGCCCCCGAAATGCCGGATCCTGTATTTTGACTCCTAGCAACAGCTAGGTGGGTAACCGCAATCATACTTCTGCCTTCCACTGCACAATGTCCGCTGCGGTTATCCGCCCGGACCGGAGGCCTGACATCCGTATGACGATGTAGGAATCCCGTTTAAAGTAACTGTAGGTTCAAAATAACAAGAATTATCGCGCACCTCAGGTTAATTCTATTATATCCAAGACATTGCAAAAATACAACCATTATTTCTATAAAGATATTACCATTTCTGTTACCATCTTCCGAGGTTGTCAGAGTCGCCTACAAGCGGACTGTTCATGATTCTGTACTTCTTTTCGTTTTCCCACAGATGAACCAGTTTTTCGAAATTCTGATCCGGTTCTGACAACAGCTCCGCCAGCCCGTCGAGCTCCGCAAAATCCTGCTCTGTCAGCCGTTCAAATTTATCATCGATAAAGCAGGGCTGAAACAGATAGGAAATCTCATCGTTCATCAGCGCATGAAAATCATAGAACAGCGCTCTGATAATTGCCTTCAGGGAACATGTCCCATTTCCGTCGGAATACAAAAATCTTTTCCCGTCCACATTTCCCCGGCGCACATCCAGCCAGGCCTTTGCCGCATAATCGAATTTGCCGTCCGCAATATCATATTGTCCGAGATTCATGCCGTTTTCGTCATAAAACCCATCCGCGTCAATCGTTACCCATCTTTCCTCCTCTGTATTCCAATATTGATTAATCCAATGGTCTATGCTTTTTCCCGGCCGGCAGTAGGGCGCAAACCCGGAACGGGAACGGCATGGGATTCCCTTTGCCTTCAAAACGGCGCTCATGAGAATCGACACATACCGGCATGTTACAACGATCTTATTTTCCGTCCTTCGATCGGGCACAAACCCCCTCTCATCCAGCCGGAAAAGTTCCGCGGTCAGAGCCGGAGCCGTTATCAGTATATCGTCTTCGCACCGCATCCGGTACCACGGAAATTTCGTCATATCGCCGTACTGCAGCTTATCATTGGCATTCGTATTGCCTTCCCGCAATGTAATGCGGTGAATGACCTGCCCGCATATCAGACGGCCGATTTGTTCCACGGCATCCGGCAGCGACCTGAAATAGTCTCCATACGGCCCCGCATACGTATAGGTTCCTGTCTGTAAATAATGTTCCAAAATCTGCTTCTGCATTTGTGCTCCTTCTTTCCGCCCGTTTTTTCGAGCCGCTTCATCGCGCAGGTTCCGCCTGATGAAATGTCTCTGTTTTCAGGGCATGGTATTAGTATACTGCAGTATAATATTTTAATCCTGTCATTCTCTGTTCTGTTTTGTCCGCCATATACCTGTTTTCCGTTTTTTCCCATTTCCCTTTTCGAATCCGGTTTTGCCGGACACAAAAAAGGGATATATGGATCCCATATATCCCTTTCATTACTATTTCATATTTTTCGGCTGTTACCGATTAGCTAAGAGCTGCAACCAGTTTTTCAAGAGCTGCGAGTGCTTCATCGGGAAGTTTATCATAGCCCTCTTTCTTTGTTGCGAAATCTTTAACCGCATTTACACGGGTTTCCATAGCGGATTTTAACTGAGCCTTATAATCAGCGTCATTTAAGTCAGCCTTGAAGTTCTTGAATCCTTCTGTCTGGCCGTCCCATGTATTCATGATCTCGATATCTTCGAAATTGCCCCATTTCTCAAAGGATGCTTTTCCTTCAACGATCGTCTCAAGAATACCGAGCGTATCAGCAGGTTTTACTTTCTCACCCATGAAATCGCCTGTATTTACGATGTAGCATGCAACGTTCTTCTCTTCCACGAGTTTCTTGAACTTCTCATAGTCATTTACAAGCGGATAAGTTCTGAACGGATTTGCATAAGGCACGATACGGATCGCATTCAGGTCTGTACCAGCCGCAACACGTTCTGCGGTAGATGTCTTGGTAGCCAGCGTAGCGCCCATTACGGATGCAAGCGCGGAACCGTTCAGTTTTACTACCGGCGGAATTGTCGGGTCTTTCATAATCCAGAAGATCGCATTAACAGGCGCGTCGATCTTGTCAACACGGTTCGGAGACCACAGTTTGGATTTGATCGCACGTCCGTTACCGTTTCTGATATCTTCTGTTACAAGCTGAATCTTGCCTTCGCTGTCCATTGTACAGGAGCAGTTCTGAGCGGATAACAGATATTCGTTATCCGGGCAGCCTGTCGGATAGTCAGCCGTCTTATCAAAATAAGTAGGCTCCAAAGCAACGGAAGCACAGGTATCCGTATTGATAATGAAAGCATCGTCATGAAGAACTTTGATTTCATACTTTCCGCCGTGTTTTGCGTGTGTCAGTGTCGATTTACCGGAACCTGACAGACCGTATACGGATGCAACGAATTTCTTGCCGTCCGGAAGCAGATATTCTTTCTGTCCGCCGTGGCAGGAAGCATAACCGTTTCTGTTTGCCAGCGCCCATGCCATTGTCAGGGTGCCTTTCTTGTGCTCGCCAAAATATTTCATACCGAGAATTGCCGCGCAGTTCTCATTGGTGTCGAAATAGCACAGCGTCAAAGGATCGCTCAGGCAGCTGTAATCAACATCGGGAGCCTCGTGAGGAGCCCACTGGGGATCGGAGAAAATATAAATATCAGGCTCTTTGCCTTCGCCGATCGGCTGGGATTTCTTATACATCTTTACATATTCATCGGACATATACTGGAAATTGATCATCCAGTTGTAAAGCAGGTTCTCTTCTCCTTCCGGAATCAAAAGATGAGCCTTTGCCATAAACTCAGGATCAAGACCTACGAAGCACTCTGCATGATACATTGTTTTCCAGCGTGTTTCGTAAATAGCATCCATAACCACTTTGTCAAGCTTTGCTTCATCAACGCCCGGCTCGCCTTTGATACGGCGTGCAGCTGCGTAACGGCCTGTTACCGCGCCGTCATTGAATAACAGAACTTTCGCATCAGCGTCAAGACCAAATGTTTCCCCGTCTTTGATCGGCATATCGGTAACAATCGTTCCCGGTGAGTTTTTCGCCAGATTATAAGCCTCTTTTAATGTGTTGACTTTCACTACGTTATTGCCGTAGAAAGCAGCTTCGATAATCGAACGAGTCTTGGAAAAACCGACTTTGCCTTTACCGATTTCGTCAATCTTGTAATTCGCTTTTGTTGACATGACATATCCTCCTTGAAATTTTATATTATTTATTTAACGGAAAACTTTCAGGTCCTCCGCCATTCCCAAAACATGTACCGGCTGCACCGGCACATCGGATATATTATCTCAAAATCACCTTTAAAAGTCAATATTTAGAAATAGTTTTTTCACCTCTGAAAAGTTTCCGAAAACTTCTGCATACTTTCTTAAAATTTTTACTTGCAATCTTTTCCTATTTCTGCTATTATACAAATGTTGTTTACGCAAGAAAAGAATTTGATAATATATCGTCAGGAGGTGCAAAGATGGCTAAATGTGATATTTGTGGTAAGGGCGCTCATTTCGGAAACAACGTAAGCCATTCTCATAGAAAATCTAACAGAATCTGGAATTCTAATATACAGAATGTCCGTTGCAAAGTGAATGGAGCATCCAAAAAATTACATGTATGTACCCAGTGTTTGAAGTCCGGAAAAGTTGAAAGAGCTTAATCTTCCGGATTGTTCGGTTTGAAGAAAATTTGAAAAAGACCGAAATCAGAACGCAGAATGAAAAGCCAGTGCGGTATAACCGCACTGGTCTTTTTTTGTTTCCGGCCACATACATGAACGCAGGCTGTCCGGCCTGCGTTCCAGGAATTTACCGCGTAAACTCCTGTTGGAAGGCCTCCACGTTTACAGCAATCTGCTATAAAGTAAAAAAAGATACCGGGAAATTTTCTATGCCCATCTCCCGATATCATATTCGCATTTCAGATTTTCATATTCCTTATTGATTCTTTGAATCATTTCCTTATCGCCGGCCACGTTGTCCGGATGGAAAATTTTGATCAGATCCTTATACCGCTTTTTTAAAGCAAGCGGGTTTTTTACCCCTCTGAACAGCTCCGATACATCTGTACCGCTTCCGTAAACCGGCTGCTGCATCACTTCCTTCTGTGCTTCCAGCCGGGCCCATTCTTTGGCAAGCCGGCGCCTGTCCATATCCAGATCCGCAAAACCGCTCTTCAGGATCTCCATCTTTTTTTCGAAAAAGAGGCTGTTATCCTTCAGGCGTTCTTTCTCCGCAGACATTTTACGGTTCAACGTCTTCATTTCCTCGTGAAACTGCTCTTTTTCCTGTGTAAACTGTTTCTGCATCTGCTCCAGTTCTTTCACAGCGGAAATAATCCTGACATTTTCTTTAAAAAGCCAGGATTTCAGCCTGTTCAGTTCTTCTTCCGAAACCGCTTCCCTGAGCGCTTCATCCATGCGTATTTCTTCCGTACCGCTTTTAACTGCACGGATTTTTTCCGCCTGATCTTCTCTTGCGCCGCCTTCTTCCGCGCAGACATCCTGGCTCAGGCGCAGCAGCATTTTCTGATTCATCCCTTTATCCATAAAGCATTCCTTAAAACCGTTCTCCAACCCGTTCTTTTCCTGCCGCGCACATCCGTTTTTAATCGCAGCAGAAGAAATTATAACCGATCAGGAATAATAAAATAATCAGAATCAGCCCGATAAACCGATTCGTCATAAAAAGCATAAACAGCATCCCGCCGGCAACGCAAAGCGCTACAAGACCGATCATTTTTTTCATGGAAACTCCCCTGCTTATGCCTTTTGTTTATTATATGCAGCAACCCGTTATTTGTTCTCTTCCGGGAACGCAATATCTACCGCCGCGTCATCTTCGATCATGCCATCTTTGGGCGCCGTAAATTTATCTACGATATCCGGAATCATATCGATCACTTTTGTCACCATATCCTGATTCTTGATATTAACAAGTTTCGTGGAACCGTTCTGGATAACAAGCACAGCGCTGGGACTCATTTTCGCAGAAAACCCGCCTGCGCCGCCGTTCTTTTTGTCGCCTGCGCTGGCGCCGGCTCCAACGCCGAATGTCACATCCACGAGCGGAAGAATAATCGTGTCCCCGATCTGCGTCGCCTCTCCGACAACCGTTTTGGTCGACAAAACAGCGTTCATTCCCTTCATCAGAGATTCGATTACGCCGGTAAAATTATTATCTGCCATTTATACATCCTCCTTCTTGAATAACCTGAGCAATTTTCTGATATCTTTACTGAAATAGATGCGGACCGCCGCTTTGACAAACGTAAACAGCCTGACTTTTCCTTTGATCAATACGAAGCCTTCCAGCCGTTTTCTGTCAAAATCAGGCTCTATATTCACATGGCCGCCAATAAACGGATACAGCATCCCATAGTATGAAAGAATCTTTCCGACGGACGCCGGATCATCCATGCCGATCGTCAGATCTGCCTGCAATTTACGCGGCCTGATATAGGAAAAGATCGAAAACAACTCCGCTTTACATAACGCAAACGCTTTCTGAAAAGCATCGCTTTGCAGCACGCTCCTGTAATATTCTATATTTTCCCATATTGTTCTTATTTTATCACAGATTCCGCTCAATGTGTACCAGATATTTTGGAAGATTTCGCGGATTCGCACCAGTATTGCTTTGATCTTCTCTATTATGGAACGTTTCGGGTTTTTACTCCGTGCGGATGCGGCGTCCTGTCCGCCGCCTGCTTCGCTTTCCGCATTCCGGCCGGCTTCATGATTATTTCCGCCGTTTTCCTCTCCCTGCACTTCTTTTCCCGCTTCGTGCCGTGCTTTTCCCTCTGCCGCATCCCGGCGGATTTCCCATTGTCCGTTCTTCTCTTCCGCTTTCTGACCGGTTTCTTCCCGCGCTTTCTCCTCTTCCGCTCTCTGACCGGTTCCTTCCTGCGCTTTCTGCTTCGGCGGCAGACGGAATACTGTAAAAAGAAAAATCCTTGCCCTGAGATACACCTCGGCGGGATACCGGAACCTGATATTCACAAGATGAAACAGCCACGTGACAGAACCTTCGGCCTCGACCGGCGGCGCCCCTTCCGCTTCCGAACGTCTGGCTTCCACCCGATAACGCACCGGAACAAAAAGGGCGATGCAAAACGCTGCGAGCAGGACTGCAAGCAGTATGCCGAGTATCATTCCTATTATTTTCAAAATCAGCAATACGATATGTAACATCGCTCAATCATGCCTTTCCTGCCGCCTGAGGCTCCGAAAACAGATACCGTTTCAGGTCGGCATTTCCGTTCTTTTTAACCGCTTCTTCCGTAATCCGGCAGACGAGCGCCAACGCTTCCTCGTAACTTCCCGCAATGCCGACAACATACGGCGCATTTTCTTTTTTGTGATAGTAAGGCTGTTCCAGCACGATGCTATGACATATTTCGAGCTGATCTTTCCCGGATGCTCTCAGAAGAACAAATACGCTCAGCTGTTTCGCATGGCGTTTTAGTTTTCTTTTGATCTTATTCGGGTTTTTAATAGTATCACCAATATACAGATTCTTATAAAATTTCATGAACACCTCTACTGTTTCCGGATGGGTGCAGTCGCTTTCTTCAGCCAGAGGCGCTCTTCCTCCGTCAGATAAGGGCTTATTTTCTCATAGACCGCCCGATGGTAATCGTTCAGCCGTGCAATGTCTCTTTCCTGCATGTAGGAAGGCTCGATTCCGCACAGGTCTATCGGCACATAGGTCAGCGTATCAAAATACATGAACTGGCCGTCCCCGTTTTTCTCCCCGTTTCTTGCGACGATAATATTTTCCGTGCGGATGCCGTGGCTTCCTTCTTTATAAACGCCGGGCTCGTTGGATATTACCATACCGGCCTCGATAACGGCTTCTTTCATCGTGTCCGAATACCGCCAGCGGATATTCTGGGGTCCTTCGTGTACATTTAAAATATAGCCGATTCCGTGTCCTGTTCCGCATTTATAATCGATATTCAGATTCCAGAGCGGCTCCCTCGCCAGAATGTCCAGATTTCTTCCCGTACAGCCATACAGGAATTTCGCGGCGGTAAGATTCAGCATGCCGACCGCTGTCAATGTAAAATGTTTTTTGATTTCTTCGCTGATTTCCCCGAGCACGATCGTTCTCGTCACATCCGTCGTGCCGCCCAGATACTGCCCGCCGGAATCCACCAAAAGCATGCCTTCGGCGCGAAGCTCCTTATTCTCCGTTTCCGTCGCTTCGTAGTGCATCATGGCCGCATTTTCCTGATAACCGCTGATGGTCGGGAAGGACAGGTCAAGAAAACCTTCCACCTCTCTTCTCATGTCATCCAGACGCATAGCCGCCGTATACTCATTCATCGGTATTTTGCCGATATTGGTTTTCAGCCAGTAAATAAACTTTGTCAGCGCCGCGCTGTCTTTTAAATAGACTTCCTCCATATGGGAAAGTTCCACCGGATTTTTGACGGCTTTCAGTTTCTCCGTCGGATTATCATCCGCCGCAATTTCCGCCTTATCCCGCAGAATCCGGTACAGCGCATAGCTCACGTTCGACTCGTCAAGAAGGACCTTTCCTTCCCTGACGTCTCCCAGAAACGCCGTGATCTCATCATACTCTTTGATTGTGATTCCGTTTTCCTCCGCATACCGGCACAGTTCATCGCTTACCGCCTGCTTCTGCAAAAACAGCCACGCTTCCGTCATGGTAAAATAGCCGTAGGACAGCGCAACCGGATTATACGCGATATCTTTTCCCCTGATATTCAGAAGCCACATCAGATCGTCCAGTTTGGAAAGCAGATGCGCCGTACAGCCCATTTCCCGCATTTTCTCTCTGACCTGTGCCAGTTTCTGCCCTACGCTCTTCCCGCAGATTTCTTCCGGCAGAATGGAAACGGGATTCCCGGGCATCTTCGGCCTGTCTGTCCACAGACTGCCCGCCACGTCTTTTTCACAGCGGATGACGATATTTTTGTCTTTCAGCGCCTTTTCCAGTTTCCGGCCATACGATGCGGTAACGACCCTTCCGTCAAAACCGAGCGTTTCGTTTTCCTTCATATTGCGCACAAGATATTCTTCGATTGTCGGCACGCCTTCTTCCTGCATTCGAAACAGCGTAATCCCGCTTCCGCTCAACTCTTTTTCCGCCTGGATAAAATACCGTCCGTCGGTCCAGAGTCCCGCATTCGTCCGGCCAACCACGAGCGACCCGTTAGAGCCGGTAAATCCCGAAAAATATTCCCTCACCTTAAAAAACTCATTCACATATTCCGAGTTATGATAATCCGCCGTAGGAATCAGATAATAATCTATCCCCTCTTCCTTCATCTTTTCCTGTAAACTTCTGATTCTTTCCCTGACTTCCATGTTCTGTCCTCCCATTCGGTATGAAACCCTGTCTTTGCCCGCCTGTTCCGCTTCTCTTCCTGCGATTTCCGTTCTATGCTTTCTTTAACAGGCTGACCGCCCTGGATGTACCGATTCTGTCACACCCTTCTTTCAGAAACGCTTCCATTTCCTCTATCGTGGAAATGCCGCCGGCCGCCTTGATCTTCACATCGGGACCGATATGCCGTTTCATCAGGCGGATGTCCTCAATCGATGCCCCGCCTGTTCCGAATCCCGTAGACGTCTTAATATAATCCGCTTTCGCATTTGTCACCGCACGGCACATCGCGATTTTTTCCTCTTCCGTCAGATAACAGGTCTCAATGATCACTTTCAGTATCCGCCCGCCGCAGGCTTCCTTTACCGCCCGGATTTCCGCTTCCACTTTCTCATAAAGCCGGCTTTTCACATCTCCGATATTAATGACCATGTCGATCTCGGCCGCGCCGTCCCGTACGGCCTGCGCCGCTTCGGCCGCTTTGATTTCCGTCGTATGATATCCGAGCGGGAATCCGATTACGGTACAGATTTTCAGTTCATTCCCGTAAGTATCGTGAATCCGTCTGACATAAGCCGGCGGCACACAGACGGAAGCCGTCTGATATAAAATCGCCTCGTCGCATAATTCAACAATATCGTCCCATGTCGCGAACGCTTTTAACTGTGTATGATCTACATGTCTCAAAATTTCCCGTATATCCATCCCGTAACATCCTTTCCATTATAAAGTCCATACAAATATTAAATTCATACAAAATGTTTTTCCGGCGCTTTAGAAAGTTCTCATTCCATTTTATTTTAATACCTTTTTCCCGCCTTCGCAACAGGAATCAAATTGTGTAATATGTTAAAACTTTCTAAAATTTTCAAACATTATTTTTTTTCATCAGTTTTTTATGATATAATAACCGAAAAGAAATAAACATCCTGCATCCACATTTGTTCTTTTATGCGGTTGTTCATGAGCAAACGCCCGGTTCAACCGGGTAAAAGGCGCCGGGAGCGCGAGTTTGCAAGTATAAAACAATATAGTCACAAGTTCACCATTATTTGAAAGGAGGCCTATCTCATGTACACCATGGATCATAACAGCTACTCGGAAATCACTCCTGAAATCTTTCGTCTCGCTAATATGAGTAAACAGGCGGATATCATCGATACGGAACTATTCACCAAATATGATGTCAAACGCGGACTTCGGGATTTGAACGGAAAAGGTGTTCTGGCAGGACTGACGCATATCTCGGATGTTCGTGCAAACAAGATTGTGGACGGTGTTCAGGTTCCTACCCACGGACGGCTTTTTTACAGGGGATATGATGTCAAAGACCTCGTCAACGGATTTGCCAGAGATAATCACTTCGGATATGAAGAGGCTGCTTATTTATTGCTTTTTGATAAACTGCCGGATGAAAAAGAGATGGAAGTGTTCAAATCGCTTTTGGCCAGTTACCGTTCTCTTCCTACCAGTTTTGTACGCGATATTATCATGAAAGCGCCAAGCAATGATATGATGAACACGCTTGCAAGAAGCGTCCTGACACTGTATTCCTACGACGACAGGGCAGACGATACTTCTCTTCCAAACGTACTCAGACAATGCTTACAGCTCATCAGTCTCTTTCCTTTGCTTTCTATCTACGGTTATCAGGCATACAGCCACTATCACGATGGAAAAAGTTTATTTATTCACCAGCCGATCGCTGAATTGTCCACAGCGGAAAACATTCTGCATATTCTGCGGCCGGACAGTCAGTACACACCGTTAGAGGCAAAAATTCTCGATATCGCGCTTGTACTTCATATGGAACACGGCGGCGGTAACAACTCTTCCTTTACCACGCATGTTGTTACTTCTTCTCTCACCGATACCTACTCGGTCATCGCCGCGGCAATCGGTTCCCTGAAAGGCCCGAGGCATGGCGGCGCCAATATAAAAGTCGTACAGATGTTTGACGATATGAAGCACAAAGTCGCCGACTGGAAAGACGAAGAGCAGGTCGGCAGCTATCTGGCCAAACTGTTACATAAAGAAGCCTTTGATCATGCCGGGCTCATTTACGGCGTCGGCCATGCCGTATATTCCAAATCCGACCCAAGAGCCGTTATTTTCAAATCTTTCGTAGAACAGTTATCGGAAGAAAAAGGGCTGCAGGAAGAATTTGCGCTCTACTCTCTTGTGGAACGTCTTGCTCCTGAAGTCATTGCCAAAGAACGGCAGATTTACAAAGGCGTCAGCATCAACGTGGATTTCTATTCCGGTTTCGTATACCGCATGCTGAATCTTCCGATGGAACTCTATACACCGATTTTTGCGATTGCAAGAATTGCCGGATGGAGCGCGCACCGGATGGAAGAGCTGGCAAACAACGGTAAAATCATTCGTCCCGCCTATAAGGCAATCGGTAAGGACAGAGAGTATATTCCGATGGAGAACCGTTAAACATATCGAACAATCAGAAAAGTTCCTGAACTCCGCAGCGCGGAATACAGGAACTTTTTGTACGGATTCGGTTTATTTCGGATACCTCCCGTTTATCTTGGATACTTTAAAAACTTCTTCAGCGCCTTATTGACAAAAACCGCATAAACAACGATCGCCGCAAAAAAGGCAATGCTCGATATCCCCGATATGACGGATGACTGCGTTGTCAGATCGTTGATCACATTCACAGCGCCGGCCAGAATAACAACGGCGCCGACTGCGATCAGTTTTCCGTACAGATAACCGATAAATCCTTCCTTATCGCGCAATGCGCTCTCATCCGCGCCTTTATTCATTACAACGTTATTGACGATTTTCCCCTGTGTTTTCATGACGATTCCCGCATATACAAGATAGCCTCCGCCGATAATACATAAAAAATCAATAAAACTGTACATTTTCTTTCTCCTTATCCGTTAAATTCCGAGAATCTTTTCCACCGCTTCCTTCATCTCATCCTTTTCGCATACCGTATGATGCAGTACGGCCGCCGTTCTGATTTCTTCGATGGCATTCGGCACTTTTACATTGGCAAGTCCGGACAGTTCATCCACCAGCTCAAAATCCGTCATGCTGTCATATTTGGAATCGATCGCATTCATGACGCTTCTCGTAAACTTGAAGGGGCTGGCCGTCGAGGCAATAACCGTTTTTCTCATATCTCCTGTTTCTTCCTGATATTTCCGGCAGACCACGCTCGCCACCGCCGTATGGGTATCGATGATATAACCGGTCTTCTCATACAGCTCTCTGATTCTGTCCGCCGTCTCCTGCTCACCCGCATAGTTTCCGTAGAAATCCTTCAACTGTGTGCCCATCTCCTCCGTAATCCGGTATTCCCCGTCCTGGGAAAGAGCCGCCATAAACTCCGCGTTCTTCCTGGCGTCATTGCCCGCGATGCGGTAGATCAGCCGTTCCAGATTGCTTGAAATCAAAATATCCATAGACGGAGAACTGGTCAGCACAAATTCCCGGTTCCGGTCATAACTTCCGGTGCGGAAAAAGTCATACAGCACTTTATTTTCGTTGGAAGCACAGATCAGCTTCGCGATCGGCACGCCCATATTTTTCGCATAGAAAGCCGCCAGAATATTGCCGAAATTCCCGGTCGGCACGACGACGTTCATTTCTTCCCCGTCGTCTATTTTCCCATGCTGCAAAAGTTTTACATAAGCATATACATAGTAAACGATCTGCGGAACGAGACGGCCGATATTGATGGAATTGGCGGAGGAAAAACGAAATCCCTTCCCAAGCATCTTCTCTTCCAGCTCCCGGTCGGAAAAAATGTTCTTAACACCGGTCTGTGCATCGTCGAAATTGCCATGAATCCCAATGACAAACGTATTCTTCCCTTTCTGCGTTACCATCTGTTTTTCCTGAATCGGACTGACGCCGTTTTTCGGATAAAATACAATGATCTTCGTTCCTTCCACATCGGCAAATCCTGCGAGAGCCGCTTTTCCGGTATCTCCCGAAGTCGCCGTCAGAATAACAATCTCCTCTTCCACATGATTCTTCTTCGCCGCCGTTATCATCAGATGCGGCAGGATCGACAGCGCCATATCCTTGAATGCGATTGTCGCACCGTGAAAAAGCTCCAGATAATAAGCATGATCCGCCTCTGCAAGCGGCGCGATCTCTTCCGTATCGAATTTGGAATCGTAAGCCCTGCCGATACAGTTCTTCAGTTCTTCTTCCGTAAAGTCCGTCAGATAGAGTTTCATAACCTCATAGGCGATCTCCTGATAGCTCATATCCGTCATATCTTTTAAGGGTCTGTCCAGTTCCGGAATCCGATCGGGTACAAAAAGCCCGCCGTCTTCTGACAGCCCTTTCAGAATCGCCTGTGACGCCGGTATTCTCTTTTCGTCATTCCTCGTACTGCTGTATAATATATCCATTCCTGTAACCATATCCTTTCCGTATCTTTCCTGTTATAATGATGAGCATATTTCCTGCAATGCCTTTTATTCTTCCGTCTTTTCTTTCAGAATCTTGTCGACGATCGTAATCAGAATGCTGCCAAGCACGAGCGCTATCAGCGCGCCGCAGCCGTAACGGATCAGCAGCATAAGCATATTATGGCTTTCGTTCCATTGATCATTAATACAGTAAAACACGCCTTCCATATTCACGTCATAACTCCGGCTCGCGTCTTCGATCTGGCTGATCGCCTGCTGATGAACAGCCCCTTTCCTTCCGATCGGCAGCGTTATCTTCTTTCC
The DNA here is from genome assembly GCA_910584965.1 of uncultured Lachnospiraceae bacterium. Taxonomy (GTDB): domain Bacteria; phylum Bacillota; class Clostridia; order Lachnospirales; family Lachnospiraceae; genus UBA3282. Next base: position 22,410 of record CAJUDZ010000014.1, on the reverse strand, counting down.
TGCCTTTAATGCCCTGGCATCGTCAATCGACATCTGTGCCAGAATATAAGACTGGTCGGGCAGCTGAATCAGAAAATATTCGCTGTACTCTCCCAGAATATCAAAAGTCATATCGGAAACGTCCGGCCTGTATCTTGACCCGCTGCGTCTGCTTCCGCTCGAATAAGCGGATATCCACGGATGACGCGCTCCGACGCCGGTCGGAATAATCGCTTCCGGCTCCACCGTCACATAACTCGTCTGCCAGGTATCTTCCCAGCTTTCCGCATCTTCGATTCTCGGAATATCATCGGCCGCGGGCATCCCGATATAATCCTCCGGAAGCCCTCCTTCGGTCATGGCCAGCGTAACCGGTTCTTCTTTTCCCCGAAGCAAAGACTCCAAAGGAAGATCTTTCGCCACCAGAACGGCGATTATCAAAGCGATAATGACTGATATAAATTCCAGAAATTTTCTAAGCATTTTTTTCATAACGATCTCAAACCTCCCTGTTTATCCCGGCTGGGAACCCGGACATACTCTCCGCTCCGTTTCTTCCCAGGTATCCAATAAAGGCCGGAACTTCTCATAAGAAAATTTATAATATTCTTTCAGGTATTCTTCTCCCCGCACCAGCAGAAAGTCCTCGATAATTACCTGCCGCCTGCTGCATTTTGAACAGCCGTGAACCTCCACCTTACAGGCCCGGCGTCCGGTCGGTATCTGCTCCTTCCCCATAATCGGAACCATATGGGAAAGAAGATATTTTTCGGCATCTTCATATGTATCCCCAAACGATATCGGCAGCAAAAATAAATAGGTACGAGGCAGCGCTCTGGCTGCCTCCGCCTTACAATACATACAAGTGGAACCGTTTTTCCTGACTCTTACATATTCCCGGATAAAATAACCTCCCAGGATGAGCGCCCCGATAACGACCCCCGCCGTCACAATGACAGGCAGATAATATAACAGGCCGGCCATCTCTACCTGCCCTCCGCGTTTCTTTTGGCTGCCTTTAAGAGCTCAACGAAAGCATCCGCTTTGGAAACCGCTTCCGCACCTATTCCGGATTTTAAGCTGACAGCCCGATTGCTGATCAGCGTATAAACCGTCATTTTCTTTCCGTCCAGATAAAATACGAAGCGCACCCCGGTCATCGTCGATGCCACCGTTTCCGGCCGTTCGATTCTGGCCGCGCTGAACGTCTGGATTTCCATCGGGTTATAAGCGGAAATGTAGCCGATCATGCCGCCTTCCACATCGATATATAAGATACTTCCTCTGCTCGTAAAAGAGCTGTTAAAGCAATAAGGAAGCTGTTCTACTTTCTGCGCGGTACGATTTACAAAAATGCGGGTAAGGCTCCCGTAGCCGACCAGCATCAACAGTACCATCCATATGATAAACCCGAACACCAGCACCAGCGGGAAAAAAACATCCAGCCGGAACGGTCCCTCCGCAAACAGACATATAAGCAGCGAAACAATAACCGGCAGTCCGATGCCGAGCCCTAACAATAACAACCAGAAAAAGCTTCCGAATTTTTTAAGTTTTGCAGTTTCTTCTTTCATTCCTATGTATCTCCTTCAGCGTCATTATATTTTTGCACAGCCGTACACGGCATATCTGCCTCCGGCCTTATCAGCTAAATTATATCACCATAAGACTGCTATGGCAATGTGGATTTATAAGAAAAACTCATGATTTCCATAGGAAAAAAGTCTTGTCAGTTTCTGGTCAAACCACTGTATCTTGTTGGAATCCGCCTTCTTTCTCGCGCAGAAATACAAGGCTCCCTGAGAAATATCCTCACCGCAAAGCGCTCTTTCCACCGCCTCATATGTTTCCTGGCTCACTTTTACATTCTGAAAACGCCCGTCCACCGTCGGGCTGAACTGCGCCACACCCTGCTCTTTCTGCATGACGACCTCCGTCACCGTATCCGGAAAATTCTCATTGTTGACACGGTTTAATACCACGTTTGCCACCAACAGCTTTCCATCCTCGTCCTCTCCTCCTGCTTCGGCCTCCACGATGCGCAGAAGGGCATCATAATCCTGTTCGGACAACTGATACTTTTTCGTTTTTTCCAGCACTTCGTAATCCACGACCCGCTGGCCGGATGCCACACAGGCCACCACTTCCAGAAAACTTTTCTTTTTTTCTTCCTCCGTTACCGTCAGATACTCCATCCGGAATGCCTGCGTCGCCGCAATCCGGTTGATCTGAAGTTCTTTTAAACAAATCCATGAAGTGATAAAAATCATACTCATCAAAAGTAATTTTGTCAGATATTTTTTATACATACAATTTCTCCCGTTTCTGTCGCTGAATGATGTCCCGCAAGTCCGCAGGCATGACATATGCGGTCTGCCCGATTTTTCAGCCTGTACTGCTTGTCTTGTTCTGACTGCCGAAATATCAGAGGTTTTCGCTGTTCTTCTCAACATGTAATATGTCTGTAATATTTTATACAGAAATCCGGAAAAATATGTTATACTAATGCCAATATTCAGAAATATTTCAAAAGATTGGAGATTTACAATGCCCCAGCTACCCGGAGTTTATCAGGCAAAAAAGAAAAACGGCACGCTTTATTACCGTTCTTCTTTAACTTATCGCGCAAAGCATATCAGTCTTGGCAGTTATGATACGGCAGAATCTGCCCATGAGGCTTATCTGCTCGCGAACCGCATCCTTCAGGATCAAAGTCTGGAAATTTCCCGCTACCATCAGGATTCCGTTCTTTTCTTTGAAAAATGGGTCTGTCTGATCAACTTCCGGGACAACGGCATCTATTTTTCCAATCCGATTTATATACGCCCGTCCTTTTTTTATTATTATTTTTCACCGTCCCATTTTTTTATTTTCGACAGGGATGATCTGTTCTACTACGCCAACCATAAAATCTCCTGCCGGGGCGGTCATTATTTTGTTGCCGATTATGGAATGCAGATGAATATCAGGAATCGGTACGGCATCAAAAATTATGCTGTACTGAACAAAGATTATCGGTTTATCAATGGAAATACCAACGATTACCGCTATGAGAATATTGAAATTTTAAACGCTTACCACGGTGTTTCCTCATTCCGCCAAAACGGAGAGCTTCTTTACAGGACAAAAATCCATGTCAGGGGTGACTACACGGTGGGCATATACCGGACGGAAGAAGAAGCCGCGATTGCCTATAACAAGGCCATCGATCTGTTAATAAAAGCCGGCGTAAAAAAGGCATATACCCCTAATTACATGGAGGGTATGTCTCCTGCCGCTTACGCCGACCTGTACACCGCTGTTCAGATTTCACCCAAAATCATACACTATCTGTCCGAATAACTGACAAAACAAAGATTCAGGCTTGCGTCCCCCGAAACGCCGTTTAATACGCCCGTCGTCGTATACTGCCACATGGCAAACTGGTACGGATAATCGGGAATATCCTGTTCCTGGGAAAGCCATACGTCATAATCCTGAAGTTTTGCCAGATCAACGTTCTTAATCAGCCATTCTTTGTTCCCGTAAATCATCGGCGCATAGCCGGCCGCCTGTATACCGCCCAGAAAGGCATTCGCAATCGCCGTCTTATCGTCTCTGGAAAGCCCGTCTATCCTCGCTTTGTCGTTTGGCACATTCTCCATATCGAAAGCGACCGGATAGGTAATGTGTGCCCTGTACGGCTCCAGATTCTGAATGACAAAGTTCACTTCCTGCATAACCTCTTCCAGAGAAACCGCCTGCGAATAAAAATATACGCCGATATCCAGTCCGGCTTCGACGGCCGCTTCCATATTCTCCACAAAATTATCATCCAGAGAAATCTGTCCCGTGCTGTATCCTCTCGCACCGAGCCGCAGCATGACGTAATCAACGCCCGCCGACTTTATGCTGCTAAAATTGACCTGGCCGTTATGTTTGGAGATATCTACTCCCACATAGGAAATTTTCTTGCCGTTATCCGTATATTTCCGCAGATTCGCACTTTCCGACAGATTTTTAAAATTATATGTGTGTTTGGTCAGATAGGGGCTGATTAAAACCCACTCTTCCTTTCCGTCAGAAGTCTTTATAAGCGTATGCTTACCGTCCGTGGAAGGATCTTCCTGCACGATTTCCTCCACTTTATCCGCATAACCGTCCTGCTCACCGTCGTCCTGCGAATCTTCCGCATCCTTTTTTTCCGTCTGCGTCTTCTCGGTATTCTTATCCTCCACCGGGTACATATCCCAGAAATCCAGATCCTCCGCGCGGAGTTTCTGTTCCGGCTCCGGTTCCGCGATTTCCGGCGCAGCCGCCGTCTCCTGCTGTTTTACAACTTCCTGAGCGGCCTCTCTTTTTTTCTCTTCTTTATGGTTGTCTTTCATCACCGTAAACAGCAGCACCAATACAAAAGCAGACACGCCAAGCACCATATAAAAAACAGAATGACTGCCGGAACGCCTTCCGTCATCTCCAGGCAATTTCATATGATCATGCTCCCTTCTTATTTTAACCGCGGCTTTCTTTCCTTCGGTTCGATTCATAAGATAAAAATGGAAAAAAAACACGCTCTCCATTATAATGTATAATGACTGTGATATGTATAGAATAAAACATGTGATTCATCGAACAGGGATATTCTATCACGAAATGATTCGGTTGACAACTTTTGTCGGAATGGAAATAAATGAAAGGAAAAAGAACCATGCTCAAAAAAATACCTCTTTTTATCATTCTCGCGGCATTGACCGTATTTTTGGACGGCTGCGGAAAAAACAGGGAACCTGTCACAAAAACCGGCTTTTATTTCGATACCGTCATTCAGGTAACGATCTATGATGCGGGGAAAAAAGACTGCCTCGACGAGTGCATGGAACTTGCCGAAGCCTATGAAAAGATGCTCAGCCCTTCGATCGAAGGTTCTGATATCTGGAACATCAATCACAGCGGAGGCGCTCCGGTAATCGTCTCCGAAGAGACCGCAGATCTGCTGAAAACGGCCTTAACTTACTGCGAAATGAGCGAAGGACGCATCGACCTTACGATGGAAACTGTCAGCAGACTGTGGCATTTTCATCCGGACGAACCGGGAAACGCCGAAACGGATGCCGCGATTATCCCCGGCCCGGACAGCATCGCCGAAGCGCTCGAACATGTCGATTACCACAACCTGCTCATAGACGGAAATACGGTTACGCTGTCCGACCCGGAAAGTCAGATCAGCCTCGGTTTTATCGCCAAAGGCTATATTGCGGATCAGATGAAAAACCATCTGCTGTCCCGGAATATCCAAAGCGCTATCATCAATCTGGGAGGCAACCTGCTTGCCGTCGGCACGAAACCAGACGGTTCGCCCTTTCAGTTCGGCATCCAGACACCCTTCGACAGACAGGGGACGCCGATTACCGTTCTGTCCGTCTCCGATCAGTCTGCCGTGTCTTCCGGCGTTTATGAACGGTATTTTTATCTGGATGATGTGCTGTATCATCATATTCTGGATACCAAAAGCGGTTATCCGATACAAAACAATCTTCTCGGCGTTACAATTCTCTCGGATTCATCTACCGTGGGAGATGCCCTTTCCACCACCTGCTTCGTTCTGGGACCGGAGGAGGGCATGCGGCTTATTGAGTCGCTTGAGGGTGTGGAGGCCGTTTTTATTACGGACGATTATGTTTTGCACTATTCCGGCGGTTTGTCTCCAAAGGAAGACGCAAATCGGTAGTTTTACGGCTTCTGTCCGGCCGCCTGCCCGGTCAGGACAGCGGCGCTTCACAGCTGCCGCCCGCCGGCAAAGTGATGCGGACTGCTTTCTCCTGATATTTTATCGTCGTATCATAATCGGAAAATGCGCGAATCGTACAGCTCACCAGCTTTCCGTCTTTCCATGTAATGTCGGCCTCGGCATTCCCCACCAGACGAAGCCCTTTAACCGTTCCGCTGTTCCAGGCTTTGGGAAGCGCCGGCAACAGGACAACTCTGTCCGGATTGCTTTGCACCAACATCTGGGCAATCGCCGCAGCCGCGCCGAAATTTCCGTCAATCTGAAACGGCGGATGCTTGTCAAATAAGTTCGGGTAGGTAGACTTTTCCAACATTTTCTCCAGATTTTCATATGCCTTTTCTCCATCCCACAGCTTCGCATAATGGTTCATAATCCACGCTCTGCTCCATCCGGTATGCCCGCCGCCGTTCTGCAGACGCCTCTCCAGCGTTTTTCGTGCGGCAGCCGCTAACGCCGGCGTGCCATCCATCGTGATTTCATCCGAAGGGTACAGCCCGTACAAATGAGAAATATGCCGGTGGCCGGGCTCCGCCTCTTCATATTCCTCCATCCATTCCAGAATCGTCCCCTGACTTCCGACCCTGGTAGGCATCAACCGTTCCTTTATCCGGGTAATCTCCGCAAGGAATGCTGTGATATCATCAATCCCTTCTATTTCAAATTTCTGAACTTCTTCTCCCAACACCCTGCCGGCTTCTATGCACCCGCTCAGAAAATGCCGCAGTATCTGGTTATCCATTGTTGCGCCGATGCAGCATGCGCCCTGCTCTCCGGTCGGCAGAATATAGGTATTTTCCGGTGAAACGGACGGAGACGTTACCAGATAACCGTCCTTTTCTATCAGAAAATCCACAAAGAACAATGCCGCTTCCGCCATCACCGGAAAAGCCGCCCGTAAAAATGCCTTATCCCGGGTATATTCAAAATGTGTCCACAAATGCGTGCATAACCATGCCGCCCCCATGACCCAATAAGTCCCCGGAACCCAATGGTCCTGCGGAGAACAGTCCCCGTGGATATCCGTATTATGGTGAGCCACGAATCCCCGGCATCCGTACATCTGTCTGGCCGTCTTTCTTCCATTTCTCTGCATCTTCTGTAACAACGGCAGTAAAGTCGTATGACATTCCGCCAGATTACATGTCTCCGCCGGCCAATAGTTCATCTCTAAATTTATGTTTATCGTATACTTGCTGTCCCAGGGAGGGATAAACTCCTTATTCCAGATTCCCTGAAGGGTAGCCGGCAAATCCCCCGCCCGGCTGCTGCATATCAAAAGATATCGTCCGTAATCGAACAGCTGCTTCATGAGTCCGATATCTCCACGGGGGTTCGCCAATCTCTCATCGGTGGGACGAGAAGCGGCTTCGCCGTCTTCCGGAGCGTCAAACGCCAGTTCCGCTTTGCCGAACAACGAACGGTAATCCCGTATATGTTCTGCACGGACGGCTTCATATTCCTTCTCCATACACTTATCCATTCTTTCGGCCAGCTGTTCCTGAAGCAGAGACTGCAAAGCCGCCTGATAGAGATATTCTTTCCGCTCCGGTTCCCCTAATCCAAAATATTCCGGTTCCCCGGGAAACTCATGTTCCGCAAAATAGTTCCTGACGTATTCATCCTTTACTTCCGAACCGATATGATATGTCGTATCCGCCGCAAAATAAAGAATTACCTCATCCGCCGCTTCGATGCACAGGTTCTCGCCAATCAACCGCAGGCATCCGCCTTTTGTTTTCGCCCGAAGCATGGACGCAAACTCCACGCCGCCCCGTCCCAGATTGCCGCGGAGCAGAATACCGTCGTCCCGCCATTTTCCCGCGCCGTCATAAAAACGTCCTCTCGAAAGAGCGGCCGTCAGATTTATTTTCCCCAACGCAGATGCTTTCAACCGCATCACCATACATCCGGCCGGCCTGGAAACGAAAAATTCCCGTTCATAATCCACGCCGTCCAAAGAAAAACGCACACCGGCAGCCGCAGTATCCAAATCCAGATTTCTGCGATATCCTTTTGCTTCCCCCGGACAGCGGTAATCCATTTCAATCTCGCCCAGTGTCTGATAAGGATGCTCACTTTGCGGACACCCGGAGCCGGCCAGAAGCAATAACCGCTCTGCCTCCTGAATCTTACCGTCGGACAAAAGCTGACGTATTTGCGGCAAATGTGATTTTAAGTCAGGGTTATTCCGGTCCACCCTTCCTCCATACCACATACTTTCTTCATTCACCTGAATGCGCTCTTTGTCAGTCCCCCCGAATACCATTGCGCCAAGTCTGCCATTCCCAAGCGGAAGCGCCTCCTCCCACTGTCCGGCCGGTTTCCGATACCATAACTGATTCATATACCTTCCTCCATCATTTTAATGCCCGTTATACCAGGCCCGTCTTCATGCCGTCTGAGCGCATGAAGACTTTCATAAATTATAGCAAAGGTATTACCGGCTCCGCAACCTGCGGCCACATATCATTTTGAGTCCTGAGAACCAATTTGTAAGATTTTCTTCAAACTCTGAACGGTAGTCCGGTATAGCAGAAAGAACAGGAGCCCAATCAGGAAAAGAATTCCCATGCAGGCGCCCAGTCCGATTACCTCCGAAAAAACAATCCGTCCGTCATTGGCATATAAAATCATGCCATAATAGAAATACATAGCTGCCATTCCGACAAGAGCCGGAATCCGGAACACATTACCGCACTGGCAGCGTATCTCTTTTTCCAGAAAAGCGGGCGACGCGCCGAGCTTCTTTAAATCATCGAAAATATAGCGGTTATTCATCGCGATTGTCTGACAGCGGGTATAGCAGACGACGAGCGCTGTCATCAGGCAGACGATAAAAATGAAGAGAAACATCATAAAAAATACGGCCATCGTTACAAGAAAGTCGTTTTTGTCCAGAATCCGGAATTTCGGCTGATAGCGCCATGTCATCCTGAAGTTATTGGAATCCATCTCCTCATACGAAATCCGCATCATCGGGTCCGAATCTCCCCAATATTCTTCTCCCGCTTCTTCCGCCATGATTTTACAGACCCGGTCATAAAGCACAGAAATTTCACAGCTTTCGTCGAGCGAGGAAACGAACCGATGATACAAGTCTCTGGCAAATTCATAAGAATCTTTTCCGTCGGTATTAAACCGCACCATAACCCCGCGCCATTCATCGGAAAGCCCCTCTGCCAAAAGTGCGTAATCTTCATTACTTATCACCGAAAGCATATACTTTCCCGCGAGCAGGTCATCATGAAGGTATCCTGCAAAGCCTGTCTCTATCTGTTTCCTCGTCGTCATATTGGTCAGATGTCCTGCACTTTCATTGGTATAAACGGAAGCCTCACTCTGATTCGTAACGGCAAAATATGTACCGGGCGCAATATCCACCGTTTCACCGGTCAGTCTCTCGTATGATTCTTCAGAAAGCAGCACCAGTTCCGAACCGATTGACTCATACGCCATATGAAAATGTTTCCCATCCGCCTCTTCCACCATCGTATTTCCGCCTGCGCCTACCGTAATATATTCACATGTTTCCCAGTCTTTCAACGTAAGTCCATACGAGTCCGCCAACGCCTCCACCTCGTCCTTATCCGGAACGTTCTGGTTCGGACGGTATTCATAAAAATAGTCATAAGCCCGGCTTTCGTACTCGAGCAATGCGCTCGAACTCAACGTCGGCAGATAAAAAATGGCAAAACAGGCACCGGCCACCAAAATTGTCACGATAATTAAATTATTTACCGTCTGCTTTCCCTGAAATTTCATCATGCTGCGGGAAATGATATTTTTGTACGGATTTTTCTTACGATTCGGCATGCCGGGCCAGTTTCCCCATCCGTTTACCACCGTATGCAGCATGACCATGTAAAGCCCGATAAAAACCGGCGCATACAGAATGCCGAGCCAGGCAGGCGCATACGCGCTCATAACCTTCATCCAGAACCCGGGCGCGCCATATCCTGAAACCGCACCGATAAAAATCAGCAGGAAACCGACGGGCCCGCACCATTTCCCCAGTTCTTTCACCGGCTCATTGATGTGTTCTTCCCTGATAACCTCCATAATATTTGTTTTTTTCACATAACGCCATGCGCCCATGCAGGCAAATCCCGTCACCAGGAGCCAAAAAAGCAGCGAAACAAAGAGACAATTCATATCAAAATGAAGTGCCATCTCCGCACTGTCTACCAGAAACAGGCGAAATGCGCTCCAAATCAGCCATACAAACGGAAACCCGGCCAGAATACCGACCGCACAGGATATGCTGCTGAGCAATATCACCTCCCGGAACAGTCCCGGAAAAAGCTTGCTTCTGGAAGCGCCGAGCGCCATCAGAATGCCGAGCTGCCTCGATTTATGCCGGAAGAAAAGGGCGGACGCATACAGGGTAAATACCACGCATCCGAACAATGTCATAACAAAAATCATATTCATCTGTTTTCTGCTGTCCCCGCCCGGCGGAAAAACAGTCTGTACGGTCGGTGAAAACATCATCGCCGCATACGCCGATACAATCATCAACGCCATAAAATTGCAAAATAAATACAGTCCCGCGTGTTTTCTTCCCGCATGCTGCAGCTTCCGTTCCATTGCCTTCATCGTTCGCATCTGTTCCGTGCCCGCCTGCGCTTTCCGCCTCTGTTCCGCGCCCGCCTGTGCTTTCCGCCTCCGTTCCTTATGTTCCTGCATCATACATCCACCTCCTGGTCGCTCATTTCTTTGATGACCTGTAAGAGTTCATCCTGAAATTCTCTGCGGCTTCCCGAATGCTCCAGCTGGCGGTAAATGTTGCCATCCTTAAAAAGAATCACGCGGTCACAGAAGGATGCCGCAAAGCTGTCGTGCGTTACCATAAAAATCGTCGCTTTCATCTTTTCCCGCGCGCTCCCAAATGCCTCGATAACCGCGCGGCTCGATTTGGAATCCAGATTTCCCGTGGGTTCATCGGCCAGAATCATCAACGGGCGGTTCATCAGACTTCTTGCCACAGCGGCTCTCTGTTTCTCACCGCCGGAAATTTCCGCGGGATACTTGTTCATGATATGTCCGATGCCAAACAGCGACACGAGTTCGTCCGCAAGCGTCTCCGCGTCCGCGCTGACTTCTCCCTGTATGATGCGGGGCACGAGAATATTCTCACGGATTGTGAGGCCGTCCAACAACATGAAATCCTGAAAAACAAAACCCAGTTTTTCGTTCCTTATTTTCGCAAGTCCTTCCTCCTTCTGCCCTGCCAGTGACTTTCCTCCCAGCGTAATTTCCCCTTCCTCAAAAGGGATATAGCAGGAAATACAATTAAGAAGTGTGGTCTTTCCGGAACCGGAAGGTCCCATAACCGCGACAAACTCTCCCTTTCCTACATGGAAGTCGATTCCCTTTAATACAGGATACTTTATTTTTCCCGTTTCATAGGATTTGTAAAGATTTTTAACATATAGCATAACATTGCCTCCCCTTTCGTTTCTGAGATACCACTACCATAACATAAACCGGGAAAACGCATCGGAAGTGATGTCAACTTTGCCCCTTCCTTTGTAAAGTCTGACCGTCCTTTGCAGAAAATGTAAAGTTTGGGGCATTCTATGTAAAGTCTGACAGATTGACCGAAAGATGAGCACTGCATTTTTCCGGAAAATATGATAGAATATCTGCAGATTGACAGACCTGCATCCTGTAAACCAATTATCTGCTCCCGGAGGGACTGTAACATGCTGCGTATCGCACTTTGTGACGACGAAGCCGCTGCAAGAGACGCGCTTCGCATACAACTGGAAAAAGCGCTGATGGAAAACACCGAAGACATCGTCTATGAATTTTCGACCGGAACCGGCGCCGTCTCCTGGCTTCAAAAACATCCGGGAGAAATCGACCTGCTTTTTCTTGACGTGGAGATGGGCGGATTAAATGGCATGAAATGTGCGGAAGAAATCAGAAAGTTCGACCAGAACCTGATGATCGTCTTCGTTACAGGCTATGCGGACTACGTTTTCGACGGCTACCGGACAGGCGCTCTCGACTATATCATGAAACCCGTTCAGCCCGGAAAGCTGATGGAACTGCTGCACCGGGTCCGCACCAAAATGGCTCTGGAAGAAAAAGACCGCTTTCTTGTCAGGAATACAGACGGTATCTGGCGTTTCCGTCTGCACGACATTTTGTATTTCTATTCCGATAAGCGGCTTGTCTATCTCGTCACCGGAAACGCCGAATACCCTTTTTATGACCGGCTCGAAAAGGTCGAAGAACGACTGGACGGACGCTTTATCAGAATTCATCAGCGGTTTTTAATCAACCCGGAACATGTGGAACGGATTGGAAAGGACTGCATTCTTCTGCCGGAACACGAACTTCCGTGCAGCAGAAAATACAGAGCACAGGCCGCCGCGAAAATTGCACGCTCGATTCTGCATTAAATGCTGTCCCCAATAAGGCCGCGGCGGACTTTGTAAAACGGAGGCTTTCATGAGACTTACCCGAACTATTTCAATCCTGCTTTCTTTCCCAACCGCCTTCTTTTTGTATGGCGCAATCAGAACATTAATCACAGTATCCGAAAAACGGTTGAAACGGCTCCTGCTTTTTTCGGTATGCCTGATGCTTTCCGAAACCGTTATCTTTTTTGGAGATTTCTATAATATTCTGCCTATATTCGCCCTGTTCCTCTTTATGATACATTTCACCTGCAAAGGAACATTTTATAAGAAAACGGCAATCGCACTTTTGTTTTTCAGTACGGGCATTTCTTTTAATGCGCTGCGGGACAACTGTCTGACCAACCCGTACCTCAAGTTGGAACAATATGAAAAGAGTCTGTTGATTTCTTCTTTCAGCAGTCTGTTCTTCTACCTTTTTTTATTTCTGGAAACCAGAATTTTTGCTCCCGACAAAGATTATGAGCTTTCCGACAGTATGTGGAAATTGCTGACGCTGCTCACCATACCGCCATTCTGCACCGTGTTCTGTCTGGTGCTGCTTTACGATGTATCCTTCTGGGACGTCCTTTCCCAAGTGTATCGTTTTCATCGGGATTATGCCGCCCTGCTTGTCATTTCCATTTTCTCCTTCGTCGGTCTGCTATGGACAATCACCATACTTGCCAGACAGCAGAAACTGGAGCAGCAGCGCGTTCTGGCCGATATCAACCATCATTATTACGAGGCTATGGAACAACAGTATTTCGAGATACGGCGGCTCAAACACGATATGGCAAATCATTTACAGGTTCTTTCCGCGCTTCCGGCCGAAGAACAACAACGTTATCTGGAAGACCTTTCCAGAAATCCCGCGCTTACACAAACCCTTCATTATTGCGGCGACGCTACGGTCAATGCGGTTTTAACCACAAAAGAAAACCAGTTGAAGCGCTGCGGCATTCAACTGGCGTACACCATCGATATTCAGAAAGAACTTCCCTTTGACCCAACCGATATCTGCGCCCTGTTCGCGAACGCACTCGATAACGCGGCGGAAGCCTGTCGAAAAGCGGAAGATAAAGATAAAAAAATAACATTGGAAAGCAAGGTACAGAAAGGCTTGTTTTGTCTGAAAATAACAAATCCTGTCGGAGGAAATGAAAATGAAATCAAATATCATGCCTCCAAAATAAACCTGTCCCCACGGGACGGTTCTGCGCCTGCAACGACAAAACCGGATAAAGCGTCTCACGGACTCGGCCTGAAAAGCATGCAGGAAATCGTTCTCAGATATCAGGGTGAAATGGAACTGAAATCGGAAAACGGAACCGCGGAGCTGTTCCTGTATATGCCGCTGTGCGGCGGATAACCGACATCATTTCACAAGTCTGCGCCATAGAAACGGGAGTTCATACAGCATCATGGCAATCCATCCCGCCAGATACGCCCAGGGCAATGCGGTGATTCCCATTTTACAGCCAAAGACCAGCGCAAAACAGACTGCCACGCGGATGCCCATATTGATCAGGCTGCTCCACAGCGTAATCTTCAGGTCTCCCATTCCCCGGAAATATCCCTGTACGCCGTTCGTTACCGCCGGCACGATATACATGAACGCAATCAGATGCAGATACTGCTCTCCCGCCAGGACCGTCATCCTGTCCTGCGTAAACAGCCTCATCAGCGGATTTGCAAAAAAAAGCAGCAAAATTCCGGTTATGCACCCGTAGGCCAGTTCCACATACATTCCCACCCGAAATGCTTCCTTTACACGTTTCGTTTCCCCGGCGCCCCGATTCTGCGCCATCACGCTGGTCATCGCATGGCCGATATTCTGTTCGGGAATATAGGCATAATCATCGATCCGATTGATCGCGGCGAAAGCCGCCGTTGCCGTCACCCCCATCGTATTCACGGTTCCCTGAATGCTGAGCTTTCCGATCTGAACCGTGGACTGCTGTAAGGCGCTGACAAAACCATATTGCACCGTCTGCTTCAGCAGGTCATGATCGAACCGGAACCATTCTTTTCCAAGATTCATAAACGGTATTTTTCTTCGTATATAAATCCAGCATAAAAGACAGCTCAGCGCCTCGCCGAATACCGTGCTGACCGCACAGCCCGTCGTTCCGAGCGAAAACACGATGACAAGAAACAAATCTCCGATAATATTCACGACTGCGCTGATTCCGAGAAAATAAAGCGGCGATCTGCTGTCTCCCATCGCCCGCAGCGCGCTGGCAAAAAAATTATAGATGAAATTGAAGACAAGACCGCACATGATAATTCTGAGATACCGTACCGCTTCCGCGCGAATCGCGGTATCTACCTGTAAAAGAGTCAAAAGCGCCGGAGCCGCCGCAAGCACGGCGACGGTCAGCATCAGCGAAAAAGCGATTCCCGCAATCATCGCCGTGCTGATCTGGCGTTTCAACGTTTCATAATCCTTCGCGCCGTAAAGCGTTCCGACCAGAATCCCCGCACCCAGACAAATGCCCTGTAAAAAAAGAATCATCAGCGTCGCGAGCGGGTTCCCCGTCCCGACCGCCGCCAATGCTTCTTTTCCCACGTACTGCCCGACAATGATGCCGTCAACCGCATTATAAGTAAGCTGGAGCAGATTCCCCAATATCAGCGGAATGGTAAACCGGATGAGAATGGGGAGCATCGCCCCTTTTGTCATGTCCTTTGTCACACGGACACCTTCCCCGCGAGTACATTTTTATAATCTTCCAGATTCTTCTGCAGCAGCGCCGGCGTATCGAGTCCGTAAGGACATTTGCTCTTGCACTGGTTACAATGAATACAATTCTCGATTTTCATCATCTTTTCCTGTCCCTCTTCGCTCAGATGGCCCGCGGAAGGGGAACGGCGGAGCAACAGGGACATTCTGGCGCAGTTGTTGATTTCGATTCCCATCGGACAGGGCATACAATAACCGCAGCCCCGGCAGAATTCACCGAGCAGTTCTTCCCTGTCGTGTGCAATCAGCGCTTTGATTTCTTCGGTCATCGCCGGAGGCTCTTCAATATAGGAAAGGAACTCATCCAGCTCATTTTCCCGCTGTACGCCCCAGATCGGGAGCACGTTATCGTACTGTGCAAGATAAGCGTAAGCCGCCGCGGAATTGGTGATCAGACCGCCGGACAGCGCCTTCATTGCGACGAAGCCCATATCCTTTGCTTTACATTTCTCCACCAGTTCGATGTCCTTTTCGGTCGCGAGGTAACAGAACGGAAACTGTAATGTCTCATACAATCCGCTGTCAACGGCCTCGTTCGCAACGGCAAGTCTGTGGTTCGTAATGCCGATATGCCTGATCTTTCCCTGCTCTTTTGCCTCTAACGCCGCATCATATAATCCGCTCTCGTCCCCCGGTTTCGGGCAGAAAGCCGGATTGTGAAACTGATATACGTCTATATAATCCGTCTTCAGGTTTTCAAGGCTTGTTTCCAGATCTTTCCGGAAATCCGCCGCATTACCTGCTCCTGTTTTGGTCGCAATCCATATTTTATCCCGGATGCCTTCAAAAGCAAGCCCCAGCTTATGTTCGCTGTCCGTATACCATCTCGCCGTATCAAAATACGTAATTCCGTTGTCATATGCCTTTTTCAGCAGATAAACGGCGTCTTCATCCGATATCCGCTGAATCGGCAATGCTCCAAATCCGTTTTTGTTCGTTATGATTCCTGTTTTCCCAAGTCTTACCGTTTCCATGACAATACCCTGCTCCTTTCTCCATCTGTATATCCTTTATGCCGGCTTTGCCGCCGCGGCAAAACCATGCAGATTACGTTTTTATAACGAGACAATCGTTTTTTTCGGGCATTTCTCTTTACATGTGCCGCAGCCGGTGCACTTCTCCTGATCGATGGCCGCATGAAAGCTGTCAATGACAACCGCATCCGCCGGGCAGTTCCTCTTACACATCTGGCATCCGATACAGCCGACTTCACAGGCTTTCATCGTTACCGGGCCCTTATCGCGGTTGCTGCACGCTACCGCATATTTCGCATCGTATGGAATCAGCGTAATCAGATTCTTCGGACAGGCCGCGATACATTTTCCGCATGCCTTACATTTTTCTTTATCCACAACCGCCACGCCGTTTACGACATGAATCGCATCGAACGGACAGGCCTTCACGCAGCTTCCGTAACCGAGACATCCGTAGTCACAGGCTTTCTCCCCGCCGCCCGGTACGTAAGAAAGCATTTTGCAGTCTTCTATTCCCGAATATTCATAGTCCCTTTTCGTCTTATCGCAATCGCCCTGACACTGTACGAAAGCCACCTGTTTTACGCTGTCTCCCGCTTCCACGCCCATAATATCCGCAATCAGTTTACCGACTTTTTCGCCGCCCACCGGGCAGGCATTGACGGGAGCCTCTCCTTTGGCGATTGCCGCCGCCAGATTGGAACAGCCGGCATAACCGCAGCCGCCGCAGTTGTTTCCGGGCAGTACACCGAGTACCGCTTCTTCTTTTTCATCTACATCCACTTTGAATTTGATCGCCGCGGCGCCTAAAAACAGACCGACAAACAGTCCCACGCCTCCGACAATCGCTGTTGCAACCAGAATTCCGGTTATTTCCATAAGTAATCCTCCAATCCGATAACCATGCCTTTCTCTTTACCAAACCCATCGTGATTCCACTATAATAATCCCGAAAATCCGCAGAAAGCGATCGCCATCAGCCCTGCGGTGATCAGGACGATCGGCATTCCCTTAAAGGATTCCGGTATATCGTTATATTCCATCTTTTCTCTGATGCCTGCCAGAATAATAATGGAAATCGTAAAACCGGCCGCAGTTGCAAAACCGTTTACCACGCCTGCCAGTATTCCGTAATTTTTCTGAACATTCGTAAGCGCAACGCCGAGTACCGCGCAGTTGGTCGTAATTAAAGGCAGGTATACGCCGAGCGCCTCATACAGAGCCGGCATAAATTTCTTTAAGAACATTTCCACGAACTGCACGAGCGCCGCGATAACGAGGATAAAAACGATCGTCTGCAAATAAGTAATATTAAGCGGCACCAGCACATATTTGTAAATGACGCCCGCTACCGCCGAAGCAAGCGTAATAACGAAAATAACCGCCGCTCCCATGCCGCCTGCCGTATTGGTCTTTCTGGATACTCCCAGAAACGGACACAGTCCCAAAAACTGACTCAGTACGACGTTGCTTACGAGAGAAGAACTGATCAGAATAATAAGTAGGTCTTTAAGCATGGTCTTTCTCCCCCTCTCCCTTTATCTGCTGTGTTTTCAAATTTTGTGCTTTTTCATCATAGAGACGCTTCGTACATCCGGTATCCGAACAGTTCATGCAGTCGCTTCCGCAGCCCGACTGAATCTTCGACATATCTTTTCCTTTCCTCTCGCCGATCAGCTTTACCTTATTCTGAATCGCCGTCAGCATTGCCAGAACGAAAAACGCGCCCGGCGCCATGATAAAAATACTGCATGGAATATAGCTTTCCGGCATAATATGCAGGCCGAACAGCGTTCCCGCCCCGATTAACTCCCGCACCGCTCCGATACAGGTCAGCGCAAAGGAAAAGCCGAGCCCCATGCCGATGCCGTCAAACAAAGACGCGATGACCGGATTCTTTGACGCATAGCTTTCCGCACGCCCCAGTATGATACAGTTTACGACAATTAACGGAATATAAATACCGAGCGCACTGTATAAAGAAGGGATAAAGCCCTCCAGCAAAAGCTCCACCATCGTTACAAAAGATGCGATAATCACGATAAATGCCGGTATCCTGACCTTACCCGGAATAATATTCCGAAGCAGCGAAATAAACGCATTGCTCAGCGCCAGCACAACCATTGTCGTCAGCCCCATGCCCAGACCGTTCATTGCCGAAGTCGTTACGGCCAGTGTTGGACACATGCCAAGCATCAGGACAAACGTAGGATTTTCTTTAATCAGTCCATTGACAAGACGTTCTTTGATATCATTCATTTTTAGATCCATTCTCCTTTCCCAGCCCGCAAAGCTGTGCCTCAATTTCCCTGGCCGTCAGCCGGAAGCGTTGTCTGAAAATAGTATAATCCGGCGTTGACTCCATTGGTCACCGCATTTGTGGTAATCGTCGCGCCGGAAATGGCGTCGATTTGATTATCGGCCGCTGCGCCGGATTTGGAATACTCGAATTTTTCAACATTTTTTGCGGCAAACTGCGGTGCGAGGACTTCCTCCGCCCGCATACCGAGCCCCGCCGTCTCCGCAATTTCCAGAATCGCGATGCCGTTCACGGTGCCGTCCTTCGTAATGCCGATTGTAAAGCGGATATCGCCGCCGTATCCTTCTTTCGTCGTAACGGTGATCACATAGCCCAGAACCGCACCGGAAGCATCCTGCGCTTCCATCACTTCATCGACGGTTTCCTGTGCAAACCCTGCCGCCGCCCATTCCTGCGCATCCGGCTCTATGAGTTCCACCTCCGTAAATGATGCCGCCTCCGCAAAAACGGCTTTACACGCTTCCTGTTTTGTCTTTTCTTTCTGTACGGCAATCGGTTCTTTGGTAATCTGATATACCAGGCCGAGAAGCAGTCCCGCCGCCAGTGTGATGACGAGCAGAATTACCGTATCTTTAAACATCCCGCCGATGTCACCGGTCTTTTTTACTTCCTGATTCGCAATTTCACTCATGCTCTTGCGCCTCCTTTCCCAAATGCTGTCGGAAGAGTCGCCTTTTCAATTAACGGCACAAGAAGATTTCCGAGGATGATCGCATAGGAAACCCCTTCCGACGAAGGTCCGAAAACACGGAAAATTCCCGTCAATATGCCAAGTAAAATGCCGTATACATATTGTCCTTTTACCGTAATCGGCCTTGTCACATAATCGGTCGCCATAAAGAATGCGCCGAGCATCAGGCCGCCGCCGGCAAGATGCGCCGAAATATACGCATAGTCAAATCCCCGTCCGCCGAACAGGCTGATAAATATCACAAAGCTCACTATGTAACTTCCGGGAATCCTCAGATCGATGATACCCGTCATAATCAGGAAACATGCGCCGATCACGATCGCTATCATGGACGTTTCTCCGATCGTTCCGGATGTTTTACCGATAACCATATTGAAAATATTGACCGCTTCTCCGCTCTTTAATGCTGCAAGAGGCGTTGCTCCCGTATAGGCATCGCAGTCGAAGTTCGTCATAATGGATGTAAAGGATATCAGGAGAAAGCACCTGGCGCCCAGAGCCGGGTTCATGAAATTCTGTCCAAGCCCTCCGAACAGCAGCTTGACAACGAGAATTGCGAACACACCGCCGATCACGCCAATCCACCAGGGCGCCGAGACCGGAAGGTTCAATGCTAAAAGAAGTCCCGTCACGACCGCCGAATAATCTCCGATCGTAACCTTTTTCCCCAGAATTTTCTCAAATATATATTCTGTCAGAACAGTCGATAGAACTGTCACCAGAATTAAAATCAGTGCATCCAGCCCAAAATTGTAAATACCGAATCCAGCCGCCGGAAGCAGGGCAATTACCACCGCCGCCATGATACTGCTTGTAGATGATTTCGCTCTGATATGGGGATTGGATGACACTTTCATCAAATCGCTCATTTTTTTAATTCCTTTCTTTTTCTATTCTTTGCATTTTACTTTGCGCTTTTCTTTGCATTCTTTTTGGCAAGCTGCATCTTCCGCATGGACTTGATCGCCTGCGTAAGCTGCCGCTTCGCCGGGCAGACGTAACTGCAGCAGCCGCATTCGCAGCATTCCATACCGTCATGGGAAAGAAAAGCTTCTTCGTCGTAATGCTCCGCATAATCCGCAAGCAGTCTGGGCACAATACGGCTCGGACAGGCTTCCACACATCTTCCGCAGTTGATGCAGGCGCTCGGTTCCATCTCCGATACGGCGTCTTCCGTCATGCACAAAAGCGCCGAAGCCGTCTTCGTCGTCGGCACATCCAGATTAAAAATGGCAAATCCCATCATCGGCCCTCCGGAAACGATCTTGGCCGGTTCCGTCTTGAAGCCGCCCGCTTCCTCAATCAGCTCATGATAATTCGTGCCGATTCTGACAATGAAATTCCGGGGATCATTAACCGCATCCCCCGTTACCGTTACAATACGGTTCATCAGCGGTTTTCCTTCGATCACCGCATGGTAGATCGCAACGACCGTATCCACATTATTCACGATACATCCCGCATCCGCCGGAAGCATGGAAGAATTGATTTTTCTTCCGGTAGCCGCATAGATCAGTTGTCTTTCCGCGCCCTGCGGGTACTTTGTTTTTAACGCTTTTACACTGATTCTCGCCTCATCCTTCGTCAGATTCTTCAGGAGTTCAATGCAGTCAGGCTTGTTGTCCTCTACCGCAAGAATGCCCCGGGCATTGTCAAACAGGCGCAGGGAAATTTTCAGTCCTTCCACGAGTTTTTCCGGCTCTTCGATCATTCTCCGATAATCGGATGTCAGATAAGGCTCGCACTCCGCGCAGTTTGCAATGACATATTCGATTTTCTCCGGTTCCTTAGGCGAAAGCTTAATAAATGTAGGAAAACCGGCGCCTCCCATTCCTACAATACCCGCTTCTTTTATCCGTTCAATAATTTCTTCTCTGCTCATTTCCTCAAGCGGCTTTACGGGCGGATATTCCACTTCCTCATAAAGCCCGTCGTTCTCGATCACAATGCTCATCACATTGTCTCCGGTTACAACGCGGCGCGGTTCGATCGCTTTGACCGTACCCGACACGGTCGCATAAATCGGCGCCGACACAAAAGCCCCGGCTTCCGCAATTTTCTGACCGGTCAGCACATGATCGCCTTTTTCCACGATCGCCTTTGCCGGCGCCCCGATATGTTGTGATAAAGGATAAACCAGATCCCCTTTCGGCAAGATTTTTTTCATCGGCTTATCTTTGGAAATATCTTTTCCATCATACGGATGGATTCCACCCGAAAATGTTAATTTTGCCATTCGCTGCCCCTCTTTCTTTGTATTCTCATCTGTAATATCCACATAGTAAATATACTATTTTTCGACGCAAAATACTACTGCTATTTTAAAAAATGTGATATTATTTATATATATCATGAAAGGACGCTGATGCGTATGCGTATTGAAAAAAAGAAACTGGAAAATTTTATCGTGGAATACCCGCTGGAGCAGATTGCTCCGCTTCATAAAATCCTTTTTATCGATATTGAAACGACAGGTTTTACCGCCAAAAATTCAAGCCTCTATCTGATCGGTTCGGCGTACTGTCGTGACGGCGAGTGGTATATCAAACAATGGTTTGCCGACTATTATGAAGAAGAAAAGGATGTTCTTGAAGCATTTTTTGCCTTTGCCTCTTCTTTTACCCATCTGATACATTTTAACGGGAATAATTTCGATCTGCCTTATTTGCTGCAAAAATGCGATCAGCATGGTCTTTCCGGCAATTTCGATAATTTTAAGGGAATTGATCTGTACAGGAGAATTTCACCATACAAATTTTTCCTGAACACCCCGAACTGTAAACAGAAAACGCTGGAAGGTTTTCTCGGTATCAGCAGAGAGGACAAATATAACGGCGGCCAGCTCATTAATATTTATCATACCTATGTGAAGAATCCCTCGGATTTTCTTTACAGACTCCTGATTCTGCATAACCGGGACGATATGAAGGGGATGCTGTATCTCACCGCGCTTCTGTCCTATCACGACCTGTTTAATGAAGAAGTCAGGGTAAAAAAGGTACAGGCCGCTTCCTATACGGACAGCGACGGCAGCAATCGACAGATGCTCCTGATGAAACTGTCTCTTCCCTGTACCCTCCCCCGTCCGGTTTCCGTCGTCTCATACGGATGCTGTTTTAACGGTGAAGGAAACGAAGGTACACTGAAAGCGCCTGTTTATGAAGAGGAATTGAAATATTTTTATTCCAATTATAAAGACTACTATTATCTTCCCGCGGAAGATACGGCCATTCACAAATCCGTGTCTTCTTTTGTGGACAGAACATACCGCGTGCAGGCGACGGCCGCCACATGCTACACCCGCAAATTTTCCACCTATCTGCCCCAGTGGGACGTACAGATCGAGCCTTTCTTCAAACGGGATTTCAAGAGCAAAGAACTGTTCTTCGAACTGACGGAAGAACGAAAGAAAGACCGGGAACTGTTTTCCATGTACGCCGGATATCTGCTTCATAAGATGGCCGGAATCTAAATCGTCGCCCGGCGGCGACGATTACGAGAATGCTTCGCATTCTCCCCTGAAATG
>CAJUDZ010000013.1 GCA_910584965.1 uncultured Lachnospiraceae bacterium | reverse complement strand
CGGCGTTGACCATCAGGCTGAGCCAGCCGGCCGGCACATGGGTCTTATAGCCGTCGGAGGGGATCAGCAGGTAGGCATAATAAAGCCCGTCAATGCACAGATACCTTCCGTGGGTAAAGTCAATGCCTGCGGGGGCGATAAATTCCCCGGCCGGGATATGGTCGATTTCCGCCTCCCTTCCATTTGCCATGTACTGGGCCACTACTTCTTTTGCCCGGACAGGGAGGGGCTTTGCGGCGCTTTCCTTCCGGCACAGGAGATTATAGAGAACATCTATGGTAAACTCGTCCTCGTTATCCGGCAGAACCACTTCATTCCCGCACTGGCGGAGATAATTGGATGCAGTATGGACGGTGGACTGCAAAGAACCGATGGCCTCCCCTTCCTCGTCCGTGCGCCTTGCGTTCCCCCAGGGTTCATATTCAAAGATCAGGAAAAACCGGCGCGTCACCGCTTCACGGGAGCAGATCTGCTGGATGAACTGCAGGTAATCCTCCTGCATGAGCCGGCACTGCTCATTGGTCTCCTGTGCCATCTCCCGGCGCACCGTGTCCATGTGGCGCCCGATATCCGCCCGGCGGGTCAGCACCTTGAACTGGAGCTTTACGGGGCTTATTTTTAAATAGGAAACAAAGGAATAGATAATGCTCCTCTGTTCCCGGGCGCTCCGGAGCAGGAAGTTGATGGGGATCACCTCCACCACCTTGACATACCGGTGGTCTTTTGTATAGATGACGCCGTTTTCTATCTTACGGATGGGCAGGTAGTCCGACACCGGGTTTAAGTGGGTAAACTGGGGTTCCGGCGTGTGCAGAGGTTTTCTGGGGGAGCGGTTCTTTTTATGCTGGCTGTTCCTGCGATCCGGACGGCCTGTTTTTTGTGAAGTCCTTTTTCCGGAAATCTTTTCTGATGCCCTCTTACTTCCTTTGGAAGATTTTTTCGCTTTCGTTCCGGCCTGCTGTTTTTTCTGTGTCTGGCTGGGCCGGAGCTTCTGCCGTATCTCATATCCTTTCACCTGGTCGAACTCTGCGGGAAAATCGTCTTCCCCTTTGCGCTTCCAGCCGGATATGCCGCCAATCCTGTCATTTTTACCGGAAGTGTTTTTTCCGGCGGGCTTTGTACTTTGGGCGGCATCTTCTGATGCCGTAATTTCCTCATTACTGTGTTTTCCTTTCCGGTGCTTTTTTCTCTCTTTTTTTGAACGGGGGGCTTTCCGTATGGCTTCCTGTCCTTCGCCGCCCACGATGCGGCGGTTCTTCATATACTTTAAGAAGATGACTAGGAAAGACGACAGGCTTTCCCCCGATATGCCGATCAGGGCAAACAGCACAAGGGGCAAGGTGGTCAGGCACAGCACGATGATCCGCGCGGTCAGGCTCAGGGGAAGGAATAAAAATACCGGCAGCCCGGTCACGGCGGCAAGGATGCCGGCCTCGATCACGTTCCTTGCCCGGAACATGCCGCCGAAAAATGTGCCCGTGTCTACAAAGTTCGGCGGGATGATATAGGTATCATGGTCATTTTGATGGTTCATGTAGTAGTACCTCTCTTTCGCAGTGTGTCAGTTCCGGCCATGGGCAGATGCAGAGCGGAACCGTCCGTAAACAGGTTTCATGGCCGGACTCCGGCAGGGCGGTTCAGCCGATGATCCAGAAGGGGCCGCCCGCACCGGCACGCCTGCTGGCTTCGTTTAAAATAATGGAAAGATCCCAGAGCTGTCCGCTCCGTCTGTAGCTGGCGGGGTCCGCCACCAGGATCTTCCCGTCCTTTACGCCCCGCAGCACGATAAAATGGCCGCCGCTTGTAAAGTGTCCCTTTGACATGATAGCCACCACCAGTTTCCCGTCTGCCAGGGCATCCAGTATCCGCTGGGGTTCCGAGGGGGAGCAGCCGGAAACGGCAAGTCCCCAGTGTGCAGCGGCCCCTGGGATCAGGGCATGGTAGGAACCGCTGCCTTTGCACCAGTAGCCGTTCTCATAAGCCCACCGGGCCATCTGCTCCGGGTCAACGGTCTCACCCGCCAGGGAGGATACCACAATCGCCATGGATGTTGGACCGCAGCCGTAGCCGCCGATATGGTCGGTGCCGTAGGGCTTACCGGCGTAGCGTTCATCCAGCTGGTTGAAGTAGACAACCTCCGTGGCTCCGTCCGTGAAACGGACATCGCCCAGGGAAGGGATGCTGTTTCCTTCCCAGTCCTCCAGGTTCTGTATCAGCCCGTCCCCCAGAAAAAGGCTTAAATTTTGTGCATAATCCGAGGCAAGGCTTTTCTGCTCATCCGTAAGGGCAAATACCTGGTCGGCAAAATAGGCTTCCCCATTATAGGAAATGGTATAGATCATCCATTTCTCTGATATGGTCGTTTCTTCTCCGGTATCCGGGTCTTCTACTGTTTTTTCCCGTATTTCCTCTGTCCGCTGGTAGGAATAGAGGTGGGATTTCCCCCGGCGCATGACAGCCGCCATGTCAGCAATGGAGATATCCGCAAAGTCCTTTTCCTTCGCCGCACAGTACTGGGAAACAAAGAGATTTGCATTGTATACGGGGACTGCCTCATAAGGGTTGATGACCTCCATTCCGTCTCCGCCCGAGGCGGCAAAATCCCGTTCGATCCGGTTCATGACATCCTCCATGCCTTCCCCCAGGATGGCGCTGATGGTATAGATGATGGTATTGGCATTCTCTATAAGAGTATTTTCACTGTTCAGGATGGGTGTTTCCGGGTCCGCCGGAGAGAAGGCGGAGGAAAAGCCGTCAAAGAGCAGGCCGGGAAGCATAAGCAGAAACAGCACTGGAAGCAGCAGTAACACAGCGGCCGCCGCCACAAACTTTCCAATAAACCTGCGTCCTTCCCATAAAGCCCCGGCTGCCGCGCCATAGGGACCGCCTGCCGCCGCGCCTTTTGCCGCGCCGGACACTGCCTTTCCCGCTTTTACGGCGCCCCTGGCGAGGTGTGCCGCGGATGCGCCGGTCTCCAGGGCTTCCTCCAGCCCGTTTTTCTGTTGTTCTGCCATTTATAACCTGTCCTTTCTCTTTGGTGCCGGGGGCATCTTTTTTACGATGGATTCTTTATAGGCGATAGAGCCGTCTGCCGCCATATAAGGTGACTTCTCCACAGCGTCCTGTGCGTACTGCTTATACCAGGAAGTGCCGTCCACGGCCTGCACGGCAGCGTATGCCCCTTCCGGCGGGGTGTACTGGTCTGCATGGTACATGCCGAAGGAAATGCCCTCCGGATGTTCCTCCGAGATCTCCGTGCCGGTGATGCGCCCGCCCCCGATCTCTACATTGGTAAAGGTCGGTACGTGCTGTGCGCCCTCTTCCAGGGCGGCATAGCCCAGGTAGGAATGGAGGGCCTGGGCGGCCTTTTCTCCGGTCATGGAACCAACAGACGCCATGCTTCCCGTTGCTACCGTGCCGATGACGCTGTTGGCAAAATCGCCGCCTTTCACGACGGAAGACGCATACATGTTTCCGCCGATGCCGGCAGATACGGCGGATGCGAGACCGCCGATCCCGGTTTTGGAAGTCCGTTCACTCTGCCGGTTGGTTTCCGTGTGGGCAGTGGCGGTGCGGATGGCGCTGTCTGTGACCTGGCGGCTGACCACCCCGGCAAGGCCGCCTGCCATGAATCCTCCCGGACTGCCGGGTGAGCCGGAGCCTGTATTCACATGGGAGGAGCTGCTGTGGCCGCCACTGAAATGCTGGCGGGAAAAGTTCCGGACTGTGCCTACACCCCTTGCGGCGAT
Source organism: uncultured Lachnospiraceae bacterium (assembly GCA_910584965.1). Taxonomy (GTDB): domain Bacteria; phylum Bacillota; class Clostridia; order Lachnospirales; family Lachnospiraceae; genus UBA3282. The sequence goes on along the minus strand of CAJUDZ010000013.1, from coordinate 80,314 downwards.
CATGGCTTCCGCGATCATGGAACCACCCGTATGCCCTACGTTGACGCCCATGCTGGACATGAAAGAGTCGATCTTTTGGGACACCTTTAAAAATGCGATGGCACACAGGAACCATACCAGGACATTCCCCGATACCGCCTCCCGGCCTGCCGCATCTACCTGGGCCTGTGCATCGCTCTCCGAAAAGGCAAAGGCGGTCTGGCAGGACAGGCAGAAAAGGAGCGCCATCAGAAAGGCCGCAGTCAATATTTTTTTATATCGTTTCATGGTTATCATCTTTCCTTTCTATTTCAGTTCCGCACGTTTTTCATAATGAAAGCGGGTTCGCAATGAAAGCCCCGACCATGCTTGTGAACAGGCGCAGGCACCAGGCATTCATGAGCAGGAGGAACACCTGCCCGCCGAACATCCGGCACCAGGACCTGAAGATGTTCGAGGTGGACTGGGAGGCTCCCATGGAAAAAGCCACGGGTGCCGTGTAGACCAGCACCCCCAGGAGGACATACCGCTCTGCTGCTTCAAAAAGGAGCTTTAAGTAGTTCCATGCCAGCACCAGCACAACGATCAGGGCGATCAGGGCCACAGCCCCGTTGGCGCAGACGCCGATGATGGCCAGCATGACCGAATTGAAATCGGCAAAGCTTAATGCCGGCAGGTCGGAATCCATGATCCAGTGGTATGGGGTGCCGCCGATCTTTAAGACCGTGTCCACGATGCCGTCCGAGAAGTAGGCCAGCAAAATGAAGAGGACGGAGCGGATGCTCAGGCGCACCGGGTCCTCTGCTTCAATGCCGGCTCCCAGCCCGAAGTTTTTGAACAGCTGCCATACCCAGTTTAAAAGGATGAGGCCGATGGCCAGCGCCACAAAGACTTTATACATGGTCTCCGCAGCAGGAAAGTAGCGGAGAAACACGGTCATGTCGCAGCCCAGCGCCCCCAGGACTGAAGTGGTGATAAGGTCAAGGCCGTGCATCACCTGTTCGGCGATCCATTCCACAATGCCGTCTAAGATACCCATAAATGATCACTCCTTTCCGGTGTCAGCCGTTCCACTTGCCGTCCGCAAAGAACGGGGTGATGTAGGCCATGATGAAGCCAAGCCCATTTAAGATCGCCCAGGTGATGCAGATACGCTTCAGCCATGCGCGGCTCTCATCCACCGTGCGGCCGGAGCGGGAGAAGTTCATCATCAGCAGGGCAACGGAAGCTGTGACAATAGCGGCAACGGTAGAGATAAGCACGATCTGGTTATAGACATCCTTCATGATCTCCGTGGCTTTTGTCCATACATCTGCGGCATAGGCCGGCTGGGTAAACATCAGGAACATCATGGAACTGAGGAAGGCATAATAAGCTGCCTTTGTGGGGGAGAACCTGGGTTTTGGTTTCTTTCCTGCCGTGGCAGGCGTCTGCAGTTTGTTTTTCAGTCTCAATGTTTGGACCTCCTTTAAATAAGATTTGGTGGTGGAAAGAAAAGGCCATGCCGCAGATGGGCATGGCTGTCTTTCCTCCGGGCTGAAGGGGTGAGAAAATCTGGATTGCGGTGAAAGGCGCAAAAAAAGCACCTCTCAGGAAAGGTGCCGTGCCAGCCCGGATTGCTTCTGGATACAGTTTTAAGCATATTTAGTGTAGCATATCTCTATTTACGGGGAAAGAGCAGAACCGTGCCAATTTCGTGCGGGATTGTGCCAATTTTGTGCCAGAAAATAAAAGCAAAAAAAGAGACAGGTAAAATGACCCGGCTTATTAGCTCTGTCTGTCATTAAACGAGTCTCCCATATCCTTAGACAGTATCTATTTAACTACACTGTAAATCAATAAACTGGTAAGGTTAAAAAAACTATATTATTTTTTGAAATCTGATTCAAGTTCATGATGCTGGACATATTCAGAATAATCAATTTCGTTTTGTAATGCTAAATATTTATCCCGTATAATAGAAAAAATATTAGTTTTTTGCTCATAAATTGATTTAAAATCGTCTTTTCCAATAGGAATAATATATGTGTTATCCCTTAAAGCAATTTTTCGGATCAGGCCATTTGCATCACTCCATTTAGAACGCCCTGCTATGCCGTTCCAGGCAATCATGATACCGGTTTTACAGCGAGCAACATGGAGCAATGAAAAAAACTTCCCAACATATGTTACATCAACGCTTTTTTTATAATTTTTGCATTCACACAAAAAAGATTCTTCCAAAAACGGAAAAGCACGATCTATTCCCGCCATTTTTGCATTTTCCGTCCAGCAGAGTTGTAAATCAATCTCATTACTGCTGGTACGAAGATTTCTCCGGCACTCTAATATTCCTGGATAGCCTTGATAAAATAGTATCGCTGACAAGTCCTCTAATAATTTTCCCTTATCGCTCAGCTTGAAGTCTTTGCTGACTATTTTTTCATAAAGCTCAGCGAATTTCTTATAGCCTGTATTATCAAGCTGCAAAATGCGAGAATTATATTTTCCCATTGCCAGCAGCCATTCTGTTGGTGTCATCCCGATATCATTCAGAAAGGCTTCTGATTTCTTTACAAATTCAGATTCGTTTACCATTTATAAAACCTTATAGATGATTATTGCGTGGTTTAAGGGGTTCAGTATTTCATAATCACAATGCAGACAGCTGATTTCTTCTGGTATTTCTGCAATGGTCTTATAATATTGGCCAGTATACTTTTGGCAATGTGGACAGTATATCTGTAGATACTGATCCAACACCCCGATTTCGACGCATAATTCTAAAATCTCATAAATGGTTTTTATGCTGATTTTTAGATTACGGTGCATTGCATCTGGATACAACCAATCATTTTGCTTGTAACGTTCAAGAAATTCAGCTAATGCATCATAATCTATATTAAATTTTTTCTCCTTTAACAAAGGAACCGCTTTCGCAAAGATATTTGATTGCATCATTCATTCGCTCCATTCCTAAATCTTTACAACCTCCAGTGATGTGTTGCAATAAAGTGTATCTACGGCTCAGGTAATCAAAAGTTATTTTAACTATGTAACTTTGTGATTCTACAGGTTTTACCCATTTTACATATATGTAAGGATAACTGGCTGTCGCTTCTTTATCATTTAAGTATTGCGTTAATAATTGTTTGATTTCTGTAGCCTCATTAAATAAGTCCTCGTTTTCATCAATAAGCTCTCGAATTTCACCGATGAAAGGTAATACATAATCAGAACCTTCTGCCGCAGTCAGTTCTGCGGCACCTCCGGAACTCATCTGCATCATCTGCTTATACATTTTTACATCTTCATTTTGTTTATCATTGACAATTTTTATAGCATCTGTATGTTCACATGTATATAAAGAAAGACCTAATTCCTTTTTTATCCAATCAATACAGCTGGCCACTAGCTTTTCGTAAATTTCACTATCAAACGCCTCTGTATATTTAATAGCATCATAGCGTATCTCCAGGCAGTGGTTCGGAAGATCAAAATATAATACAATAGGATACCGATAATCAGTCTGTTCAAACGCATCAGATGTAAAATAAGTCTTCTGCAGTATAAATTTAATAAATATCCGATCCTGCTCTGCTAAATAAATAGGTTTTGCATCTTGAAGGGAAGTATTAAGTATAAATTCGGGTGCAAACGATACCTCCTTAAATTCAGTAATTCCGCATTTTGTAAGGATATCTATCAAACTCTCAGAAGAATCTGTCTGATAAAACAAAGGTACGGAATATTTATACAGCTTTACAAATTCCCAGTGTTCATAAAAACCGATGAAATCTTTGTTTGTAGTTGTCTGGGAAAGGATACCCCGTAAGTCTTTTTTTGATTCAAAATATATGATTTTATCAGGATCCAGTAAGTTTCTTTGTTCCTCAAAAGTAATGCGGTGCTGCTCCTCTAATGACCTGCATATGTGCCGTTGCAGGTTATTAGAATATCCAAGAACGGTGTTTTTGTAAAAATTCATAAACGTGTTTTCATCCATTGGGGATCTCATCGGTGCTTCCTCCTAATTGTAAAGCTATATACAGTATAATCTATTTCCCTGCATTTTACCATATTTTTATGTGAAATTCGTGATTTTTGTGAGTTACTATTGCCCATAACATACTTGTTTGGAAAGTCAAAGAAGCAGCCATATAATTATAGCTGCCTCTTTGCAGAAAACAGGTAATGGTTATAAATCCTCAGCAGGATAATCATATTGAAGATTTCCTGATATTACTTTGGCATGGTTCCTGATATGTATATATTGCTGTTTTTGATTTTCCAATGCCTTTCGATAACCTTCATCTGTCAGAAACAGCCTCATCCGGCTCCCTTTATCCCCTATCGGGGATTCTCCTGAGAGTACATCAAACACAATCATATGCTTTACTTCCGGATCAAAGCGTTCCAGTGCCATAATATCATGCCCTTCCAGTTTCCGGGCGCCGATTCCTGCCGGGCCACAGCGATCATCTCCCCAACGGTTCTTGCTTTCCATGGCGAGTGATAATTTCTCTGAACATCACAGATCAGCTCTCTGCAGTCATCCTCCGAAAGTTCACGCAGCTTCTTTAAGAGATTTTCTGCCACATCCTTTTTGTCATGGTCACGGGTATACCGACACAACACAGCAATCTCCTGTATCACATCATATCGGCGGCAGCCCTCCAGCTGAAAGACCATCCTTTTCTCATCCTCAGTCAATGCTATCATATATTGCCTCCAATCTTTATTTCTCATAAATGCCATGTAACTGCCTGTTATTGCTCTCCAGCATTCTTATTCTCCGGAAAGAACTGCTCCAGGATATCAATACTGTCCTTAGAGGTATATCCCCACAGGATAGAACTGAGTGCGTCAATCGCCTCCCGCCTTCTGCGGTAATAGGTGCGGAAACTGATATCCCGGATATGGGGACGCAGCTTCTCTATGATTTCCTCCACATTCCGCAGCTGCTGTGGAGAAAGGAAAGAGTAATACAGCAGCCAGTAATAGCTCTCCCCATTCTTGTGTTTGGTGCGGAGCAGGTCAATGGAGGTATCCAGGAGCTTCAGCATCTTGTGGCTCCGTTCAATGCATTTGGCGTGATGTTCGATACTGCGGTCTGACAGATCGATCCCGGCAACATAGACGGACTCCAGAAAATCCTCAATGGAACTGCCGTACTCGATCTCAAACCGGCTTCGTACCTGTTGGACGGACAGCTCCAGGCTCCACACCACATCCCTGTATTTCTTCAGCAGTTTCCAGGTGTCATGGTACAGCGGGTTGTCAACAATATTCATTTCTTCCTGATTCTTTTTCATGCCCTGCATCCTCCTTCCCTGTCATTTTCAGCGGGGAAGAGGGTCAGCTCAAAAGTGTAGACCGGTTTATCCTCTCCGCAGCATACCGCTATTCCAAAACGTGAGACTGCTTTCGGTATGTGGGATATATACTCTTCCCTGCAGGCGTCTGATAAAGGATATAACTTATATATGGATTTGGGGCACCGGAAACAGGAAATTCCCTGTGCATCAAGGACTTGCGCCATTTTTCTGATGACTGCATCCATGTCCGATTTTGAAACGCAGGATAATCCTTCTGAAACGCATACTGCATGCTTTGTGAGAGTAGAATCTGCCTGCGGCTCTCCTTCATCCGGCAGAGAGATATTGATCTTCAGGCTCATGGCAACCTCCTCCTTATCCACAAGGACATCTGATATCTGGAACATAGTAGAAAGATAGCTGCGCAGATAGATCACGCTGCCTGTGTTTCCTGGAAATGACATAAGAGAAATATAATCCATGTCAGCAAGTTTTTTCAGCACACGCCCTGTCGTGGCTTTGGAGATGCCCCAGCGGACAGCCATCTCACTGTAAGCCGCTAATGGGGAGCCGGTGCCGTTGCGGAAGTAGGCAACCGGGCCGATCTCCGAACCCTGCACCTGGCTGTCATTGTAGACAGCAGACATCCATAGATCCAGCAGGATATCCATTTCAGAGCTGCGCCGGTTGCTGACCAATTCGGTTGCAACGACAACAGGCACAAAGAAAAAGCCCGTATCTTTCTGACAGGGGCAGTTGTAATCCAGTACCGTATTATGTTTTTTCCAGTCACGGATCTTATATTTGACCACCTTTCCACGGTCAAGGAAGAGATAGGAGATCAGGTGGCGTTTCTGAAGTTCATCCAGGATGGAAACTGCCTGACACTGGAAACGGGTACGGAACCATGCAGAAAGTTCCTTTACGGTACAGATCCATTCGCCGGGATATACCGTATAGCCGATACCGTCTATACGAAGATAAGAGGTGCGGAAGTTTGCATAGTTGCAAAGCACCGTGTAATAAAAAAGACCGGAGCCTCCGTTTGTGCGGATACTTCGGTCTGCCATTAAGTTCTGAATAAATTGCCGGTAGATACGGCAGCGTGGATAGTCCACGATCTGTTTAATTTCTAACTGGTATGATTGCATATTTTTTCTCCTTTAAAATGGCATAATAAGCAGGTAGGTTCGAAAATGCAAAGTGGACGTAAAAATTTCACTTGTACATTTGTTGAAAAACTGCTAATATTTTGCTAATACGACTATGAAAATCATACCGCTTTGAGGTGGACGCAGGTGCTCTCAGGTGGAAAAGAAAGGTTCAAAAGCATTGATTTTACTGGACTTGGAGATACCACAAGGATTAAGCTGAATCTGCGTGGAAACAGTCCTTTTAACTCCTAAGCGAAAGGCCGCTGGTTCGAATCCAGTCAGGGACGTTATGATGTCACAAGAAGTCTTGATCACAGTAAGGAAGTTTTATGAATTATATCATATTGGACTTAGAATGGAATCAAGGCGCCGGAGAAGAAACGGAAAAAAATCTTCCTTTTGAAATCGTTGAGATCGGTGCGATAAAACTGAATAGCCAACGGGAAAAAACGGATGAATTTAACGAGCTGATCAGACCTCAGGTTTATCATGAGATGAATCATATTACGAAAAAACTTATTCATCTGCAAATGGAACAACTGAAGGACGGTAAGTGTTTTCCGGAAGTGATGCGGGCATTTAGAAACTGGTGGGGAGATAATTATGTATTCTGTACCTGGGGTTCTATGGATTTAACAGAACTTCAGAGAAATATCCGGTTTTATAATATGGAGCCGATGTCGGACAGGCCGTTTCGGTTTCTGGATGTTCAGAAATTATTCAGTATTGCGTTTGAAGACAGAAAATCTCGAAAATCCCTGGAATATGCAATTGACTTTCTGAAAATCAAAAAAGATATCCCATTTCACAGAGCGTTGAGCGACGCATACTATACAGCAAAAATTCTGGCAATGATCGACGAAAATGTGCTGGAAAATTATTCTTTCGATGTTTTTCATATTCCTGCAGGCAGAAAAGAAGAAATACGCGTTATCTTTGACAAAGTGCCGCAGGAGTCTTATGCAAAATATATTTCCAGAGGATTTGAAGACAAAATAAAGGCGATGAATGACAGAGGTATCGTTGCAACGAAATGCTATCTTTGTCATAAAAATCTGAAGAAAAAAATTCGATGGTTTACGCCAAACGGAAAACATTATTATTGTATCTCATACTGCGATGTGCATGGCAATATGAAATCCAAAATACGGATCCGAAAAGCGGAAAACGGACAGATCTATGTCGTAAAAACCGAAAAATTTATTTCCGAAACAGAGGTAGAAAATATTTTTCACAAGCAGGAACAGGCCAGGCAGCACCGGAAAGAAAAAAGAGCTGCTAAAAATCAAAATCATCGAAGTTAGAACGGATACGTTCTCTTCGGTGTTTTTTTCTGTCTACACGGTTTTTCCTGCGCTTGGAATTGTTACTGTTTACAATAAGCGCCCGGATAATAAAAAAACAGATAAAGAATGAAGCGAAAATCATAACACCGATCAGCACCGTTCTTACATTGATGTATATGATTTTGTCATCCTCCTGTTGCAATTCGGAGGAGGATGAAACCGTATCCTTACTTTGCTTTTTGTCATTGTTTTCAACGGATTTATTCTTATCATTTCCGGAAGATTCCATCGCCTCAAACTGATAAATTGATTCGGCATACTCGGAGAGATTTACATAAGCGCTTCCAACATAGGTATTATTATAGGTATAATCGATTTTTGCCACATGATCTTCTTCTTCAATCTGATAATCGACCGTAGAATCGAGATTGGAAAAATTTGCCATGTTTGGAACTATCACATAGCTGTCGGGGTCAATCGATAAAATCGGTTTGGAATTTCCGAAAATATCATTTTCGGCCTGAAAGAAATTAACATTTTCAATATTAAATTTGTCTTCATTCTCGGAAACATTTAATACCTGAAAATTTTGAAAACCATAGTTGAAAAGTTCAACGGTATCCGTAAACTGTTCCGGTGATTCTTCTTTAAAAACAACGCAGATCAGCTTCATGCCGTTTTTTTCCGCGCAGGTGACAAGCGTCTGCCTCGACTGATCCGTATAACCTGTTTTTCCCCCTAAAATACCTTCATAGGGGATTTCACCATTGACGAGCTGATGCTTGTTATTTTTATAAAAATCATCGGGCTGCGTCTCTGTAGGTTCGAAATGATAACGCGGGGTATTGCTGATTTTGCATAAAATTTCATTCTGAAAAAAAGCGCTTGAAATCAGTGCAAGATCATAGACCGATGTATAATGGTTTTCGTCAAAAAGTCCGTTGGTATTGGAAAAATGAGAGTCTGTACAGCCGAGTTCCGCCGCACGTGTATTCATCAAATCTATAAAATCGCTGATAGAACCGCTGACATATTCCGCAACAGCGTTGGATACTTCATTGGCGGAAGCGACCAAAATTCCATAGAGCGCTTCCTCTAAAGGAATGGATTCTCCCGCATTCATCCCCATCTTGGAGCCGTCCAATGGAACGCTGAAAACGGCTTCATGACTGAAAGGGACCATGTCGTCCAGATTGCCGTTCTCCATAGCGAGAAAACAGGTAAGAATCTTTGTCGTGCTGGCCGGATACAGTTTTTCATGAATATTTTTGGCATAAAGAATAATACCGGTATTGGCATCCATCAAAATAGCGGCCTGAGCGCTTGTCTGCGGACCGGTGGGCCAGTTTTCGATTTCGTCGGACTGAACCGGCAGTAATTTTCTGGCTTCTGCCTCTGCCGCCAGTTCTTCCGCAGTTGCGTGAGCTGTTACACTATATTTGGAAAAAAGAAAAACACAGAAAAAAACCGTCAACATAAACCGGGCCAAATGTTTTCTGTTTTTTATATAATTCATGAATAATCAAGCCTCCGTTAATACAATACAAGATAAAAGGAACTTTGTCCAATCTACACTATACACTATTTTGCACAGAAACAAAATATTTTTACCGTATTTTTTAAGATATTCTTTTCTTACTTTTTAAAATAGTGTACAATGAAACGCAAAGAAAGCATAAAATACGATAGTAAAATCCATCATGACGATCAGGGAGTAAACTAATGAGATTACGTAATGTTGCCGGTTCTCGGGAAGCGATTGCCCAAAGCCGGTTTGTTGTTCAGAATCCTAAGGAAAGGAAAAACAAGTGGCGGGAGCTGTTCGGCAATTCTAATCCGTTGCAGATTGAAATCGGCATGGGAAAAGGCCGTTTTATTATGGATATGGCAAGGCTTCATCCGGAAATCAACTATATTGGCATAGAGAAATTTTCAAGCGTTTTAATCCGGGGCATTCAGAAAATGGAAAAAGAAGAACTTCCCAATCTGTATTTCATCCGTATGGATGCGGAAGAACTGACAGATGTATTTGGCGAAGGAGAAGTAAATAAAATTTATCTGAATTTTTCCGATCCGTGGCCAAAGGACAGGCATGCGAAAAGAAGGCTTCCATCCCGTGAATTTTTAAACCGGTATCGTACTATACTAACCAAAGAGGGAAATCTGGAATTTAAAACGGATAATCAGGATTTGTTTGCATTTGCTCTCGAAGAACTGGAACCGGCCGGATGGCAGTTGGATAAAATAACGCATGATCTGCATCATGATACAAAAATGATGGAAGAAAATGTTATGACCGAATACGAAGAACGTTTTTCTTCAATGGGAAATCCTATTTGTAAATATATTATTTCCGCAATAAGAAGCGGGACAGAAAAAAATTCTTAATCATTTTCAAGTCAAAATTTTGCAATTAAAACATCATTGCAATTAAAATTTTATCTAAACAGGAAGGAGAATAAAATGGAATACAAATTTACAGAAGCAAATTTTGAACAGGAGGTACTTTCCTCCAATATACCGGTTTTTGTGGATTTTTATGCAGACTGGTGCGGGCCGTGTAAAATGATGGCACCGGTTGTGGAAAAACTTGCGGAGAAATATGACGGTAAAGTAAAAGTCGGAAAGTGCAATATCGACGAGGAAAACAGGATGGCTTCACAATATGGGGTTATGTCGATTCCGACAATGATGATTTTTATCAATGGGCAGGTAAAAGAAACGATCATAGGCGCGGTTCCTCAGAAAGAGCTGGAAGATAAAATAGAAAATATTTTGGTTTCATAAAACACTTTACCCTCAGCGGACAGGGGCATGTATCCCCCTGTTCACTGGGGGTATTCGATTTCAAATTATAAAAATTACCAATTTTGCTCAAAAAGCTGCAAAATTTGCTTTTTAAGTAACGGTTTGGTAACGTATCATATGTTATTATAAGGGTCGTAAAAGGGGAAAATATCGGGAAAGAAAAAGATTCATGTAATTTTTACATGAATATCGGAGAAGATAAATAAGATACAGTGGCAGAAACAATTCTTTTTCTTTCCTGAGCTGTTGAGGGGAGGATTTTTACAATCCTCCTTATCAATGGTATCGGCAAATAGTATTCTCAATGAATAAGAGAATACAGTGAAAATAAAATATGGAACAGGAAAATAAAAAAACTCTGAAAATCATTTCAGAGTTTTTTGTTTGGAATCGGGGTGACGTGATTCGAACACGCGGCCTCTACGTCCCGAACGTAGCGCTCTACCAAGCTGAGCCACACCCCGCTGTTGCAATAATCTTTTGCACAACTAAGATAATACAATATTTTGCATGTGTTTGTCAATAATTACTGAGATATTTTTATAAGAACTTTTTGTAACTTTTTATAAGAATCTTTTATACTTTAGAAAATACCGGAAAATCTTTGCTTTCTTCATGCTTGTATTCAAAGAAAAGAGCGGATATACTAGACATAAGATAATCTGCACCCGGTTGCTGCATGATAAAGGAAAGGCAGGGATAAATGAGTTGAATACCAGAAATGACAAAAAAATAGAAGATCAGATCGAGAAATTATTAAAGAAACTGACATTGGATGAAAAAATTGCCATGATTCATGGTGCGGGACTGTTCCGCACAGGAGCGGTGGAGCGTTTGGATATTCCGCCGTTAAAATGTTCCGACGGCCCGATGGGTGTTCGAAACGAATTTCATAATGAAAGATGGATTCCGACAGGAAATCATGATGATTACGTTACTTATATGCCGAGCAACAGCGCGCTCGCGTCTTCCTGGAACCGGGAACTTGCATATCAGTCGGGTTACGTTCTCGGAGAAGAAGCAAGAGGACGCGGCAAAGATGTCATTCTCGCTCCCGGTATCAATATAAAAAGAGATCCGCTTTGCGGAAGAAATTTTGAGTATATGAGTGAGGATCCGAAACTGGCGGCTTCTCTCGTCGTTCCTTTTGTCAAAGGCGTTCAGGAAAATGACGTTGCGGCCTGTGTCAAGCATTTCGCCTGCAATGTACAGGAAACGGACAGGCTGATGGTGGATACGATTGTAGATGACAGGACTTTGTATGAAATATATCTTCCGGCCTTTCAGGCGGCCGTACAGGAAGGTGGTACTTATTCCCTGATGGGCGCTTATAACATGATCAACGGAACGCATTGTTGTGAAAATAAGCAGCTCCTAGATACCATTTTGAGAGAAGAGTGGGGATATGACGGTACCGTAATCAGCGACTGGGGGGCCGTGCATAAGACGAAACAGGCGGCCGAAGTGTCAATGGATGTGGAAATGTCGGTATTTCCGGATTTTGATGATTACAGATTTGCAAATCCGCTGAAAGAAGCAATCGAAAAAGGAGAAATTCCGGAATCCGCAGTTGACGGCAAGGTGCGCAACATTCTCCGAATGATGTTCCGTCTGAAAATGATAGGAAAGCAGAAAAATACGAGAAAAGCAGGCGTTTATAACAGTCCGGCTCACAGGGAAGTAACGCTTCGTACGGCAGAAGAATCAATGATACTTTTGAAAAATAAGGAAAATAAGCTGCCGCTTAACCGGGACAAAATCAGAAAAATTGCAGTAATTGGCCAGAATGCCGTAAAAATTCATTCCGATGGAGGCGGCAGCGCGGAAATTAAGTCCCTTTATGAAATCTGTCCGTTGATGGGCATAAAGATGTTTCTCGGCGGAAATACGGAAGTAATTTATAAGCCGGGATATTACGTGCCTGAAAAACCAAAGGCTTTCAGCAACAACTGGCAGGAAAAGAGCCTGGATGAACTGGAAGATACGGATATCGGGCTTGCGGTCAGAAAAGAGGGAGAAGAGTCTCTTAACACGCAGGAAAAAGAGGAAATCTGCCGCAAAGAAGAGGAAGAGAAAGCGGCACGGAAAGAAAAAGAAAATCAATTGATTCATGAGAAAAATATCAGATTGTTTGAAGAAGCTCTGAAGGCGGCGAAAGAAGCGGATGAGGTTATTTTTATCGGCGGCCTGAATCATGATTTTGACAGCGAAGGTCTTGACAGAGACGATATGAGGCTTCCTTATGAGCAGGATATGTTAATCGAAGAGCTTTTGAAAATAAGAAAAGACTGCGTCATCGCACTGATCGGCGGTTCGCCTGTGGAAATGCCCTGGAGAGATAAGGCGGAAACGATTCTGTGGAGTTATTATGCCGGCATGGAAACGGGAAGAGCATTTGCAAAAATCATTTTCGGAGAAGTAAATCCTTCCGGCAAACTGGCCGAAACATTTCCTGCCGGATATGAAGACTGTATTACAGCGAAGAACGGACAGTCGGGCATACGCGGCAGCATCAGCCTGTCCGAGGGACTATACTATGGATACCGTTATTTCGATAAAGAAAGAATTGTGCCGGCCTTTTGTTTCGGACACGGGCTTTCCTATACGAAATTTGTTTACAGCAATTTATCCCTGAAACAGGAAAAAGACGGAAATCGTGCCGTTAAAGTGCATTTCAGTGTGAAAAATACAGGAAAACTGGCGGGAGCGGAAGTCGTACAGTTGTATATTGCGCCGATCGCACCGAAAATTGACCGCCCGGCCAAAGAGCTGAAAGCTTTTGCAAAGGTTAAATTACAGCCGGGGAAAACCGGAAAGGTCACTTTAATATTAAGCCGCCGTGATTTCTCATATTTTGACAGCGATGGACATGCTTTTACTGTGGATCCGGGAGACTATGAAATTCTGATCGGAGCTTCCTGTGAAGATATTCGCCTGAGAGGAATCTGCACACTGGCATAAAATGATTCTTTTCTGTATACGCTAACTTTGTATATCATAAACTGCGTTCATGAAATGTTGAATGAAGAGTGATATAAAAGTACAATACAGAAAGGAATGAAAATACGATGGACTTTAACCAGATGCCGTTAGAGCTTGGTTACGCCATGGCGGCGGACAGGCTGGCTATGAATCAGTTTTCCAATATGTCTGATGATGAAAAAAAAGAATATATTGAAAGAAACAGAAGTATTTTATCCGACAAGGAAGTAGACAGAATAAGCGCTTCTCTAAGAGATGAAGACGAAGAGGTTCATTTCAGCGACCCGGCGAATCTGTTCCGCGGACCGGGTATCGGATAAGAAAAAAATAAGAATGATGCCGAAAACGGAAATAATGGTTTTTACAGGCTGACAGAAAGGTATGGCTGTTTATGGTTCGGATACAATTACCCCGAAAAGCAGAGGATATTATAGAAAAGATTCAGGCAGCAGGCTATGAAGCCTATGCGGTCGGCGGATGTATCAGAGATTCGATTCTTGGAAAAGAACCCGACGACTGGGATATTACGACTTCCGCAAAACCGGAAGAGGTGAAAATGCTTTTTGACAGAACGATCGATACAGGTATCCAACACGGAACCGTTACCATTATGATCGGCAAAGAAGGTTTTGAAATTACAACTTATCGCATTGATGGAAAATACGAGGACAGCCGTCATCCCAAAGATGTGACCTTTACATCCAATCTGAAAGAAGATTTACGGCGCCGCGATTTTACCATCAATGCGATGGCATATAATTCCAAAGACGGACTGATTGATTTATACGAAGGCGTACAGGATATGAAACAGGGCCTGATCCGTTGTGTGGGCGATGCGGAAGAACGCTTTACGGAAGATGCTCTTCGTATGATGCGGGCCGTCCGTTTTTCGGCACAGCTTGGCTACGCAATCGAGGAAAATACAAAGAAGGCGATAAGAAAGCTGGCGCCGACGATACAAAATATCAGCGCGGAGCGGATCCGGACCGAACTGGTAAAGCTGATGACATCGGCCCATCCCGATTTTTTCAGGATTGCATATGAAACGGGAATTACCGCACAGGTATTTCCGGAATTTGACATCTGCATGGAAACGGAACAGAATAATCCCCATCACTGTTACAGTGTCGGAGAACATATCCTTCATACCCTTTCTTATGTGGAAAACGATAAGGTGCTGCGCCTTGCGATGCTTTTTCACGATATCGGAAAACCCCGGACGCTTACAATTGATGAAGAAGGAATTACACATAATCATGGGCATGCGGCTGTGGGAGAAGAATTGACCGTCAGGATTCTGAAGCGGTTAAAATTTGACAACGATACGATCGATAAAGTAAAAAAGCTTGTCAGGTATCATGACAGGAAAATAGAAACGAATGCAAAAAGTATCAGAAGGGCGGTCAGCGATATAGGGGAAGACATTTTTCCTCTGTTGTTTTCCGTCAAATATGCCGATATTATGGCACAGAGCGAATATCAGCGGGATGAAAAATTATCGGAACTTGAAACATTGAAATCCATATACGGGCGGATTATAGAGGAAAAAAACTGTCTTTCGCTGAAAGATCTGGCGGTAACAGGCGGCGACCTGATTGCGGCCGGAATGAAGCCCGGGCGGGAGATAGGAACGGCGCTTCATAAATTGCTGGAAGCGGTTTTGGAAGAACCGGAACATAATCAAAAAGAGTATTTGCTTTCTCTTTTGCAGCTGTAAGATTAACCGACAAAAAAATCATACTTTTCCATACTTTCTCATAAGATAGGATAGACGAGGAACAGAGAATTTATCAGGTAAAGATTTAACCGGGTAAGGACCTTACAAAGCAGAGGCTTTATCAGGTGAGAACTATACCTTATGAATGATCTGAAATGGGAGGTATTTTTGTGAATGACAGAGCGGTCGGGTTATTTGATAATTACGAGATAGAAATCAGCCGTACATGGAAGGGAAGGGGTGCGATTCTTTGTGAATCGGATAAGGGACTTTTTATATTAAAGGAATATAACGGTCCGGCGAATAAGATCTTTTTTCAGGATACGCTGCTAAAGAATATCCGGGAGGCCGGGTTTCTGACTGTGGAGTCCATTCTCAGGACGAAGGAAAACGAACTGATCGTCTACGACCAGGATAGGATTCCCTATATTGTGAAAAGTTATTTTGAAGGAAAAGAATGCAATAACAGAGAAATTGAGGAATGCCGCCAGGCCGTCCGCGTTCTTGCCAGACTGCATAATTGTTCCGATTTGTCGGATTGGGAAAATCTGGCTTCCCAACCGGTCTTTCATATTGAAAAAGAATATGAGAAACATAATAAAGAGTTGAAAAAAGTGCGGCGTTTTCTGCGGGAAAAGAGTCAGAAGACCGCTTTTGAAATATTTTTAATTGAGCATTATGATTATTTTTTCGATCTCGCCATACAGGTTACGGAGGAAATGCGCCTTTATATGAAGGCGGGTAAAAACAAAAATTTGGAAGAATTTCCTATTGTATGTCATGGCGATTATCAGTATCATAATATTATACGGACATCGGACGGTATGGCCCTGGTTAATTTTGAAAAATGTATACGGGATAATCCGGTCAGGGATTTATATCTTTTTATGAGGAAGCTGTTGGAGAAAAACAACTGGTCGCAGACGCTTGGGGATCTTCTTCTGTGTTCTTATGATGAAGAAAGAACGCTGTCGGATGACGATTATATGCAGCTGTATTATCGATTTGCTTATCCGGAGAAATTTTGGAAGATCGTTAATTTCTACTATAATTCCGGCAAGGCATGGATTCCGGGCCGTAACATGGAGAAACTTGAGAAACTTCTCGCACAGGAAAAAGAAAAACAGGATTTTCTGGAAACAATTTTCCGGAAACAGACATAAATCTTGCATGCGGACAGCAGCAAAAGTATGGAAAGGTAAGGATTGGGATGTACAAGAGATTATCGGCATTTGTAACTATTGTTATGATATTTGTGTTAGTGGTCACCGGATGTACCTCCCAGGCAAGCAATATCGGTCTTGCCCGGGAGAATGATCAAAACATAGTCGGAACCGATTTTATCGTGGCGGAAGCCGGCAGCTATGATTCCGCGGATACGGCGGTTGTGCTTTCCTCGGAACCCAACAGCGGGAGCATTACTTTCATGAATATATCGACCGGAAAGCAGTATACGCTTTCCTATGACGGGACAACCTATGTAAAAGACCGGTATGAAGGGCCCATGTCAATGTCTCAGATTAAAGCCGGAGATATTGTGGATATTACTTTTTTGAGAGGGAAGAAAAAACTGGCGAGCGTACAGTTGTCTCCGCAGTCATGGATGTATGACAATATTGAAAATTACGATCTCGGCGGGATGAATAAGACGGTAACAATCGGTTCCGGCACATATTCCCTGTCAGATCAGGTGGTGGTTTTATCGGATGGCAGACGGGTCGAGGTAATGGATATTGTCAATAAGGATATTTTGTCGTTCAGCGGTATTGACCATGAAATATACAGCATCAGCGTGCAGAAGGGACACGGTTATCTGCGTCTTTCCAATGATCAGGCGCTTATTGGCGGCTGGATTGAGGTCGGAAACACGACAATTCGGCAGATTACGGAAAATATGCTTCTGGCGGTGCCGGAAGGAAGTTATCAGGTGTCTTTATCCAACGGAAACGCGAGCTGTCTTAAAGAAGTGACGATTGAGCGGGATAAAGAGGTAGTTCTGGATGTGGGAGATCTCGAAATCAAAGGTGATATGACGGGTAAAATTCTATTCACCGTGAATCCTGCCGAGGCTTCCGTAAATGTTGACGGAGAAGCGGTCGATATCAGTCAGGAAGTGGAACTCACTTACGGCATTCATAAGATTTCTCTGGAAGCAGAAGGCTATGAACCGCTCACAAAATATATTCAGGTCGGTTCCGCATATGCGAGCCTGAGCTTTACGCTGGAAGAAAGCGAAGAAGAGGAAGAAGAAAAGGAAAGCAGCTCCGAAAGCGATAAAGATAATACGGATGTAACTGAAGTGGAAAATGCGGTAACGGGAAACAGAGTCTATATCGACGGACCGCAGGGCGTGGAAGTTTATCTTGACGGAAATTATATCGGTGTTTCTCCGGTCAATTTCAAAAAAGTAACGGGAAGCCATACGATAACGTTGAGAAAGAACGGATACCAGGCTAAAAGTTATACAATTTATCTCTACGACGACGGCCAGGATATTACGTATTCCTTTACGGATCTGGAACCGGAATACTATAATTCCAATACGGTCAGCGGCAACAGAAGTTCTTCCCAGAAGACCACAAACAGCAAAGATACAGTCAGCGGGAATACGGTCAGCGGGAACTCCGTCAGTGATAATAACAGCGGAAATACCGGCCGGAATTAGAAAAATACCAATTTTACTGAAAACCTTGCAAAAAGGCATTTATGGCTTGACAAGGCTTTGCAAAACGTATATAAATAGACATAGATGTTTCAAAAGAGAGACTTCTAAAGACAATGTAAACTCATATAAAGAGGAGGAACTAAAATGAACAAAACAGAGTTAGTTGCAGCTATGGCTGATGCGGCAGGATTATCCAAAAAGGATACAGAGAAGGCGTTAAAGGCTTTTACAGATGTTGTTGCTGATGAATTAAAAAAAGGTGAAAAAGTACAGTTAGTTGGTTTTGGTACTTTTGAAGTAAGCGAAAGAGCAGCAAGAGAAGGTAGAAATCCTCAGAGCGGCGCTGTTATGAAGATTCCTGCATCCAAGGCTCCTAAGTTCAAAGCAGGTAAGGCTTTAAAAGATTCTCTTAATTAAGAGTTATAATTCGTAAAACTGATGATGAGAAGAATGACCTGTATATGCATGGCATAGTACAGGTTTTTTCTTCTTTAAAGATTGTACAGGACTGAAAAAACAGATTGTGGAAAGGACAGGATTATATAATGCGGCTCGATAAATATTTGAAAGTTTCCCGTCTGATTAAAAGGCGGACCGTAGCAAATGAAGCCTGTGACGCGGGAAGAGTTTTCATCAATGATAAACCCGCCAAAGCGTCGGCCAATGTAAAAGCGGGCGATAAAATTACCATACAGTTTGGCAATAAGGAAGTAAAAGTAGAAGTACTGGATGTACAGGAGACGGTGCGGAAGGAAGAAGCAAAAGAGTTGTTTCGTTATCTGACATAATTGTTTCAGAGCCGTTTTGCATATTTGTACTGTAAGAATATGTTCTAAGAACAGAAAACCACGCATACATTTAACTGGAAGATGTTTTCAGGGAGGGTATGTATGGAAGATTTGAACAGCATAAATAAAAGACAGCATAAACTGATGCTTACAAATAGAAGGACATGTACTATCAGCGGTGTCAATGATGTGCTGTCTTTTGATGTCAATGAGATTCTGTTGGAAACGGAACAGGGAATGTTGATGATAAAAGGGAATGAACTTCATGTCAGCAGATTGTCGTTAGACAAGGGGGAAGTGGATATAGACGGTCGAATTGACAGCCTTACCTATTCGGAAACGGCCGGCTATAATGCCAAAGGGGAATCTTTGCTGGCGAGACTGTTTAAGTAGGTGATTTATGAGCCAGGATATTATACAGGAAGTTACCTTTTTTCTACATTCGATTGTGATGGGTGTCGTAATTACTTTCGTTTATGACTGGTTCCTGATTTTCAGGAAATTATTAAAACATAATATTCTCTGGATATCGTTCGAAGATTTTTTGTTTTGGGCGGGCTGCGGTATTGGTGTTTTTTATATGCTGTACCGGGAAAATAACGGT
This sequence comes from uncultured Lachnospiraceae bacterium, assembly GCA_910584965.1. Taxonomy (GTDB): domain Bacteria; phylum Bacillota; class Clostridia; order Lachnospirales; family Lachnospiraceae; genus UBA3282. The sequence goes on along the minus strand of CAJUDZ010000013.1, from coordinate 61,034 downwards.
GTTTTGAGATGGTTTACGGTTCTTGGCGCGATGCTTGGCATGATTTTATATAAAGCTCTTGTCAGCAAATGGTTTGTACATATTATGTCAACGCTCATCTACAAGATCATGTGGTTTCTGTTTCGCGTAATACAAATTGTGGTAAAACCGTTAAAATTTTTGTTATCTATAATTAAAAAAATTGCAATATTTTTGAAAAATAAATTAAGAAGATGTCAAAATTTCATAAAAAATAAGTTGACGTATTTTCTAAAAACGCTTAAAATGGTTTTATGTAAACACTAATTAGGGTGCCTGTTCAGGCAGAAAATGGGTATTGGAATGGCAAGAAGGGTAGCATACCGTAAGAAGCGGCAGAACAGGACCGGCATGCTTTTGGTAACAACAGTTGTGTTGATGATGTTAATTGTTGTGACGGTTAAAAGTATAGAACTTCGCGGAAAAAAAGAAGAATATGAGCTGAAAGAAATGGTTTTACTGGAACAAATCGAGGCGGAGAAAGAACGAAGCGAAGAGATTGCGGAATACGGAAAGTATACGCAGACGAAGAAATATGTGGAAGAGCTGGCAAAAGATAAACTCGGTCTGGTATATGACGGTGAAATCATTTTTAAAGATGAAAAATAAACAGATTTGGGAGTGCATTCGAACTGCATCCGAAATCTGTTTTTTATTCTGACAGAAAAATGCCGTAATCGCAGCCTGCGTTTTTTATTCTTTGGAAAAATGCTGTAATTGCGGCGGACTTTGAGAAGGAATGAACAGGTTTTATAAATTTCAGTGAATAATAATGACATGCCTCACATATATTGATTAAATAGATGGCAAAAAAAGGGAGGCGTGGTTATTAGTATGAGAAAGCGGGCGGAAATAAAAGAAGACAATATTGTTACGATCATACCGGAATACGGTCGACAGAAACTTTTAGGATATGCGGCATCTTTTCAGGAGCTGGCGGAACTTTTTGAAGAAGATAAGCCGGAAGGAACGCCGGAAGAGAAAGACAGGCAGGAATACCTCTGGCAGAAGAAGCTTTTCGAAAGCAGAGGACTGTTAGCGGATCATTTAAAAGAAATGGCGCATATCATGGCTGATGTGGCAAAAGAAGCTTATCAGTACCGCCCGGTGGGTGAACGGAAATACAGACAGGCCGCCCACTACCTGAAAGAGGCAGGAATATTACTGAAAAATATGATGATTCTGGAAAATGACGACGGACATCTGACGTTAAGCCTGATGTTAAAGCCGCAGACACAGGAAAACATTACGGTACAGGATGTGGCCGATCTGGTTTCCGTGGCGATGAATGTCAGGCTCAGAGCATCCGGACAGGCACCGTTGTTTCTTGCCGGGGAATGGAGCGTATACTATTTTCAGGAAGAGCCTTCTTTTCATATTCTTACCGGATTTGCGAAAGCAACGAAAGAAACGGAGAAGATTTCGGGAGATAATTACACTTTTTGCGAAACGGAACAGGGAAGGATGGCCGCAATTCTTTCAGACGGTATGGGCTCCGGCGAAAGAGCCAGCGAAGAATCCGGGAAAGTAATAGAAATGATGGAGCGGCTCATGGAAGCAGGTTTCCGGAAAGAAGCGGCGGTTCAGATTATCAACGGTGCGCTCGCGGCGGGAGAGCAGGAACAGAACATGTCCACGCTGGATATCTGCGATCTGAATCTTTATACGGGGGCCTGTGAGTTTATTAAAATAGGAGCAGCCTGTACTTTTATCAAAAGAGATCATCTGGTGGACAGGCTTTCGGCAAGAAATCTTCCGCTTGGCGTTTTCCAGCAGATAGAACCGGAAACAATACACAGACAGCTTCAGGACGGGGATTATATCATAATGCTTTCCGACGGCGTTCTGGACGCGCTGGAACAGGGAATCGGAGAGGAAATTCTTCCGGAGCTGATCGGAAAGATTTCCCATACAAATCCGGGAGAAATTGCGAGGCAGATATTGAACTACTGTCTTCACCAGAGCAAAGGAAAAATCCGGGACGACATGACGGTGCTCGTCATCGGAATCTGGCAGCACACCACAAAATGTGATATAATCTAATCCAATGCAAAGAAAAACAAGCGACGCGAAGCGTCATTTGTTTTTCTTGCAGGATTAACGAGCAAATGTCCGATGGAATCGGACAGGAAGCGCTGAAAGCGCGAATTTGCGAGTATAAACAAAGTGCAAAAGAAACAAGCGACGCGAAGCGTCATTTGTTTTTCTTGCAGGATTAACGAGCAAAAGTCCGATGAAATCGGACACATAAAAAGCAAAGGTACTTTATGGAAGACATTTATGGGAAAGTGAAAGCATATATTGTGAAGCATCAGATGATTTTGAAAGGAGATACTGTGGCGGCGGGAATATCCGGCGGAGCGGATTCTGTCTGTATGCTTTACCTTCTGCGGAAGCTGACCGAAGAAATTCCGTTTCATCTGCTGGCAGTACACGTTAATCATGGTGTCCGCGCGGATGCACAGAGGGATGAAGATTATGTAAAAAAGCTGTGCGAAGAATGGAATATTCCTTTTTTTCTGAAAAAAGTGGTTATGAACGATTATGCGAAAGAAAAAGGACTTTCGCCGGAAGAGGCGGGAAGACAGCTCAGATATCAGGCGTTTGAGGAGGCGCTTCGTGGAAAATGCGGTGTCTGTAAAATTGCAGTTGCACACAATCGCAATGACCGGGCGGAAACGATGCTGTTTCATCTGTTCCGGGGAAGCGGCCTGAAAGGGCTTGGCAGTATTCGTCCGGTGCGGGAACGGATTATCCGTCCGCTTCTGTGTCTTGACAGAGCCTGGATTGAGGCATATTTATCCGAAAAAGGGCTTGTTTATTGTATGGATAGTACAAATAACGAAGATACTTATACGAGAAACAGGATCAGACATCATATATTGCCTTATGCCGAAGAATACATCTGCCGAAATGCTGCGGCGCATATCGGCAATGCCGCGGAAATCCTTGCACAGACGAATGATTTTGTGGAGAAACAGACGGATCTTGCGTATGAAAGATGTGCGGTTATCCGGGAAGAAGACAGGATTGTTTTGGATCTCAATCATTTCCGGAAAGAAGATATTTTTCTGCAGAAGATGCTCCTGCTCGGCTGCATGGAGCGGATGACGCCGTACAGGAAAGATATTACAAAAGAGCATTTGAATGATTTGATGGAGCTGACCGGGAAAACCGGCAGCAAGGAGATCATTCTTCCATACGGCCTGCGGGCCCGGAAAGAGTATGACAGATTATTTCTGCAAAGGGAGAAAGGAAAGAAATCTCTTACCGAGGAAAAAACGCCGCAAAAACAGGGAGGTCCGTCGGAGGAATATTTACCGGTTTCCGTGAGGGTGCCGGGAGAAGCGGTGGTGCCGGGACTTGGAAAAATATCCTTTCAGTATGTGCCGGAAGAGGAGTTTTTTTACAAAAAAGGACAAAATATTCCGGAAAAGACATATACGAAATGGTTCGATTATGATAAAATAACTAGGGTTTTACAGTTCAGAACCCGTGAATCGGGGGACTATCTGACGATAGACGGCGATTTGCGTAAAAAAACGATAAAAGAATACATGATAAACGAGAAAATTCCCAAAATGCAGCGGGAGCGCATTTATTTACTGGCGGACGGGCCGCATATCGTCTGGATTCCGGGATACCGTATCAGCCAGTATTATAAGGTGAATGAAAATACAAAATGTATCTTGCAGGTACAGTTAAAGGAGGAAAGCGATGGCTGAACGGATTGAGGTTTTATTATCTGAAGAAGAGGTCAATGCCAGAATCAGGCAGCTTGGAGAGCAGATCAGCAGGGATTATGCGGGGAAGGATATTTATCTGATCTGTATTCTGAAAGGGGCGAGTTTTTTTGCATGTGAACTTGCAAAGCGGATTACGGTCCCCGTTTATCTGGATTTCATGTCGGTTTCCAGTTACGGAAAATCATCCGAATCCAGCGGGGTGGTAAAGATCGTCAAAGATCTGGATGAACCGCTTTTGGAAAAGCATGTTTTGATTGTGGAAGACATTGTGGATACCGGAAGAACGCTGGATTATCTGATGAAGCTGATGAAAGACAGAGGTGCCGAAGATGTGAAACTTTGTGCACTGTTAGATAAACCGGACAGACGGGTTGTCGATGTAAAAGCGGATTATACCGGATTTGAAATTCCCGATGAGTTTGTTGTGGGGTATGGTCTGGATTATGCTCAGAAATACAGAAATCTGCCATATATTGGCATTGTAAAGTTTGATTAGAAATGACGGTTTTTTGTGTTGTTTCTATTAGGAAAAGAGGATTGTTTTGAATAAGAATAGCAGAAATTTTTATTTATACTTTGTGATTATTATCGGACTTCTCCTTTTTACCGTCTGGATCGGAACATTAAGGGTACAGGGAAGCGGTTATACGAAAGGCGAGTTTGAGGCGCAGTTAAAAGGCGGAGAAGTGGCGATGGTCAACATCTGTCCGAATAAGGAGACGCCGACAGGCTCTTTGGAAATTACGTTAAAAAGCGGGGAAGAGAAGCTCCTTTATGTGATGGATACGGCGGAAGCGGAAAGCATGGTCAGAAAATACGGACTGGATCCGACCGTAGAGAATGTACCCGAGGAAAGCTGGTTTTTGAACAGTGTCTTTCCGGTACTTCTTGTCACGATTGTCTGTGTTTTCTTTTTTGTTATGATGAACTCCCAGAATGCGGGCGGCGGCAGCGGGGGTAAGATGATGAATTTCGGAAAAAGCCGCGCAAAGCTTTCGATCGGCGATAACAAGATTACCCTGAACGAAGTTGCAGGATTGAAGGAAGAAAAAGAAGAGTTAGAAGAAATTGTAGAATTTTTAAAGGAGCCCGGGAAGTTTACAAGAGTCGGCGCCAGGATTCCCAAAGGCGTTCTGTTGGAAGGTGCGCCGGGTACAGGTAAAACGCTGCTTGCCAAAGCGATTGCGGGAGAGGCTAATGTGCCTTTTTTCAGCATTTCGGGTTCGGATTTTGTGGAAATGTTTGTCGGCGTCGGCGCATCCCGTGTCCGGGATATGTTTGCGGAAGCCAAAAGGCATGCGCCCTGTATTATTTTTATTGATGAGATCGATGCGGTAGCGAGACGACGCGGAACCGGTATGGGCGGCGGTCACGACGAAAGAGAGCAGACGTTGAATCAGCTGCTTGTGGAAATGGACGGTTTTGGTATCAATGAAGGAATTATTGTCATGGCGGCGACCAATCGTGTCGATATTCTCGATCCGGCGATTTTAAGACCGGGCCGTTTTGACAGGAAAATCAGCGTCGCTTCGCCGGATGTAGGAGGACGTCAGGACATTCTGAAAGTGCATGCGAAGAACAAACCGCTTGCGGATGACGTCAATCTGGAACAGATCGCACAGACGACGGCAGGGTTTACGGGAGCAGACCTGGAGAACCTTCTGAATGAGGCGGCAATCAATGCGGCTATGGATAAGAGAGTCTTTGTAAAACAGGAAGACATTAAGAAAGCATTTATTAAAGTAGGTATCGGCTCGGAAAAAAAGAGCCGCATTATTTCCGACAAAGAAAAGAAGATTACGGCTTATCACGAGGCAGGCCACGCGATACTCTTCCATGTGCTGCCGGATGTGGGCCCTGTATATACGGTTTCCATCATACCGACCGGAATCGGAGCGGCGGGATATACAATGCCTCTTCCCGAAAAAGATGAAATGTTTTTAACAAAGGGCAAGATGAAAGAGGATATCATGGTTTCACTCGGCGGACGAATCGCCGAAGAAATTATTTTTGATGATATTACGACAGGCGCTTCCAGCGATATTAAGAAAGCGACCAAGACTGCCCGCAGAATGGTAACGAGATATGGTATGTCCGAGAATATCGGCGTTATCAATTATGACGACGATGACGATGAAGTCTTTATCGGAAGAGATCTCGCGCATGCCAAGAATCACAGCGAAAGCATTTCCGGTGAAATCGATAAGGAAGTCAAGGCGATTATCGATGAATGTTATGCGAAAGCCAAAGAGATTATTTTAGAACACGAAAAAGTGCTTCACGAGTGCGCAAAATTGTTGTTGGAAAAGGAAAAAATCGGAAGAAGCGAGTTTGAATCGCTGTTTGATGTGGACTATCCGCAGCCTGATTGTGCAATATAGACAAAAAACAATGAATGAAATTGTAATATTTGTGAATCCTATGGATTGTAGGTTTTTCAGGGCTATGCTATTATACACTTGTAACCCCCAATACATTATATAGTTTTTTGCTATACCCCATAAGAAGAAATACCTTCTCTAAAAAGGACAGCGATTCCAAAGCTGTCTTTTTTACTTTATTTGGAAATTGCCGTAACGGAAATGGTTATATTGGTGTGACGGAGATCAAGCAATAATAATGGATGATGGAGGATTGCCCGTATGGATTTTAACCGGTTTTTTAAGGCAGAACAGAATTATCAGTACATTTCGTCAATGCGCCCTGTCTTTAACAGGAAAGCTTTGTTTACCGATGTGACGGAAAATTATATTACACCGGCGGAACCGAGCGCGTATGGAGAAGTAACGATTCGATTCCGAGCCGCAAGGAATAATATTGACAGAGTTTTTCTGGTAAGTAAGAACGAAAAGCATTTGATGCTGAAAGTCGAATCGAACGATTATTTTGATTATTATGCACATACGGAACAGCTTGAGAATGAAAAGCTGGTCTACTATTTCGAGGTACATGCCGGTTCGATTTCCTGTATTTTCGATACAAGAGGGGTCGTGCGGGATGTTAATAAATACTACCATTTTCAGATTATTCCCGGATTTAAAACGCCGGACTGGGCAAAAGGCGCGGTTTTTTATCAAATCTATGTAGACCGCTTTTATAATGGCGATCCGTCAAATGATGTTTTAAGCGATGAGTACCGTTATATCGGAGAAGGAACCGTAAAAGTAGACGACTGGAATAAGTATCCTGCAAATATGGGTGTGCGGGAGTTTTATGGCGGCGATCTGCAGGGTGTTCTGGATAAAATGGATTACTTACAGGATTTGGGCATCGATGTCATTTATTTTAATCCGCTCTTCGTTTCTCCGTCCAACCATAAATACGATATACAGGATTATGACAACATCGATCCGCATTTCGGGAAAATTGTCAATGATACGGGAGATGTATTACAGCCGGGTCAGCATGAGAACCGTTTTGCCACAAAATATATTAACCGTGTATCCAATAAAGAAAATCTGGAGTCAAGCAACGCTCTTTTTGCCGAAGTGGTGAAAGAGGCGCACAGAAGAGGCATCAGAGTGATTTTGGACGGCGTCTTCAATCATTGCGGTTCTTTCAATAAATGGATAGACAAAGAACGAATCTATGAAGATGTGGAAGGTTATGAGAAAGGGGCTTATGTCACAAAGGAAAGTCCCTACCATAATTATTTCCGCTTTTATGATGATCATAAATGGCCTTATAACGGCACTTATGACGGCTGGTGGGGGCATGACACGCTTCCGAAACTGAATTATGAAAATTCCAGGGAGCTTCTTCATTATGTTCTCCATATCGCGAAGAAATGGGTTTCTCCCCCTTACAATGCGGATGGATGGCGGCTGGATGTAGCCGCGGATTTGGGGCACAGCCCGGAATTTAACCATTTTTTCTGGCAGGAATTTCGAAAAGCGGTGAAAACTGCGAATCCGGATGCGATTATTCTGGCTGAACACTACGGAGATCCGAAAGACTGGCTGCAGGGGAACGAATGGGATACGGTTATGAACTATGATGCTTTTATGGAGCCTGTCACATGGTTTTTAACAGGCATGCAGAAGCACAGCGACGATTATCGCCAGGATTTATTTGGAAATGCAAAATGTTTCTGGGATGCCATGAGACATCATTGCGCCAGTTTTCCGATACAGTCTCTGCAGACGGCGATGAATGAGTTGTCCAATCACGACCATTCCCGTTTTCTGACGAGAACGAACCGCAAAGTCGGAAGAACGAATACATTGGGTCCCGAAGCGGCGAATGAAGGCGTTAGTAAAGCCGTGTTCCGGGAGGCGGTTGTCATTCAGATGACGTGGATGGGCGCGCCCACGATATATTATGGAGACGAAGCGGGTGTCTGCGGTTTTACGGATCCGGATAACAGACGGACGTATCCCTGGGGACATGAAGATCAGGAACTGATTGCATTCCATAAGGCGGTGATTCAGATTCATAAGCAGAATCCCGAATTTCTGAAAGGATCGCTAAAATATATTCTGGAAGATTATAATGTTATCGGTTACGGCCGTTTTACGAAAGATTCGCAGTCCGTTATACTGGTGAATAATAATGATCATGAAGTGACACAATCATTATCCGTATGGTATATTGGTATACCGAAGGAATGTATGCTGAAACAGCTGCTGATTACAACAGCGGAAGGTTTTTCGACGGTATCAAAGGAATATCCTGTCGTTGCGGGAAAAGTAAAGATTACGCTTCCGGCGACTTCCGCGGTTATATTACAGCATATTTCCGATAAGCCCGAAAAGAAAAATTTCTTGCAATTTGAATAGTGATATGTTATAAATGATAACTGTGAGAGCAATCTCACATAAACGGATGGATTCCCGAGTGGCCAAAGGGGACAGACTGTAAATCTGCTGCATTTTGCTTCGGTGGTTCGAATCCACCTCCATCCATTGCAGGCCGGCGTGGCGGAACTGGCAGACGCACAGGACTTAAAATCCTGCGGGACTAACCTCCCGTACCGGTTCGATTCCGGTCGCCGGCAGTAAGAAGAGAGATCGTCGCTTTTAAGCGGCGGTTTTTATATATCAAAACCGACCGACCGGTCGGACGGAAAAAGGAGCATACATATGTTGGGAAAATTCAGTGTCAAAAAACCTTATACCGTTCTGGTGGCGGTAATTCTGGCGGTAGTTCTGGGTGTTGTTTCTTTTACAAGAATGTCTACGGATTTGCTGCCAAGCATCAGCCTGCCCTATGTCATCGTCATGACGACTTATCCGGGAGCCAGTCCGGAAACGGTGGAGATGGTTGTGACGCAGCCGGTCGAGGCTTCTATGGCGACGGTCAGTAACATAGAAGGAATCAGTTCGGTTTCCAGCGAGAACTATTCGATGGTCATTCTGGAATTTGCGCAGTCAGCGGATATGAATGCGGTTTCGCTGGAGATTCGGGAAAATCTGGACCAGATCAAAAGCTATTGGAGCGATGATATCGGAAGTCCGATTATCATGAAACTGAATCCGGATATGCTCCCGATTATGATTGCAGCTGTCGGAAATACGGAAATGACCGACGCACAGGTCAGTGAGATGACGCAGAATATGGTGATTCCGGAACTGGAAAGCATCGAAGGCGTAGCATCCGCCAGCGCGTCCGGACTGTTTGAAGAAAGCGTCAATGTCATTATCAGACAGGAAAAAATAGATGTCATTAACGAACAGATTTTTTCTTCGATCGACGAAGAGATGAAGGATGCGGAACAGGAACTTGCGGACGGAAAACAGGAGATCTATGACGGCCAGGCGGAACTTGCCGATGCGAGAACGGAACTTGCGGACAGCAGACAGGAGATTGCGGATTCCCAGCAGGAACTCGAAGACAGCCGTGTGGAACTGGAAGAGAATAAGCAGAAACTTGCCGACGGGAAAGCAGAAATTGCCGAAAATAAGACGAAACTGGAAGAGGGAAAGAATGAACTCGACAGTAAGAAAAGCGAGATGACCGAAAAGCTGGCGGAAGCCGAGACAGAAATCATAACGGCCAAAGCGGATCTGGAGGCGGCAAAGACACATCTGACAATGGAAATTGCGACGGCTCAGGGGGCTAAAGAAGCGGCGCAGTCCGGTATTTCCCAGATTGATGAAGTAGTGGCTCAGTATGAAAGCGCGGTATCAACGCTGAATATGATCGACAGCCTGTCGTTGGCGGATGGCGGGTCCCTTTCCGACGAACAGAAAATGATTTTGTCTCAGCTTCTGTCGGTGGATATCAGCATTATGAGCGATGATGATATCAGAGTGCAGATTGAAGCGATGAAAGCGACGCTGAGTTCTGCTATTGAGGCAATGGGCGGGGAAGCCGGCATAGAAACGATGAAGGCGCAGAGAGAAGAACTGGCCGGAACGGTCACGATGCAGGAGACAATGATTGCTGCGCTGGAGGCTCAGCTCCCCACCATCGAGGAAAATATCGAGAAGCTGGACAGCGCGCTTGTCGAGCTGTATCAGGGTAATTTAACGGCAGCCGTTGAGTTTGCCAATGCCCAGACCGTTATCAGCATCGGAGAACTTCAGATTTCGACGGCCGAATCGCAGCTGGAAGCCAGTGAAAAACAGCTTGAAGTTGGCGAGGAGCAGTTGGAAGCCGGTCAGGAACAGCTTGATTCCGCGCTAGAACAGCTGAAAGAAGGTGAAGAACAGCTGAACGAAACATCCGAACAGCTTTCCGATGCGCTGCAGCAGATTCTCGACGGGGAAAAAGATCTGGAAGAGGCCAGGGAAAATGCCTATGAGAAGGCGGATATGAACGGCATTCTTACGGTAGATACGGTAAAATCGCTGCTGGCGGCGCAGAACTTTTCCATGCCGGCCGGTTATGTTACGGAGGACGGAATCGATTATTTGGTCCGGGTTGGAGATAAACCGGAGGACATCGAAGCATTGAAGAAGATGCCGCTTCTCAATCCGGAAATGGAGGGCGTGGATGTCATTACGCTCGAAGATGTGGCGGATGTATTCATGACGGATAACGCCGATGATATCTATGCCAATGTAAACGGCGCGCCCGGCATTATGGTGACGATTCAGAAACAGACAGGTTATTCTACGGGGGATGTTTCCGATAAAATCCTGGAAAAATTCGAACAGTTAAAAGCGGAAAATGAAGATTTAATTCTGATTACACTGATGGACCAGGGAATCTATATTGATTTTATTATGGATTCCATTATAAACAATGTGCTGTTTGGAGCGGTTCTTGCAATTTTAATCCTGATATTGTTTCTGAAAGACTGGAGGCCCACGGCGGTGGTGGCCTGTTCGATACCGATCAGTCTGATTACGGCGATCGTGTGCATGTATTTCAGCGGCATAACATTAAACGTTATTTCCCTGTCGGGTCTTGCGCTTGGCGTGGGCATGCTGGTGGATAACTCCATCGTCGTGATCGAAAATATTTTCAGGCTGCGAAGCGGAGGATGTTCGGCGAAAGAAGCGGCCGTAAAAGGTGCGGGAGAGGTGGCCGGAGCGATTGTGGCTTCTACCCTTACGACGGTCTGTGTTTTTCTTCCGATCGTATTTACAGAGGGCATTACGAGACAGCTTTTTGTCGATATGGGACTTACGATTGCCTATTCCCTTTTTGCCAGCCTGCTTATTGCGATGACCGTAGTGCCTGCTATGGCAGCGGGTGTGTTGTCAAAAACAAAAGAACAGAAAGAAGGCAGATTCTTCGGAGGTCTGATCAGGGTATATGAAAAAACGCTGTCTCTGTCTTTGCGGTTTAAACCGATTGTGCTGTTGCTGGTGTTTGCGCTCCTGCTTGTCAGTATAAAAGCATCTTTTGCAAAAGGAACCGCTTTTATGCCGGATATGGACAGTACCCAGATCAGCATGACGCTGACGCTGCCAAAAGATACGCCGCTTACCGAAACGGCGGAAGTAACGGATAAAGTGGTGGAAAAACTGATGGAAATGGATGAGGTGGAAGATGTCGGCGCCATGGCGAGCACTTCCAACATGGGCATGCTGACGGGGGGAGGAAACTCCGCGGACAATTCCACATCGTTATATATCGCGCTGCGGGAAGATAAAGAAAGGGATAATCAGGAAATTGCAAAGGATATCCAGGAAAATATAGCGGATATTCTGGAAGAGGCCCATGCCGAGGCGGCCATAGAGACGTCTACGATGGATATGAGCGCGCTTGGCGGAAGCGGCATTACCGTCCAGATCAAGGGACGTGAGCTGGATACGCTGCAAAGCATTGCCAAAGACGTCGCCGCGATCGTGGACAGCGTGGAAGGAACAGTGGATGTTTCCGACGGGCTGGAGGAATCCACGGGCGAACTTCGGATTATGATCGACAGAGATAAAGCGATTGAATATGGACTTACGGTTGCACAGGTTTTCCAACAGATGCAGGCAAAACTGGCGGATGCCGCAAGCGCGACGACGCTGGAAACAGAGATAGAAGAGTACGATGTATATGTCAAAAATGCAAAAGATCTGGAATTGACCAGAGATCTGATCAAAAATCTGGAAATTGAAAGAAACAAACAGGACGGTACAAAAGAAAAGATCAGGCTTTCAGAAATTGCCGTATTTGAAAGCACACAGGCACCCAAGTCGGTCAACAGGGTCGAACAGAGCAGATATATCGGCGTAACGGCGTCCATTGCGGAAGGTTATAATATAGGTTTTGTTGCCGAAGATGTGGAGAAGGCGCTGTCAAATTATGAAATGCCGGCCGGTTACAGCTTTACGATGAGCGGTGAAAACGAAACAATAACCGATGCGATGGAACAGGTGTACCTGATGCTGCTGCTTGCGTTGATTTTCATGTATCTGATCATGGTAGCACAGTTTCAGTCCCTGCTTTTGCCTTTTATTATCATGTTTACCATTCCGCTTGCCTTTACGGGAGGCTTTATGGGACTCGTAATCAGCGGAAGCGAGGTGAGCGTTATCGCGCTGATCGGCTTCGTTATGTTATCGGGCATAATTGTAAATAACGGGATTGTTCTGGTGGATTATATCAACCAGCTGCGCGACGACGGCATGGATAAGAGGGAAGCCATTATTACTGCCGGTAAAACAAGGCTCCGCCCGGTTATGATGACGGCTTTAACAACAATACTGGCCCTGAGCACGATGGCTTTCAGCGACGATATGGGGGCGGATATGTCAAAGCCCATGTCCGTCGTCACAATAGGCGGACTGATTTATGGAACATTGCTGACACTCATTGTTATTCCCTGTGTTTACGATATTTTTACGCGTAAGGGAAGAAAAGGCAGCAAAGACGCAGAAAGACTGTTGTTATTGGAGAATGGAAAAGTAAATGAATAAAGAAAATCTACCCAAAGTCAGAGCAATTTATCAGGCCGTATTTGCGCTTTTGGAAGAAGGTGCGGACATAAACAGCCTTACGGTATCGGAAATTACCAGAAAAGCAGGCATCGGAAAAGGTACTGCCTATGAATATTTTTCCGATAAAGAAGAAATGATCGGCAGGGCAATTTGCTATAATGTAGAAGTATTCTGCAGGAAAATTTATGAAGGAACGCGGAAAGAAAAGAATCTTTACGATAAAATAAACTATGTTCTTCTTACAATGGAAAGGTGTGTTCCGGATGCAAACTGTGTTTTTCGACTGATTCATCTGATTTCCGGTAATTCCGTTACAAGCAGCCGGTTCCGGGAAGTGGTGGAGCAGCAGCGGCTGTTTGGAGAAATGCCGATAGTAAGCGTTGTAAAACAGATATTACAGGATGTGTGCAAAGACCCGGAATCCTTTTCCGAAGAAAAACGGGATTATCTGGTGATGAGTATTTATTCCAGAATTTTTGGTTACGGCATGCTGTTAAACGAGGCCAGGTACAGTCAAAACCGTACAGTGGAAAGAGAGACTCTGCGCGCGCTGGTCTGTAAAGGAATATGTAAAGAAGCGGACGAGATAGATCTTTTATAAGTATGCTGTTCTTTTCAGTCAGCAAGGATGCGTGTCTCCTTGCTGATTGCAGAACCTGACTTGCAGGCACTCAGTGAATAAGAGACTCAGTGAATAAGGGCATAATAAAGCTTGCATATCTTTATGTATTTCTATATAATAATCTTATCGCACATAAGTCTGTGTGAGTCTTATATTCCGTCAGGAATAACAGTCGTACCGTCTGGTATGATGGAAAACCCAAAAAAAGAATGGAAAATAATCATCGGAAAATTCTGATTTCCAGCAGTCAAATTTTGCTTATTTTCAGGAAAAGTGTTTTTCCTGTCAAAATTTATGTCGGAAATTTCCGGTCACTATGTTCCGGAAAAGAGGTAAAATGAGCAGACAAAAGAAACATGTACAGAAAAAACGGCAGGAACAGGTGAAGGAAGAAAAAATACCGGAACGGATACAGAATAGTAAAGTGCATGACAGCAGTAGTAAACTCATATTCGGAAACGCAGAATTATGTTCTCAGTTTTTGAGAAATTATATGAATATGCCGATTTTAAAAAACGTCCGTGCCGAGGATATTGAAGATGTATCAGAGCGTTATATACCGATGTTTACCGAGGAAAGAAATTCGGATACGGTAAAGCGGGTAAAGATAACCGAAAAAAACTCTTTTTATTTTATCTCTCTTATTGAACATAAGACCAAAGTTGATTACAATATAAGTATGCAGTTACTTAGGTATATGGTCTATATATGGGAAGACTATGAAAAGGAAATGGAAAGGCAGCATAAGGGAATCAGCAAGACAAAAGGATTTCAGTATCCCCCGATTTTACCTGTCGTATATTACGAAGGGAAAGCAAACTGGACTGCATCCGGGAATTTTAAGGACAGAATTATGTTCCATAAAGCCTTCGAACCATTTACGCCCGGATTCTTTTATAAGCTGATTCAGTTAAACTCATATAGCGTAGAAGAATTAATCGGGAAAAAGGATGAGCTGTCTCTTGTGATGCTGATAAACCGGATACAGGAAGCGGAGGAATTTCGGGAACTGAATCTGCCAAAAGATTATTTAAGAGATTTGTCGGAGCGTTCGACAAAAGAAGTATTGGATATTCTGGAAAGAGTCATCAAAGTTATGTTAAGGCATTTTAAGGTTTCCGAGGAAGAAGCAGAAGCGTTTGTCGGACAGGTGAAGGAGAGAAGAATGGGTGAATTGTTTGAAAACTTTAAAGGTTTTGATTTACCGGCGGCGAGGGAAAAAGCGAAAGCAGAAGGCTGGGCCGAAGGACATGCAGAAGGACATGCGAAAGGACATGAGGAGGGACGTGCCGAAGGACATGCAGAGGGACGTGCCGAAGGACATGCAGAGGGACGTGCCGAAGGACATGCAGAAGGACGTGCCGAAGGACATAAGGAAGGACATGCCGAAGGACATAAAGAAGGACTCGCAGAGGGATTTCAGACAGGTCAAAAAGAAGGAGAACGACTTTTATTGCTTAAAATGGTCTGCAAAAAGCTGAAAAGAAAGAAGACAATCGGTGAAATATCAGAAGAACTGGAGGAAGAATATTCTGTGATTGAAAACATATGTCGGACTGTGGAAAACTTTGCGCCGGATTATGATATAGAAAAAATCAGGGAGGCCATGACCTGCGGGGATAAAATTTTGATTTATTAAGAGGAAAAGGCGCATTGTTAAAAGATGCGCCTTTGGGAAAAATAAGAGGAGGATGGATTTTCCATACTTCCCATATCGGAAATATTAAGGTGATTTCCGTTAATAAAAGAAGAATTATCCTGTTCCTGTCCTTCCTTTGTAGAGGAAATAGATCCATTTAACTGAGCTCGTATACTCTGGGCGCGCAACAGGCAGAACTCTTTCAAAGTAGCAGCTCCCTTCTGAAATTCTTCGTATGTACAGAATTTTGTCGGATCTTTTTCCACATAAGGAGAAATCATTTCCGATAAAGTATCGATCATGTTGGCAAAATAGCCGCTGTCGAAATATTCGGTAATAAATTCGGAAAAATATTGATGATATTGTTCTGTATATGCTTCGTTTTTAAATATCCATGCCAACATCGGTCGGGAGTCCATAGTACCGCTGGAAACCGGGGTATCAATGGGATAATTAATAAGCTCTGTGGCGTTGGTTTCTGACATGAATCCGCCAAAGGCAAGATTATAATCCCATGGAAGCATAGAGAGCTGTCCGTCTTTTTCATATAAGTAATAATTATGAATCATTGCGCCGGTGTAACTGTCAAAATTCAGGACAAAATTATGGACGACAAAATAACGGATAACAGCGTCAATATCAATCACCTCATCGAGATTTTCGACATTATTCAGCTGCTTCAGAGAGCCGATTAACCGGTCCTTGTCTCTGTTTGTAATGTCTGTTTTAGCATTTTCAAAGATGTTGGAATAATTGTCGTAATCATCGTCCGTATAGATGAGGGATACATCATCATTGCCCATTATGCCGTTCCAGTCGCGCAATTTCGCACCGTTTCGTTCTACAGGTGGATTTTTGGCAGAATCAGAGGGGATTTTATCACCGGGATCATCCGCTGCCTGAGGAGACCGTCCGTTTGGAGAAACTTGTGGAAATTCTCCGGGAAGGTCAGGGATATCCCGGGGCATAAAATCTTCTGAGAGATCGAAGTCTTTCTGATCAAAACCCTTTCCGTTTCCGCGTCCGCCGCCCATCGTCACACTGTCCGGTTTATACAGGTTTCCGTAATCATAGCCGTAATTTCGCTGTAAGAAAGCTTCTTCAACGGCTTCGACCGCAAGATACAATCCCCAATCTTCACCATTTACCGTGATATAAGTATAACTGCACAAAGGTGCGTTTACATCATAGGAGAGCATGAGCTGATAAGTGAGATAATCTTTCATATAAGTATTGTCCTGAATAATGTTATTCAGGCAAATCTTATCCAGTCCATAATAAGTATTGGCATTATCATAGTGATCAAATTCTATTTTAAAACTGTATCGGTTATTTCCGTAGCTGGCAACCGAGGAGAGGGAAGTATTGCCTTTTGCCCGGATTGCGACATTTCTGAATGTATCTCCATCAATGATCACCGTGCAGTCCACATATTTTTCATCCGTACAGTTTTCCAGAAAAGTATCCCAGTCTTCCATAATGATATCAATCGTATGTACGGTTGAAGTATCAAAAATTTTTGCTTCATAACCTATGGGAGCGCTGGCTGCCTGTACATCTGTTTTCTTAATCTGAAAAAAAAGAAAGGTAATAAACAGAGCGAGTCCAAAGGCAGCAATGCAGATTTTGTCTATCTGTCTGTTTGTTGACATGGCATCCTCCTATCCCATGTAGTCGCCATTATAGCTGACCAATATAGCGCTGTTGATACCGTTTATTTCAGAAAGTTTGTTGATAAAGTCTGTATTATCGTCTTTCATTCTGATATCGAGGTTCAGTTCCACGGCGTCTTTTCTGGCAGTTTTGCTTTTTACGGCAACACGTTTTACCTGTGTTTTCAAAAAAGAAAGGGCTCTTTGTTCGCTTTCATGATCCGTACATTCGAGGACAATAATATAAGGATTCACATGGGTCTTCCGGTTGACGAAGACGAGAAGGAAAATACCGATAAACAGGCTTCCAATAACGGCCAAAGTCAATAGACCTGCAGCCAGAACAATGCCGACGGCTATCGACCAGAAAAGAAAGGTGATATCCAGAGGCTCTTTGACGGCGGTACGAAAACGAACAATGGAGAGAGCGCCGACCATGCCGAGGGAAAGAACGACGTTGGATGTAACGGCCAGAATAACAAGTGTCGTAATCATTGTCAGAGCGACCAGCGTAACGGCAAAACCGGAAGAATACATAACGCCGGAGAAGGTTCTTTTATATACGAAAAAGATAAACAGACCGAGACAGAGGGCAAGTGCCAATGCTGTGAAGGTGTCAAAAATGCTGACTCCGGTAATGTTTTCAAGAAAGCCTGATTTAAAAATGTCGTTGAAAGTCATAAGTTTATTCTCCTGTTTCATTTTTTTGTTTCGGCAAACAGGCGTATTATTTTCCTGTCTTCCATACTAATCCCCATTCCGGAGCGTTTACGCGACGGGGCGACGCAAATCTCAAATTTGTGTCTGCCATCAGGGATTATTTGTGACGCTCCGGCACAAATAGCCGTGTGATAAAATCAGCTATCTAGCTGATTTTTCACACTAATTAATCATACATGCGGCATGCGGCGTATTTGGAAAAGGCGGCGCTGCGGCGATTTTCCAATTGAATAAGGCGGCGGATAACATCCGGCAGCCAGGCATCCCATTTCACTTCAAGAATAATCGGAGAGTCTTTTATGGGTACCATAGGACAATCGGGATTGAGGAAATCCGTATGGAAAAGTCCCGTTCGGATTTGATAGTCGAGAGTAATTCTGACGTTTCCGGGCATGTATGCATAAGCTTCTCTCGTATAGTCCACAATGGTTTTGGGGCGCAGTCCCTGTGTTACTATTTTGATATACAGTTCTCGTATAAGCGGTTCATTGTGTTTCCGCATCCAGTCGAAATGACCGGTCACAATGTTCTGTGCATCTTCTTTCGTCAGAAGAGCGTTTGTTTTGTTCCCCAGACTGCCTCTCTTATATTTTTTTTCCAGATGAATAAAAGAGGTATCGCCATTGTAGTAGCGGATGCGGAATTTTTCGCGGACACTGACACCGTCCAGTTTTTCCCGCAGGGCTTTGTCCGACAGGTTGTCAAAGTAGAGACTTCGGATTTCATATTTTCCGTTGGCGGCATGTTTGTCCGGCTTCATGATAGCACGAAGAGATGGTTTTAATGCGATCAGATCCGACATATTGATTTCCTGTTTCCATTCATGGCGAAAATTCATGTGTTGATTTCACTCCTTTCTGTTTAATTTACAGCTGTCGAGATTATTTTAGAGGATAAATATGGGAGTTTTGTGTTCAGAATATGAAAAATATGTGTGTTTATGAAAAACCGCCGCATTAGAATTGCGGCGGCTCATGACAATATATAAGATAAAGCTATTTTTGGGAATGATACTGCTCCACTAAAGAAATCAGCTCGGAAGTTGTAATATAGGTAATCCTTCCGCCTTCATACTGTTCATCGACCCACTTTTTAATGTACAGAACAAGCGGATCTTTTTTGGAAATCATCGTTTCTTCCGTATTATTGTAATACTGGTTCAGCCAGTAAGCGATACCGGCCACACCGGAAATGTTATTGATGGCAACGAGCGGAGGACGATTGAGCAGCTTTTTCGTATCAAAGATATTATAAATTTCTTCGTCTTTTAAAAGGCCGTCGGCATGAATACCCGCTTTGGTCAGGTTGAAATTTTCTCCGACAAAAGGTGTCATCGGGGGAATATCGTAATGCGTTTCTTTGGATATGTAATCGGCTATTTCGGTGATGACCGTCGGATCCATGCCGTCAAAAGAGCCCTTGAAAGAAGCATATTCAAAGACCATTGCTTCCAGCGGAACATTTCCGGTTCGTTCTCCGATGCCAAGCAGAGAACAATTGACCGTCGAAGCGCCGTAAAGCCATGCCGTTGAGGCATTTGCCACGCCTTTATAAAAATCATTGTGACCATGCCATTCGATCATATCGCTTGAAATATCCGCGTAATGAGATAAACCGTACATAATGCCCGGAACGCTTCTGGGGAGAGAAACACCGGGGTAGGAAACGCCGAGCCCTAATGTGTCACATGCCCTGATCTTGATCGGAATCTGATATTCATCGGAAAGTTCCTTCAGTTTTATCGCAAAAGGAATGACAAAACCATAAAAATCCGCTCTGGTAATATCTTCAAAGTGACAACGGGGTCTGAGTCCAGCATCCAGACATTCCTGAATGACGCGGAGATATTTGTCGATGGCCTGACTTCTCGTAAGCCCCATTTTGTTAAAAATATGATAATCGGAGCAGCTTACGAGAATCCCGGTTTCCCGAATGCCCATACTTTTGGCGAGGGCAAAATCTTCCTTTGTTGCCCGGATCCATGTTGTAATTTCAGGAAATTCGTATCCGAGTTCCATACATTTTTCGATTGCGTCCCGGTCTCTCTGCGAATAAACGAAAAATTCGCTTTGACGGATGATGCCGTTGGGGCCGGAAAGACGGTGCAGCATTTTATAAATATTGACAACCTGTTCGACCGTATAGGGTGTTCTGGATTGTTGGCCGTCGCGGAAGGAAGTATCCGAGATATAAATTTCCTCCGGCATATTGATCGGGACATGCCGGTGGTTATAAGTAACTTTTGGAACCATGTCATAAGGAAAAACCTGGCGGAACAGTTCCGGCGTCGGAACATCCTGTAAGCCGTATACATACTGGTTTTCTTCAAGCAGGTGTGTGTGCTGGTTGTATAATATTTTTTTCATCGTCTTCACTCCCATCCGTCCGCTTAGGCGGACATCGAATGGCCCTATGTAAGGGCAGGGCTCCTTTGCATTGAATTATTGTATACAATTATACTTGCATAATTGAAAAAGTCAATACCAAACTGGCAGGAATCGAAAAGATGCGGGAATAAAAATAAAGGAATATGAAAAAGAAAAACAGAGGCGGCTTACGAAAAGCCGCCTCCGAAATGGGGGATGAATACAGCAAATACATCAGGTATTATTTTACTTCGATTTTCTGCACGGCCTCTTTTTTCTCGATTTCTTTCTTCGGGAATTTGACTTCGAGAATACCGTTATTATAGCAGGCGTCGATATCATTGGATTCGATGTTATTGACGCGGAAGCTTCTGGAATAAGAGCTGTAATATCTTTCCCTGCGGATATATTTATTTTTGTCTTCCTCGTTCTTCTCTTCTTTGTGAGAAGCAGAAATGGTCAGAAGGTCGTTTTTCAGATCAATATTGATATCTTCCTTCTGAAAGCCCGGAAGTTCCGCCTGAAGC
Source organism: uncultured Lachnospiraceae bacterium (assembly GCA_910584965.1). Taxonomy (GTDB): domain Bacteria; phylum Bacillota; class Clostridia; order Lachnospirales; family Lachnospiraceae; genus UBA3282. The sequence continues at coordinate 40,421 of CAJUDZ010000013.1, read as the reverse complement.
AGATAGCTGTCGCCCTGATCGATCACGTCGGTCCTGAAAGCATCGCGGCGCTCCAGTTCGTTGTTTCCCCAGAAATCTCTGAAAGCATTGTCGAACATTTTGTCGAATGAATCATCGAAAAACATGGGTTTATAGTTACGATTGTCAAATAATGCTGGTCTTAACATAAAAATCACTCCTTCTTTATAGTATCTACTTATTATAATCAGAATCAGGGAAATTATTTCTGTTCCCTTTCATATATTTGTTATACATCAACTATAACAAATAATCAATAATAGAACCATAAAGAAAAAATGAAGAAATTATAAAGCGCTAAATTTTGATCTGTGTCCATTTGCCCTTTTTAAAGCGCGTTGAAGCGAACAGGAAGCGTGAGATCTGGTCGGCCAGGACACCCAGCCAGATTCCGACAATACCGAATCCGAAGACATAGCCGCCCAGAAAAGAACCGATCGTGCGGATAAAAGTGACGCTGATCGTAGAAGCCACCGCAGTATAGAAAGTATCCCCTGCGCCCCGCAGACAGCCCATATATACGACCTGGCTGATCTGGAAAGCGACGACAAAAATGATGACCCGCATAATGCTGACACCGATAACGACGATATGCTCTTCCGCGAAAAAAAGGCTCATCAGCGGTTTGGCGCCGACAAAATACAGAACTGCAAGGACTGCGGAAATAACGCCGCCGAACATTCTGCATATGCGTCCGTACTCTTTGGCAAGTTCTTCGTCCCCGGCGCCGAGACTGCGGCCGATCAGCGCTACGGCGGCGGCCTGTAAACCGTCTCCGAAGGAGAACGAAAGCCCCATGATATTCATGCCGACCTGATGGGCGGCCATAGCGTCCGTCCCCTGTTTGGCGGCCATAATTGCGGTCATCATAAAGCCGATGCGCATCAGGATCTGCTCAAAGAAAACGCTGTATCCCACTCTGACCAGATGGTAAAAACATACTGCCGCAGGAAAAATTTTATTTTTCATAATATAAGGCAGATTGATGAAACCGTCGGGTTTCAGGATGGAAAGAACGCTCATAATACTTGCGACCACTGTTCCGAGGACCGTTGCCAGCGCCGCTCCATGTATGCCGAGAGCCGGAAAACCAAAGTGTCCGTTAATCAGCAGAAAATTGAAAATAATGTTGACCGTATTGGAGGTTACATTGGTGCGCATGGTGATTTTGGTGTTGCCGGTTCCCCGCTGGGCGGAGTTAATGCCCATCTGAATGCAGTTAAAAATCATGCCGCCCATAATGATACGGAAGTATGCTACTGCGCTGTCATGGGTTTCCGGGGTGGAGCCGCATAAATGTATGATAGGATTTGCAAGCGCGACAAACAGAATGCTCAGTAACACCGCGGACGCAAGGATAAAAAGAATGGCAGTACTTAAAATGCGGTTTGCCTCTTCAGGATTTTCCTCACCGCGTCTTCTTGCAATCAATGCCGAAACAGCCACATTCAGGGCGAAAAAGAGCGACAGGCCGATGAATTTCGGCTGCGTTGTAAGCCCCACGGCGGCCACCGCATAGGAACCGAGGGAGCTGACCATCAGCGAATCCACCAGCCCCGCAAATGCCGTAAAAAAGGATTCCACGATGGAAGGCCATGCCATATTGAAAGTGATTTGGACATTTTCCCGGCTGTGTTTTATCTTCCTGTTTTTTTGTTTTGTTTTCTGGATGTTTTGTTCCATATCTGCTCCGCCCTGTCTGTTGTATCCGGGATAAAAGAACCGGACATATTACATTCTATTATATTTTATAAGCGGTGTATTTTCAAGGTTTGGCAATGGCCAATTGGCCAGGCAGTTATCCCCTTGTCCACCGAGGGTATAAAGATTCATTGCAGGAACAATTTTTCCAGATGATCAAAGCGGATGGCCGTGTCGATGCGCAGGGAAATATTTTTTATGGCGGCGGATACATATGCGGATATTTCCGGCGCTTTCTTATCATATAGCCCGACCATGGTTTTGAGAAGCCGTTCCGTTATAGATTCTATTTCTGAAACGGGTTTTTGCCCGAAAATTTCTTTTAAACGGATATAATCTTCCGGCTGAAAGCCTGACCGGTCGAGAGGCTTTCGGACGGCCAGACGGCCGATTATATCGGGCAGGACAATATCGCATATATTTTCCATCATATGCGGATAATCCGGCTGATATTTTTCCAGAAGCATAAGAATATAGTTTCTGTCCGGCGCACAAAGGAACGCCTGTTCTGTTTGCGCGAAAAGGACATATTGGTATACGGCATCGATACCCTGTAAGGAAGATAAATCGATTAAAAGAGGGTAGTCCAGCGTTATTATGGTATCCTGCGGACAAAACCTAGCATCATACCATTTAAAAAAGGCAGGAATGCCGGTTTGGATAGTATCATGTAAATTTTGAATCCCGAAATCATCGCATTGTACCGATAACCGGTTGAAAAGATCCAAAGTTTTTCTGACCTTTTCCAGCACAAGCTCATACCCTGTATGATACTGTTCGGTTATGGAGATTTTTCCGGCGGCGGGTGCGTCCGGGCAGAAATTATGATATTCGTTAAGGCAGTAAATGACTGCGCCCATAAGAGACTGCGCTTTTTCATAGCTGACCGATGTGCTTTCGAAAGCGGCATATTTCTGTGTTAATTCGGCAACGACGGGCAGCAGCATTTCCAATTCATAATTCATGGATATCACCAATCCTTTCTCATTTTTATCGCCAGCACAGCTCTCTTAATGTTTCCAGATAAAGTTCCCGGTCCCACCTTTTGACAATATCAAATTTGTCAAATTCCCGGCTTCCCCGTGTCTTCTGAAAACCTCTGTAACCGGCTCTGACGGCTTGTGCAAATATATCCAGACAGGTTCCCTCCAGATAGTTCAAGTCGCCGAAACAGACCGTTTCGAACTGCTCTTTCATAAAGCAAAGCAGCTCATCGTCGCTGATTTCATCCTGCATTTCATTTTTATAAAGATAAAATATTTCCTGAAGCCGTATCAGCATTTCTACGTAATCGTTCTGAGAAATAAAAGCAGAATCGCAGAACGTATAAATGATCTGCGGCAGAATCCCCCGTCCGAACTCGACTCTTTGTTCGGTTTTCAGAATGTTGTTTTTTTCCGCAAGCAGGATTTCCGTATCCTCTTCTGACAGGGTCAGCCCGTATTTTGCGGTGTACTGATTGGTATCCCGTACCTCCTTCAGCCATGTCCGGCTGTTCATAAGTGTAAGCCAGTTCTGATTTTCCATCATACATACCCCCATATGCCGATTATTCGACAGTATTGCGCAGAGCGCGGACAACAGTGACAGATTTGTAGTATAAATCCGTATGAGAAAGAATACAAGACTTGACATTTTATCGTTCCTATGATATGATAAAACCACAGTGAAGCGGTGAGAATGCCGCTTCACTGTTTTTGCTTGGCGGAAAGTTTTTATATTTTTTTTATAAACCGGAATGAGATTTTTGAAAGGCAGAAATGATCTAATATACAGAGGACGCTCTGAAAGATATGAAAATCAACTGTGTGCACAGGAGGAAGGCTTCATGCAAAGCAAAGAAACGGAAAATCTGGTCGAGAGGGCAAAAAAGAAAGAACCGGATGCTTTTACGGAACTGATGCAGCTTTATATGAAGGACATGTATAGAGTCGCTTTGGCAATTCTTATGAATGATGAAGACGCGGCGGATGCAATTCAGGATACGATTCTTGTCTGCTGGGAAAAAATTGACACCTTGAAATATGCTCAGTATTTTAAAACCTGGATGACAAGAATCCTGATTCATAAATGCTATAAACGCAGGAAGGAGATTCGAAAAGAAGAACGGCTCGAAGAATATGAGGGCCCTGCGGTTTATGATGAGTATAAACTGGAATTGATGGATGCGTTGGCGTCATTGGATGAAAAATATCGTATCATAATGACTTTGTTTTATAGTGAAGGTTATCACATTAACGAAATAGCGGAAATATTAAAGATTCCCAGAAGTACGGTGCAGACGAGGCTGCAAAGAGGCCGTATGAAACTCGCCCGGTACTATTACGGAATTGAAAGGAAGGTGTGAATCACATGAGCAGAAAAAATGTTTTTTTATACGATATTGACGTGCCGGAGATTGTTCAGAAAAAAGCAGAGGAAGCCTTTTCTATGATCAAAGCGGAAGGGGAAACTATGGTAAAAAAAGAAAGTACAAAACAAAAATACAGTGCAAAAAAGGAAGAAAGAAGACCGGTAAAAAACAATCGGCCCAAAAAGCAAAGCAGAGCGAAAAAAAGGCAGATGGCAGGGATTTTGTCGGGCATGGCGGCCTGTGCGGCGGCAGCAGGTATAATCATCGTTCTGAAAGGAACATGGGGAAGCCCGGCAGCGGATATGGCAAAGAATGGTACGGAAACGGAAAGCATTCCTGACGGAGGCTTAAAAGAAGAAAATTTTCTGACCACTATCGACAATATGTTCACCTTACAGGTGCAGGCGGCAGAGCTGGAAAAAGAACAGCCGGTTCCGCTGATCAAGAGTGAACAGCTTCCGGACAATGGCTCTCAGATTAATGGGGAGCAGGCGGGTTCATGGGTAATGGGCGCTGCGGAAGACGAGGTGGATTATTGCATCAACCTGCCGCTGTCGTGTACTGGAAATAATATTGAAAAGATCACGTACAGCATTAACCAGGGAGCGTTTCAGATCGTCCAGGCGGAAGGAGAAAGCATTGTGATTGACGGCCAGGTTTACCAGGGCGGAATCAATACAGGAAATGTCGGGCAGGTCGGCGGCATTTATGAAGAAGAAACGGGACTGCCGCTGAAGAATTACGAAACGGTTTTTTACAGGTCTTTTACGCTGGACTATCGGAAACAGTCAGATGAGGACACATGGATTAATATCTGCAATGTTCTGTCGGATAAAGAGGAAATAGTGCATCAGATCTGGGGCGAAGGAAACAGTCTGGAAGAAGTAAACCGCGGCATGCAGGGTATGCTCGACAATACGATAATCACCTGTACGGTCCAATATGAGGACGGAACGACCCAGTCTGCCGATATTTTGGTGACAAGCCGCATTATGACCTGTGCGGAAGCCGGCGCGGAAGTAAAAGAGGACCCGAACCGGGAAGAGATTTTCATAACCTTTGAACTTCAGGGCTGAAAGGCGTTCTGTCAAGGAGGCTGATTTCCAATAAAAAGAGCTGTTGCGTGAAGCAGCAGCTCTTTTTGCAGTTTAGTTATAGTTATCGATACAGGGCTGGAACATGCTCTTGCTTACGCCGCATAACGGGCAGCACCAGTCGTCCGGAAGATCTGCGAAAGCGGTTCCCGGAGCAATTCCGTGTTCCGGATCACCTTTTTCGGGATCGTAAGTGTATCCACAGGGATTACAAAAGTATTTCTGCATGGTCTTTTCCTCCTTTGTATAATAAATTATTTTTAGCTAAAATATCTCTTTAACAGACCTTCAAATGCCTTACCGTGTCTTGCCTCGTCTCTTGCCATCTCATGAACCGTATCATGGATTGCATCCAGATTAGCAGCCTTTGCGCGTTTTGCAAGATCAAATTTACCTGCAGTAGCGCCGTTTTCAGCCTCTACTCTCATTTCGAGATTCTTTTTGGTAGAATCGGTCACAACTTCGCCGAGTAATTCTGCAAATTTAGCAGCGTGCTCTGCCTCTTCCCAGGCAGCTTTCTCCCAATACAGGCCGATTTCAGGATAACCTTCTCTGTGAGCAACTCTTGCCATTGCAAGATACATACCAACTTCCGTGCATTCGCCGTTAAAGTTTGCTCTTAAATCAGCCATAATATCTTCGCTGGAACCCTGAGCAACGCCTACAACATGTTCAGCAGCCCATTCCATAGCGCCGCTCTGTGCCGTAAATTTCTCAGCCGGTGCGCCGCACTGAGGGCATTTTTCAGGAGCAGCATCTCCTTCGTGAACATAACCACATACCTGACATACAAATTTCATAGCTTTGTCTCCTTTACTTTTATCATTATATTTTAAGATGTTCTGTAAGAAAGCGTTGAGCCGACATCTTAATTACATGGAAAATCCGATATGATCCGGAACTTCTTATTTATTACAGTTTCCGCAGATTCCATAAAAATATGTCATGTGTCCCTGAATTTCTCCGTTAAAATTTAATCCGGCAATATCCACAATATCATCGATGTTGTCCATTTTCAGATCCGTTACCTGTCCGCATTTGGAACAGATGAAGTGATAATGACGGGATGTATCCGCATCAAAGTGGTCAACGCCGTCTCCCACCCGAAGACGGGTAATTTCTCCCATATCCGCTAACAGCGTCAAATTTCTGTATACTGTGCCGAGGCTGATATTGGGATATTCCTGTCTGACATTTGTATAAACGACATCTGCGGTCGGATGATCGTGTCTCGTCATTAAAAAGTCTTTGATTACCTGTCGCTGCCGACTGTGTTTGATCGCCAATTTCTCCTCCATTTAGATTTATATTTTTAACCATATTTTAGAAAACAGTAATGATTACTGATTTCAGTATAACAAAGAAAAACAAAAAGTCAATAGAAAATGAAAATTTACAAATTTTTAATAAGATTATATCAGTTGTTTTATTTATATTTGCCGAATTTATGGTATATTAGTATCAAGACAGAAGTTTTCGAAAGAAGGTTGGATTGTTTGAAGTTCAAAACGCGGTTATTGATTATTTCAATATTTATTCTTGTAGTGCCGCTTTTGCTGACAGCGGTTGCTTTTATGGGAATCGGTATTTTTATGGTCAATTCGGAACAGGAGTTCGGCGCTTTTGACAAAAACTATACTTCTTTTGCCTATACGCTGGAAAATTATAATCAGATGACAGCGGATGTTTTAAAGGAAGTACGGGAGCAGCTTGCAGAAGAGCCGTCCAGAATAGAAGATCAGGATTACCTGGAAGAAATAAATGCGGAGCTGGCAAATAAATCTTCTTATATTATAGTACGGAAAAATCAGGAAATCTATTATGCCGGCGACGGCAAGGCGGCGGAACGCATCTTTGAAAAACTGCCGGAATACGGAAGGGATTTTTCCAATTCGGAGACGGGTTATTATTACAACGATATGAGAAAACTGGTAAAGCAGCTTGATTTCGTTTTCCGGGATGGAGCGCAGGGGAGCCTGTTTATTATTACGAGGGTGAGTTCTCTGATTTCCCGGGAAATGCTGATCGATATGGTGCTGGCGTTTGTCCTGATCCTGATTTTTACGAGTATGGTTCTTACACAGTGGATTCAGAAAGGCGTTTTTACGCCGGTCAATCAGCTGAATACGGCAATGCAGCAGATTGCCGAAGGAAATCTGGAGTACAGGCTGTCCAATGACGAGAAAGGAGAAATCGGAGAACTTTACAGGAATTATGAAGATATGCGGCTGCGTCTGAAGGAGTCGCTTGATGAAAAATTTGAACATGAGAAGCAGAACCGGGAGTTGATCAGCAATATTTCCCATGATCTGAAAACGCCGATTACCGCGGTAAAAGGATATGTGGAAGGCATCATGGACGGGGTAGCCGATACGCCTGAGAAAATGGATAAGTATATTAAGACCATCTATAATAAGGCGAACGATATGGACAGACTGATCAATGAGCTGACCATTTATTCCGGTATCGATAATAACCGGATACCGTATAATTTCCACCGCATCAACGTGGCCGAATATTTTGGGGACTGCGTGGAAGAAGTGGGACTTGATCTGGAGTCCAAGAATATCCAGTTAAATTATGAAGATCTGGTATCGCCGGAAACGCAGATCATAGCCGACCCGGAGCAGCTAAAGCGGGTTATCAACAATATTATCAGCAACAGCGTGAAATATCTGGATAAGGAAAACGGTGTGATCGACATCCGGATTCTGGATGAAGTGGATTCCATCCGGGTTGAAATAGAAGATAACGGAAAAGGGATTGCGGCAAAAGACCTTCCTAACATTTTTGAACGTTTCTACCGCACGGACGCTTCCAGAAATTCTTCACAGGGAGGCAGCGGCATCGGCCTTTCCATCGTCAGGAAAATTATCGAAGACCACGGTGGATATATCTGGGCAACGAGTAAAGAATCGGAAGGCACATGTATGCATTTTGTAATTAGAAAATATCAGGAACCCGAACAGGAGGAGGTATAACGGATTATGAGCAGGATTTTGATTATTGAAGACGAAGAAGCGATTGCCGATCTTGAAAAAGATTATCTGGAACTGAGCGACTTCGAAGTGGAAATTGAGAATACGGGAGATGCGGGGCTAAGCAGAGCCATGTCGGAAGATTTCGATCTGGTGATTCTCGATCTGATGCTGCCCGGCATGGATGGTTTTGAGGTGTGCAAAAGCATCCGGGAAGAAAAAAATATTCCGATTCTCATGGTATCCGCGAAAAAAGACGATATCGATAAAATCAGAGGGCTCGGGCTCGGCGCCGACGATTATATGACCAAGCCTTTCAGCCCTTCCGAGCTGGTAGCCAGGGTCAAGGCGCATATGTCCCGCTATGACAGGCTGGTGGGAAGCAACCAGAAAGTCAATGATATCATCGAAATCAGGGGCCTGAAAATTGATAAAACGGCAAGACGCGTTTATCTGGACGGCGAAGAGAAAATTTTTACGACGAAAGAATTTGATCTTCTGACATTTCTGGCGGAAAATCCGAACCATGTTTATACGAAGGAAGAACTCTTCCGGGAAATCTGGGATATGGATTCCATCGGAGATATCGCGACCGTTACGGTGCATATCAAGAAGATCAGGGAAAAAATAGAATTTGATACGACAAAGCCACAGTATATCGAAACGATCTGGGGTGTAGGATATCGGTTTAAGATCTGACAGACGAACGCCGGGGGACGTTTCCGTCCGGCGCAAAGATAAGAGGAAATATGACCAAAGAACAGATTTTATATGAGGACAAGGATATCATTGTCTGCTTTAAACCGGCGGGTATTGCGGTGCAGACCTCGAAAGTGGGACAGCGCGACATGGTCAGCGAGATTACGAACTATTGCGCGCAGGAAAAATGCGGGCGGGATATCTATGTCGGATGCGTACACCGCCTTGATCAGCCGGTGGAAGGTGTTCTCGTTTTTGCCAGAAACCGAAAATCGGCGGGAGCGCTGAGCCGTCAGATTGCGGAGAACCGTATGGAAAAATATTATTATGCGGTGGTATCGGCCCCCGAAACGGCTGAAAAAGCGAAGCCGGAAGCGGGAAAAGAAACGGGCGGGATACATAAAGTGACGCTGACGGATTACCTGTTAAAAGACAATCAAACGAATATGTCGCGCGTCGTGCCGGCCGGTTCAAAGGGTGCGAAAGAAGCCGTGCTGGAATATGAAATTCTGGGACGAAAAGAACTGCTTTGGGAAAACTTTTCCGGGAGACCCTTTGATGGGGAAAATGCGGCGGCTGTCGCACTGATAAGGGTTCATTTGATTACCGGAAGGCATCACCAGATTCGAGTACAGATGAGTCATGCGGGCATGAGCCTTCTTGGCGATTACAAATATGCGGATGAACGATCGAAAAAACTTTCCGGGGCGATGGGGCAGAAAAATATCGCTCTGTGCGCTTACGGATTAAACTTTGCGCATCCGGCAACGGGAAAGAAGCTGTCTTTCCGAATAGAGCCGAAAGGCGGTATTTTCCAGTATTTTGCAGGATAGTTTGCTGATAAATTTCCATAAAACTTCCATACTAATTCCATATAGCGGCCGATTTCGGGCAACGTTAAAAAGCGTGGAATGCTCTGCGAAAGCACAGGGGGTGGAAAGCATGGAAGAAAAAAACAGAGAATGGACAATTTCGATTTTAAGAGAGAATAAACTGATAAAGTTCTGTGTGATTACTTTATTGGTTTATCTTTTTTTTCGCTGTCTGTTCCCCCTGGTGGCTCCGTTTTGCGCGGCGTTTGTATTGATTGCGCTGTTTTATCCGTTGCTTTCACGTATTCAGAAGAAAATTCCGATGAAAAAGAAATTTCTGGCTGTCGGGGTGCTGCTTCTGTGCCTGATTTTTTTAGCCATAATCCTGTGGATACTCGGATACAGCAGCAGTATGCAGATGGAAAAAATTACGGCATTTATAGAAACGGCGTACAGAAGATTACAGATATTTCTGCATGAATGCTGTTATAGTCTGGACGGCAGATTTGGCTGGAAGGGTTATGAGATCGAAAATTTTGTCGTGGAAAGAATGGCAGTCATTATGGAAAATGTCCAGATACAGGTGATTCCGAGGATGCTGTCTTCTTCCTATACTTGTGTCAAAGGTATTCTGGAGGCGGTTGCGTTTCTGTTTGTTACGCTTGTCGCAACGATTTTGCTGGAAAAGGATTACGGGGTTTTTATGCAATGGCTGAAAACATCGGAGGATTTGTCCTTTGTCTTTAAAGCGCTGGAAGGGGTATTAAATTATATTATCACGTTTTTGAAAGCGCAGGGCATTATACTGTTGATTATCAGTGTGTCTGCCAGCGCTGTTTTATGGGCGACGGGAATATACGGCGGTGTTTTCTGGGGAATACTGGCCGGATGCCTGGATGTTCTGCCTTTTATCGGAACCGGAATAGTGCTCGTGCCGATGGCCGTATGGCAGCTGTTAAACGGACATTATCTGCGGATGACAGTCTGTATTCTGCTCTATATCGGCTGTATTGTAGTCCGGGAGTTCCTGGAACCGAAACTGATCGGAAACCGGCTGGGAATTGCACCCGTGCTGATGCTTTTAGCCATTTACGCGGGGATCCGTCTGTTTGGGGTAGGCGGCATTGTCGAAGGGCCGCTGGCTTTGATTGTCATATACGAATTGAATAAGACATAAATAAACAAAAAAAGGCAGCGGCTGTTTTTTATCAGACAGAAAACTGCGCCGTTTTGCAAAGGAAAATTTGACGAAAGGAGGGGGGCGATTTATAATAAATAACAGAAAACACAGAAAGGTATACATAAATACCGTATAGTGGGAAAAACCATGCCCGAAACGCAGGAGAAAGAGAAGGATAACCGCACAAAAGAGTGGAGAAATCAACTTCACAAAATTGCCGCCGAAATCGGAAACAGCATTTTGACGGCTTATTTTCTTGTGATGATGCTGGTATTCCCCTTTTATATGAAAAATGGTTATCAGGAAATCGGGGACGTAAAATATTTCTTTTTCCGCAAGATCAGCCTGATTACGATCTTTCTTATGCTCTGCGTGACGGCGGGCCTTTACTGCCTGCGGGGGAAGAAGCCGTCCGTTACGGCATTTTATAAAAGGCTGTCGGGAACGGATTGGTTTGTGTACGGCTATCTTGTCCTGCTTCTGCTTTCCTATACGGTTTCGCCGTTTCGGGAAGAAGCGCTTCTGGGCGCGGAAGGATGGTATATGGGACTGGTCAGCCAGCTCCTTTTTGTGGGAGTCTATTTTCTCTTTTCCAGATATTTCAGGTGGAATTACAAAATGCTGTATGTCATGCTGCTCGGTTCCGGCATTGTTTTTTTTCTGGGCATATTGAACCGGTACTCGATATATCTGTTTGGGCTTGGCGGCAGTAAGGAAATGGCGATTTTTATTTCCACACTCGGCAATATCAACTGGTTTTGCGGATATTGGTCGATATTCTGTTCGGCAGGCGTCACTTTCTACTGGATCAGTCAAAGCGGATGGCAGCGCGCCGTCGCGGGAATTTATGCGATGACGGGTTTTATGATCGGTGTTCTGCAGGGCAGCAGCAGCGCGTATCTTGCGCTGGCAGGCATTTTCCTTTTTCTGTTTTTCCTGTCATTTCGGGAAAATCGTGCAATGTGTCGATTTCTGGAGCTGTGCATGCTGTTTTTGCTTTCCTGTCAGACGGCCGGAGCGCTGCGCGCTTTGCCGGGGCTTACGATTAATTATGAAAGCGCGCCGGGGCTTATGCTGACGAATACAAATATAACATTGTATTTGGGAATTGCCGTCGGAGCGGTTTATCTGCTTTTTCGCGGTATGGATAAGCAAAAGAGCATCCGGATTGCGCGTTGGAAAAATCTGCGATGGGCGGTCCTGCTTTTGCTGCTGATCTGTGCGGCGGGTTTTGTCGTGCTGCTGACTGCCAATACCCGTAATCCGGACGGCGTATTCGGGCTTGGGGAAGTGCCGTTATTTGTTTTTAACGATACATGGGCCAATTACAGGGGAGCCACCTGGACGGACGGTGTATTGGCTTACCAGAGCATGACGCCGCTGCGTAAGCTGATCGGAATCGGGCCGGACTGTTTTGCGGGATATCTGTATTCGGTACCGGAACTGGCGGACCGCATTTATGCGCAGTTTGGAAATTCCAGGCTGACCAATGCACATAACGAATGGCTTACCATACTTGTTAATCAGGGTATTTTGGGCCTGATTTGCTATGCGGGTATTTGGTGCTCGGCATTTTATAATTTTATGAAAAAGGCGCATATCCGGCCGGCGCTTTATCTGTGCGCCGCTTCGATTCTGGCATATACCGTACATAATATGGTCAGTTTTCAGCAAGTATTGAATGCGCCTTTTGCTTTTATCATGCTCGGAATCGGAGAAGGAATCCGAAGAAACAGTTGACAAACGGTTTTTCTTCTTTTAGAATCAAAGAAATTCCGACGTTTTTTACAAAAAATCAGGGGAGAAAAAAAGGAGTGAGGACATCAAAATGGCAGATAAAAAACTAGTAGAAGCTATTACATCTATGGAAGACGATTTTGCCCAATGGTATACGGATGTAGTGAAGAAAGCGGAGCTAATCGATTACACGAGCGTAAAAGGCTGTATGGTGCTGCGCCCGTCGGGTTATGCGATATGGGAACTGATTCAGCAGCAGCTGGATGCGATGTTTAAGGCAACGGGAGTGCAAAACGTATATTTACCGATGTTCATTCCGGAAAGCCTGTTAAATAAAGAGAAAGACCATGTGGAAGGATTCGCGCCGGAAGTGGCGTGGGTGACGCATGGCGGGCAGCAGCCGCTGCAGGAAAGACTTTGCGTAAGGCCTACTTCCGAAACGCTTTTCTGCGATTATTATAAGAATACGATCCACTCCTACCGTGATCTGCCGCAGCTGTGCAACCAGTGGTGTTCGGTTGTGCGCTGGGAGAAAGAGACAAGACCGTTCCTGCGCAGCCGTGAGTTTTTATGGCAGGAAGGACATACGGCGCATGCAACGGCGGAAGAGGCGGAAGAAAGAACAATTCAGATGTTGAACGTTTATGCGGATTTCTGCGAACAGGTGCTTGCGATTCCTGTTGTGAAAGGACGCAAAACCGATAAGGAAAAATTTGCGGGCGCGGTGGCTACTTATGCGATCGAAGCGCTGATGCACGATGGAAAAGCGTTGCAGTCGGGGACGAGCCATAACTTCGGAGACGGTTTTGCGAAAGCCTTCGGCGTTCAGTTTACGGATAAAGATAATACGTTAAAATATGTACATCAGACTTCATGGGGTATGACGACGCGGCTGATCGGCGCGGTAATTATGGTTCATGGGGATAATTCCGGACTTGTTCTGCCGCCGAAGGTGGCGCCTGTCCAGATCATGATTATTCCGATTCAGCAGAAAAAGGAAGGTGTGCTGGAGAAAGCGTTCGAACTGAAAGAAAAGCTGAGCGGCTTCCGCGTGAAAGTGGACGATGCGGATAAGAGCCCCGGCTGGAAATTCTCCGAACAGGAAATGCGCGGCATTCCGATTCGTGTGGAAATCGGGCCGAAAGATATCGAGGCCGGCAAATGTGTGATCTGCCGTCGGGATACCGGAGAGAAGATCGAAGTATCGTTGGATGAACTGGAAGCAAAGGCGGAAGAAATCCTCGAAAAAATGCAGGTGGAAATGCTGGAGCGTGCCAGAGAACACAGGGAAGCGCACACCTATATTGCGAAAGACATGGAGGAGTTCAGAAAGCTGTTTAACGAAAAGTCCGGCTTTGTAAAAGCCATGTGGTGCGGCAGCCAGGAGTGCGAAGAGAAGATCAAGGAAGAGCTGGCCGTAACGAGCCGCTGCGTTCCATTCGAGCAGGAGCAGATTGCGGATGTATGCGTGTGCTGCGGACAGCCTGCGAAGAAGATGGTTTACTGGGGACGGGCGTATTGATTTTGAGAAGGTTATCTGATTGCGGAAGCGCAGGCTGAGAACAGCCTGCGCCAAAATAGTTAAAGGAGACCCGCACATGGCAAAAAGACGCAGGAAAAAGAAAAAGGGAACCGGAAAAATCATATTTTTGAGCCTGGTGATTGTGGCATGTCTTATCGTTATCGCCGCACTCAGCAAGGGATATATCGCAGATACGGTCAAGGATGCGGTGACGGAAAAAGTTGCCGAACAGGTAACAAAGCAGGTGATCGAGAAAGCGCTTGAAGATATGGGAGATCCGCAGGCGGCCGAGAAAGCAAAAGAAATCGTTGACAATATGGACGAAGAAGATAAAGAACAGGCGCAGGAAATTATCGGTAAGTACGCAAACGGCCAGACCATATCCGATTGTATGGAGATTGTGGAAGACGGCATCAATTCTGAATCTATTGAAGAGGTACAGCAATATCTGGAGCAGAGCGTCTCGGAAGAAGACCTGGATAAATTGAAGGAACTTTATCAAAAATACGGAGAAGAACTACAACCGTAGTTTTATAAGATCACCGTAAAAATGCTCCCGCCGCCGTCGGCGTCCGCAACCTGAATGTTTCCGCCGTGTGCCTTTACAATTTCATAAGCGATGGAAAGTCCTAACCCGAAGTGATCTTTTGTGCTTCGGGATTTTTCAACCCGGTAAAAGCGGTCGAAAATTTTCTTTTTGTCTTCGTCGGCAATGCCGATGCCGTTATCTTTGACGGACAGATAAAAATGCTCCTTTTTATGGAAAAGGGACAGTTCTATCCGGCCGTGTTCCGGGGTATAGCTGATTGCATTATGCAGAAGGATGGAAACGACCTGGCTGATGCGTTCCGGGTCGGCGGAACAAAGCGGGAGCGCCTTTTCCGGAAGGATGATGGAAAGCGCAATGGACTTGTCCTGGGCCAGCGGGTCAAAAGCTTCATAGGAGTTCATCAGGAGCGTATCCAGTTCAATCGGCTTCGGCCGGACGGAGAAGCGCTGATTATCGGAGCCGGACAATGTGAGCATATCGTTTACGAGAGCCGACATGCGCAGGCCTTCCTGGCTGATGGTTTTTAAGAAGCCTTCCAGTTTTTCCGAAGGGGCGCTTTTACAGCATTCGGCAGCCGATAAAATAACGGCAAGCGGGGTGCGCAGTTCGTGGGAAGCGGACGCGACAAACTGTACCTGTTTCCGGTGGTTTTCCATAATCGGTTTCAAAAGAAGCCCGGTGAAGAGCCAGGAAAAGACAGTCAACAGGAAAATGGCGGCCAGGTCTATTAAAATGAAATGAAAACGCTGTTCCATAATCTGCTGTTCCAGAGGCTGAAGGGAAGACAGAACGATAATTTCCAGGGAAGAAGCATATTTTCCCATACTGATAACGCTTCCGAAATAGCGGCTGCCGGTAGATTCGGAAACGAACTCAAATTCAAAATGGCTGGATAAATAAGAAGAATCCGACTGCTTTTCTGTGTCCGTTATTGTCACAGACTGATAAGCTTTCCGGCATTCTTCCAGGAGAAGACTTCTTGCGGAGCTTTCCCCGGTATCGTTCAGCTGATTATATAGAAAAGGAATGCCGCCGTCCAGCACATAAAAAAGATAATTTCCCTGCGCTTCCATTTTGGACAGCCATTCCATAGAGATGACGGACTGCTGCTCCAGATTGGTGGTAATGGTATTGATATCGTTTTGAAAAGACTGGAACTGATTTCTGTAAAGTCCGGTTTCCGAAACATAGAGATAACAGAGGGACATAATAATCATAATGACAGCCGTGATTCCCGCACAGAGCAGAGTAAGCCGTATGTGTACTTTTCTGAACATGAACTATTTCTCCTGAAGGCTGTATCCGATGCCGCGTATCGTTTTAATCTGCAGGCTGCTTCCGGTGATCTGTAAGCGTCTCCGTAAAAAATGGATGTAATTGTCAAGATTTCCCTCTTCCACATCGCTGTCCGGTCCCCATACTTTCAGCAGAAGCGTCTGACGCGGTAAGGTCTGTCCTTTGGAGCGCAGGAAAGTTTCCAGCAGGGCGGCTTCCCTTTTGGAGAGGGTACAGCTTCCGGAAGGGCCCTTCAGGATGCTTTCCTGCGCCTGCCAGGTAACATCCGAAACTGTCAGCGTATCGGAACCTGTCAGAGTATGCGGCCTTCTGGCAACACAGCGGATGCGGGCAAGAAGTTCTTCAAACGCAAAAGGCTTGACCAGATAATCGTCTGCGCCAAGATCGAGGCCGGTTACTTTATCGGATAAAGTGCCGAGCGCCGTAATCAGGATAATGGGCGTTAAAATTCCCTTTTTTCTCAAAGACGTCAAAACGTCCGTTCCTTCCAGATGAGGAAGCATTCTGTCTAACAGGATGATATCGTAAATATTCTGCTCGCCATAGAAAAGCGCTTCTTCCCCGTCCAGACAGGAATCCACTGTAAATCCTTCCGTTTCCAGCTGATAAGTCAGTGTATTGTTCAGCTGTCTGTCATCTTCAGCAAGTAAAATTCTCATTATCATAATCCTCTTTCTCCCCCTCGGCGGACAAAGGCTGTGCTCTCATGCCCACTAAGGGTATCATATCACATTTTATTTTAACAGGCGAATCTTTAATTATTCTCTAAGGAACGGATTCTCTTTATTTCTCTCTATGAAATAATTTCTTATTCTGTTCTCGTTAAAGTCAGATAAAGAGAAGAAATTTCCATCAGATTCCCCGTTATTTTAGAGATTCCTTAGAGATAAACCTGCTATGATGTTTATCGTAAAGAAATAAACTGCCGGGGAAAGGCAGAAAAGGAACGCAGAGGAGTGAAAAGGGGTATGCTTCGGAAAATAAGAGAATTCGGGAAAAGAAACAGAATACCGGCGGTTATATTATCTTTATCCATACTGGCAGTTTCGCTGGCCGGATGCGGACCCGGCTCCGGTCACGAAAAGGAACGGAACGTTTCGGACGACCGGGGAGAAGAGGAACAGTCTCCGGACGCTTTTGCGATGGGACGTTATGTGGAAAAGATTATCGATCTGGAGGACAGAGTCGGTTATGGTAACAATCTATTCCGGATGGCGGACGGGAAACTTGTTATAACGGATTATGCCAATGAATTTTTAAATTCCGCGGATAACGGGGAAACCTGGGAGGCGGATGAAAGCGCAGAAAACTGGAAAAAGGCGCTGGCGGAAAAGGGTTCCATTGAGAACATTGCGGTCGGAAGAGATAATACGATCGCGGTCATCTATGATGCCGGGCAGGATAATCCACAGGAGGAAGAAAATCCGTTTGTCAACAATAATCAACTGATGCTCATAAAACCCGACGGAACGCAGGTGTCGGTTGAAATTTCTCTGACAGAAGAAGACGAGAGTCTGCGGATGGCGTGGATATCGGATCAGGGAAGAATTTTTGTCAGCACATATGGGCCGAATTTATATGAGATACAGGACGACGGCAGCAGTACGATTTTTCTGACACTGGAATCGGCGCCTATGCTGATAACATTCCAGAATAATCTGATGATAGCGGACGGCTGGGATTATGAAACGCTGCTGATCTATGATATGGAAAAGAAAGAATATATTGAGGATGAAGTCCTGAAAGATTTCCTGAAAGAAAATTATAAGGACAGGTCGAATAACGGCGGCGGTTTTTATGATTTATATTTTTTCATGGGAGAGGAAAATATTCTGTATCTTGCGGGAAAGAACGGGCTGCACCGGCATGTGATCGGCGGAAATGCCATCGAACAGGTGATAGACGGGAAGCTCAGCGTTTTTAACAATCCGTCTTTTGCCCTGCGCGGAATGACGGCGCTTGATAATCGCGAATTTCTGGCATTATTCAGCGGAGGAGCGGTGGTAAAGTTTACATACAACCCGGATATTCCGACGGTTCCGGCTAAAAAACTGAAAGTATACAGCCTGAAAGAGAATAACACTGTCTTACAGGCGGTTACCCTGTATCAGATGGCCTGTCCGGAAGCGTATGTCGAATATGAAGTCGGCATGAAGGAAGGAAGTTCCGTCACAAGAGAGGATGCTCTGAAAAGTCTGAACACAAAGATGATGGCGGATGACGGGCCGGATGTCCTGATATTGGACAGTCTCCCGGTGGATTCTTATATGGAAAAAGGGCTGCTTCTCGATTTAAGTCCGGTGCTTGATGATCTGGACGGAGAAGATGCACTGTTTGACAATCTGGTGGATGCTTTCCGGACGGACGATAAAATTTATATGATGCCCTGCGAAATAGAATTACCGGTAATATACGGGCCGGAAAGTTATACTTCCAAAGCCGCGGATTTATCCGGCCTTGCAGATGCGCTGGAAGAACTGCGGGAAGCGCAGCCGGGTAAAAATTTGTTCGGGCTCTGTTCGGCCCAGACCGTTATGAGGCTGTTTTCCATGGTTTCCGTTCCTTCCTGGAAAACCGAAAGCGGTGAAATAAGCCGGGAAGCGCTGGAAGATTATCTGATGCAGATGAAAAGAATTTATGACGCGCAGATGGACGGATTATCGGAAGAAGCGTTTGTTCGGTATGATGAGCGGAATGATTTAATGATGGAGATATACGGAATTGACCCTGAGACCGATTCCGAAATGAACAGGGAAAATATGGATTATATGGACTATCTGATGGGACAGCGCCGGATATTGTGTTCTCTCATGAGCGGCGAATATGAATATGCCGCACTGTGTTCCATACGGCGTATGGCGGAGTATGAAGATCATGAAATCGCGCTGATGGGCGGCAATATTTTTTATCCCAGAACGCTGACGGGTATCAGCGCCGTTTCTGAAAATAAAGAGCTGGCGGAAGATTTCCTGCGGGTGCTTCTTGGAAAGGAAAACCAGTTGTCTTTATTCAGAGGATTTGCGGTCAACAGAGCGGCTTTTGACAGCATCAGGAAAGAAGAGACTGCAGATGATGAAGAATACAGCAGTCTCGCGATGATGGATGAAGACGGACGGATTTTTACATTGACGGTTTATTGGCCGGGAGAAGAGCAGATCAGGAAACTGCAGAGTCTTATGGAAACGGTATCGGTTCCGTATCTGGAAGATGCCGTATTGGAAGAGGCGGTATATGAAGCGGGAAGTAACTATTTGCGGGGAGAGCAGAGCCTGGAAGAAACTTTGGACAGCATAGAGAAGAAGGCGTCCTTGTATATGAAAGAATAGGAGTGTGATAATAAATGAACGGAAATAAAAAAGGTAAAAAAGCGGCAGCGGTGATTATTATGTTTGCTTTGCTTCTGACATTTCTTGGCGGATGCGGAAAGAATCCGGCAGCGGATAATACGCCGGTTTCGGAAACGGGCGGTACGGACAGCGCCGAAGAGGAAAACGGTAAGAACGCGGATAATGACGGCGCCGGTCAGACAGAAGATAACGATCAGAATGCGGAAGGGCAGCCTGCGGACAGTCAGGCAATGGGACGTTATGTGGAACAGGTTACGGATTTGTCAGACCGCCTTTCCGGATATCAGAACAGGCTGTTCCAGCTTGCGGACGGCACCCTGATTATCAGCAATGGCAACAAGCCGTTTCTTGTTTCCAAAGATAACGGCGTAACCTGGGAAGAAGAGAAAAAGCCCTGGCTGAGCAGGCTGGAAGAAAAAGACAGTTATGTTGTCACAATAGAGATTGGGGCGGATTCCACGACGGCGCTCGTTCTGGGTGAGATGGATGAGAATGGCGTGCGCTGGTGATCAAAGCGGACGGTACGGAAGTTTCGGTCGAGCCGCCTTCGACGGAACTGTATCCGAGCAGTATCGGCGTATCGGAAGACGGAAGGGTTTTCGTAAGCATGGGGGGCAGCGATGACCTGTATGAGGTAAAAGAGGACGGAAGCTGCGAGCTTTACCTGACGGTACCGAACGGAAGGCCGGCTTTTATGCAGTTCCACGGTAACCTGCTCATCATGGACAGTTATTCCTATGAGACGCTTCTTTTTTATGATATCGAGAAAGAAGAATATGTAAAGGGTGATCAGACGCTTAATGATTTTGTTAAGGATTATTATAACGGCGGGAATCAGTTCAATAGCGACGACGGATTTGATATGTATTTCTTTGCGGGAGAAGAGAATGTTCTTTACCTGGCGGGAGAAAAAGGGCTTCACAGACATGTACTCGGCGGCAGCGCGATGGAGCAGATCATTGACGGAAGCCTCTGTATGTTCGGCAATCCGTCCGAAGTACTGCAGGGAATGGCGATGGTAGAAAATAATGAATTTCTTGCCCTGTTTGCAGGCGCCAAACTGGTACGCTTTGTATATGATGCGGAAATTCCCACCGTACCGGATAAACTGATTAAGGTATACAGCCTGAAGGAGAATAAGACGATACAACAGGCGGTTTCTCTGTATCAGACGGCGAATCCGGACGTTATGGTACAGTACGAGGTGGGCATGGCGGAAGGCAGTTCCATAACAAGGGAAGATGCTTTAAAGAGCGTGAATACAAAGATTATGGCGGGAGAAGGGCCGGATGTCCTGATATTGGATGATATGCCGCTCGATTCTTATATCGAAAAGGGGCTGCTTTCAGACATGGGCGCATTGATAGACGGAATGAGCGGCGAGGAAGCGTTGTTCGGAAATCTTGTAGATGCAATGAAAACAGAGGATAAGATCTATGCGATGCCCTGTGAAATCCATATTCCGACGATTGCCGGAGAAGAGAAATACATATCGCAGATGACGGATTTGAAAGGCATTGCCGATGGAATGGAAGCATTGCGGAGGGACAATCCGGGGAAGGCTGTTATGAGAATCTGCTCGACCAGGGGAATTATGCGGTTCTTTTCCATGTCCTGTGTTCCGGCATGGATTACGGAAAGCGGGGAAGTCAACAGGGAAGCAATCGAAGAATTTCTGGTGCAGACAAAACGGATTTATGACGCCCAGATAGAAGGGCTTCCGCAGAAAAATATTGATGAATACAGCCGTGCCAGCGAAAGTTATATGGAGGCGTTTGGAGAGCCGATGGACGATTCCCGTTATCTGCGGACCGGGGCAGGGGCACTGTTATATACGGCACAGTATATAAGCATATTTTACGGAGCACTGGACGGACAAAGGGCCTTTGCGGAGATGACTTCCATTAATAAGGTAAGCGGCTATGAAAATGATGTGTGGTCTGTCATGAACGGACAGAGCAGTAACGTTTTCTGCGCCAACACATTGCTCGGAATCAGCGCTGCATCAAAACATCCCGAAATGGCGGAGGATTTCATTAGACTCTGTCTCGGAAAGGAAAACCAGGCGGCGATCTGGACCGGTTTCCCGGTAAACCAGGCAGCCTTTGAACAGGTATTTGTACCGGATGAAAGTCTGGTGGACGAAACCGGAGCTTTTAGCTGGGAAAGCATGGGAACGCCGGAAGGTGAAGAAGCAAGTTTTATATCCTACTGGCCGGACGAGAAACAGAAGGAGGATATCAGGAAATGTATCGAATCCGCAGACACACCCTATATTGAAGACAGAATGCTTGAGAATGCCGTTTACGAGGAAGGCGGCGGCTATCTGCAAGGGCTAAGAAGCCTTGAAGATGCGCTTAATGCAATTGAGAAGCGAATCGCTCTTTACATGGCAGAATAAAAAACATAGTACGAAGAGAATCGTTTTCCGGCGGTTCTTTTCGTGGTTTAAAAAACTGGTTATTACGGGAGTATAAAAAGATGATATCGAGAAGAAAAAATAACGGAAAGATTGTATTTTTACTATTGTTGGCGTTGTTCGCCGCGTCCCTTTCAGGATGCGGCGCAGGAAATGGTATGGCGGCAGCCGATGACGGAAATGGCTTCGGCGGACAAAGCGGAGGGCTGTCTTTAGAGGCGATGGGGCGTTATGTGGAAGAAACGGCGGATTTATCGGAGGAAATTTCCGGTCAGGGGAACGAGCTATATCAGTTGGCAGATGGAAATCTGCTGATTTCAGATATAAACGGAGAATTTCTGAAAACAGGGGATAACGGCAAAATCTGGAAGACGGATACAAGAAGCTGGAGGACGGAAATGCTGGAAGAAGGCGTCTATATCAGCAGCATGGCGGTCGGTCCCGATAATACGGTCGCGCTGATTTGTCAGACGGACGGGGAGATTTCAGAAGGCGGAACGGAAGAGGAAGAAGAGAACATATCCGAAAATCCTTTTGATTATGAACTCAATCTTCAGGTTTTAATCATCAAACCGGACAATACGAAAATTTCGGCGGACGTATCGGTTATGGATGCAGGAGACGAACTGTATAAGATTTATATAGCGGATAACGGCAGGATTTTCGTCAGCACGATAGGAAGCTCCAGCCTATACGAAGTGAAGGAAGACGGGAGCAGCGAACTGTTTCTCGCGCTGGACGACGGAAGACCGGAACTGTTACGGTTTCAGGGAGATCTTATGCTGATAGACGGGAATCGTTTTGAAGGACCCGTGCTTTATGATATGGCGGAAGAAAAGTTTATAGAAGATGAAGTACTGACGGCATTTGTCAGCACAAATTACGGAGACAGGAACGACGGATATGATTTTGATAACACCTATAAATTATACTATTTTTTCGGCGGGGATGAGGTTCTTTACCTGGCCGGGGAAAAAGGGCTGTACCGGCATGTAATCGGCGGAAGCGTGATGGAGCAGATCATTGACGGAAGTCTTTGCAGTTTCGGAAATCCTTCCTACAGGCTTCAGAGTATGCTTGCTCTTGAAAATAATGAATTTCTGGCACTGTTTGAAGGCGGCAGACAGGTTCGTTTTGTTTATGATGCCGACATTCCGACGAAGCCCGGCGAGAAAATAACGGTATACGGGCTGACTGACAACGAAACGATCAGACAGGCGATCAGCATGTATCAGGCCAGAAATCCGGAGGTTTATATTGAGTTTGAAATCGGGATGGATGGCAGCAGTTCCGTTACGAAGGAAGACGCTGTCAAAGCACTGAATACAAAGATCATGGCCGGTGAGGGGCCGGATGTGATACTGCTTGACAACATGCCGCTTGATGCTTATCTGGAAAAAGGTCTTTTGCTCGATCTGGGACCGGTTCTGGAAGAAATCAGCCGGAGCGAAGGGCTGTTTGACAACATCGTGGAGGCGATGAAAAAAGACGGGCAAATCTATGCAATGCCTTGCGAAATGCGGATTCCGGTTATGATGGCGGACAAAAAATATCTTTCGGAAGTTCAGGACATTGAAGGCATTGCGGATATGGTAGAAGTACTGCGGGCGGAAAATCCGGGAAAAGATCTGCTGGGATTCTGTTCGGAAAAGGCTATTATGCGTATATTTTCCATGGCCTGTGCGCCCGCCTGGATAACGGAAACCGGAGAACTGAATAAAGATGCGGTTTCGCAGTTTTTAAGACAGACAAAGCGGATATATGACGCGCAGATGGACGGGATTTCCGAAAATGTGATAAAGCGTTATCATGAAATGAATGAATACTATGAGATATATGCCGGGGAGTCATATGACGATTTGGATGATGTCAGAACGGGAACCGATACGATGAGTTATCTCGGCGGTGTGACAGAAATGGTGAACGGGGTATTTTCCGTATTTGACAATATGAACGGTTACAATATGATGACCTCGGTACAGAAAGTGGAAGGTTTCGAAAACGCCGGATGGATGGCGATGCCGGGACAGGGCGGCAATGTGTTCTGGGCGGTATCGATGCTCGGTATCAGTACGGCGTCAAAGAATCAGGAGCGGGCGGCAGATTTTGTCAGGTCATGTTTCGGGAAGGAAAACCAGACCGGCCTTTGTTATGGACTGCCTGTTAATACGGCTGCTTTTGAAGAATACATGTTGCCGGCAAGTAAAAAGGGTATTGAAGAAGACGGGTTTTGCGGCGGCTATATGATGAGCAATACCGACGGCCTTCAGGTATACCTGGAAGTTTACTGGCCGGATGAGGAGCAGCGTGCCGCTTTCAGAAACTGCATAGAAAAGGCCGATACGGCGTATTTGGAAAATGATTTCATCGAATATGCCGTTTATGAGGAAGGAATTGCCTATATACAGGGTGATAAGAGCCTCGAAGAGGCAATGGAAGCCATAGGGAAAAAAATTTCTATCTATATGGCGGAATAAAGAACGGTCATCGGAGGGATAAGATTGAAATTTTCAAGGAAAAAGAATAAACTGCAGAAGGCTTTTTTTCTGTTTATGGCGCCAAGCTTTATCGGTGTATTATTGTTTGTGCTGCTTCCGTTTCTGGATGTGTTCAGACGTTCTTTTGCGACGGCGGTAACGGGGCAGTTTAACGGAATACAGAATTATAAGACGATATTTACAAATCAGGCTTTTCAGCTTGCGGTAAAAAATACATTTCGTTTTACATTTGTCTGTATACCGATTCTGGTTGTTGTCGGTCTGATGATCGCAATGCCGCTCAGCAAACTGAAAAGCGCGGGACTTATCAAGTCGCTTTATCTGTTTCCGCTCGCCATGCCGACGGCTACGATTGTAATCGTCTGGAAGCTGTTTTTTTACAAGCAGGGTTTTCTGAATCTGTTTCTGACCAAAATCGGAGAATGGAGCGGGCTCTGGGGAGAAATACATAAAGATTATCTGGGAAGCAGCGCAGCTTTCTGGGTGCTTGTATTCAGCTATGTGTGGAAAAATACGGGTTATACGATCGTATTGTGGCTGGCCGGGATTCTTGGTATTTCCGGAGAAATGCTGGAAGCGGCCAAAGTGGATGGGGCTTCCGATCTGCAGATTTTTTTCAGGGTGGTGCTTCCGAACCTGAAAGGGAGTCTGTATACGATCGTGATACTTTCATTCCTTAATTCTTTTAAAATATACCGGGAAGCTTATCTGGTGGCCGGTTCTTATCCGGAGCAGAGTATTTACCTGCTGCAGCATCTGTTTAATAACTGGTTTGTTAATCTGGATTTTGACAAAATGGCTGCTGCCGCCGTCTGTGTCGGCGGATTTCTGTTTGCCGTTATTATGATATTGCAGAGGCTGTGGGATAAGAGCGAATAGAAAGCGAATATGCTGCCCGATATGGTACAGGACGAAGAAAGGCTGTGGTCAGAGGATGAAAACGGAGTTAAAGAAAAGAATAAAAGATATAAAACAGGAGCTTATGACTGTTCTGCTCATACTGCCGGCGGTGTTTGTATGTCTGCCGGTGCTGCTTCTGATTACGGGATCCGTGATGGGAAACGGGGAGTTGAAACAATGTCTGTCTCCGATTTTTGCGGAAGAACTGGAATTTGTTACCTGGAAACTGATACCGAATTACCCGACCTTTGAAAATTATGGGAAACTGCTTTTTTTGACGCCGCAGTTTTTCGTATTGTTCTGGAATTCAATTAAAATAGTCGGCTGTATTCTGGCCGGGCAGCTTTTGGTGGGAGTGCCTGCTGCGTGGGCGTTTGCCGTATACAGAGTGAAAGGAAGCCGGGCGCTGTTTGCGTTATATGTGGTGCTGATGCTTCTGCCTTTTCAGGTCATGATGCTGTCAAGTTATCTGGTGCTGAACCGGTTTGGGATGCTCGATACCCATCAGGCGGTAATCCTTCCGGCGGTATTTTCCACGTTTCCGGTTTTTCTGTCCTATGGAGGATTCCGCGGCATACCGATGCAGCTGTTCGAGGCGGCCCGGATAGACGGTGCGGGAGAATTTACGATTTTTCGTAAAATTGGGCTTCCGCTCGGAAAGAGCGGCCTGTTGTCTGCTATGGTGCTCGGATTCCTGGAATATTGGAACATGATGGAACAGCCGATGGCGTTTCTGGAGGAAAAGGCGCTCTGGCCGCTTTCCCTGTATCTGCCGGAGATAACCTGGGCACAGGCCGGATATGCGTTCGGCGCGTCCATCATTACGCTGATACCGGCGGTGTTCGTGTTTGTCTGGGGACAGGACTATCTGGAACAGGGGATTATTTTTTCGGGGTTAAAAGAATAAAAGGCGTTGTTTAAGAAGGAGTGGGAATATGTTGGAAGAAAAAAGAGCGGGAGAAATCAGGAAAAAGAAAATAATGGCGGGATTTTTCATTTTTCTTGCGCTGATGTGGCTGTGCACGATTATATCCAAGAGTATTTATGCGTCGAGACTCCCCGTTGTAACGACGGTGGTAACGGAGCAGAAATATGTGGAGCATATTGTGGAGGTGGAAGGCATCGTCGTTGCGGGAGAAAAGAATCCGGTTACGGCGCTTTCCGGTCTCAGAATCGATAAGGTGATGGTACAGGCCGGCGACAGGGTGGAAGAAGGGGACGTGCTTTTTACGATCGATATGGAAGATTTGAAGGCGATTATGGAAGAAAAACAGACTCAGATCGCGAAATTACAGCTTCAGATTGATACGATTCTGAAAAATGAAGAGCTGGCGAGACAGAAAAAGGCGCTGGAAGAAGAACGGGCCAGAGCGGATTATGACGCGCAGGCGCGGTATCAGGATACGCTGGTCGGCCGGGCAGCGGAAGAAATCAATCAGGCGGAAACCGACATAGAAGAACAGGGGGGCGGCAACGACGCCTTAGACGATGCCCTGCAGTCGGCGGCTTATGCGGAAGCGGATGCGAAGTGGCAGAGAGAAAATACAATGAAAGATGCCGAAAGAAGGGTGGAAGATATTCTTCTGCCCGAGGAGGAGGATTCTACATTGTCCGCCAGCCGGATAGAGCTGGCCGATATGCAGGCGGATTTGTCGCAGTATCAGGCGGTTCTCGATATAAACGGCCAGATTACGGCAGGGAGCGGCGGCCTGATTACGGATGTTTTTATCAGCGTCGGAGGGCGGATTCCCGATTCGGCAGTCATGCTTATTGCGGATGACGCGGTTCCCTGTCAGTTTAAGGCAATGCTGACAAAAGAGCAGAAGAAATATGTATCGTTAAACGACAAGGCGGATCTGAAACTGGATGGGAGCAGCAAAGAGACGGAAGCAACCGTCGATTATCTGGCCGAAAGCGAAAGTATGCCCGGAAATTATGAGATTTACATGAATCTTCCGGAAGGTAAGGGAACGCCGGGCTTATCCGGCATTATGACGCGCACGGAGACAGGGGAAAAATATCCGAACTGCCTTCCGCCGTCAGCCGTTCACCGGGACAACACCAGAAGTTTTGTCTATGTGGTGAAGGAGCGGGAAGGGATTCTCGGTGCGGAATATTATGTGGAAGAGCTGAATGTGAAGATTCTGGACGAAAACGAAAACTGGATTGCGGTAGAAGGCGCGCTGGACAGGGAAAGTCAGGTGATTGTGTCCGCAACGAAGGAAATAAAGAACGGTGAGATTGTGCGCTACTGAGGCGGTCATCCTTCGTCGATGCCGGATCCCGGAGGGGTTCGGGCAGTCAATTCCGAAAGGGGCTGTTTCGCAGAGAAACGGCCCGGGACGGGTGCACTGAACAGGTGCTTTGATATTGCTTGACGGATGCCGCGGCAGGATGTAGAATAAATCTGGATTGATATTAGGCAAATGCAGAAAATGACCGCCGCATATTTACATACGGTATGCCGGAAGCGCATCAGCCTGTAGTCCGTAATACGGAAAGAAAGGATGGAACGTAAAGATGAAGAGGCTGCCGGAATCGGAACTGGAAATTATGATGATAATATGGAGGCACGACGGGCCGGTCAACCGGATGGAGATAGAGGAACATCTGCATAAGGACGTGGCGGCGCCGACGATTCTGTCTTTTTTAAACAGGCTGGAGGCCAAGGGATTCGTAGGCGTGGAGAAAATCGGAAAGATCAACTGGTATACGCCTTTGGTGAAGGAAGAAGAATATTTGCAGAAGGAAAGCAAAAATATTTTGCGCAAGATGTACCGTAATTCGCTGAAAAACTTTGTGTCGGCCCTGTATGACGGAAATGGGCTTACGGCACAGGATATGGAAGAACTGCGTGCGTTTCTGGAAGAAAAAAGTGAGAAGAAATAGAACCGGACAGGAGTGACTGCGGCATGAGAGCGAAATGGAGAAAAATAATCTGGGCAATACTGGCGGTACAGCTTTTATCGGCGCATTTTCTTTTTCTGGAAAAAATGCTGCGGGACTTTTGGCAGCTGGATTATCTGATCGGCAGGGCCGTGGATCGTTTCGGGCTTCCGCCTGTACTATATGGTAATTGGAGATCCGCGGCGGTATTTGTATGGCTTCTATCGGCGGCATTCGTAATGTCTGTTCATTACCTGAATTATGCAAGGTTTCGAAGAGACTGTATCGGCCGGCTCAGGATGATTTCGGATGAATCCGTTAAGAGGAGTCTGCGGGAAGCAGCACAGGAGATGGGGCTTTATGATATAGAGAAAGAAGGGACAGAAAGGTCATTTCTGTATGGAAGCCGGGAAACCAGAGAACCGTTTGTCATCGGATTCAGGGAGCCGATTTTGATTTTACCCGAAAAGGAATACGGCGGCCGGGTTCTGCATTTCATTTTTTTACATGAATGTTATCATATAAAACACAAAGACACGATCTATAAGCTGTTTATGCTGTTGATACAGAGCCTGCTGTGGTTCCAGCCCCTTATGTATCTGCTGAAGGCGGCAGCATTTCAGGATGTGGAGACGGCCTGTGACGAAGCGGTTGTGGAGGGCCGGGACATTTCGGAGCGAAAGGAGTATGCCGCCGCGCTACTGCAGTGTCTGGAACAGGAACGAATGGCGGGACAGGTTTATTCCGCCTATTTTTATCATGGAAAGCGGATGATGAAGGCGAGAATTTCCGCGATTATGAACGAAAATAAAAAATGGGATTTTCTGGCGTATGCCGTGATCGCGGTATTGCTTCCGGAAGCCGTTTTTACCGCTTACCGCATCGGAGACAGGGTGTATCAGGGTATGCGGATAAGGCGGGAACAGGCACAGGCGGAAATATACGGCTATGATGAAAACGGAGCGCCGAAAAGTTCCGTTTATGATGGATATGAACTGCCGGAAAGCTTTTCACAGGCAGCGGTCGATGAGATGACAAAACTGGAGCCGCTTCCCGAAGATGCTTATTACAGAGAATTTCAGGGGAAAGATGATTATGAGGAAAAAGAATTTGATGAACTGCCCTATGCAGCCGAAGGCCCCTGGCAGATTCGCTTAAAAGATGCGGACAGATATGGAGAGGCCATTCCGCTGCTGTTGCAACGGTATCTTTCCTATTATACGGATCAGGAATGGGCGGCTCAGTGGAACCCGGAAGAATACGGGAATGCACAGTTGGACATCGTATCCCGGCGGCTGTTGGCCGGGGATAAACATGAGGCGGTTTTTGCGGTTATATTCCGGTATTATATCGGGTATGAAAAAGAGACACTCATGCAGTTTCCGGAGGAGCTTCGCGGAAAGTCGCAGGCTGCGCGGAAAAACGACGGCTATTATGCATATTTTAACTGGGCGGTAAAAATCCGCATGGTGCAGGACTATGTATTCGAACTGGAAGGAATTGCGGAGACGAAGGATGTGCTGGAGGCGTATATAAGGCAGGCGGAACAACCCGTAAAAGAGATGCTTGGGGACGTTCCGGAAATCGATCTGGCAAATGGAACAGGGGAATCGGAAATAAACGGTTTATTCGAAGGCACATTATCGGAGAACGCTTACCGGGTCGATACGAAAGAAGGGATGCTGCGGGTCAGCGGAGCGGACGGCGTATGGAAGGAGGTGCCGGTTACACTGGAAGAATTATACGGTCGGGGAGACGAAATGGACGGTAAACAGACTTCCTTACAGGCGGGCAGTTATCAGGTGGATGAGAAAAAGATTGTCTTTGCATATGGCGGAAGCAATACGGTTCCTTTTTCCGTTGTCTTCTATGAAGAGGAGAGCCGGAGCTTTAAAAAATCCGTCGTGACATATGATTATTTCGGAGGCCGGAAGATTTATGTGGATTTTCCGGAGAACGGGCAGGAAGGGTTTCTGGTTTTTACGGGAGAACGGGTCGTCTGGCAGGAAACAACAATTTTATTTCATACGACGGACGGCGGTAAATCATGGCAGTATGTGGGGCCGGCCGGACCGGATGCGATGACGGAAGGGCATTCTCTGACAACAGGTGCGGTATTTATCAATAACAGGGTAGGATTTTTAACCATTCGGGATTCGGAGACGCCGGACATCTGGCGGACAGAGGACGGCGGAAAGACATGGGAGAGACAGAACCTTCCGGAAGTGCCGGATTATTACTGCATGGCTTATGCGCCGGAAGAAAGGGACGGCGTTTTATGTCTGTATGTGGGAATGGAGGAATATTCGGAATATGGAGGAAGCAAAGCCAAATACGAATCGCGGGACGAAGGAAAAACATGGGAGTACAGGGGAATTGTCGTCCGCCAATAGCGGTGCGTCGCTTTTCCTGAAAACGGTGTATCATATATTCACGAGACCGGCTAATCTGGCTGTTTACGGCGTGACCTGGTATCATTTGTATTCGCTCTGCCAGTTTGGGCGGATTTCCCGAAATGTGCCGGTTCTGCTTTGCTGCCTCTTCTGGTGGGTCTGTGCGTTCTGTTATGGGCTCTGGCTGTGGACAGGCTATAACAGGCATAAAATTCTCTCGGTTTTTCGTGCGTTTACGGCGGACGGAAATATGCTGGCGGTCACCGGGGCGGAAAGCGGATGGAATCAGGCGGAAGCGGACGGTACCGGAACCGGCATGCAAACGGTCAGAACCTTTGCGGGGGAACATGTAAAATGGTATATCAGAAGGAAAAAGTATTGTCAGATTTTTCTTCGGGATAAGACGGTAATCGTGCTTGATCTGCGGCAAATTCCGCCGGAAGAGACGGATTTTCTGGATTTGAAACTATCAATGGTTCCTGCTTTCCGGAAAAAAGCATACAGGACGGCGGCAGGTTTTCTGCTGGCGGCGGTGACGCTGTCCGGCAGCTTTCTCGTAGTAAGAAGCGCGATACCATATCAGGGAAAGCTTTCCTGGTATCTGAGAGATTTACAGGATAAGAAAAGTACGGCGCTGCGGCATGATAACATATACGAAACGGGGATAGAAGGGATTCTGGAGGATATCCGCAGGAAGGTAGAACTGCCGGAAACATTATGCCTGGCGACCAGCTTTAATCTGCATTTTGCACCGGACGGGACGATACGGTCATTCGATACGATGCTGTATGGGTATGATAAGGAAGGCAATTATGTGGACAGCTATCTGATCAGCTATCCCGCCGGTGTTTCCCGTGAAATCGCGATATATCTGCATGGAGCAGCCGGGGTGCCTTATGATGCCGATAAGGATCTGGAACCGTTGATCGAAGCGGTTTCCGTGATGCCGCTTGCGGAAACGGCTGCCCGGTGGGAAGGGGAGTCTTCTTTTGGCATTCTATATTACGGAACAAGGGAGTGGTATAGTCAGGAGGGAATTTTATATCTGAACTATGCGGGGGAATACAGGACGCCTTTGAGCGATGAGCGGTATTTTTCCGGTTACAGTGTTTCCGTTTTCTGCCCGGAAAATGAAGCATTGACACCGGTTCGTTATCTTTATGTGGGATATCAGGTGTTTCCGGAAGAGCAGGCGGCGTATACGGCCGATTATTACCCGGAGGAAGAAAAAGAAGAAGAAGCCGGTTATCCGGGAACAGGAAGTACGATGGATGCCGATCAGCAGAAAGTTCATGCCACGGACAACTTCTGGCGGACGTGCAGCGCTTACCCGGCAGAGCAGTATGGAGAAACGGCGGAGACGGAAAATTTGTTTCAGGACAGGAATGGAGAGGATATTTACCGGTACCATTACCGGAACTTCCTCCTGGACGAAACATGGTGCGGCGCGGAAAAAGTAAATCTGTTTCTGCAGGAGAAGGAACAGGAAATCGTGGGAGACTGGCAGAGGAATGGGGAACAGTCTGCGATGTACGCCACGGCGGGAGAAAATTACGAGTATGGCCGCTATCCTCACGATTCCATGGAATTTAGGGCGCTGACTTATCTGGAAGAAGACTATTGCAGTCTCGTATTCTTTGGAGAACATTATTCGGGCGGCGTCAGCGCATTTCCGGCGGTATACGCTTATACGATCGATGTCCAAACGGGGGAAGAGACGGGTTTAGAGCAGATTGCGCC
This sequence comes from uncultured Lachnospiraceae bacterium, assembly GCA_910584965.1. Taxonomy (GTDB): domain Bacteria; phylum Bacillota; class Clostridia; order Lachnospirales; family Lachnospiraceae; genus UBA3282. The sequence goes on along the minus strand of CAJUDZ010000013.1, from coordinate 8,298 downwards.
GCAGATAAAAGAGGAAGACTGGATTGCGCTGATTGACCGGGCTTTTGAGAAAGAACAGGGTTTTTATAAATTTTTTGAAGGTTCAACGTATGAAGAGACGGCGGGGGAAAGCTGGCTGCGCTCGGAACGGGAAGGCGGATGGGCTTCCGGCTTTTATCTGACGGAGCAGGGTATTGTTTTTTATTATGACTTTGGACAGATTGCCTGGGACGGTTATGGAGCGATAGAGGTTCTCGTTCCCTGGGAGGACGTGAACGGCTGATATTTTTCGCGGACAAGAGGACTAATGTCCCTTGTCTACGGAGGGTATTGTCCGGAAAGATATCAACGGGCAGTAGAGTCCGGGACTGATTTTCAAAAATCCGGTTATTGCGGGGAAGGATGGGTAATGTTACGCTGACATAAGAAGTGATTTTATTGTGAAAGGAGGTTCCCGGATGCTTGACAATAAGAAGATTGCGGACTTTATCGCGGGAAAAAGAAGAGAAGCGGGCATGACGCAGGCGGAGGTAGCGGAGAAACTACAAGTGTCTTTTCAGGCGGTATCCAAATGGGAGAACGGAACGCTTCCCAATGTGGAAATGCTGGTGGAACTGGCCGGGCTTCTGCATGTATCAGTGGATGAAATCCTGGCCGGACAGGAGAAAAGCGCCGAGAATTTTTCTTACCGGAAAGCCGGTGTGGATGTTTCCTATACGGATGCCATGAAAAAAGAAATGGCGGAATATTTGAAAACAGAGGATGTGCGGGTGTTAAACGGATTCGGTCCTTTTGCGTCGCTGTACGACATCCATTTTCCCGAAACAGCCGATCCGGTGCTTGTGCTGAAAGCCGAAGAACCGGGTTCCAAGCAGAAACTGGCGATGGAGTACGGGTATTGTGAGTCCATCTGCCATGACATGATCAATCATCTTGTGAACGATATTGCGGTGATGGGCGCAAAACCGCTGGCGGTTCTGGATACCATTGTCTGCGGGAATGCGGAAAAAGAGACGATTAAATCGTTTGTACGGGGCATATCCGAAGCGTGTCGGGAAAACGAATGTGCACTGGTCGGCGGGGAAACTTCCGTTCAACCCCAGGTTGTGGAAAAAGGGGTTTATATTCTGACTTCCAGCATCGCAGGCATTATTTCCAAAAAGGCGGTCATTGACGGTTCGGCGATTTGCGAAGGCGATGCGGTACTGGCCGTCGCTTCCAACGGACTGCATACAAACGGCTATTCCCTCGTCAGAATGCTGATGGACAGGATGCCGCAGATGAAACTGGATAAGGTGGCGGGGGAAACGTTTATCGAGCAGATTATGAAGCCCCATACGCCTTACTATAAAGCGATTCAAAAGATCAGCGATAAAGTGAGCGGAATGGCGCATATTACGGGAGGCGGCATCGAGGGAAATCTGTGCAGGATTATTCCGGACGGGATGTGCGCGGAAATCGAGCTGCCGCAGATCAGGGTACTGCCGGTTTTCAGTTATATGAAACGGATGGGGAATATTGAGGATGAGGAGATGCTTTCCACCTTCAACTGCGGCGTCGGGCTCATTATCGTTGTTTCACAGGAGAAAAAGGAGGAAGTCATGCAGAGTGTCGGGGCTTGTCATGACTGTTATGAGATCGGAAAGATTACAGCCGGACAGAAAAAAGTGACATTCCGGGGAAAAATGAAATTCGTATAGGAGAAAAACTTACAGATAAGAAGCGGGTATTATTCGGGAGAGTACTCTCAGTGAATAAGGGGATACACACCCTGTCCACTGAGGGTAAAGTGACGGATAATACCCGCTTTTTTGTTCTATGGGAAATTGCTGTAATTGCAGCGGAAAGGTTGACACATGTATACCATCATGATATATTGGGTATACAACGGTATACCTAATGAACGACGGCGCTTTGCCGGACGGTATACGATATGACGAGTACACAGGAAGCAGGGGAGGGACAATGACAAACGTAAATTTATCGGACGGCGAATGGAAAATCATGAATGTGTTATGGGAGAAGGAGGGGGGGGCCACAATCATGGAGTTGACGGCACAGTTACAGGGTAAAACCGGATGGGATAAGCATATCATTATTACCATGCTGAACCGCATGACAAAAAAAGGCGCTGTTTCTTACCGTATCATGGGACGCGCGAAGCAGTTTTTTCCCGCCGTATCCAGAAATGAAGTTTCCATCCGGGAGACGAGGGGATTCCTCGATAAAGTATACCGGGGAAGCATCGGGATGATGGTCAACGCCATGGTGGAAGATAAAGCGCTGACACGGGAGGAAATAGAGGAACTGTATAAGGTGCTGGAACAGGCAGAAAAAGAAAATGCAAAAGAAAAGGGGCGCTTGTCATGAAGGAAGCAATTATAACGTCTTCTGTGCTGATTCTGTGCATTGTCCTGCTCAGAAAGTTGTGCGGAAGACGAATCAGCGCGAAACTTCAATATACGCTCTGGCTGATTGTGGCAGTCAGACTGGTTATGCCGGGCATTACCATGCTGATTCCCAATCTGCTGCCGGAGAGCCATTACAGCGTTTTAAATGTGACGGCACAGGTGGAAAGAGCGGCACAAAATTATATGAAGCCGCCAGAACAACTCGTACAGGGAAGCCTGCCGTCGGAAGGGCTGCCCTTTCTGACGGAAGAGCGTGCGGACGGAAAAGTTGTTACGTATTTGCTTGAACAAACCATTTGGCCGGAGCTGATGGAGAAAATCTGGCATCTGGGCATGATAGTAAGCGGAGGATGGATGGCGGCCGTCAACATCCGCTTTAAGAAAAAATTATATGAAACCCGTCGCAGAGTGGAGAGAGAAGATTTTGGACTGCCCGTTTACATGGCGAAAGAACTGCCCTCGCCCTGCCTGTATGGTCTGCCGGGCAAAGAGGCCGTTTATCTGCCGGAAAATGTGACGGAAGATGAGGACAAAATCAGGCATATTCTGGCACACGAATACTGCCACTACAAGCAGAAGGACATTTGGTGGTCGGCGCTTCGCTGCACGCTGTTGGCGGTATACTGGTTTCATCCGCTCGTCTGGCTTGCCGCCGTTTTGTCCAAGCGGGATTGTGAACTGGCGTGTGATGAAGCGGCGATCGGCCTGCTTGGGGAAGAAGAGAGGATTGCTTATGGAAAAACCCTTGTTTCGCTGGTGACCAGAAAGACGAAAGCCGTGGATATTGTATGTACGGTAACTACGATGACCGAGGATCCGAAAGATTTGAAGGAAAGAATCCGAAGGATTGCGAAGTCCCCTCATAAGCTGGCATTTATCCTGATTCCGGTATTTACGGCGGTAGCAGCGGTCATCGTACTGACTTTTACACGGGCGGATTCGGTTCCGGAAGGCGCCTATCCGCTGGAAGAAGACTCTCTGACCGTGACGACATCCTGTTTCCAGATTTCATTTCCTGAGACCTTTGCGGGAGCAGCATATTACCGGAGTGAGAATGGAACGGATATTATCGTCTACCATAGGGATTCCGGTTTGGAAATAGGGCGTTTCTGTAAGCTGTATTATGAGACAGCGGCACGGCTTACTTTTGTAGAAGGAAAAGAGGCCGTATTTTTCGGAAACTATGATGCGGACTTACCTCCAAACAGCTATTTGGATACGGGCCGGGAAACGGTCGGGATAACGGATCATTATTATGAATCCGGGAAGGTGAGCGACGAGGACGGCGCAGAGAATGCGGGAGTGCCCGGAACGGACAGTAACGGAGAAATTGTCGATTATTTACCGGAAGCGGAAGAAGCCGATAATACTGCGGCATTGGAGGCTTCCGGCGGGCTGGAAGCGATTCCGGCGCCAGAACTGGTGAGCGGAGATATGATTAATCTGCCTTTTCAGGAAAATGAAGATTACAATGAGCCCATCATGTTGGACGATACGGAATCTCTGAAAGAGGATGAAATTGCGGAAGAAGATGAAATTCATAACTATAATCTGCCGGCCGAAGAGACTGCGGTTTCGGAAGTATATCTGCCGCCTGAAGAGATTTCAGTTTCTCAAATATATCTGCCGGCCGAACAGTCCTGCTATCTGTATATCCCGGCAGATTATTCGGAGGCGGACCCGAAAGTCAGGAAGGAGCTTTCCTGGATGAACCAATCGCTGATAGAACTTGCGGATTCCGTCATCGTGCTGTATATGAGCAGGGAAGCGGTGGAAGAAATTTTAAGTACGCTGGTGGAAAATCGAACGGCCTATGTGGGCGATAATGTCAGAGTATCCAAAATAGCCGGCTGTCTGCCGGCGGCTCCGGGACTCAGCTATCAGTATCTGGAACTGGAAACGACATTGGAACCATACGAAGCAACGCTTCACTATCGGATTCAGGAAGATCATGCGTTCCAGGCTGATTCGGATATACCGTTTCTGGAGGCGGTCCTTATGTTTTCGGCAGTAGAAAATCTGGAGATTTGTAATATACGGATTTATGATATACGAAAATCGGATGAAGAAACACACCCGGACCCGGCGGAAACGCAGTATGAGGTTATCAGCTTCAGCAGATCGGAAATGGAAACACTTTTTGGCCCGTTATATTCCTGTTCGGAAACCAAAGAAACGATAACGGCATTATATAACAATGTGCTGGAATACCTGGGAGAGGACGACTTTTTGATCCAAAATTAGTGAATTAAGAAAAAATTAAGATTTTTTTGAAACATTTTTGCCCATTTTACGCTCTAATATAATAGAATATAAAAAATTATGTAAATTTTTAGAGAAACTTTAAAGACAGAACTGCTATAATAAGTTCGGAAAATCAGGCAGAAAGTTATGTACAGAGGTGGGAAATATCGTGCAGGGGAGCGTACAGAAGCGAAAAACGGAAATTGCGTTATGGGAGATGGACCAGCCGAAGAGAAGGCCGCCGAAAAGGAACGGAAGAAGACGGCCGGGTGATGTGGATATCATCGACCTGTACCCGGAGCGGGAAGCATATCCGGACAGGAGAAATCGAAACAGGGAAATGCCTCGGATAGAGCGAAATACGGACGGAGGGCGCAGGAACGGAGCCGTGGCCCGGAGGAATGAAAGAGCGGGAAGAGGCGCCGAACCGGCCAGACGCAGAGAGGTAAGCGTTTATGACCCGGGTCCCCGGACAGCGGAACCGATCGGAATCAGCCGGAGGAGAGCGGAAGAACCGGTTAGGCGGAAAAGAGCGGCACGAAGGATTGAAGAGGAGTGGGATGTAGATTTAATCGGCCAGGACTGGGAAGAGCCTCGCAGAAGAGTTCAGCCCGGGAAACGCCGAAAAGCTAAGAAAAGGCGTACATATCTGTATCGGACGACAGCAGTCTGTGTGATCGCGTTATGTCTGCTGATCGCATATATGGCGGTAGATCTGGTATACGATTACACAAGAGAAGATACGAAACACAGGAACATTCCGGTCGTAAACAATATTCCGGTAGAAGAAGAAAAGCGTGGGATCATTGCACCGGCCATTTCCGAGGATTTTCTGGAAATCAATGATTTTTCGAGACCGGGAACAAAACTTCCTCAGGTGAACAGTATTTTTGTGCATTATACGGCGAATCCCGGAACGAGCGCATCCCAAAACAGAAGCTATTTTGCAAATCTTGCCGAGACACAGGAAAGATCAGCCAGCGCGCATTTTATCATTGGGTATGAGGGTGAAATCGTCCAGTGTATGCCATTGGATGAACAGGCTTATGCGGTCATGACAAGAAATGAAGATTCTATTTCGATCGAATGCTGCTATCTGGATGAAGACGGGCAGTTTACACAGGAGACTTACGATTCTCTGGTGCATTTGCTGGCATGGCTGGAGCAGGAATACGATCTGGGAAGTGATGATATTTTGCGGCATTATGACTGCGGCGGAAAAAAATGCCCGGTTTATTATGTAGATCATGAAGAAGCCTGGGATAGGCTGCTTGCTGATGTAGAAACCTATAAGGCTGAACACAAATAGGCGGTTGGACCTGCCTTTGTGTGGAATTAAAAAACCCGTCGGAATGAGTTTACGCAGCATTCCGATGGGTTTTTGTACCATCATATTTTATTTTCCGATATAATCTCTGATGATATGCGGAATCTGTGAGAGCATATTGTCGACATCTTCAAACATACTGCTCTTTGTAGTTCCTAAGAGCCTTGCATTATTGATATGATGAACGACATCCTGATATTGTTTTTTGATTTTGTCAAAATAGCCGCACAATGTCTGAAGAGATCTTTTTGATTCATCGATAACGGTGTTGATTTCCGATTGAACCGATGTGGCTTCTTCCGCTATTTCGGTAATATTATTAAACATTCCATAAGTTTCATCCACTTTGCCGAGACTCTGTTCCAGCGCCTGATGAGAAGTATTGATGCTGGCGTTTAACATTTCGGTTCCGTGCTCCACATCGTTGATTCCCGTATTTACTTCTGCGACAAGTTCCTTGATTTCATCGGCCAGCGATTTTACTTCATTGGCTACAACCGCAAATCCTTTTCCACGGTCTCCTGCTTTGGCCGCTTCGATCGATGCGTTCAGCGCAAGAATATTGGTCTGCTCTGCAATCGATACGATTTTATTCATATAGGATCTGATTTTTTTGACGGAAGACTGGAAATCCGAAAAAGTACTGTCCATTGCGCTGAAAGAAGCCTCTACCTGTAAAGAGCTGTTTTTCAATTCTTCCACACCGCTCTGAGCCTGAATAACTGACTGGGAAATATCTTCTTTAACGGTGGCAAACTGGCTGGATACCTGGTTTATATTGGAAAAAGTCTGGTCAAAATCCTGCAATGTCCGCTGAAAACTATCCGCTTCGGAAAGAACCTGGCCAAAGGAACTGCTTACGAGGCTGAGCTCTTTCAAAGCGGTTACTTCATTCTGGACAAGATCCTGCTGGTATGTTTTCAGACTGTCCGTTACGTGAAGTACCGGACTCAGGCTTTTTTCTTTATTGTGAGATTTATTTTTAAACAACATGTTCATCCTCCCTATTCAAACGCAACGCATGTCATGGACTGATTTACGAACCGGTTGTTATAGTGTTCTCCGTATCCGACAAAACCGACATGGTTTCCTAAAGCGCCCATTTCCCGTAAATATTCCTGCATATAGTTGTTTTCGCTGAACATCAGATACCGGAACAGGCAGTTGACGGAAAATACTGCGGAAGGATGGGGAAAATCTTTATGTATTGCCCGGATAGTTTCCTTCACGATTTCTTTATAGTCTCCAAGTTCCAGCATAATGAGAACATCCGAATCGTTTACCTGACGGAAGCAGGCCAGTGCGTTTCCGGTCACTTCTTTAATAGAAATGATGCAGGTATCGTGTCCGTTGATTTTACCGAAAGGATTCTTAAAGGTCTGCGTCTGAATTTCCTGTTCTGTTACATGAAGAATATCCTGATATACCTGTTTGGCAGAGCGGCCGTTCAACTCGCCGAGAAGGTAATTCGCCTTGTCCGTTTTGGATGCAATAAAAGAATAATTGCCCATCTGATGATAAATGTTTTCTTTATATGCTTTTACACGGCCATTGTTATTTTTGATGATTGCGTAAGCTACCGCATCACGATAGACTTTGCCGTTCGCGGATACTAATCCGGCATCTCCGGTTCCGCCGACAAGAGATATGTTTTCCGGACCTAATACGCTGTATATGGTTGTCAGCACACAGGCGTCATTGCCGGAACAGAAATCGATGCAGACGGTGTCTTTGGAGGAAGCGTTTACGGTTCTTATATCCTGCTGAAGCCGTTCAATATATTTTACCGGCATGGTGGACACTTCTTCCAGTACATTAGCGGCCGTGCTGACACCTTCGGTAAATGCTATGATACCGACACCTTTTTCTACGATTTTGGTATCATAACTCATTCCAATACATCCGATACTTGGGACTTTTGGATATAGTTTTTCTAATTCAGCAACGTGTTTCTCAAACTGATCGGCATTGGATAACAGCATAATTAATTGGGGGTTGTTCAGGCCCTGAACGGCATCCTGTAAGTTACCGCTCTGGCTCATGCCAAAAAACTGTTTCAAGATCTCATTCCTCTTTTCTGTTTAATTTGAAATAATACCACAGAATATTATACTTTAGGTAAACGACAAAAATCAACTGTTATTACAAAAACTGGCATTATACTTTTATTATTTAATAAGGAAAGAAAAAAGCATAAAGCAGTAAAAATGGCGATTGACAATCAGGCATTCATATGATAACATACTAAAGATATTTCATTTGAAAAGCAAATAACATAATTACTATGCGGGTGTAGTTCAATGGTAGAACACCAGCCTTCCAAGCTGGATACGTGGG
>CAJUDZ010000012.1 GCA_910584965.1 uncultured Lachnospiraceae bacterium | reverse complement strand
TGTAGCAGGAAAATGGATCGTTTACAATTTATTTACTCATGCGTTTGTCGTGATAGTTCGTCAATATTGTTTCATAATGTTTATTATGAAAGTACCTCTGTCTTTCGACAGAGGTACTTCTTGGATGATTCAAACCGGAAGTTCTGTTTCACAGAACTTTCGTCTGAATGCTTTGGCATTCAGACTGGATACGCGCCGTTCTTGGTATCCGCCTGTGTCATATCAACTTTTTCCTGCTGAGCCTGACGATATTTGAAGAAATCGGTCGCCACCTGCGGGAACAGCGCATAGGACAATACGTCCTCATCCTGCTGTTTCCATTCTTTCATTTCCGCTTCCAGCTTATCCATTTCGTTCTCAAGCAGATCGGCCGGACGACAGGTAATTCTCTTCTCACCCGGAATAACCTTGTCGATGATCTCCTGATTCATCGGCTTAACGGTCTGGCCGTACTCACCGCGCAGAACCGCCTTCGTTTCTTTTGTCGCCATCTTATATCGTTCGCCCATCAGTACGTTAAATACGGCCTGAGTACCTACGATCTGGGATGACGGCGTAACGAGCGGCGGCTCGCCCAGGTCTTTTCTTACCTGCGGGATTTCTCTTAAAACGTCATAATATTTGTCTTCCGCATTCTGCTCTTTCAGCTGGCTTACCATGTTGGAAAGCATACCGCCGGGAACCTGATACAGAAGCGTCTTGATATCAACGCCCATAACCTTCGGATTCAGCAGTCCGCTTGCAAGGCATTCATCCCTGTAAGGTCTGAAATAATCCGCGATTTCAGCAAGAAGGCTCTGGTCATAACCCGTATCATAAGGAGTGCCTTTGAAAGTCTCAACCATTACTTCCGTTGCCGGCTGTGAAGTGCCCATTGCAAAAGGAGAAATCGCGCAGTCGATTACATCAACGCCCGCTTCCACCGCTTTCAGATATGTCATGCCTGCCACACCGGAAGTATAGTGCGTATGAAGCTGAATCGGAAGCTTCGTTGCGGATTTCATCGCTGAAATCATTTCGGACGCCTTATAAGGGACGAGCAGACCCGCCATATCTTTGATACAGATGGAATCAGCTCCCATCTCCTCGATCTTCTTCGCCATGTTCATCCAATATTCCATCGTATAAGCATCGCCGAGCGTATAGGAAAGCGCTACCTGTGCATGGCCTCTGCCTTCTCTCTCTTTTACTTTGTTGGTCGCATTAACCGCTTCCTGTAAGTTTCTCAAATCATTCAGACAGTCGAAAATACGGATAATATCAATACCATTCGCAATGGATTTCTCTACGAAGCTGTCAACTACGTCATCCGCATAAGGTCTGTATCCCAAAATGTTCTGGCCTCTGAATAACATCTGTAATTTTGTATTTTTAAATCCGTCTCTTAATTTTCTGAGTCTGTCCCACGGATCCTCTTTCAAAAAACGAAGGGATGCGTCAAACGTTGCGCCGCCCCAGCACTCTACCGCATGGTAGCCAACTTTATCCATCTTTTCCACGATCGGAAGCATCATTTCGGTAGGCATTCTTGTCGCAATCAGAGACTGATGTGCGTCACGCAGAATGGTTTCCATAATTCCAACCGGTTTTTTAGCCTGTTCTGCCATTTCTATTTCCTCCTCCTATTATCTCTCATATCCCTACATTCTCAATATACTGAGATTATCCTTATTTCTCCGGCCTTTCCAGCTCTTCCCGGCCGTTTTTGCATCCGGGAAGAACGGCAGCGCCATTCTCTCCGTTCTTTTAGAAGACGCCAAATACCGCCATAAAGGTTCCTGCCGCTACCGCAGTACCAATAACACCCGCTACGTTAGGTCCCATAGCGTGCATCAGCAGGAAGTTGGTAGGATCTTCTTCTGCGCCAACCTTCTGGGAAACTCTTGCCGCCATCGGAACCGCCGATACGCCTGCGGAACCGATTAACGGATTGACCGCACCTTTCGTCAGTACACACATCAGCTTGCCGAACAGTACGCCCGCCGCGGTACCAAAACAGAACGCGATCAGACCGAGCGCAACGATTTTCAGCGTATCCCAGTTTAAGAATGCCTCCGCGCTTGTCGTCGCGCCTACGGATGTACCGAGAATGATAACGACGATATACATTAACGCATTGGATGCCGTATCTGTCAGCTGTCTTACAACGCCGGATTCTCTGAACAGGTTACCGAGCATCAGCATACCAACGAGGGGCGCCGTCGTCGGAAGAATCAGAGATACAACGATCGTAACAACGATAGGGAACAGAATTTTTTCCAGTTTGGTTACCGGACGAAGCTGTGCCATTTTGATCTGTCTTTCTTTCTTCGTTGTCAGAAGCTTCATAATCGGCGGCTGGATAATCGGTACGAGGGACATATAAGAATACGCCGCTACCGCAATCGGGCCGAGCAATGTTGCCTGCTGTAATTTTCCGGCGAGGAAAATAGATGTAGGGCCGTCCGCACCGCCGATAATAGAAATCGCCGCCGCCGCTTTATCGTTAAAGCCCATCGCGATCGCTCCGAAATATGCCGCGAAAATGCCAAACTGCGCCGCCGCACCGAGCAGGAAGCTCTTAGGGTTGGCGATCAGGGGACCGAAGTCCGTCATAGCGCCGACGCCCATGAAGATCAGAGACGGTAAAATCGCCCATTCATCCAGTTTGTAGAAATAATACAATAGGCCGCCGCCCATACCGCCTTCACCGTATTCCGCCATAATATCCGGATAGATATTAACAAGCAGCATACCGAACGCTATCGGGACCAGAAGAAGCGGTTCAAATTCAAAGCGAATAGCCAAGAATAGAAACACCAGAGCCACCGCGATCATCAGATAGTTTCCAATCGTCAGATTGAAAAAAGCTGTCTGATGAAGCAGGTTATCCAGCGTATTTGCTATGTAAGCCATGTTTTTACCTCCTGTAGTAATTTATAAAAACACCTAGTTCAAAGTAGCGAGTAACGCGCCTGCCTCTACCGGGTCACCAACAGATACATCGATACTTGCAACCGTGCCGTCCTGAGGAGCAACGACAGGAATTTCCATCTTCATAGCTTCCAGAATTACGACAGCGTCACCTTTTTTAACTGCCTGTCCTACACTTGCCTCTACTTTAAACACTTTGCCGGCCGCGCCCGCTTCGATCTTTACGCTGCCTGCCGCACCGCCTGCTGCGGGAGCTGCCGCTTTGGGAGCCGCTTTCGGTACTGCTCTGGGAGCCGCCGGAGCTGCTGCCGGAGCCGCGCCGCCTGCCGCACCTTCTTCTACCACTACATCATATACGCTGCCATTTACGGTAATTGTATAATTTTTCATTTTAATAACCTTCCTTTCTCTCAGCCTGCATACTTTCATGCGGATATCGTCCGCCATGCGCAGGCACAATATTGGTATGACGAATCAATCCGTCCGTTAAATTTATTTTTGTACTGTGCGCTTCATTGCTGTCAGGCTTTCCGCCCTTTATCTTCTATATGCTTTTCTGATAGATCTTACAACAAAACCGTCTGCGGAACCGGAACCTTCGTATGCCGCAATTGCCGCCGAAATAACAGCGACCAGTTCCAGATCGTCGCTCAGTTCCTCTTTCTCCGCAATCTGAGCAACTACGTTATCCGTTGTTACATCCTGTGCTTTCGCGGGCTCTTTCTTTTTCTCCGTAAGCTTCGGAATAAAAGCGAACAGGGAAATGATCAGGCTGATCAGGATTAAAACAACGAATACGGTTCCCATACCCAGCAGAGTATTCAGAGCCGCTTTCTCCATTTTTTCTCCGAACGAATATTCCACATTGGTTGCAATACTCGTAAACTGAGCCGTCCCGCTTTCCATTGTCACTACCAGTTCTACAATGGCATTATGGTCAGAACCGTTTACGTTAATTCTGACGATATAATCATCGCTGTCGTCGGTGTACTCAATTTCACCGCCGTTTGTACCCAGGTAACTACCTATATCTGTCATTGCGCTGTCAAAACTTTTCAGCCCGTTATAAATGACCTCGTCGTCCGCATTCTGTTCTATCATACCCGCTTCACAGATTCGCTGAATTGCATCGACATTCTGGGAATAGAACTGAAGCATCTGCTCTTCTTCCGGGGTCAGCGGGGTATTTTCTGCGGAACCGCATGCGGCCAGACCGATCATACAGGTAATCATACCTAATATTGCTAATAGTTTTTTCATATTAAGTATCATCCTTTCTAAACTGTACCGTGTTTTTTCTCCGGACGGCCCTCGCTCTTTGCCGCCAGCATCTCAAACGCGCCGATCACATATTTTCTTGTATCAGCAGGCTCTACGATCTGGTCCACATATCCTCTCTTTGCTGCGCTCGTCACATTGTTCTGCAAAGCAGCATATTCTTTCGCGCAGTTTTCAATCGCCTCGGAACCTTGTCCGTCACAGATAATCTTTGCCGCAAGATTTGCATCCATCATACCGATTTCCGCATTCGGCCACGCCATTGTGATATCCGCGCCGATCGCTTTGGAGTTCATTGCCACATAAGCGCTTCCGTAAGCCTTGCCAATCACAACATTTACCTTAGGCACCGTTGCGTTTGCAAAAGCATATGTAAGTTTTGCAACAGCCTTCGCCATTTTCTTCTCGGCACATTTGGTAGCCGCAAATCCCTTCACATTCGTAAGGGAAAGAACGGGAATGTCAAAAGCATCGCAGAAATTGATAAATTCTGCCGCTTTCTCCGCACCTCTTACGGACAGAGCCGCATCGAATTTCTCCGAAACTTCTCCCTCTTCATTATATACTTCCGTGCGGTTAGCAACGGCGCCGACCGTCGCACCATTCAATTTCATGAAACCGGCAACCATATCTTTCGCATAATTCTGTTTTACTTCCACAAAAAGGTTGTTGTCCGCGATCTGGGATAAGGCAAGGGAGGTGTCTCCCACACAGTTTTCGATATCGGGACATCCTCTGTTCAGATCATCCGCGCAGTCCTCCCATGCGCAGTCTTCATTATTTGCAGGCAGCATGGAAACAAGCTGTCTGATCTGCGCCAGAATGGAAGCCTCGTCGGCAGCAACATCTACCGTTCCCGCTTCTTCGCTCTGGAACGCTGCCGCGCTCGTATCACATTTGGCAATGGTATTGCCGTCCAGCGCATTCGGGGAGTTGACAAACAGCTTCGCCTTGTCCGCCTCCATGAAAGTGAAGTCCGTCAGTCCGGGGATTACGGCGAGTCCGCCGCCGCAGTTTCCAAAAACGGCCGTGATCTGCGGAATCACACCGGAAGCCAGCGACTGTTTCAGGTAGATCTCACCGAAACCGTTCAGGGCATCCGTCGCTTCCTGTAATCTCAGACCCGCAGAATCAAGCAGCCCGATTACCGGCGCTCCCATCTTCATTGCCAGGTCATAGAGGTTTGCAATTTTCTTAGCGTGCATCTCGCCAACCGTTCCGTTTAAAACGGAAGCATCCTGGCTGTACACATACACAAGATTGCCGTCAATTACTCCATAGCCGGTGATCACACCGTCCGAAGGAGTTTCTGTCTGTTTCAGGTTGAAATCCGTCGCTCTCGCCGTAACAAGCGCGCCGATCTCAACGAAACTGTTTTCATCGAGCAAAGCATTGATTCTTTGACTCGCTTGAGAAGTAGTACTCATTTTTTCAGCCCTCCATTTATCTTTTTAAAAATAATTAAAACGTTTTATCCTGCTGCCGCAAAAAACGGCCTGCAAGGCGCGCAACAACGCACACTACCTAGTGTAGCATAAATTATGCAAAACGACCAGATAAAAATTCAAAAATATGCAGGAATTTAATCCGAAAACTAATTTGGAAGAAAAAGCCCTGCCACATACCGGAGAATCCAGAGATAATCAACCGCTTCCACCTCACCGGATGCAACAACCGTATATTCCCGAATCAGCTCTCCGTTCAGATAATAAGAGACTCTTCCGGCCTCGTCTCCCGCATGTACAGGCGCTTCCAGCGACTCTTCCAGTTCCGCCTTCACCTCTACCACGTCTTCCTCACAGAGCAGATACTGCAGGCTTTCCTCTGCCGGACACGCCAGTTTTACTTCCACGTACGCGTTCTCGTAAGGGGTCGCGTCCCCTCCGGCAATGCCGTTTGTGACGTAAACCGGCTGAAATTCCTTTTCCTCGTATATATCCCGGTACGCATAGCGTTCCATTCCGTAGTCCGCCAGCGTTCTCATATCGCTCCATTTATAAGTCTTATGGTTCGGCCAGCCGCAGGCCAGCAGCGCCACGGTAAAAGTCCTTCCTTCGCTTTCCACCGCCCCCACATAACAGTAACCCGCCTGATTGGTAAAACCCGTTTTGCCGGAAACCGCCTCATCCATCATGTTCAGAAAGCTGTTGTGATTACTGCAGTGAAAACTTCTTTTCCCGCTCTCATCACAGAAACTGTATTCCCGCGTCTGCGTAATTTCCAGAAAGCGTTCTTTTTCCGGGGAATCCATCACGCAGTATGCCATAATTCTGGCCAGATCTTCCGCCGTTGTGGAATGAATCTGTCCGGTCTCGGCCACAACCGCATCCAGACCGTTCGGCGTAATAAAACAGGTATCATAACAACCGATTTCCTCTGCTTTCCGGTTCATCATCGCCGCAAATTCTTCCACGCTTCCCCCCACGGCCTCCGCAATCGCCACCGCGGAATCATTATGGGATTCCAGCATCAGGGAATACAGCAGATCTTCCAGCCGGTATTTTTCCCCTTCCTGCATATACAGCTTGACCTTAGGCATGCCCGCGGCATAGGAAGACACTTCCACGATATCATCCGGATTCCCGTATTCCAGCGCCAGAATGCAGGTCATAATTTTGGTGGTGCTCGCCATCGGAAGCGCCTCGTCTTCATTTTTTCCGTATAAAACGCGGCCGGAATCGGCATCCAGCAGAACGGCGGCCTGCGCATAGAGCTGCAGCTGCTCCTTTTCCTTCCCTGTCGTTTCCGCCCGTACCGCCGCCATTTTCCCGGAAGCGCCGAAAAGCAGCGCCGCCGTGAGCAGAAGGCCGAGGCAGATGCCGGGAAGCCGCCTCCGTTCATCTTCTTTATACTTCTTCCTCTGATTCATAAAAAAAACGCACATATATTAACCCGAAACCATTCTTCTTCGTTAATATATATGCGCCGCACAGATATGCAATACATCAAATATCCAGTTGTAACTGCTGTTGGACTTCCGATTCCGCCTGCAGCTTAAATTCCTCCATCTGAACGGGATTCAGCTCCGGCAGGTCCTCAATCGATTTCACGCCGAAGCTTCTGAGAAACTGCTCCGTTGTCCCGAACAGCAGCGGCCGGCCCGGCGCATCCAGTCTTCCCACTTCCGTGATCAGATCGAACTCCAGCAGTCTGTTGACCGCATGATCACAGCTGACACCCCGCACCTTTTCGATCTCCAGCCTTGTAATCGGCTGTTTATAGGCGATGATCGACAGCGTTTCCAGCAGCGTATCCGTCAGCACAAACTTTTTCGGCGTTTTGGCAATCTTAATCAGATATTCATAAAACTCTCCCTTTGTGCAGAGCTGAACGGCATTTTCCAGCGTGGTCAGTTCGATGCCGCGTTCCCCGCTCCGGTACTCCTGCGACATCTCATCCAGGATTGCTTTCGTCGTCCCGCGGTCTTCTTCGATCACTTCGGCCAGTCTGTCAATCTCTACGGATTCGCCCATCGTAAATAAAACCGCCTCTAAAACCGCTTTTGCTTTCTGTCTTTCCATCCCAATTCTCCATCCTGTTTTGTCTGCCTTCTCAGACTGCTTCTTTGGAAGTAATGACGATATCGCTGAAAATATCGTCCTGCTCGATCGCTATTTTTCCAACCTTCATCAGTTCCAGAATCACAAGAAACGTTACAATCACTTCCATTTTGCTGTTCTGTTTCTCCAAAAGTTTCCGGAAACTGAATTTTCTGTGGCTTTTCAGATAATCTTCTATGTAAACCGTTTTGATATCCATATCGATTTCGTCTTTTTCGATTTTGCCGAAAGTGCTTCTGACGGGATCGATTTTATCTTCCTGACGCTTTAACATGAATTTGAAAATTTCATGCAGTTTTGCAAGCGTCATGTCTCCGATCAGTTCTTCATAATTGACGGGCTGCCTGTACTCGCTGATTTCCTTTGGCAGCGTAGGCTTCTTATAAAGGCTGCGCTCCGCCGTGACCATCCGGTCTTTTAATTCATAAGACATGTATTTGCACATTTTGTATTCCAGCAGCTTTTCCACCAGCTCCGCTCTCGGATCTTCCTCCTCGCCTTCCTCATTGACTTCCTTCGGAAGCAGCATCCGGCATTTGATGTCGATCAGCGTAGCCGCCATCACAAGAAATTCACTCATGACATTCATGTCTTCTGTTTCCATCTGTTTAATATAATCCAGATATTGTTCCGTGATCTCTACAATCGGAATATCGTATATATCAACTTTGTTTTTATCGATCAAATGCAGCAGTAAATCCAAAGGTCCTTCAAAGACCTCTAATTTCACGGGAATTGCCATAGCCTGTCCACCTTTTTCTATTGCCCGCCGCGCGCCGGCCTGAAATGTATCACGATCAGTTCTCCCGGATTAAAAATCCGAATCGGCAGCGTATGCGTTCCAAGACCTCTGCTTAAAATCATGACGGAGCCGTCTTTTTCAAACTTTCCGCCGTCATAGTGCGGAAAAAGCGTCAGCCGCGGAGAAATGACGCCGCCAAAAAAAGGCAGCCGCATCAATCCTCCGTGCATATGCCCGGAAACGGTCAGATCCGCACCCCATTCCGCATATTTCTCAAAATATTCCGGGTTATGGGCGATCAAGATCTGGTACTGAAAGGCGGATGCTTTCCCAAGCATATCCGTCATATATGTTTCCGGCATGAAAGCCGTCGTAAATTTCTGATAATAACACCGGTCAAGCTGCAGGCCGCAAATATTAATGTTTACGGCCGGCAGACTGACTTTTTCGTTGATTAACGGTTCAATTCCGGCCTGACGCAGATTTTCCAGATACGTCTCATACAGATCGCCGAATGCTTCCCGGTCGAGCCCGATGCGCTGTTCATGATTTCCCATGCCGTAATAGACGGGATATTTCGCGCCAAGCTGCTGCATCAGACTGACCGCCACATGATGTTTTCTCTTTCTCTCATATGCCGTCAGCATATCGCCCGCCGCAAGAATGCCGTCCGGCGCAAGTTCCTCTATCTTCCTGATCAGCCGCTGATTCTGCACCCCAAAAGACTTGTTATGCAGATCCGACAGCAGTACAAACTTACATTCTCCGGTTATTTTAGGCGATTCGATCTCGTATTCCACCGTTACAAACCGATTACAGTCATAATACATAACGAGCAGAAAAAAACAGGCAAGGATTATGAACACAGTCAGTATTACAGGAACCATTCCCCTTCCTCCCCGGCCGTAAAGCCCACACCATTGAAAGCAGCTCATAAAGTATAGCACAGATTATATGGAAACTGCAATCCTAAGATTTTGTGTAAGCCGCCGCGTGTTGTATAACCGCAGAAACAAACATTCGCAAAATCAGAACACAAGAAACCTCAGCCATACTTTCTTCAGATAATCGGTATATCCCGCTTTCTCGACGGTCTTCGCCGCCAGAATGGAGACGCTTCCGATACGGCTTCCGTTCAGCTTATAAACGGCTTCACCGATGGCATCCCCTTCTGTAACGGGCGCCGCCACGACCTCCGGCAGGCTGATCTCCTTTTCGATATCGTTCAGATTATTTCCGGCGGTATCCAGATAGTGGAACGGCTCAGCGTAAGTCAGATTCACCTGTTCTTCCACGCCTCCCTCTATCTTCTGAACGGGCAGGGCGTCTTTGTTCTCGTCCGTATACATCTGGCTGACGCTGTAACCGTAACTTAACAGCGACATGGCGTCCGCAAACCGCGCCTTCGGGTCCGGCGCCGCCATAACCACCGCAATCAGCTCCATTCCGTCTTTGTTGGCCGTAGCCGACAGACAGTACAATGCTTTGGATGTGGAGCCGGTTTTCAGCCCCGTTGTCCATTCATACTGTTTTAAAAGCTTATTGGTACTGGAAAGCGTAAAGGTGGTTGTTCCCTGGGCCGTGCGATGCTCGATGTCTTCCATCCAGATACCGGTATAATTCAGCACCTCCGGGTATTTGGTAATCAGTTCTCTTGACATGACTGCCACGTCTTTGGCAGAAGTATAATGGTTATCGGAATCCGTTAATCCGCAGCAGTCCTCAAAATGGGTGTTCTGGAGACCGAGGCTCTCTGCCTTTTCATTCATGAGTCTGACAAATTCTCCTTCGCTTCCCGCTATGTATTCCGCTACCGCCACGCTGGCGTCATTTCCGGAAGCCACCGCGATGCACTTGATCATCGTATCAAGCGTCTGGCTTTCCCCTTCCTCCAAAAAAACCTGGGAACCGCCCATGGATTTCGCATATGCGCTCGTCGTCACCTGGTCTTCCAGGCGGATTCTTCCGTTCTTCAAATGCTCAAATATGATAAGCAGCGTCATAATCTTCGTAATGCTGGCCGGACTCCTTCTGGTGTCCGCATCCTGTTCGCAAATAACCTGCCCGGTAGAAGCCTCCATAACCACATAGGAAGGCGTCGTTACTTCCGGCGCCGCCTGTACCGTCATTGGCGCTGCATACAGACTCATATTGACACACAGGCAAAGTGTCAGAAGCAAACAGGCTATCCGTTTTTTTCCTTTTTTCAACATACATCTCTCCCGCATATTCCTCTATAATATAAGTATTAGGAAAAACGAAAATGTATGTCAGAAGAATCCCGTGAAAAATTCCCGACACAGCAAACCGCCGCCCGGCGGCGGTTTCAAAACAGCTCCATGCTGCGGCAATTTTTTACGGAATAACAAAATCCCTGATAAAATCAGGGATTTGTTCTACATACTATGACTAGTTGTATTTGCGTTTTCTTGCTGCCTCGGACTTTTTCTTGCGTCTTACGCTGGGTTTCTCGTAATGCTCTCTCTTACGAATCTCCTGCTGAATCCCTGCTTTTGCGCAGCTTCTCTTAAAACGACGCAATGCGCTGTCTAAAGTCTCGTTTTCTTTTACAATTACGTTCGACATTCCACACCTGACCTCCCTTCAGTCCCTAACTAGTAACATGACTGATTGGGTTATTTGCGCACAACCGTGCATTATGTGTCTACACACACATAAATTATACCACATTCTGGATATCAGTCAACTACTATTTTTCATTTGTTTTTCATGTTACACTAAAAATATTATAAAAGTATCAGAAAATGTTACGGAGCCGGGATGCCGGGCGGAGCATCGTTCTCTGGCGGAGGCTCTGGAAAGAATGCCGGTACTTGGCGAAAAGGCAGCTTGCTGCATTTGAGCTTAGCACCGCTGCATTCTTTGGCGAAGCGGAAGCGTGCCTCCAAAGAGAACGATGCTCCGCCCGGCGTCCCGGCTCCGTAACAGGAGGAACCTTCCCTATGAAAACCGTCGGCATTATCGCAGAATACAATCCCTTCCATAACGGCCACGCCTGGCAGCTTGCAAAAGCAAAGGAGCTTACAGGCGCGGATTATGCGGTCGTCGTGATGAGCGGCAATTTCGTACAGCGCGGCCTTCCGGCCGTCATGGACAAATCGCTGCGCGCGGAAGCCGCCCTTTTATGCGGCGCAGACGCCGTCATCGAACTTCCCGTCCACTATTCGGCCGCCAGCGCGGAATATTTCGCTTCCGGCGCCGCCGCGCTCCTGGACAGACTGGGCGTCGTCGATTTTCTGTGCTTTGGAAGCGAGTGCGGCGACATCGGTGTTCTGTCGAATCTGGCCGATACGTTTCTTACGGAAGACGAATCGTTCAAACGTCTTCTGAAAGAACGGTTAAAAGAGGGCGCTTCCTATCCGCAGGCAAGGACCGACGCCCTTCATATGCTCTCACCCAAACCGGAACAGCCGCTTTCCCTGTTAAAATCCCCGAATAATATTCTGGCCGTGGAATACCTGAAAGCGCTGAAAAAAAGAAACAGCCCGATGATTCCCTATACGGTAAAACGCACCGGTTCCGGCTATCACGACAAAACGCTGGACGGCCCGTACTGTTCGGCGCTGGCCGTTCGCGAGGCCATTTCCTGCAAAAACGGCATCCGCTCTGTGAAGGAGCAGATTCCGGCCGCCGCTTACGAACTTATGGAACGGGAGTTTCAAAACAGCTTTCCGCTCCTCCCCGAAGATTTTTCGACGCTGCTCTCCTACAAACTGGTGCTGGAACAGGAAAAGGATTTCAGCGTCTATTTTGATATCGACAGCGGCCTTTCCGACCGGCTTCACAAATTTCTGCCCGCCTGTGCTGACTTTTCTTCGTTCTGTGAAAAAGTGAAAACAAAAAATCTTACCTACACGAGGGTATCCCGTGCCCTGCTGCATATCCTGTTAAATATTTATCAGGCAGACATGGATATCTTCCGCGCAGAGGATTATGTATATTACGGAAGGATTCTAGGCTTTCGCAAAACGGCTTCCCCGCTCATGGCCGCCATGAAAAAAAACGCGTCTCTTCCGCTCATTTCCAGGCCGGCGGAAGCAAAGCGCCGCATACAAAGCGAAAACGGTATGCGGATGTTTCTGCAGGACATCCGGGCGGACCACATCTACGCCCTGGCCGCGGAACATAAATACCACAGGGGATTCCGCACCGAATACGAAAAGCAGATAATCGTTCTGTAAAAACTTCAATGAGACGGCCGCCTGCGATTTTCAGTTCTTATTCCGTCTCCGTCATGCGCCGGCCACCTGTGCGATATATTTCTGTATCCGGTCATGCACCACATCGGATACCTGTTTTGTCGTCATGCCGCGATATTCCTCATAGCGAAACGGCGGCAGATAGTGTACCTGCGTCGTTATCTTCCTGAGAGACCATTCTTCAAACACTTTATAGGAATCGATCAGAACAACCGGCACAATCGGAGCCTTCACGCGGATGGCGCATTTGAAGCAGCCCGCCTTAAAATCACGCACGCTGTTGTGATTGTGGTCATAGCCGCCTTCCGGAAAAATAATATATCTTCTGCCTGCCGCAACCTCTTCCGATATTTCTTTCATCAGTCTGACGGACTGGCGCGCATCGTCTTTCATCAGCCGTTTCCCGCGTATCATATCGATGAACTGAGATGTTAAAATCATATGAGATTTGGCGTCGTCGATTACGATCGTACAGGGCTTTTTATGCGTATATAAAATGCCGAGCGCATCATATTTTCCCTGATGGTTCGGGAACATAACATACCCGCCCTCTTTTGGCAGATTTTCCATGCCGTATCCCTGTGTCCGGATATGCCCGGCTCCTGTCATCCGCCTGACCGCAAGTCTGGCATATTCATAGCACTTCTCTTCCGAATATTTCTCCGGATGCGCGGCCATATACGCCATCTTGGGAATCATATAGATTCTCGGCAGATTACGGACAATCACCTGTACAAAACGTAACATAAAACACTCTCTCTTTCTAAAACAGACCACGCCGGACCGCTCCCGCGGTTTTTATCAGAACAGGGGGGAAAATAATTTTAAGAAGGGCCCGATCACATTCATCTTCATGAATTTCTTCCGGCACCATTCCAACGTAATTTCTTCCGATTCCGCAAAGGTATTTTCCATATCCTTTTTCAGCTCCTGAACCGCATCCGCCCGGTAAAGTAAAACACCGCATTCAAAATGATGATAAAAACTTCTGTAATCAAAATTAATGGTTCCGACGGCCGCCGTTTCATCGTCGCACAACACGCATTTGGAATGAATGAACCCCGGCGTATACTGATAAATTTTCACACCCGCTTCGATCAGATTCTGATAGCTGGACTGGGTCAGCCAGTAAGTCATCTTTTTATCCGGAATACCAGGCGTCACAATCCGCACATCCACTCCCCTTTTGGCCGCCAGCTTCAGCGCCGTGCACATCTCGTTATCGGTAATCAGGTAAGGCGTAAAAGCATAAAAATATCTTTTGGCACAGCCGATCATGTTCAGATAAACATTTTCCCCGACCGTTTCATTGTCGAAGGGCGTATCGCCATAAGGCTGCACATAGCCCTTTCCGTGCATTTTCTCCGGAAAATAATAACGATAACGGCCGTAATCCGCATCCGTATCGCGGGATATATTCCACATCTGCAAAAACATCACCGTAAAGTTCCAGACCGCGTCTCCTTCCAGACGGATTCCCGCGTCTTTCCAATGGCCGTACAGCGTCTTATAATTGATATATTCATCGGCCAGATTAATGCCGCCCGTGTAACCGATTTTTCCGTCGATCACCACGATTTTCCGGTGGTCTCTGTTATTTAAAATGATCGCCATCAGCGGAATCAGCTTGTTGAAAGCGACACATTTTATGCCCTTCTGCTCAATAAACTGTTCATAATGCTTGGGAAGCTGTAATACGCTGCCGAAATCATCATAGATTATCCTGACTTCAACCCCCTGTTTCGCTTTTTTCTCCAGAATGGCAAGTACTTCTCCCCACATTGTTCCTTCGCCCAGTATAAAATATTCCAGAAAAATAAAACGCTCGGCCCTCTCCAGATCTTCCAGCAGCCTTTTCCAGTAAGGAAGCCCGTCCGCAAAATAAGCCGTCTGCGTATTCTCCCATACCGCCGTTCCCGAATAACGGTTCAGATATCCGCACAGATTGGCAGCCGACAGGTTCTCTTTCCGGATTCTGCTCAAAACATCCTGATTTCCCGGCATATTTTTCTTAGTCAGTTCTTCCGTCTTCCGTATGCTGTTCCGGAGACTGCGGGAAATGACAACATGTCCAAAAGCCAGGTACAAAATACCTCCAAACAGCGGAAAAACCAGAATCGGCACAATCCAGGCCAGTTTCACGGCCGGATTGTTCGGCCTCCAGACAAGATAAAGGACGATCAGCAGGCTGAGTATCCGCAGTACAAGCGCAATTTCCACATAATGGTTCGCCCACCGGAAAAGCTCCAGTATGAAAAAAACAACCTGAAGCAATACAATTACACCCGTTATGAATACTCTGTTTAAAACCAAATGCAATATTCTTCTCATACGAATATATCCTCAGCGAACAGGGAAAACCCTGCCTCTTTCCGTCTGCTCCCCTGAACTTACTAGATAATATAGCACAAATAAATGGGTTGTGCAAAAATTTTTATCCCCGATACGGGTTTACATGCACCATACAGTGCTTTACATCGGGAAAATTCCGTTCCATTTTATGATGCACGCTTTCGGCCACTTCATGCGTCTCGTTCAATGTACGGGTTCCGTCTGCGGCAATTTCGATATCCACATAAATTTTATTGCCGAACAGACGGGTCCTGAGCAGATCGATTCCGAGCACACCGTCCTGGGACGCTATCATCTGCCGCATTTTCTGTATGGTTTCATCATCACATGCTTTATCCACCATCTTATCGACCGCATCTTTGAAAATATCATAGGCCGCTTTTACGATGAAAACGCTGATGACAACACTCGCTGCGCTGTCCAGAACAGGATACCCAAGCCGGGAGCCAAAAATACCGAATAAAGCGCCGATGGAGGAAAGCGAATCCGAACGGTGATGCCAGGCATCCGCCATCAGTGCGCCGGAGTTGATTTTTCTGGCCGCGGCCCTCGTATACCAGAACATCCATTCTTTTACGACGATGGAAAGAACGGCTGCCGCAAGCGCAAGCCTTCCGGGGATAACAAGCGTTTCGTAATTGCCGCCGAATATGGTCTTTAACCCGCCGTATCCGATTCCGAGGCCGGTAATGCACAGCACGACCGCGAGGACAATGGAAGCGACGCATTCCATCCTTTCGTGCCCGTACTGGTGATCCGCATCGGACTGTTTACTGGAAATCTGTACCCCGATCATCACGATAAATGTACTGAATACATCGGATGCGGAATGCACGGCGTCGGAAATCATGGCGCCGGAAGACGCCGCAATACCCGCTGCCAGTTTCAACAGCGATAATACCAGATTAACGATAATACTGACGAGGGATACCCTCATCGCAATTTTCTTTTCCATAAAGAATCCTCCATGCGTTTCCTATTCTTCCAAAATAACGGTGCTGCTCCCGCCGCTCTTTTTCCGGGTAACGACAATCTGCTTTCCGATCTTTTCTTTCAGGCTCGTGACATGGGAAATAATGCCGACCAGCCGGTTGCCCTCCGCAAGCCTCTGTAATGTGCGGATGGCCTGGTCCAGCGCATCCTCGTCCAGATAGCCGAATCCCTCGTCTACAAACATCGTATCCAGCGCAATGCCGCCCGCTGCGGATTGAATTTCATCCGACAGACCGAGCGCCATAGAAAGGGACGCCAGAAAGGCTTCTCCGCCGGACAGCGTCTTTACGCTCCGTACCGTACCGTTGTAATGATCGACCACATCCAGTTCCAGGCCGCTCTGGCTTTTGATGTTCTGGGCCGCCGCAGCACGCTTTAATTCATACTGGCCGTTTGACATCATCATAAATCTTGTATTGGCCCGGTTGATCATCCGGTCGAAATAGGTCATCTGCACATAAGTTTCCAGCATAATCTTATCTTTTCCGGTCACATTGCCGTTAAACGTTCCCGACAGTTCCCCGACCAGATTCCACTTTTCCTGCACCGCCCTGCATCGCTTCCCCTGTTTTTCCACATCCCGTGCAATTCCGGCATTGGTCTTCACGCATCGGTACAGCTCCTGCCATTCGTCCGCGATACGCTGCTTTTTTTCCGCCAGAATATTTCTCTTCGCATCCAGGTCTTCCGTGAGGTTTTCTTCCTCTTCTTCAAGCTGTTTTTCCAGCGTTTCCTTCATATTCTGATACCGTTCGTATTCTTTTTCCCTGTTCCGGTATTCTTTTTCCATTTCGGCCAGCGCTTTCTGCATTCGGAGGCTTTGCTGCTCCCTTTGCAGGCATTCTTTTTCCGCAGCCTCTTTCCCCGTAAAGCGAAGCAGCGCCGCTTCCTTTTCTTCCTCTTCGCTCATGGCGGGCATAAGCCGATACTGCTCCAGTAAACTTTCCAGCCTTCCCTTCAGGGCGCCGGCTTCCTCGCTCGCCCTGTGCACGCCGGCATTGGCCTTCTCCACGTCCCGTTTCGCCTGCTCCAGCGCCGTTTTGGAAGGAGCGCCTTCCTTTGGTTTTGCCGGGTCCGGATGACTGAGAGAGCCGCAGACCGGGCAGGGCGCCCCTTCTTCCAGATGTTTCGCGAGAATGCCAGCCTGTTCGTCCAGATAGCGCCGTTCCATTCCGTCGCATTTTTCCTTCGCCTTCCGGTGGAGAAGCGCCGCCTGATTATAGGCGTTTTCACCCGCCGCCGCATCTTCCCTCAGCTTTTCGATCTGCCGTTTAAACTGCTCCTGTTTTTCTTTCTTTTCCAATAGTTCCAGAGAGTCCCGGCAGCGTTTATCGAGCCTTAGCCGTTCTTTCTCAAAATCCTGAAACGCCTGCTGTTTCTCCCCGTATTGCTCCCGCAGCGCATCAAGCGAAGGGCCAAGCCCGGCAAGCCGCTTTTTCACTTCTTCAAACTCCGCCTTTCGCTTTTTCCGTTCCTCCGCCCGTCCGATAAGCCGGTGAAGCCGCTCCAGCTCCTTTTCACAGTCATCGAGCTGCCTTTGCAGATGCGCGAGCCGCTCTTCTTCCTCCGCAATCCGGCCGTTGAGAAGCGCGGCAATTTCTTCGGCCGGAATCGCTCTCCGGTTCTGCCGCACTTTTTCCATCCGTTCCGCAAAGGCTTCCTCCCTGCAAAGCACGCCTTCCAGGTACTGATCGATGCTCCGCTCCAGTTCCTCATATTCCTGACGTAAGGCGCCGGCCTCCGTCTTCAATCGCTCCTGAAGGGTCTGATAGGCCTTCGTATGAAAAATTTCCCGGAAAATCTTACTCCGTTCTTCGGTTCTGGCATACAGAAGGCGCAGAAAGTCTCCCTGCGCGATCATGGCGATCTGCGTAAACTGGTTTTTATCGAGTCCCAAAAGCGCCGTTACCGCCTTCGTCACTTCGCGGTTTTTGACGACAATGCGTCCGTCCGGGCAGATCAGTTCCGCATCCGCCTTATGACTGGTATAGCCGTTCCCTTTTCTGGCCGGCCGGCGGTACTCCGGATTTCGTGTAATCCGGTATACTGCACCGCGATAGGAAAATTCCATACGGACAAACGTCGGCGTTTCCGCCGCAGCATACTGGGAACGAAGCATATCCGCGCCGCGCGCTTCTCCGCTCGCTTCTCCGTACAGGGCGAAAATAACCGCGTCGAAAATCGTCGTCTTTCCCGCACCCGTATCACCCGTTATTAAATAGAGGCCCCTGGTGCCAAGCCGGGTAAAGTCAATTGTTTCTTCCCCGGCGTAAGGACCAAAGGCCGATAATGTCAGCATAAGCGGTCTCACAGTAACTCCTCCCATACCGTTCCGGCGAGCTTCTCCAGATAATGTTCCTGTGCCAAAGACATGGATCTGTCATTTTGCATGGAAAACAGTTCCTTCATATAAGACAGCGGCGTTCTCTCCGCGGCTTCTTCGGCAGCGCCTTCCGGCATTTTTCCGGTTTTGCCGTTATCGTATTCCATCTTCATCAGATTCGGATAGATGACGCGCAGTTTCCCGACCGCATCAAAAATATCCGTTTCGTCGGTCAGCGTAATCTGTACATAATCTTCGGTATTCGTATTCTCATATACGCTGCGCCTCGTCAGTTCTTCATAAGTTCCGCGCAGCTTCCGCATATCCCTGAGCGGTAAAAGCGGGATTTCCCGTATTTCAATATCTCCTTTTTCCCGCAGTTCCACGATGACCGCCGCCTTTTGGTGCGCCGCTTCCGAAAAAGAATATTTAAGGGGTGTTCCGGCGTAGCGCATCGTCTCTCTTCCGACCTTCTGCGGCCTGTGAATGTGTCCGAGCGCCACATAATCAAAGGCGTCAAACAATGAGGCATCCACGTTATCAAGGCCGCCTATCTGAAATTCCTCCGACCCGCCCTGCACCGCTCCGGTCACAAACTGATGCGCCACCAGTATATTCCGCCGTCCTCTGTCCAAGTCAATGTGGGAAAGGACGGCCTGCATGGCTTCCTGATAAGAACCGATTTTTTCCGAAAGGTCCGGAAACGCCTGACGAACATGGACCGGCCGGATAAACGGAAGCAGGTAAATATCCAGCTTTCCATATGTATCCTGGCATGTAACGGGTTCCACCCGTCCCCGATAGCCGCCTGCAAAATAAACGCCGCTTTTTGCAAACAGCTTTGCGCCGAAAGAAATCCGTTCCGCACAGTCATGATTTCCGCCGATTAAAAAAACAGGAATGTTTCTTCCTGCAATTTCCGTTATGAAATCATCAAAAAGCTGTACCGCCTCCGCGGAAGGCACCGTTTTATCATAAATATCCCCGGCGGCCAGGACGCCGTCCACCCGTTCTGCCTCAATGATTCCCAATATCCGGTTTAAAATATAACGCTGATCTTCCAGCATGGAAAAATCATGAACCCGTTTCCCCAGATGAAGATCAGCCAAATGCAGCAGTCTCATAGCTTTTGTACTTTCCTTCCGTCCTGCAGTCAAACATTACCGAATCAGATACGGCTCGATCGTTTTTTCAATTTCGGATATCTTTTCATTTGTCTCCAGTATCCGCAGTTCCACCTCTTTGGCCAGATCCATTGAAAAAATTCCCATGATGGACTTGGCATCCACCACATACCGGCCGGAAACCAGATCAAAGTATCCTTCCATATTGCCGATCGCAGATACAAATCCCTTCACCCGTTCAATCGAATTTAAATTCAGTCTGTAAGTCTTCATTTCTTCCGTATCCTTTCTCTTGCATCATCGTTTCCGCTTCGCAGAATCTCAAGTCAAAATCAAGATGAAGGATGCCTGCTTTTCAAGGCATTCTTCCATGTGAAGTTTTAGATTCTCTCAACTAGCGAACTTTGAGCCGCAGGCACAAATTCGCGATTGAAAAATCAGTGCGTCAGCATGATTTTTCAATCTAGCTTAGTGCAACATCCAATATCATCATAATCAGAAATCCCGCCGCAAATCCAAGCGTTGCACCGTCCGAGTCTCCGTCTCCGGATGCCTCCGGAATCAGCTCTTCCACGACAACAAACAGCATCGCGCCTGCCGCAAGCGCCAGGAGAAACGGAAGCGCCTTTTCTATAACATTTGTTATTAATATGGTAACAAATGCCGCCGCCGGTTCCACGGCGCCGGACAAGATACCATAGGCAAAAGCCCTCTTCTTTCCGGTCCCGTTACTTTTCATCGGCATGGAAATGATGGCGCCCTCCGGAAAATTCTGGATGGCAATGCCCACAGCCAGCGTGTACGCCCCTGCAAGCGTCATCTCCCGGCTTCCCGACAGAACGCCCGCAAACACGACTCCCACAGCCATTCCTTCCGGAATATTATGCAGAGTGACGGCCAGCGCCAGCATCGTCGTTTTGTTCAGCCTGCTCCGCATGCCTTCCGGTTTGTTCCCTCCGGGGTGCAGATGGGGAATCATTTTGTCCAGTCCGTATAAAAAGGCAATCCCCGCCGCAAAACCCGCCGCCGCAGGCACAAATGCCAATTTCCCATACCCCTGTGCCATATCGATTGCCGGAAGCAGCAGCGACCAGACGGATGCCGCCACCATAACGCCGGAAGCAAAACCAAGCAATACTTTTTCCAACAGCGCGTTCATACCGTTTCTCATAAAAAGAACGCAGGCCGCTCCCGCAAACGTGCCGAGAAACGGAATCATAAGCCCGAAAAAAATACTCATATCAATGACCATACCTTTCCTAAGCCTCCCAATTATGCCGCCGCAACAGTCTCTGTCATTATTTTATGAGGCTTTCTAAGTATGGTTCCACATTATACGATTCATATTCCTGTCATCGGCGGAAACGGGACAAACGCCTTTCCCCCGCCAAAAACAATATCATCCGAAAAAACATAACACCTGATATATAACACATGATACAAGCCACGCGACGCCGCATTGCATCAGCACAATCAAAAACGCTTTCCAGGCCGAGGCCATTTCCCGTTTAATCGTCGCCACCGCCGCCACGCACGGCGTATAAAGCAACGTAAAAGCGAGGAAGCTGACCGCTGAAACCGGCGTAAAAATGCTTCCCAGCGTCCCGCTTAAATTGCTCATCGAAGTTCCCGTCAGGACGCTTAACGTGCTGACCACCGCTTCTTTGGCCGAAAAACCGCTGATCAGGGATGTCGCCACGCGCCAGTCATTAAATCCGAGCGGCGTAAACAGGGGCGCAATATACTGGCCGACCAGCGCCAGCAGACTGTCTCTGCTGTCCGCAACCACATTCAGACGGCTGTCAAAAGTCTGTAAAAACCAGATAATCATCGTTGCGATGAAAATCACGGTAAAGGCCCTTTGCAGAAAATCTTTTGCCTTATCCCACATCAACAGAAGAACGCTCTTTGCGGACGGAAAACGGTAATTGGGCAGCTCCATCATAAAAGGCATGGAATTTCCCCTGAAAGCCGTATGGTTCAGAACCACCGCCACAAGCAGCCCCACCAGAATGCCGAGCACATAAAGGCCCATCATCACAAGCACCGGATGATCCGGAAAAAAGGCCGACGTAAACAGAGCATAAATCGGTATTTTAGCCGAACAGCTGATAAACGGAATCAACATGATCGTCATCTTTTTATCCCGTTCCGAAGACAGCGTTCTGCTGGACATCACGGCCGGCACGCTGCACCCGAAGCCGATCAGCATGGAAACAAAGCTCTTGCCGGACAAACCGATCTTCCGAAGCGGCCTGTCCATTACAAATGCGATTCGGGCCATATAACCGGAATCTTCCAAAATGGAAAGGAAAAAAAACAGTACGACAATAATCGGAAGAAAACTCAGAACGCTGCCCACTCCGGCAAAAATCCCGTCGATCACAAGGCTCTCGACCACCGGATTGATACCGTAGGCCGTCAGCATTTTTTCCACAAACGCCGAAAGCGCGTCGATGCCCATCCCCAGCAGATCGCTCAGGCCCTGGCCGATCAGTCCGAACGTCAGCCAGAAAATCAACATCATAATGAGCAGAAACGCCGGTACGGCAAAATATTTTCCCGTCAGTACCGTATCGATTCTGACGCTTCTCTTATGCTCCCTGCTCTCCCGGCATTTGATCACCGCGCTTTCACATACTTTTTCGATAAACGTATAGCGCATATCCGCAAGCGAAGCGTTTCTGTCCATGCCGTTATCCTGTTCCATCTCCACGATGCTGTGCTCCATCAGCTCCAGCTCATTCTGAGACAGCTTCAGCCGTTCGATGACATCCCTGTCGCCCTCCACGATCTTGCTCGCGGCAAAACGGGGAGACATATTGATTAACTCCGCATGGTCTTCCACCTGATGACTGACCGCATGGATACATCTATGTATGGGCCCTTTTTCACAAAAGTCCGTCACTTTCGGATAAAGCCGTCTCCCGGCCGCTTCCCGGACCGCCTTCATCAGATCTTCCAGACCTTCATTCTTGATTGCGCTGATCGCAATCACCGGAATGCCGAGCTGTTCTTCCATCTTATCAAGCGCGATCGTGCCGCCGTTTCCCCGCACTTCATCCATCATGTTAAGCGCCAGCACCATCGGGATGTGCATTTCGAGTAATTGCAGTGTCAGATACAGATTTCTTTCAATATTAGTGGCATCCACAATATTGATGATACCGTCCGGTTTTTCATTTAAAATGAAATCTCTCGTCACAATTTCTTCATTGCTGTAAGGCCTGAGGGAATAAATGCCCGGTAAATCTACGACCGCGTCTCCCTTTTCCCCCTGAATCGTCCCGACCTTCTGATCCACTGTAACGCCCGGAAAATTACCCACATGCTGGTTAGAACCGGTCAGTTGATTAAATAATGTCGTTTTACCGCAGTTTTGATTACCTACTAATGCGTATACCATGTCCGTTTCTCCAAATGTACCTGTTATCGATAACCATGCCTTTTCCAAAGCCTTTTCAGCTTTGCACTTCTATTTTCTGCGCATCCTCCTTGCGGATTGTAAGTTCATAGCCGCGCAGTTCTATTTCGATCGGGTCGCCCATAGGCGCCATTTTACGTATTTTTACTTTTGTTCTGGGAATCAGGCCCATATCCAGAAACCGGCAGCGAAGCTCCCCCTCGCCGCCTACCTGTACAATCGTAACTTCCTGTCCGATCGGAATCTGATCTAATGTCATTATCCTTCCCCCTTTGGAAGATCATTCTTTCAGCCCTGCCGCCTTCTGCGGCACAAAAATAGTTTATGCCAGCTTTCGGGGGTTGTCAACTCCCTTATGCGGTCCCCCAAATTTTACATATATTTTACATACGAATCCCCTGAACTTTACATGGCAAAGTTATATTGAAAAAAAACGAAAAAGAGAGGCGATTCACAAATGCAGCTGACTAATCTGTTTACAATGATCGGAGGCCTTGCCTTTTTTCTTTACGGAATGCACCTGATGGGCGAAACCCTTGCCAGGGCTTCCGGAAGCAAAATGGAAGCCATTCTTACCAAAATGACCAACAATCCGATAAAGGGCGTTCTGCTCGGCGCAGGAATAACTGCCGTTATTCAATCTTCTTCCGCAACAACCGTTATGGTTGTGGGATTCGTCAATTCCGGCCTGATGCGTTTAGAACAGGCCGTCGGAATCATTATGGGCGCCAATATCGGAACCACCGTCACATCATGGTTCCTGAGCCTTACCGGCATAAAAGAAAGCAATACCGTTCTCATGCTCTTGAAACCCGAATCTTTTTCACCGTTCCTTGCGATTGCAGGTGTTATTCTTATGATGTCCGGCAAATCCGGGAAAAAGAAAAATGCAGGCGGCATCCTTCTTGGATTTGCCATTCTGATGTCCGGTATGCACAGTATGAGTTCCGCGGTAAAACCTCTTGGAGATATTCCGGGTTTTGCCGACCTGTTCGTTAAATTTTCCAACCCGGTCATGGGAATCCTCGCAGGAGCCGTCCTGACCGCCCTGATACAGAGTTCTTCCGCCTCCGTCGGAATCCTTCAGGCGCTCTGCGTCACCGGAGCGATTCCTTATTCGGCGGTACTGCCGATCATCATGGGCCAGAACATCGGAACCTGCGTTACCGCGCTGCTCTCTTCCATCGGCGCGAAACCGAATGCAAAAAGAGCGGCATTTCTTCATTTGTACTTTAACCTGATCGGGACATTTGCATTCATGGGCTGCTTTTATGCGGTTCACCTCGTACTGCCGTTTGATTTCTATCACCGGGCCGCCACGCCCGCCGGCATCGCCGTAACCCATTCCTGTTTCAACCTGTTTGCGACGCTTGTTCTGCTTCCGTTTTCAGGCTGGCTGGTCAGGCTCGCACGCTTCTCCGTTTCTTCCAAAGACGAAGACAATGTGGAATTATCGCCGGCAAGGCTTTCCGCACTTTCCAATATGGATAAACGTTTTCTGGAAAATCCTGCGCTTGCTCTTCATCAGTGCCGGAAGACTACCGGCGTCATGATGGCGCTTGCGGAAGAATCCGCCCGGGAAGCGCTCGCTCTGCTCCTCCACTATCAGAAAGAAAAGGCGGAATATGTGGAAGCGCTGGAACATGATATCGATCGTTATGAAGACCAAATCAACGAATACCTGTTCCGGATCAGCCGTTCCTCTTTAACGGAAACCGATCTCATGGAATTGACGCTTTTACAGCACTGTGTCGGCGATATAGAACGCATTGCAGACTATGCGCTCGGCGTCACGGCCTGCTTTAACAAAATGGAACAGAAAAACCAGCGTTTTTCAAAAGAAGCCAGAAACGAGCTGATGGAATACCGCGCCGGGCTCCTGACCCTGTTAAAACAAACGGCTGACTATTGGAAAACGCCTTCCCCTGTCTTTTTCAATAACATACGCTATTTGCAGGGCGAACAGGAACGCATTTCCAAAAAAATACTGAAAAATCATAAAAAACGGCTGAAAAAAGGAAAATGCAGCGTGGGCATGGGATTTCTCCTTGCCGATCTTCTCAACGGACTTGACCGGATTGTAAAACACAGCTGCAGCATTGCCGAATCCGTCCGGTCTTTTTCTCCGGAATCAGAAACCCCATAGCAAATCGGCAGGGCGCTCAAATATTACATATGCTATTAAATATCCATGCGCCTGCCTGCCCTGCTGCCCGCGGGAAGAAACGACGAAATCTCCGGAAACTGTACGCTTACCGTCGTTCCCACACCTTCGGCACTGTCCAGCGAAATACCCGCATGATGCACTTCCGCTATATGCTTCACGATGGCAAGTCCGAGTCCGGTTCCACCCGTTTTTCTGGAACGGCTCTTATCGGCCCGGAAGAACCGCTCAAAAACACGCTTCTGATATTTGGGAGGTATGCCGATGCCGTCGTCTCGTACCATCAGCCGGTCTGTCACGGTAATCCAAACGTGTCCGCCCTTTTGATTATAGCGGATTGCATTGTCGCACAGGTTATAAAGCAGTTCTTCGATCAGGTCTTTGTCCGCGCAGATCATGAGCGGCGTTCCGGTCAGGGAAAGAAGCACCTCATGCCGGGCCGCGATCGGTTCCATCACCGCCATGCACCGGGCCGCCAGTTCATACAGATCAACCGTTTCAAAAGTGAACTGGTGTTCCGGCATATCATCCAGCTCCGATAACCGCAGGATATCGTTGATCAGCGCGAGCAGCCTCTGCGCATTCCGATGGATTTCTTCCGCAAAATGCCGCGCTTCTTTCCCGGATGCCATTCCGTTTGCGATCAGCTCCGCATAGCCTGAAATGGAAGTCAGCGGCGTTTTCAGCTCGTGGCTGACATTGGCCGAAAATTCCTGTCTGATTCTGGCATTTTTCAGAGCCTCTTCCTGTCTGACGAAAACTTTCGTCAAAAAGCCGGCAAGCCACATGGAGGCCAGAAAGGAAAATACGGCAATAAGCAGAATGACGGGCAGCATATTCCTGTAAATATGCCAGATGCTCCCCGCCTCCTTCGCAATACGGATAACGCTCCCGTCCTGTACTCTTCTGGCATAAAAGAAAATATTGCGCTCCATCGTCCGGGATTTCCGGACGCTTTTACCTTCGCCGTCCTCCAATGCCTGTACCACCTCCGGCCTGTCCTCATGGCTTTCCAGAAGCGTATTGCCCGCATAGCTGTCGTATAATACCGCTCCGTCTGCAGCTATCCAGGTAATCCGCAGCCCGCTTTCCTGCACCGCAAACTTCTCATTCTGCATCTGCTGCGCCAGATTCAGCTTTTCGATCATATCCGCCGCCGCGGAAAGATCCGCAAAAACTTCTTCCTGCAGCAGCCTGTAAGATACGGCCGCCGTAAAGAATACACTGAGAAAAACGGCTACCGCGATGACGAGCATAAAATTCAAATTCAGTTTTCTGGTCATTTTTCCGTTCCCTCATCCGCCAGATAACCGACGTTTCTGACCGTCTGGATATGACGCCCCGCATCTCCCAGCTTTTTCCGCAGCGTCTTGATATGAACATCCAGCGTTCTCGATTCCCCGATGAAATCGATGCCCCAGATTTTCTCCATCAAAGCGTCTCTCGTCAGAACAATTCCCTTATTCCTGATCAGCAGCGATAACAGTTCAAACTCTTTATAAGTCAGTTCCACCGGCCGGCCAGCCGCTTTACAGGTGCGTCCCGCCGTATCGAGCACAATTTCCGACAGTAAAAGCGGCATTTCCTCCCCCTCTGGTTCCATTCTTCTGAGAAGCGATTTGACCCGCGAAATCAGCTCCATAACGCCGAAAGGTTTTGTAATGTAATCATCGGCGCCGGAATCAAGCCCCTTCACTTTATCGATCTCCGTTGTTTTGGCAGTCACCATAATAACAGGGAGCTTCTTCGTATCATGCGCCTGACGGAGTTTTTTCAGAACCGTTATGCCGTCTTCATCCGGCAGCATAATATCCAACAGAATCAGCGACGGTTTTTCGTCCTGCATTCCTCTGAAAAAGTCTGCGGCACATTCAAATCCTTTCGTCTCATAGCCGCAGTTATTCAGCGCGAACGTCTCAATTTCCCGGATGTTCGCATCGTCTTCCACAATATATATCATTTTCATCAAATCACCCCGTCCTATTGTTTTCCTACGTTTTTTATATTACCATATATTCAGGACCATGTCACATAAGAAGCAAAACAATGAAAGGAACATTTTTATGAAAAAAACAGCGGCGCTTTTTCTGACCTTTTTTAAAATCGGCGCGTTCACCTTCGGCGGCGGTTACGCCATGATCGCTCTGTTACAAAACGAATTTGTGGACAAAAAGAAATGGATTACAAAAGAAGACTTTTTTAATATGGCCGCAATCGCAGAATCCACGCCGGGGCCCGTCGCCATTAACAGCGCAACTTATATCGGCTACCGGGTGGATGGATTCCGCGGCGCCGCCGCATCCACGCTGGCGGTATGTATTCCGTCTTTTGTCATTATCTATTTGATTTCCCTGTATTTTGACACATTTTTGTCCTTTCGATATGTGAATTACGCATTCGAGGGCATCCGTGTCTGCGTCATCTATCTGATTCTGTCCGCAGGCCTGCAAATGCTGAAAGAGCTTCCGAGAAATCCCTTTAATATGATACTTTTTACGGCCTCCGCCGGCTTCATGATCATGTTTTCCCTTCTGTCAGTCAGCTTTTCTTCCGTATTTTATATCATGATCTGCGGCGCTATCGGCATATCCGTCAATCTGCTGCAAAAAATAAGCAGGAAAGGAGAATGCAGATGATTTATCTGAAACTGTTTCTTCACTTCCTGAAAATCGGCGCGGTGTCTTTTGGCGGCGGCTACGGCATGATCTCCTTAATCCGTGAAACGGTGCTCGATAACGGCTGGCTCACCGAAAACGAATTTTTAAGTTTTATCGCCGTTTCCGAATCAACGCCCGGTCCTCTGGCCGTCAACATGGCAACTTTTGTCGGCGCATCACAGGGCGGGGCCGTCGGTTCTTTTTTTGCAACCCTGGGAGTAATTCTGCCCTCCTTTATCATTATTTTCCTGATCGCCTCCGTAATCGGCAGTCTGCTCAGTCATAACGGCGTAAAAGCTTTTCTTTCCGGCGTCCGTCCCGGTATTGCCGCCCTCATTCTCACCGCCGCATGCACGATGGGACTAAACGTTTTTTTCGGCATAAAAAGCATTAACGATAATATCACATTTAATTATCGTTATATCATTATTTTTCTCCTGTTATCCGGAACAGGCTTCTTATACCGGACATTCAAAAAGAAAAAGATTTCTCCCGTTTACATGTTTCTGATCTCCGCAGCGCTTGGAATACTGTTCAATTTGTCTTAAAACAGTGGACTTTTCTCCTTAGTCCCTGTATAATACATATATTATGGGTATATTATAATTAAAATATGGAGAAAAAGAATGAACGATTCAAACCCTGGCAAAATACAGCCCGGAAAAAGCATGAAAAATCTAAAATCGAAGCTTCCCTTCCAAATGTTGGATAAACAATCCTATCTGGAAGAACAGAATCAGGAAATCCGGCTCGGCCTGGAAGAAGGTCTGGATGTTTCCATTTATTCCAAACCGGAACTGAACTGGATGCAGATGGAACAGATTCGTATGGGGCTGAAGGATAAAGTCAATGTTTCCGCCTATGCGGATTCGGCCTACGGCTATAACACGATGAAACAGATCCGTCTTTCTTTCTACTCTTCTACCGATCTTACTCCCTACCTGGACAGAGGTTTTGAAAGCAGCGAACTGGAGCAGATCAGACTCGCTCTGGAAGAAGGCCTGCCGCTCGATCAATGGCTGACAGACGATATGTATTCACAGCAGATTCATGAAATCAGAATCGGGTTGTATGAAGGACTGGATGTTTCCAAATACGCAGATGCGAAATACAACTGGATGCAGATGCAGGAAATCCGGCTCGGATTGGAAAAGAAGCTGAAAATATCTTTTTATACAAACTATCTGTTCAACCACTGGCAGATGCGGGAAATCCGGCTCGGGCTGGAAGAAGGTCTGGACGTGTCTTCCTATGCCAAGCTTATCTTTTCCGGCACCGATATGAAGAAAAAGCGGGAAGAGCTTCTTGCAAACGCCAAAACGACAAGATCGGCCGAAACCGACAGCCTGACCGCCAGTCTCAGCGCCCTGCGGAAAAAAGAATTTAACATTTCGGTAGAGGACAACGGTAACAAGGCATATGCGTACATTCCCTGGATTCCCGGTAATATGGTCACGGAAGAAGATATTTATCGTGATCTTGAAAACAGAGGCATTTCCATCGGAATCAAACGGGACGCGATAACCAATATGATCAGCCAGCGAAGGATGAATGAAAAAATTCTGATTGCCGAAGGAACGCCCGCCGAAAAAGGAAAGGACGGCTGGTTTGAATTTTTTGTCAGACTCGATCTTCCCCGTATTCCTGCGCCGCTTCCGGACGGCGGTGTTGATTATGTAAACATCGAAGCCTTTGAAATGGTGGATGAAGGTGAAAAAATAGCCGTTTACCACCGGGCGGAAAAAGGGCACGACGGGCAGAACGTATTCGGTGAAGTAATCCATGCCAATAACGGGCTCGAAAAAAATCCGCTGAAAGGCGTCGGCTTTACGATCGCCGAAGACGGTATAACCTATCTTTCCCGTATGAACGGTAAATTTGAATTTGTGAACGGCCGAATTATCATTTCCAACATGATCGTTGTCAGAGAAGATGTAACGGCAGTTACCGGCAAACTGGAAGTCGACGGCTCCGTATATGTCATCGGCAGCG
Source organism: uncultured Lachnospiraceae bacterium (assembly GCA_910584965.1). Lineage (GTDB taxonomy): Bacteria > Bacillota > Clostridia > Lachnospirales > Lachnospiraceae > UBA3282. The sequence continues at coordinate 72,891 of CAJUDZ010000012.1, read as the reverse complement.
TTTATTCCGGCGGTTACATAAAAGCGACGGGCGATATCATTATCGAGCACAACGTGGAAACCGGAAGATTGATTGCCGGCGGAAACGTCATGATCAAAAAGGGAAGCTGTTCCAAAAACGACTGTTTTATCGAAGCGGACGGCGAGGTTTCCGGAAGCTTTTTCGAAGCTGCCAACATCAATGCCGGCGGAAATGTCAAGGCCAACTATATTATGAACAGCAACATTAATACGCTGGGAAAAGTTATCGTTTCCGGAAGCAAGGGAATGCTGCTCGGCGGACGGATCTGTGCCGTCAGAGGCGTCGATACTTATAACCTCGGAAACAGCTCTCATCTCCGGACGGTTCTGGAAATTGGCAGAAATGATACCTATAATAAAGAACAGGCCAGATTTGCGGATAAAAGATTACAGATTCTGAATCAGCTGTCCGCACTGGAAAATGAATGGAATAAAATATTGAAGGCACTTCCTTCCAAAAAGGAACTGGCCGAAGAAATTATTAAAAAACTCAACGGCGCAATCGTTGCAAAAGATCACGAACTGGCCGAACTCGATGCGGAAGCATCCAAACTTGCCAACCTGACCGACCCGGAGCAGAACATGAAAGATCCCGTCTGTGTCAGAGGAAACGCATACGAAGGAAGCGTTATTACGATCAATACCATCAAATATCTGCTTCCGTCAAATGTCAGCAGAGTCATTTTCAAGCTGCGGAATAAGCGCGTGGTAATGCTCAAACTATAAAAAATCGTCGCCCGGCGGCGACGATTATGAGAATGCTTCGCATTCTCCCCTGAAATGATTTACCCGGTCGCAATTTCCTATGGAGATCAGAGGGGCAAAAGGGTGCCTCGCACCTGTTCTGCCCCATATGCAGGCGTGCTTGCAATCGCAATATATGATATGAGTGTACCACCAAAGGTGCTCTTGACATCATCCTATAAAATAAAAAAGAAAGCATGGGATTTTAAACATGAAATATGATACAATATTAGTCATTGACGACGATGTGTCCAGCAGACAGATCCTGACAGAAATTTTTCGGGATAAATATAAAATTCTGGAAGCCTGCAACGGCAGAGAAGGCATTGAACTTTTAAGAACGAACGCGCATTCCATCGCGGTCGTTCTGCTGGATAATATGATGCCGGTTATGAACGGTTTCCAGATGCTGGAAAAACTTGGTGAAAGGAAGCTTCTGACCAAAATCCCCTTTATCATGATCACAAGCGAAGATTCTCCCGAATCCGAAAAAATGGGTTATGAGCACGGCGTCATGAGCTATATCAAGAAGCCTTATCAATCCGATGTCGTAAGGCAGGTCGTTGAAAACGTCGTTGATCTGTTCCAGTATAAAATGCTGCTGGAAGTCACAGTCAAAAGCCAGACCGAAAAATTGAAAAAACAGAATCAGATACTGAGGCTTCAGGCAAAACGAATGAAATATATGAATGAAATCCTCGTGGATTCCATGAGCAATCTCGTCGAATTCAGAAATCTGGAATCGAAGCAGCATATCAAGAGGACTCGTCTGCTTTCCGTCTGTCTCGGGACAAGCGTGATGAAGCTGTATCCGGAATATGCACTTACAGCCGAGAAACTGGAAATGATCGGCTGGGCTTCGTCTCTGCACGATATCGGCAAAATTGTAATCCCGGACAGTATCTTATTAAAGCCCGGAAAACTGACGGCGGACGAATACGAGGTCATAAAGTCCCATACGACAAAGGGCGCGGAAATCATTGAAAAAATCATCCATATACAGGATAAGGATTTTTATGATTATACGTATGATATTGCAAGGCATCATCATGAAAAATACGATGGGAGCGGATATCCTGACGAATTAAAAGGCGAGAATATCAGCATCGCCGCACAGATCGTTTCCCTTGTGGACGTCTATGATGCACTCACCTCCAAACGCGTTTACAAAGCGGCGTACGATACCGAAAAAGCCTATCAGATCATTGTCAACGGACAAAGCGGCGCATTTTCTTCGAAACTCGTTCAGGCCTTTATCGAAGTGCGGGCCGATATGGAATCGATTGTCAAAAAATATATCAGCGACTAACCACCGCTGCATATACTGCCAAAAACATAGGAAAACCGGCAATAACCAGTTCTGCCAGTTATTGCCGGTTTTCTTTTTTGTTGTCAGAACATTCCGTCAGATCACTCCATCATCGGAAAAGTCAGAATAACCTTGAATAAATCACCATCCAGTGAAATTTCAAATGAGCCATGCTGCGCCTCCGTCAGATTCTTGGCAATGGACAGGCCAAGCCCGCTGCCTTCCGTCGTCCTGGACTCATCCCCCCGGATAAAACGCTCCGTCAGTTCTTCCGGGTTACAGTTCAGTTCTTTTGCCGAAATATTTTTAATGGAAATTTCTATCAATTCCCGCTCCGTCCCGTCTTTTCCAGCCTGGCTGTTAATCGCGATATATACCCTCGTTCCTTCCAGCGCGTATTTGCAGACGTTGTTGAAAAGATTTTCCATCACGCGCCAGATACTTCTGCTGTCCGCTTTGATAACGGCCCCCGCCGCATTGACATTCATGACGACCGTCAGTTTTTTCTCATCAAATTTCTCGGAAAACTCCCCGATGGTCTGATTGAGCAGCTCCGTTACATTGATTCTTTCAAAATGCAGATTGATATTGCCGGAAGAAATCTTGCTCGCTTCCACCAGATCGTCGGTCAGCTGTTTCAACCGCTGCGACTTTTCATCCAGCACCTGTATATAGCTTCTCACCCGCTCGTTGTCCACTTTTTCCCGCTTAATCAAATCCACATAATTGATGATGGACGTCAAAGGCGTTTTGATATCATGAGAAACATTCGTAATCAGATCCGCTTTCATGCGTTCATCTTTCATACTGATTTCCACCGCGGTCTTAATGCCGTTCCCGATGCTGTTCACCGATCTGGCAAGCACAAGATTGTCTCCATGCAGCTTCTCCTGGCTGATCTGATAGGAGAAGTTCCCTTCCGCGATCTTTTCAATCCCCGTTACAATATTCTGCCGCTCTTTCACATCCAGATACAAAAGCACGCCTACACACATATCCACGGCAAAATCGACCAGAATGCCGAGCAGTAACGGTACTCCCGTAAAAATTCCCACCAGTATCATGAACAGGTTAAAAGCCAGAAACGCGATATACGGTCCCCATGTCCTGACCACGATATTTCCGTTGTCGTATACTTCCAGGCACAGCAGAGAACATTCATGCACGATTCTTTTCAGCCAGCTGTTCTTCCAGAAAATCCCGGCCCGGATTCTTCTGACCAGACTGTAATAAAAATAGCAGAAAACCACATCGACGAGAAGTACGACAGCGCCCGCCGCTATTTTAAACCAGACCGTATAGACATTCTCATAATTCACAATGAACCGGCTGACCGCATACGCCGCGCCCACAATGGCCGCCGCCGTCAGCATACCGAGAAGCAGGGCCGCTTCCGTCGGTATCGTGTCAAATCCGTTCAGCAGAATATACGCGTTGCCTTCCGCGTCCTGCTCTCTGCCGGCCGCGCCCGTCAGATAAACCAGAATCATAAAATACAGTACAATCGATATGACCGCCAGCGTGATCCACTGCCAGAAATACGGAAGATAATTCTGGAACCCGGCTTTTCCCTGAGTAAAAGCGTCATTTACCGGATAAGAGGCATCCACGCCGATCCAGATACGGATGCTTTCCGGATATGCGTAATCATATTCCCGCACAATGCTCTGTATCGTTCTTTCCTGAATCGCGGAATTGCTTTCATAGATCATCTCGGAAGGGCTGTAATACAGATATTTGCTCCGGCTGTCCGCAAACTTCGTATCAAAACAGCTTTGAAAAAACTCCGCCATGTTGGCATCCGCAAGCCCTCTCTTCAATTCCTCCAAAGAGATCAGGTCTTCCATGTTGGTAAAATATTCCGTATGGTCTCCCACCGTTTTTTCGATACAGTAGCGGAGATTGGTATTCCCACTGTCATAATACGCCTGATAAGTCAGGTATTCGTCATAATTATAAGCGAGGCTCTGCATCGCCTTCGATACATTCTCGCAAAGACGTACATAACTCTCCGGGTCTGCCGTATACTCTTCGATATTTTTCCCGTCCACCGTCTTATAACGGTTTACCAGTACATTCAGCTGAAGTACTTCATCCCCTTCGTACCATTCGTCCCATTTCCCCGATGAAAGCATGTTGGCAGATACGTCGTCCACAAAAGTATAAGAACCGATATCCGCCTTCATATAATTGGCATCGGAAGTATTATAATATTTGCTGTCCGGATCCACCATCGTCAACATGGTACGATCGTTTAAAAAATCTCTGATCTGCTGAACCGTCATATCGTTGGCCGTGTATTCCATCCCGTAATTCTGCCATTTCAGCAAATCTTCCAGATAGTATCTTGCGGTTACATACTGCTCCGGTATTCCCGTATCCCGGCAGTTATATGCCGTCACATCGATGATTTTCTTCCCGTCAAATTCACCGTCCGTCTCCAGCTGACTCCGAATCACGCCATATCGTATGATATCCGTTACCGCCCTGCCGTATATCGTATTGAACAGCTTCGATTCCTCATACGTTTTTTCCTGATCCGATGCGTGAAGATTATAGCTTTCCTTATCCGAAATCCCCTGTACAACAACCGTGGAGCCGGTCGTTACAATGAGCAGGGCTGTAACGGCCATTACAAGAAGCAAATGCTGAAGCACCTGCAAAACCGCCCTGGCGTTCCTTCCTGCCTTTCTTTTTCTGCTTTTCATAATCCCAACCATGCCTTTCTTCCATGAAACGATACCGGGCTTTCTCCTCCCGCCCCTCTTTTATTGTTTCTCGATTTTATAACCGACGCCCCATACGACTTTCAGATAACGCGGGTCTTTGGGATTGATCTCAATCTTCTCACGGATATGCCGGATATGCACCGCCACCGTATTATCCGCACCGATTGCTTCCTCGTTCCAGATGCTTTCATAAATCTGGTCGATGGAAAAGACCCTGCCGCAGTTTTTGACAAGCAGAAGCAGAATATTATACTCGATCGGCGTCAGCTTTACACCCTCGCCGTCAACGGTAACTTCCTTCGTATCGTCATTTATACAAAGCCCCCCTACCCGAAACAGCGCATTGTTCTCCGTATTGAGATTGCCAAGCATCGTATACCGCCTTAAATTGGACTTCACCCTTGCTACCAGTTCCAACGGATTAAAAGGCTTCGTCACATAATCGTCAGCCCCGATATTTAAACCCAGGATTTTGTCGCTGTCCTCTGATTTGGCGGAAAGAATAATAATCGGAATGCTGGAATACTCTCTGATTTTCAGCGTCGCATGGATACCGTCAAGTCTTGGCATCATAACATCCATAATCAGAAGATGAATGGTCGTCTGCTTTAAAATTCTGATTGCCTGTTCTCCGTCATACGCCTTGAAGATCTGATAGCCTTCCTGCAACAGATAAATTTCTATTGCATCCACGATTTCCTTATCATCATCACATACAAGAATATTCGCCATCTGCTCTACCTCTCTTTTGTCGTGCCAGCCGTTTCTTTTTTGACAGCTGACTTAGGGTTATCTCTATTGAAACATATAAAATGAAAAAAACTGGTGGGATTTTATTTAATATTTTCTTAATTTACCGGAAGAAGTCCTAAAAATGCTCCGAGATTGCCGCGTTTCCCCTGACTGGCCCTGTGAGAAAAAAGATAATCGGGATTACAGCAGGTACAGATATCCGTTATCTGTATCTTTTCGGTACGGATGCCGGCTTCTTCCAGCACAATGCGGTTGGCCTTCCACAGGTCGAGCTGATACTTCCCGTCTCCCTTTTCCTTCAGGATTTCTTTCTCCTGCCCCGGCCCGTGAAATTCCTTCCGAAAAGCCTCCGCCACATCCTCGCTGACCTCATAGCAGTCCTGACAGATCGACGGTCCGATCGCGGCCGTCACATTTTCCGGCCGCGTTCCATATGCCCGGCCCATCTCTTCTATCGTACGCCGCCCCATCCGGCCCACCGTTCCCCGCCAGCCCGAATGAGACAGGCCGACCGCCTTTTTTTCCACATCAATAAAAAAAAGCGGGACGCAGTCCGCATAAAAAGTCGCAAGAACTATGCCGGGCACATCGGTGATCAGCCCGTCCACGTCCGTATAATCCTTCGGATACAAAACGCCTTTTCCTCTGTCCTTCTCCTCCACAATCCTGATATTCGTCGTGTGGGTCTGGTCGGAGCAGACAATATCTTCCACCTGACAGCCCAGCGCTTTGGCAATCCGTCGGTAATTTTCATCCACCGCCGCCCGATCATCGCCCCGCGTGTAACTGAGATTCATGGAAGAAAAGATGCCGCCGCTCACACCGCCCAGTCTGGTAGAAAAAAGATGCCGCGCAAGCCCGGTTTCCTCTAAAAGCGGAAAATTCAGATATTCCGTCTCATCATGCCGGTTTTGTCTGATCTGCTGTCTGCCCGGCTTTCTCCTGATTTTCTCCATATCAATATCCACTCCTTTTCAAATTTTCAGCCAATATAAGAGAAGGCGTCACGAATCCATTCGATTCTGCCGCCGTCCATCGCTATCACATCGAAACGGACCGGTGTATCCGAAGGACACCCGTGTATCATCCGGTAATAATCGGATACCCGGCATATTTTCCTCTGTTTCCGAAAGCCGACGGCCTCCGCGGCGTTTCCTCTGGAATCATCTCTTCTATATTTTACCTCAAAAAATACAAGATACTCTTTTTCACAGCCGATGATGTCGATTTCCCCCTGCCTGCACCGAAAATTTCGTTCCCGGATTCTGACGCCGCGTTCCGTCAGATACTGACAGGCCCGTTCTTCCTGTTCCATTCCGATTTTTCTTCTGTTCAATCCGTCCTCCATATCAAAGTCGTCTGCCGCGATGGCAAAACCGGCGATAAAGCCGGTCTCTCAGCCTAATTTCCCCTGGCCAGTTTCGCCTTAATCTTATCCATGGAATCCACGAATACAAGGATTTCCGCCACGACCTCATAAAGCTCCGGCGGAATCATTTCCCCGATATCCAGCCGGGACAGCGTATCCGCCAGTTTATCGTCCCGGTGCACCGGGACATCCGCTTCCTTCGCTTTCTCGATGATTCGCTCCGCCAGCGCCCCCCGCCCGGAAGCGATGACTCTCGGCGCCTCGTCCGACGGATCAAACTCCAGCGCGATCGCCTGTTTTGGTTTGTTTTCTTTTTCCTTCCGCATCCGCATTCCCCCAAATCTCTTTACATAATACTCATGCCTTTCTCTCAGCCTGCGAACCTAAGCGCGCATATCAAAAGACGTCTTGCTCAGCACGGAAATATTTTTATTCTGATCAAGAATTTCCTGCATCACATTCGTCGGCGCATCCTCTTTTCTGACCTGAAAATCTGCCTTCATGGAATATCCCCGCTTTTCCAGACGTTCGTTCAGGATATGGATATGACCCGCGATCAGGTTCAGCGCCGCTTCGTCTTTTACGGTAAAATTGGTGCTGACCTTGTTCAGATTCTTCTGCATGGTCACATAAACGTCCAACGGCCCGAGATTTTCCATGTCGAGATGAAGAAGCGCGCTGACATTTCCGTCTTTTTTGGCCAGACTCTTTTTGTTGGTATAAACATACAGGTCCCCGTGGGCCTCGTTTCGCGCCATTTTCAGCGGAAGCTGTATATAAGTAAACAGATGGTTCATCTGGTTCATGAAATCCACGTTATTCTGCAGGTTCTGGACGCTCTTTGCCCCGGCGCCGTCCGCCTTTCCCGCCATATGAAACGCTTCTTCCATTCTGGCCGTCTGCTCCCTGATTCTGGCATAGAGCTGTTCCACCTTTTCTTTATCCGCCACATCTTCCGGCTTGATGAGCCAGTCGTTTTTCATGCCCGCTTCCAGCAGATTCCGAAATTCTCTGCTTCCAAACAGGGACTTTAAGTCCTCTTTAAAGTCTTCCCGTATCATATAGGGGTTTTCCGATATCAGATGTTGAATCTGTGTCAGAACCGCTTTGGGCGAAAGGCTGCCGCTTCCTATCTGTTTTGCCAGTTCCGCATCGGTCCCCATTTTCTGCAGCATATCTCCGAGCGCCTGCCATGTTTTGGAAGACAGGACCGGACTGTCTGACGCATCCCGGCCGGCCTCCCGTTCCACGGCTTCCTGTCCGGCCGCTTCCGGCGGAACGCCTTTTGTACCCGCTTTATCTCCCTCCGCCGCTTCCGCCAGCGCTTCTGACAAAATATCCGCACCGGACGGCATCTTCCCGGCCTCTCCGGCCGCTGCCGTCTGGTCAGGCGTCCCGGACACAATCCCCCCCGCGTTTCCGGCTTCCGCGCCGCCGACATTTCCACCCGTTCCGGCGCCCGGCTCTCCGACGGTTTCTCCGGCCGCCTCATCTCCGACAAAGGCCCTGATGATCTGCTGGTAAAATAAAACCGCTTCCGCGTCTTTTCCTTCCGCAAGCAGTTCCCTGAAAGTCTGTGGAAGCTCTTCCATGATCTGCTCCGCACTCTGCAAAATCTGGTGTTCGTAATTTTTATACATTTCGAACTGTTCTATATTGATTTCCGAGACCGGAAGGCCCAGCCGGATCATCTGCAATACGGAAGCAGGATTGGCGTTTGGAAAATCCATCAGCTGTCTGCTGACCCAGGCGATCGAATCCTTGTCGATCGGCATCCCTTCCTGCATCATATTCGATACCATCCGGATATTATTCGTGCTTGCGGGCAGTCCGGCCGCCGCCAATGCTTTCAGAATGGTAGCCTGATTTGCCATATTGGCATAAAGCGGTGCGAGAGAAATCTGTGAACCGCTGTTTGCTTTTATCTCAAAACTCATCGTCTGGCCGAGCGCGATGTTTAAATCCCGTTCCAGTCTGGCCGTCAGTACCGTTTCTTCATCCAGCGCAATCTGAACCGTACTGCCGTCTTTTCCCACTACTTCGCCCTGAACAGTCTGCCCCGGCGCCATATTCCTGATTTCGCTCTGCGCCCGGTAATTTTTTTCCCCGGCCGAAGCCGTTCCTGACGTTCCCGACAGACTGCCCTGTCTGATTTCCTGATTTTTCGGCTGAAAGATATTCCCTAAATTCAATGTTCCCTCCCACTCACGAAACAAAATGTGTGATAAAAGTTTTTCTGTGAATCGGACATGGTCCGTATTTCTTCAGAGCTTCGATGTGAATCTGTGCGCCGTATCCCTTATTGGAGGCGAATCCATATTCCGGAAAAATACTGTCGTACTGCACCATCAGGCGGTCCCTTGTCACCTTCGCTATGATACTTGCCGCACCGATGGAAATGCTCTTGGCGTCTCCTTTGATGATCGGCACCTGTTTTATGGGTATCTGAGGAATCGTGACCGCATCATTTAAGAGAATACCGGGCTGAACGGACAACCCGGCCACAGCCTCCCGCATCGCCTCGTAAGTCGCCTGCAAAATATTGATCTCGTCAATACGCTCCGGCGTGCTGTAACCGATTCCCACAGCAACCGCTTTTTCCATAATCACATCATAAAGCTCTTCTCTTTTTTTTTCGGACAGTTTCTTGGAATCGTTGATATATAAAATGTCACAATTTTCAGGTAAAATAACGGCGCCGGCCACGACAGGCCCTGCAAGCGGCCCCCTTCCTGCCTCGTCAATGCCGCAGATGCTTCCGAAAGCAGCATATTTTCTTTCATAAATCTTCAGTCCTTCTATCCGTACAAGTTCTTTTTCATAAGCCGCCAGGCGCTTCTTCGCCTTTTCCACTTCCATCCTGACGCCGGATCTCTCATCCTGTTCGTAAGCCTGAAACAAATCAGGCAGCCTTTCGTAATCAGCTGCCTGTAATTTCTCTTTAATTTCCCGTATTGATTCCGCCATATGTACCTCACCTGTGTTTAATAAACCCGAACCGGTCGAACGGCCATATTCTGAGCCATGCACGGCCGATAATATTATCCCTTTTGATGTTCCCGACCGACATATCCCTGCTGTCGGAACTGTTATTCCGGTTATCCCCGAGCACAAAATATTCATCTTCCCCAAGCGTAATCGGCTCATAAGCCCGCCCCGGCTCCTGAATGACCTCTTTTCCATAGCCTTCTTCCAGAATTTCTCCGTCTATGTAGATATTGCCGTCCCGGTCGATCTGAATCGTTTCCCCCGGAAGCCCGATGATACGCTTAATATAAAATGTATTGTCTTCATACGCAAAAGGAAATACAATAATATCAAAACGCTCCGGTTCTCTGAAGCGATATGTAATTTTATCCACAATCAGATTATCTTCATGGCGAAGCTGCGGCTCCATGGAACTGCCGCTCACCTGCGTTCTCTGTCCGACAAAATGAATCACCAGATAAACCAGGCACAATACCACCAGAAGATACAGGCTGGTACTCAATATTTCCCGTAATACCCTTTTCATCACATCTATTAACCATGCCTTTCCAGCGAGATTCTTCCTATTCTTCCGCTTCTGAAATCATCCAGCAAAAGCAGAGCGCCTTTCTCATAATCAATTTCCCCGCCTTTTTTATAGCACTTTCTGCTCTCACAGATTTGCTCGTAAATCTGAAGCGGCGCCGCCGCATCCTCCGACAGCCGGTAACGTGCCGTAAGCTCTTCTTTATAGTGTACCATCAAACAGGCGATTAAGTCCATTGCAAGTTCTGTCATCTGCAGAATTTCATCATTCATGGAGCCGATAAAGGCAAGATTCCGTCCCACTTCCTGACTGTCAAACCTGGGCCAGAGAATGCCCGGCGTATCTAACAGTTCCAGTTCTTTGTTCAGCCGAATCCATTGTTTTCCTTTCGTAACGCCCGGTTTATTTCCGGTTTTCGCGCACGCCTTCCCGGCGATGGAATTGATGAAAGTGGATTTTCCCACATTGGGAATGCCGACCACGATCGCACGCACCGGCCTGTTTACAATCCCTTTTTTCCGGTCTCTCTCAATTTTCTCGCGGCAGGCTTCCCTGACCGCTCCCTGGACGCCTTTGATTCCGCTTCCGGTTCTCGCGTTGATCTCCAGCACATGAAAACCCTTTTTCTTAAAATAGGCAATCCATTCTTTATTGCATGTTTCGTCCGCAAGATCAGCCTTGTTTAACAAAATCAGCCTTGCTTTGTTCTTCCCAAGCTCATCGATGTCGGGATTGCGGCTGCTCAAAGGGATTCTCGCATCCACCAGTTCGATCACCAGATCGATCAGCCCGATATTTTCCTGCATCATGCGCTTTGCCTTTGTCATATGACCGGGATACCATTGATAGTTCAACCTAATACCATACCTTTCTTCTGACGCTGTTATTCGATAAAACCGATTTTGCCCTCCCCGTCTTTTAAATGGAACCAGGCTTTTCCGATAATAGTGCTTTTTGCAATCGGCCCGATGTTGCCTGACCGGCTGTCTTCGCTGCTGTTTCGGTTGTCTCCGAGAACAAAATATTCGTTTCCTCCAAGCGTTATTTCATTTCCGGCAATTCCGGGATCGATTATTTTATCAAACCGCTCGTCTTCCTCCGACAATTCTCCGTTGATATAGACCTTTCCATTCACAATCTGTATCGTCTCACCGGGCAGCGCAATGATTCTTTTCACATAGAAATGCGTATTCTGATTGCCGTTCGGAAGAAACACGACGACATCTCCCCTCTTGGGCGAGGATAATTTATACTGGAACCGGTTAATCAGAATTTCCTGGCCGCTGCTCAGCGCCGGTTCCATGGAATCCCCGATCACACTCGTTCTCATACCGACAAACCAGGTCAGCGCCACCGCCAGAAAAACCGCAACAAAGGTTCCGATCATCATTTCAAATATGTCCTTTAACAGAGAAGAATTTATTTTCTTTTCCTTCTGATAAAAATGCAGCCCTTTTCTTCTCGCCAATCTGACTCACATGCCTTTCTCTGCGTGAATACGCACCGTAATGCGCACGTACAAAAACAGTTACCCTAAATTGCTTCAAGGTAACTGTCCGGATTCATACTTATTTTACCAGTTCTTTTACTTTCGCTTTCTTTCCAACACGTTCTCTCAGATAATTCAGTTTCGCCCGTCTTACCTTACCTCTTCTTACCACTTCGATCTTCTCAACATTCGGAGAATGAAGCGGCCACGTTTTCTCAACGCCTACACCGTTGGATAATTTTCTTACGGTAAATGTTTCTCTGTTGCTTCCGCCCTGTCTCTTTAATACGGTTCCTTCAAAAATCTGGATTCTTTCGCGGTTACCTTCCTTGATCTTACCATAGACCTTAACGGTATCGCCTACGTTAAACGCATCAACTTTCTCTTTGACCTGAGCCGCTTCAATTTCTTTAATAATCTCGTTCATATTTCCCTCCTAAATCATCTGGATGTTCTTAATACATTCTGTAACAGAGGACCATCTTATTCGCAACAGTAATAATTTATCATATTAAGCGGAAAAAAGCAAGGAAAATTTTGCGGACAGCTCCTTCGCGATGCCTTTGCGGTTTTCTTTATCGGCTTCTTAGTATCAAACACTTAACAAAAATGCTTTGTAAAGTATATAATTGGCAATATACTTTACAAAGCATTTTCGTTCGGACTCTTTAACATGGACTTGCTGAAAGCTGGAAAAGGGACTCGAACCCTCGACCTACTGATTACGAATCAGTTGCGCTACCGACTGCGCTATTCCAGCTTATGCCTGAGCACAAAAATTATTATAACGGGTAATCTCCTTTTTGGCAAGCAGTAATTTCTTTTTTTCCTGAAATTTTTTATTTTTTTCTCATGTGCTCCGCATCTTTCCGTCTGCCTGCCTATGCCTGGCCTTTCAAATGCACATCCAGCTGATTGTAAGGAATCGAAATTTCCGCCCCGTCCAGCGCATATTTGATGTTTTCCGTAAGCCGCCATTTGGTCTCCCAGAAATCCTCCGCGGCAACATGACAGCGCACGCCGAGCATAACCGCGCTGTCCCCGAGAGAATCGACAAACACCTTTTTATCCATGTTCTGCAAAACCTTCTCGTCTTTCTCCAGCAGTTCCAGAAGGACTTCCCGCGCCCTGCGGATATCCGCGTCATAGGAAATGCCTGCCGAAATGTCGATACGGCGGGTCGGCATGGCGCTGGCATTGATCATGCTGGAATTAGACAAATCGCCGTTCGGAATCACAACCAGCCGATTATCGGCGGTCGTGAGTTTTGTATAGAAAATCTGGATTTCCATGACGGTTCCTTCATTTCCGTTCCCGGCAACGATATAGTCTCCCACTTTAAAAGGTTTCAATAACAGGATCAGCACGCCCCCCGCAAAATTGGACAGACTTCCCTGTACCGCGAGGCCGATCGCCACACCAGCGGAACCGAGCAGCGCTACCACGCTTGCCGCATCCAGCCCGAATCCCGAAGCGATAAAAAATACCAGCAATACATAAAGCGAAATCCTGACAAAGGAGCTGAGGAACTGAATGACGCCCACGTCGGCATTCCCGCGCTGCATGGACTTTTTTAAAATCTTGCAGACCAGCTTGATCAGTTGTGCGCCTATCACAAAAACAAGCAGCGCAAGCAGTACCCGGACGCCGAACCGCAGCGCCTTTTCAGGCAGCTCCTGTATAAAGGACTGTATCAGCCCCACGTCCACCGTTTCGCCTGTTATGGTTTCAAATTCCGTCATCCCGTTCCTCCTTTTTATTGCCCGTTTTCCGGTTTACTTCTTTTCGCCCTGTTTTGTTCTGCTTTTCCTGACGGGTGTCTCTTTGGCCGATTCTTTCACATTGTCTTTTTCTTTCGCGAGAATCTTTTTCAGGCGTTCTGCCGCTTCGTTGGCCGCCTTCGCTTTTTCCCGCGCTTCTTTCGATGCCCTTTTGGCCGCCTCTTTCGCTTTCTCTGCTTCCATTGCGGTTATTTTGGCCGCTTCTTCCGCTTCCCGTCTCTCTTTTTCTTCCTTCGCTTTCCGCAGCGCTTCCGCTTTGGCCGCTTCTATCTCCGCCTTTTCTTCCGGCGTATACGGGGTAAAGGCGAAAATGCTGATGGAAAGAGGCGCGCTGATCATTTCAATCGCATAGGGCTTGCCATCCCACTCCTGTTCCAGCGTTTTTATCTCTTTTTCATTGACACAACCGCTTCCGCCGTAAGTTCTCGCATCCGTATTCAAAATTTCCCTGTATTTTCCCTCATAGGGAACCCCGATCGTAAATTCCTGTTTCGCATTGGCGAAATTTGCAACAACCACCAGCGTGTCTTCCGTCTTTTCCGCTTTACGCAGATAGGAAAGCATGCAGGACTGCGGCGTAATGCAGTTAATCCACTCGAAGCCTTCCCAGGAATCATCTTTCTGATACATAGCCGGCATTGTCGTATACATCTTATTCAGATCGGAAATCAGTCTGTTCAGTTTCTGATGATCGTCTTTTTCCAGCAATTCCCACTGTACCGCGCGGTCTTCGTTCCATTCGTCATACTCCCCGATGTCCTGTCCCATGAAAAGCAGTTTTTTGCCGGGATGAGTCATCAGATACGCATAGGTCAGACGCAGATTCGCGAACTGTTCTTTCCGTTCTCCCGGCATCTTTCCAAGCATTGTCGCTTTTCCGTGTACGACTTCGTCATGGGAAAAGACAAGAATGAATTTCTCACTGTACGCATAAATCATGCTGAATGTCAGATTATTATGGCAGCCTGACCGGAAATAAGGATCCGTCTTAATATAGCTCAAATAATCGTTCATAAAGCCCATATTCCACTTTAAGTCGAATCCCAGACCGTCGTCCCTTACATCTCCCGTAACCTTCGGCCATGCGGTCGATTCCTCGGCGATCAGCAGCACGCCTTCGTCTCTTTTTTTCACAATGGAATTTAAATGTTTCAAAAATTCCACCGCTTCCAGATTTTCGTTGCCGCCATACATATTGGCAACCCATTCGCCGCTGTTCTTGCCGTAATCCAGATAAAGCATGGAAGCCACGGCATCCATGCGGATACCGTCCGCATGATACTGTTCTATCCAGTAGAGAGCATTGGCGATCAGATAATTTCGAACCTCCGGGCGGCCGTAGTTATAAATGAGCGTCCCCCAGTGCGGATGGCTTCCCTGACGCGGATCCGCATGCTCATAGAGGCATGTCCCGTCAAAGTTGGACAATCCGTGCGTATCCCTCGGAAAATGGGCCGGAACCCAGTCTAATATGACACCAATGCCGGCTTTATGCAGCTCATTCATGAAATACATGAAATCATCCGCCGTACCATAGCGGGCCGTCGGCGCATAATAACCGATGACCTGATACCCCCAGGAACCGTCAAAAGGATGCTCCATTACCGGCATCAGCTCCACATGGGTATAATTCATTTTTTTCACATAATCGATGATTCCGGGTGCCAGCTCCCGGTAATTCAGATAAGGATTTTCTCCTTCTTTTCTCGCAAAAGAGCCGAGATAAAGTTCATAGATGCTGATCGGAGAGTCTGCACCGTGTTCCTTCTTACGGTTCTTCATCCATTTGCCGTCTTCCCACTCAAAACCGTCAAGCGATCTGACAACGGAAGCCGTTTCCGGCCGGAGCTGCTGTCCGAATGCATACGGATCGGCTTTCAGATAAGTCATGCCGCCTTTCGCCTTCAATTCAAATTTATAGCATTCTCCCTCCCGCACCCCGGGAATAAAAATTTCAAAAATACCGGAATCCCAGAGCCTTCTCATCTGATGCACTCTGCCGTCCCAGCCGTTAAAATCCCCGACCGTGCTGACGCGCACCGCATTCGGCGCCCAGACGGCAAAATAAACGCCCTCCGTACCGTCAATTTTCATCGGATGCGCTCCCAACTTCTCATAAACCGTATAATGAATGCCGGCGTTAAACTTTTCCGTGTCCTCTTTTGTAATCTGCGGTTTAAAATTATAGGCGTCTTTCACCTTTTTCAAAGAGCCGTCTTTATATTCCACGATATATTCATAGGGAAAAAGCATTTTTCCCGGAATCATCGCCGCAAAATAGCCCGATTCATCAACGCATTCCATCTGATAGCTCTTATCCCCTGTTTCCGGCTGGATACGCACCTTTTCCGCCTCCGGGAAAAAAGCCTGAATCACAATATTGCCGCCTGATACATGTGCTCCGAGCACTTTATGCGGTTCATCCGACTCCGAATAGATAATGCCCTCGATCTCAGCCCAGTTCATTAATTTGTACAGTTTTTTGTTCATCGATTTGAAGCTCCTTTCTGCTTTCCTCTGACCTCGATAATACCGCCTTATACCCCTTATATTCCTTATATCATTTCAAATCATGAAGATACGCCGCAGGCCGTCCCCGCCGCGAGACTCAGCGCCCGTCCTGACGCTCATCGAGCGAATGAATGAAAATGCCGCTTCGCAGTTTCGGCTCAAACCACGTGGATTTCGGCGGCATCAGCTTTCCGGCATCGGAAACGGCAAACAGTTCATGGATGTCCGTCGGATACATGGCAAAAGCCGCCTTGCAGTCTGTCTTCACTCTTTGTTCCAGCTCATGAAGTCCTCGGATTCCTCCGACAAAATCAATGCGCCCGTCGTTCTTGGGATCCAAAATGCCAAGCACCGGCGTGAACAGCTCATTCTGTAAAACCGATACATCCAGATCTTTCACCGGATCTCCTGTCAGCATTTCCGTTCTGACCGTAAGCCGGTACCAGGTATCTTTCAGATACATTCCCATCTCGCCTTTTTTCGCGGGACGGCATGGCGTGTCACCGGCCTTCTCCGTCTCAAATATTTCGCTCACTTTTTCCAGAAATTCTTCTTCCGTGTACCCGTTCAGGGATTTGATTACCCTGTTATAATCCATAATCATAAGCTGATCATCGGGAAAAATCACGGACAGAAAATAATTAAATTCCTCCCGTCCCGTAAACCCGGGATTTTCTTCCCGGCGTTTCTGCGAAACCCTGACGGCGGAAGCACATCTATGATGCCCGTCCGCTATATAGACCGCATCCACTTTGGCAAATCCTTCTCTGACCGCCGCAACCGACGCCGCTTCATCAATGCGCCAGACCCGGTGCACAATGCCGTCATCGGCCGTAAAATCATACAGCGGCGCTTTCTTCATGGCCTTCTCCACCTCTGCCTGAATGTCTCCTCTTCTCCGGTAAGTCAGAAATATGGGGCCGGTCTGCGCATTGCAGATATCCACATGGCGGATTCTGTCGGCTTCCTTCTCCGCCCTTGTATTCTCATGCTTTTTAATAATCTCATTTTCGTAATCGTCCACGGAAGCACAGGCACAGATTCCCGTCTGAGAACGCCCGTTCATAACGAGTTCATAAACATAATAAGCCGGCGCATCTTCCATGACAAATTCGCCCCGCTTTGTCATCTCTTCCAGCATTTCCCGCGCCCTTTCATAAACTTCCGGCGCATACATATCATAGTCTTCCGGGAACTGCGTCTCCGGCCTGTCGACACGCAGAAAAGAAAGCGTGTCGCCCGCGGTCTTCTCCCGCGCCTCTTTTCTGTTGTATACATCATACGGCAATGCCGCTATCTTTTCAGCCAGATCCTCTCTTGGCCGTAAAGCCCTAAATGGAATAATATCAGCCATCCTTTTACCTGCTTCCCTGTATTTTTATCCATTTCATTTTATCAAAAATGCCTGTACAGCACAAGCATTCAATGCTAAAATATATATTACATTGCTATTTTGCATCAGAAAGGAATGATCGTTATGACGCCGGAAAATATGGAAATTCTCCGTAAAATCAATGCTTATGCGGAAAAAACGCTGGCCGATATTGACCCGCAGAAAACACCGGTCTCCTTTCAGCTGGAAACGCTGAAACCGGTTATGGAAGAAATCGCGAAAGAAAAAGGAATGTCCGTTGAAGACATTTTCATTCTTTATATGGATCTCGCCAGTGAAGTGGCCGTCAAGGCAGAAGAACAGTTCCAGTCGGAACTGAAAAACGGCAATCCGTTCTAAAAAAAGCTGCCGGACGGCAATTGGGGAAATGGTTAAAACCGCTGCAGTTTTTAAAGAAAAAAACTTCCCTGTCGTTTCAAACGACAGGGAAGCTTTTTCTTTTTAAGGAGACAATTTTCTATTTAATCACTCTCACGCGGAATACGCCCGGAATGGAAGACAGCGTCTGAATCATTTCGTCGGACGCCGGCGCTTCGATATCCAGCATTGTGTAAGCCACTTCTCCTTTGGACTTATTGGTCATATCCGAAATATTGATGCCGTTATCGCCGAAACATGCTGTAAACTTGGTAATCATGTTCGCAATATTCTTATGGAAAATCGCAACGCGTCCCGCCTGTGTGCAGATTCCCATGTCACATTTCGGATAGTTGACGCTGTTGATGATATTGCCGTTTTCCAGATAGTCCATCATCTCTTCCACCGCCATTTTGGCACAGTTATCTTCGGATTCTTCCGTGGAAGCGCCGAGATGCGGAATCACGATACATCCTTCTTTTCCCGCCGTTACCGGATTGGGGAAATCGGTTACATATTTACGGATTTTTCCTCCGGTGATCCCTTCCAGAACGGCCTTCTCGTCTACCAGCAGATCTCTCGCAAAATTTAAGAGAATCACGCCGTCCTTCATTTTGGCAATGGCTTCTTTGCTGATCATTCCCTTTGTCGCATCCATCAGCGGCACATGAATGGTAATGATATCGCAGTTTTCATAGATTTCATCCACGCTCAGCGCATGTTTGACGTCACGGTTTAAGTTCCATGCAGCATCCACGGAAACATAAGGGTCGTAACCATATACTTCCATGCCGAGATATTTCGCCACATTGGCCACCTTGACGCCGATCGCGCCAAGACCGATGATGCCCAGTTTCTTGTCCCGCACTTCCGTTCCCGCAAAATTCTTCTTTGCCTTTTCCGCCGCTTTCCCGATATCCTCTTTGTCCCGGTTGTCGATGACCCACCGGATTCCGCCGACAACATCCCTGGAAGCGAGCAGCATACCCGCAATAACAAGTTCTTTAACGCCGTTCGCATTGGCACCCGGCGTATTGAATACGACAATACCCTTTTCCGCACATTTTTCAAGCGGAATATTGTTGACGCCAGCGCCCGCCCGCGCAACGGCAAGCAGGTTTTCAGGCAGCTCCATATCGTGCATCGCCGCGCTTCTGACCAAAATGCCGTCAGCCTCGGCAATGTTTTCGGTCTGCACGTACTCCTTGCTGAATTTCTCGGTTCCCACTTTGGAAATGGGATTTAAACATAAATATTTGAACATCTTTATCGTTATTCTCCTTTCAGACTAACCACACCCGGCGGGTATTTTCGAGCTTAATGATTTCCTTCATTCTTCTCAAATTCTTTCATGAATGCGACGAGCTTTTCCACGCCCTCAACCGGCATTGCATTATAAATGCTCGCGCGCATGCCGCCAACGCTGCGGTGGCCTTTCAGATTGACGAATCCGGCCGCTTCCGCCGCCTTAATGAATTTTGCATCCATTTCATCGTTTCCGGTTACGAAAGGCACATTCATCAGGGAACGGTCCTCTTTTCTGACGGTTCCTTTAAACAGACTGCTTTCATCCAGAAAATCATATAAAATCTTTGCTTTCTTCTCATTCAGTTCTTTCATCGCCTCAAGTCCGCCGTTCTTTAACAGCCACTTGAACACTTTACCGCAGATATAAATACCGTAACTCGGCGGCGTATTATACAGGGAATCGCTATCCGCCTGCACTTTATAATTCATCATGGTGGGAGTTCCCGGAAGAACGTCTTCGCGCAGCAGATCTTCTCTGATAATAACGACCTGTGTGCCGGCCGGTCCGACATTTTTCTGCACGCCCGCATAGATCATGCCATATTTGGTCACATCCATCGGCTCTGACAGGAAACAGGAAGAGACATCCGAAACAAGAATTTTGCCTTTCGTATCCGGCAGGGTGTGGAATTTGGTTCCATAAATGGTATTGTTTTCACAGATATAGACATAATCCATATCGTCCGTTACCGGCAGATCGGAACAGTCGGGAATATAGGAAAAAGTCTTATCCGCGGAAGAGGCAAGTTCTACCGCTTCCCCGTACATTTTAGCTTCCGCAAATGCTTTTTTTGCCCACTGTCCTGTCACTATGTATCCGGCCTTACGGTTTTTCATCAGATTCATCGGCACGGATGCAAAGATCAGGCTCGCACCGCCCTGCAAAAACAACACTTTATAGTTATCCGGAATATTTAACAGCGTCCTCAGATCCGCTTCCGCTTCTTTGATAATCGCGTCGTAGGCTTTGGAACGATGGCTCATCTCCATCACGGACATGCCGGTTCCTTTATAATCTAACATTTCCTCCGCCGCTTCTTTCAGCACTTCCTCAGGCAGAACTGCCGGACCCGCCGAAAAGTTATATACTCTTGCCACTCTTTTCTCCTCCACTCATCTTTAAATTTGTAAACTAAATGCTATTTTACATTTAATGGCCGCTTTAGTCAATTACCATATTAAAAAAATTCCGAATTGGTTCTCAGTAATACATCACCACCGGCGTTCCGACTTCAACCATGTCATAAATCTGCGCCATCGCCTGATAAGGCGTATTGATACAGCCGTGGGAACCGTTGGTCTGATAAATGGTACCGCCGTATTTGCTCCGCCAGGAAGCATCATGGATTCCGATATTTCCCTTGACGGGCATCCAGAAATTGACATGGGAAGCATAACCCTCTCCGCGCAGAATGCGGTCTGTCTGTTTCTGATACACATAATTGACGCCGGAAGGCGTTCCCATACGTCTTGACGTATTTCCTGTAACGACAGGCGTTTCGACCTGCAGTTCTCCGTCCCGGTAATAATACATCATCTGTTCGCCCATATCGATTTCCACATAGGTGTTTCCGATATCATCTTTTCCCTGCTTCATCGCACTCTGCAGATATGCGGGCGTATGTACCTCTTCTTTTTTTGCAAAAAAAGCCTCCGTCAGATAGGCGATTTCCGTTTCCTGATCGAGCTTATTCCCGTAGATACCGCCTTCTATCGTGATCATGCCGCGGTTCGTTGTCCGAAACTGCCTGGCGCCTCCTACCGTGTCATACTGCGCCGCCAGTCCCGCAATAAATTCCTTTATGGCATCTTCCCTGATCTGCAGCGTTCCGGTATTATCCAGGGCAAAACTGCCGTCTTCATTTAACAGAATCCAGTCGCACACAACGGAAGAATCTACCGGTATCAGCTCTTCTCCCATCTGATAAACGATACGGCAGTTCTGAAAGTCCTGTAACTGCTCCCACTGGCGTTTCGTATTCAGCATTTCTTCCGTCAGTTCCATATCATAATAGCAGCCGGCCTCCACCAGCGATACCACGGTATCCCCGTTTTGCACCGCTTCGGCAATGGCCTGTCTTGCTTTCTCCACATCCAGCACGCCGCTCCGTTCGTTTAACAGTTCAAACCCCCGCTCCGTCCTGATAATGGCAAACTGTCTGTCATCCCGCGCTTTTTCCGCCAAAAAAGGCATTGATTCAAAGCATTGTTCAAAAGCCGCTTCATTATAGGAAATGACCGGACTGATTTCTTCTTCCCGGATCTTCCATAAACTGTCCACCCAGAGCCATGCGTCCTGTCTGTCCAGATAAGCCTCCAGGGATTCTCTGAAATCATACCGGTACTGGATATCTCCCGCCGCGATCTGATACGCATTCTGCTCTTTATCGTAAATCGTAATGCCTTCATAGCCATATTGTTCGATCAGTTCCTGATTCACTTCTTCGATGTTCTTTCCGGTACAGTAGATATGATTAATCCATGTACCGTACTCGAACGCGTTCCGGTAATAAAACGCCAGACCGACATACGCAATGGCAAACTGCGCAATAACAATCAGCGATAAGACGAAAATATTTCTAAACAGATGTCTTTTCATAACCAAATCATTCCGCTGCAAGATCCTGTGCGTCAAAAGCATCGCTGATCGGCGCTCCGGCCGGTACCATCGGGAATACTTTATCGTCTTCCGGGATGATGCAGTCTAACAACACCGGCGCCTTTAATGCAATCGCTTTTTCAATGGCCGGCGCCACTTCCTCCTTTTTTGTAACACGGATCGCCTCACAACCGAGTCCTTCCGCCACTTTACAGAAATCTACCTTATCCTGTAAAACAGTCTGGGAATAACGCTTCCCATAGAACAAAGTCTGCCACTGTCTGACCATGCCCAGCACGTGGTTGTTGATTACAATCTGAATAATCGGAATGTTATACCGGCTGGCCGTCGCAAGCTCGTTCATGTTCATTCTGAAGCAGCCGTCTCCCGCAATATTGACACAAATTTTATCCGGACTGCCGGCTTTCGCGCCGATACACGCGCCCAGACCGTATCCCATCGTTCCGAGTCCGCCGGAAGAAAGGAAAGTACGCGGTTTCGAGTATTTATAGTATTGTGCCGCCCACATCTGGTGCTGTCCCACATCCGTCGTTATAATCGCCTTTCCTTCCGTAATGCGGTCCAGCTCTTCCATAATATACGGACAGGACAGGACGGAAGAATCATAGTTCAGCGGGTATTTTTTCTTTAACTCCATAATATGCGCAAGCCACTCTTCATGCTCCTGTTCGGGAAGCCTTGCGTTAATCTCCCGGAGCACTTCTTTCAGATCGCCCACGACCGAAACGTCCGTTCGAATATTCTTGTCGATTTCGGCCGCATCGATATCGATATGAAGCACTTTGGCGTGTTCCGCAAATTTTTTCGGATTTCCAACGACGCGGTCGGAAAATCTGGCGCCCAGCGCAATCAGAAGATCGCATTCACTGACGCCGAAATTCGAGGTTTTCGTGCCGTGCATGCCGATCATGCCGGTATAATACGGATCATTCCCGTCGTAAACCCCTTTTCCCATTAAGGTATCACAGACGGGAGCGCCTGCCTTCTTCGCAAATTCCCTGACCTCTTCGTATGCACCTGAAATAACCGCGCCGCCGCCCACATATATGTAAGGCTTCTCCGCCTCTTTTATCAGCGCAACCGCTTTTTCAATATCCGCTTCGTTATCGGTTTCTTTTACGACCTTTCCGGCGGCAGGCATCTTCGTATATTCGCACTGGTTTGCCGTCACATCTTTCGTGATATCCACAAGCACCGGCCCCGGCCTGCCGCTTCCGGCAATCGCAAAGGCCTTGCGGATAGTATCCGCAAGAATGCTGACGTCCTTGACAATATAACCGTGTTTGGTGATCGGCATGGTCACGCCGGCGATATCGACCTCCTGGAAAGAATCCTTTCCGAGCAGAGGCAGATTTACGTTACAGGTAATCGCTACCATCGGCACGGAATCCATATAAGCCGTCGCAATACCGGTTACGAGATTGGTGGCCCCCGGTCCGCTCGTCGCCATGCAGACGCCGACCTTTCCCGTCGCTCTCGCATAACCGTCCGCCGCATGCGCTGCCCCCTGTTCATGGGATGTCAGTATATGGGTTATCTCATTGCTATGCTTATATAAAGCGTCATATACATTCAGAATCGTTCCGCCGGGATAACCGAACACGGTATCGACTCCCTGTTCTTTCAGACATTCTACAACAATTTCCGCACCTGTCAGTAACATTCTTTTTCCTCCTGCTAAATCATTTTCTGTAAAAGCGCTCTTTGGGCTGCCGGATATTATATGGAATCGTCAACTTCCATGCCTTTCAGATCTTCCTCCAGCAAGTTCATCTTATGCAGCATCTGCTTAATTTCTATCCGCGTCTGAGAAGACGACGACGCCGTACCCGTGGCATTTTTCTCCACACCCGTCAGAATATCTTCCTGTTTCCTCGCCTCTCTTTGCTGCTCGATTCTGGCTTCCTCCGCCGCTCTGCTCTCCGTCTGCTCCATCTGAAGCTGTTCCTGTTTCAGTTCTTTTTCCGTCCGCTGCGCTTCCAGTTTTTCTTCCTTTTTTCCTTCTTCTTCCGCTTTTTCCCTTGCTTCTTCACGCTTTTCTTCGAGTTTCTCCGTGATATGGTCTTTGGCTTCACCGGTCAGCAAATCAATGGCGTCCCCGGCCGCCGCCGTCTCGATTTTCTTCGCGGACTTCTGCGCATCCGCCATGTCATGAAACTTTAAACGCTCCTGACGCATCGCTATAACCGCCGCAATTCCTGCCTGTTCGTCCAGCTGCATATCCCGAATTCCGGTTTTTTTGTCAATCCAGAGCGCAAAACTGGCCTGGTCCATCTCCCTGACTCTCGCTTCGTATTCGTCGATCTCACCAAGACGTTCCTTCTCTTTTTCTGTCAGCATGACTTCGGGATCTGCATAAGACTGTTCGCGTTTCTCAAGGAGCGCTCTGTCTTCTTCGCTGTTCTCATCGATCGCATATTCCTCTCTGAGTTCCGCCTTCTTTTCCTGATAGTTCATAACATATCCGACTTTTCTCGAAATTTCGCTTCGCAGATTCTGATTGCTCTCTTTACGCACTTCCACATCCCTGCTGACCTTCCGGTCTCCGGCAAAGGCGTCTTCGATGGCTTTTTGGGCCCTCCTCCTGGCGATCTCCTTACGCATCAGGACCGCGTCGGAATCTCCTCCGATATTAAAAGAACGTTTGCCCGGAGCAGAATCGGAACTGTTTTTATCCTTATTTACAACACTGTTCCCAATGGCATAATCGCTCTGCGTTATCACCGTTTTATGATGCTTTGTCCCCGTTAATTGTACTGCCATATAATCCCCCCTGCCTTTCCACAGCCTGCGGTATTGAAATCGCAGACACAAATCTTCTATCCCTCATTTTCGGACCCGCAGCCGGTTTCTTTCCGGCTTATGCTTCGCCAGGTATCTCCAGAATAGCCCCTCTGTTGCCGCTGGTCACCAGTTCACGATACCTTGCCAGATACCCTGTTGTGACTTTTGGTTCTCTCGGCTGCCATTCCGCCTTCCTTGCCGCCATTTCTTCTTCCGATACCTTCACATCCAGTTTCATTTCCGGAATATTGATGCTTACGATATCGCCCTCTTTGATCAGGGCAATCGGGCCTCCTACCGCCGCTTCCGGAGAAACGTGCCCGATGGATGCGCCGCGGGATGCACCGGAAAAACGTCCGTCCGTAATCAGCGCCACGCTGGAACCGAGTCCCATGCCTGCGATCGCCGACGTAGGATTTAACATCTCCCGCATGCCGGGGCCGCCTTTAGGCCCTTCATAACGAATGACCACCACGTCGCCCGCCGTAATTTTACCGCCCTTGATGGCATCGATCGCGTCTTCCTCACAGTCAAAAACTCTGGCCGGGCCTTCATGTACCATCATTTCCGGTACGACAGCCGAACGCTTTACGACGCTGCCGTCGGGCGCCAGATTTCCTTTCAGAACAGCCAGACCGCCCGTTGCAGAATAGGGATTGTCAAGCGTTCTGATCACCTCCGGATTCCTGTTCACCGCCCCCGCAATGTTCTCTCCGATCGTCTTTCCGGTCACGGTCATGCAATCCGTATGCAGCAGTCCCGCATCCGCAAGTTCTTTCATCACCGCATAAACGCCGCCCGCTTCGTTCAAATCTTCCATATAAGTAGGCCCCGCCGGCGCAAGATGGCACAGGTTCGGCGTCTTTTCGCTGATCTCATTGGCAAAAGCGATATCGAAATCGAATCCGATTTCATGAGCGATTGCCGGCAGATGCAGCATGGAGTTCGTGGAACAGCCAAGCGCCATATCCACGGTCAGCGCGTTCAGGACGGCATCTTTTGTCATAATATCGCTCGGTCTGATGTTTTTCCGGTACATCTCCATAACGGCCATTCCCGCATGTTTGGCCAGTTTGATTCTTTCGGAATAAACAGCCGGAATCGTGCCGTTTCCGCGAAGTCCCATGCCCAATGCTTCCGTCAGACAGTTCATGGAATTGGCCGTATACATGCCGGAACAGGAACCGCATGTCGGGCATACTTTTTCTTCATATTCCCTGACTTCTTCTTCCGTCATCGTACCCGCCGCATGGGAACCTACCGCCTCGAACATGGAAGACAGGCTTCTCTTCTGCCCCTTCACATGTCCTGCCAGCATCGGTCCGCCGGAAACAAACACCGTAGGCACATTGATTCTCGCCGCCGCCATCAGAAGGCCGGGCACGTTCTTATCGCAGTTCGGCACCATCACAAGGGCGTCAAACTGATGCGCCAGCGCCATACACTCCGTAGAATCAGCGATCAGATCTCTCGTTACAAGAGAATATTTCATACCGATATGTCCCATCGCAATGCCGTCGCAAACCGCAATCGCCGGGAAAACAACGGGCACGCCGCCCGCCTCCGCAACGCCGAGTTTCACCGCATTGACGATTTTATCCAGATTCATATGTCCGGGCACGATTTCATTATAAGAACTGACGATGCCGACCATCGGCTTCTTCATTTCCTCTTCCGTGAACCCAAGTGCATTAAACAGACTTCTGTGCGGCGCCTGCTGGATACCGCTCTTTACTTGATCGCTTCTCATATTTTTCGTTCCTCCGTTCTGATTTTCCTATTCGTTTCCCGATTTCTATTTTTTCTGATAAAGGATGAATCTGTCGTTTTCATAACAGATATCCATATTTTCTTCGATATAATCCCACGGAAGCCCTTCGTGGGAAACATAAAATTTCCAGGCGTCCGCGCCGGCCGCATCCCGCAGATTCATTTCTTCCGCCGTCAGAAACAATTCTCTGTCAAGCAGTACATAATCCGCTTCTTCAATCGCCGGACGGACATCTTCCCTGTCATACAAATATTTTAGCAGATATTCCTGATCGCAGTCCGTCGCACAGACCGTCTCGCCGTTTTGCAGATTCATATGGGAATACGCATCTTCGATCGCGGCTTCCCGGCCGCCGTACTGCGCCCTTCCCGAAGGGGAAAGCAGCAGGACCGCACATGCCGCGCCGGCCAGCGCTTCCGCCGCATAAACCCAAAACGGTTTTCCGAACCTGGCCGCAAGCCGTACAAGCAGCCAGGTAAGCAGCAGGGCCGCGGGAATCCCCAAAAAAGAAAACACCCTGTAATAAGGAAGCGACGCCTGAATGATTAACATCAACGGTGTCACCAGAAATGTCAGCAGCAGATACCACTCCAAAAACCGCTGTTCCGGCTTTCTTTCTTTCCGTCTTCCGGTCAGCCCTGCAATAAGCAAAACGATGCCGGCTCCCGTCAGAACAAGCAGCGCCTCCTCCATCCCCGTATAATAAGAGGAAAAAAGAGTCTTTATCCAGCCGCCGAAACGATACAGATACCCTCCTCTTCCCACGCTCTGGATATAGGGGGTGTCAAGCATGTAGCGAATCCCCGTCCTAAGCGCTTTCACGGGCGCGTTCAGAATAATGGAGACATGCCCCGCGCCGTAACAGCCGCTGTCCGGCGTTTTGGAAAGCAGATTGGAACCGATCGCAAGCCATATGACCGCATACAGGCCGGCCGTGCATACCGCGGCGATAAGCGCCGTAACAAAAAGAGTGAGAAATGCCTTCCTGCGTTTTTCGAATAACAGGCACAGGCCCCCGGTCAGGCAGAGCGGGATGACAAAATAAACGCTGCTCGGAAGGGTATACAATGCCCATACAAATGCGCATCCTGTCACGACATAATTTCTGAGCCGGCAGTCTTTTTCCTTTACAATCAGAAAAAGTTCATACACCGCCGTCAGATACAGGCAGGACGCCAGCGCATATCCCCGCCCCTGCACCGCCAGCTGGTTGACAATCCCCATCGGCGCGAAGACAAAGACCGGAAACAGCGCAAATCCTTTCGGAAAACATTTTCTGCTTATTGAAAACAGCAGACAAAGACTAATCAGACTGCACAGCCACGATACACCCCGTAATCCAACCGCCGAACTGCCCAGGAAATCCAGCATGGCGGAAAGCACCGAATACCCCACGTGATTGTTGGGCAGCGGCCAGTGAATTGCCGCATATACCGGTCCTCTGCTGATAAAATAAAAATAAGTATATAGTTCGTCATACCAGGGAGTCAGCGCAAAGAGCCTGTAACTATAATAAACAGCCATTCCGGACAAAAAGAAGACAAAAATCTTCCATTCCGTATCTCTTTGCTTCCATCGTTCCCGCAACCGTTCTATCATGCAGCTATCAACGTCCTCCTCCGGCCGTCAGATATTTTCCGGTCATATCTTCCCTACCAGAAGATCTCCCATCTGTTTGCAGCCTACCTTCGTGCATCCTTCGGACATAATATCCGCCGTCCTGTAACCTTCTTTCAATACCTGTTTCACCGCGTTGTCGATATCATCCGCTTCTTTATCCAGATCGAAGCTGTACCGCAGCATCATGGACGCGGAAAGAATCGTCGCAATCGGATTGGCAATATCCTTTCCCGCAATATCCGGCGCGGAACCGTGGCTCGGTTCATAAAGGCCGAATCTGGTATCGTTCAGGGATGCGGATGCCAGCATACCGATAGACCCCGTTACCATGCTCGCCTCGTCGGACAAAATGTCGCCGAACATATTTTCGGTCAGAATGACGTCGAACTGGGCCGGATCTTTTACCAGCTGCATCGCGCAGTTATCCACAAGCATATGTTCCAGCTTTACTTCCGGATAGTCTTTTGCCACCTCTTCCACCACTTTGCGCCACAGCCTGGAAGAATCCAGCACATTTGCCTTATCCACGCTCGTTACCTTCTTTTTTCTCTTCATGGCGATTTCAAATCCTTTGATG
Source organism: uncultured Lachnospiraceae bacterium (assembly GCA_910584965.1). Taxonomy (GTDB): domain Bacteria; phylum Bacillota; class Clostridia; order Lachnospirales; family Lachnospiraceae; genus UBA3282. The sequence goes on along the minus strand of CAJUDZ010000012.1, from coordinate 44,242 downwards.
GCAATCCGGCGGATCTCGTTTTCATCATATGTCAGCGTATCGATCGCTTTTAAGACGCCGTTTTCTTCCACCGTCTTACGCTCGCCGAAATAGAGGCCGCCGGTCAGCTCCCGCATAATCAGCATATCGAATCCGGCCGCGGAAATCTCTTCTTTCAGAGGACAGGCCCCCGCCAGTTCTTCATAAAGCACCGCCGGTCTTAAATTGGCAAACAGGTTAAGCGCCTTGCGGATCGCCAAAAGTCCGGCTTCCGGTCTTAAATTGGGCGGTAATTTATACCAGGGCGAAGTCGTTGTATCGCCGCCGATAGAACCCATCAATACCGCATCCGCGCTCTTCGCCGTCTCAATCGCTTCTTCCGTAAGCGGCACGCCGTATGCGTCAATCGATGCGCCTCCCATCAGAATATCCGTATAGTTCATTTTATGTCCGTATTTTACGGCTATGGCATCGAGCACCTTCTTAGCCTCCGCCACGATTTCCGGTCCGATTCCGTCTCCCGGAATACAGGTAATTTTTAATTCCATCTCTCTCCCCAGCTCCTTCCTTGATCCGCCGGTTTCCCGGCTTCCGCTTCTCCATGTCTTTATATAGCGAAAAAAGATGCACCGAAATGCATCTTATTCTGAGTTTCTCTTATTCTGCATCCGGTTTTTCTACCTGTGCAATCGCTGATTTCTGCATCGGAATACGGCAGTTTTTGTTATTTCCAAACTCTATGATGACGGTATCGTCCGTAATGTCGATAATCGTTCCATAAAAGCCGCTGTTCGTCAAAACCGCATCCCCGACCGAAAGCTCTGAAAGCATGGCCGCCATCCTCTTCTGTTCCTTCTTCTGCGGACGGATCATAATGAAATAGAATACTACGACCAGCACTACAATGTAGCCAATCATCAAAAAGCTTCCTCCGGCCGCTGTTGCCGCATCGCTGCCAGCCGCCGCTCCTTCTGTTAATAAAATACCCATACTGAGATTGTTACTCCTTTCATCTAACGATATGTTTCCCCTCAGAAAACTTCGCTTCTTACATAACTATACACAAAACCGGATAAGAAAACAAGTCTTTTATAGTCCTTCCAGTTTCTTTTTCTTATAAGATGCAAACTCTCCGGCATCCAGCGCATCTCTGATCTCCGTCATCATCGTATTATAAAAATACAGATTATGCAGTACGCAGAAACGCATGCCCAGCATTTCCTTCGCCTTTAAAAGATGCCTGATATAGGCTCTGGAATACCCTCTTTTGCAGACCGGACAGTTACACCCTTCCTCAATCGGGCGTTCGTCCAGTTCATACTGCGCATTGAACAGGTTGATCTTGCCATGATTCGTATAAAGATGTCCGTGTCTTCCGTTTCTGGTCGGATATACACAGTCAAAGAAATCCACGCCCCGTTCAACTGCTTCCAGAATATTCGCCGGCGTCCCGACTCCCATCAGATAAACAGGCTTCTCCACAGGCAGATATGGCACCGTCTCTTCCAGCACATGATACATCTGCTCATGCGTCTCGCCGACCGCCAGGCCGCCGACCGCATAACCGTCCAGATCAAGCTCTGAAATCCGCTTTGCATGCTCTATCCTGATATCGTCAAAAACAGCGCCCTGATTGATGCCGAATAACAGCTGATGCGGATTGATCGTATCTTCCAGCCCATTCAGTCTGCCCAGCTCCTTTTTACACCGCTCCAGCCATCTCGCCGTCCGGTCCACTGACGCCTGCACATAGCTTCTTTCCGCCACGCTGGAAGGACATTCGTCGAAAGCCATCGCGATTGTGGATCCCAGATTGGACTGAATCCGCATGCTTTCTTCCGGCCCCATAAAAATCTTTCTGCCGTCGATATGAGACTGGAAATAAACGCCTTCTTCTTTTATTTTGCGGAGACTCGCCAGTGAAAAAACCTGAAAGCCGCCGGAATCGGTCAGAATCGGTTTATCCCACATCATAAACTTATGTAAACCACCGAGCTGCCTGATCACTTCGTCCCCCGGCCTGACATGCAGATGATAGGTATTCGATAATTCCACCTGTGTGCCGATCTGCTCCAGATCCTGTGTGGAAACTGCCCCCTTAATCGCGGCCACTGTTCCGACATTCATAAATACCGGCGTCTGTATGACACCGTGCACGGTCGTAAACTCCGCTCGTTTTGCTCTTCCTTCTTGCTTTAATATTTTATACATAAACGCTTTTTACGCTCCTATAAATATTTATCCCAAAACTCTTCCAGACACAAATCTTCCTGCTGCATGACGGCCGCCGCATCCCTGCCTACATATCGGAAATGCCAGGGTTCGTACTCAATACTGGTAATATATTCTTTTCCTTCCGGATATCTTAATACAAAACCGTATTCATAACTATGGCCGGCGAGCCACTTACCCGCTTCGGTCTCTTCAAAAGCTACGTCAAGGCGCTTATATGTATCCGAATAAATATCAACCGCAAGGCCGATCTGGTGTTCGCTCGAACCGGGTATCGTTACGATCTGAGAAGCTGTCTTGTATGCTTCCATATAAGAATAACCCTGATTCATATACTTTTTAATTTTCTTGTCAAAAAGCCATTCCTGCCTGCCATCGGTCCTGTACGGTGAACAGACCTCCAGATTGATGCCGTCATCCTTAGCCGCCTGCATCATCGCGAGCAGATCGGCGATAATTCTCTCGTCACACTGCATGCTCCCCTTGATGATGCCGAGATTAAAACTGTAATCGTCCGGTATCGGGTGTTGTTTATTGACGAGAAGAAGCTTCCAGTCATTACTGTCAAATACCGGTTCGGCCACGGATTTTGAAGCAATATCCATCATGATCGGTTCTTCCTCTTCCGCCGCGGTATAATCCGTGTCTTCCAAAATATCGTCTAACGTATAGAAATCCACATTCTCCATGTCTTCCATATCATCATACTCGTTCACGGCATCGTTCGACACAAAAAGTATGTCCGCGCCCGGCGTCGTTTCTTTTTCTATCGCAAGCTCTATATCCGAATTTTCAATAATTGCGCTGTAAGTCTCCTGTGTATTGATAAAGCTCGTCTGTCTCGTAAAGACAGCAAAAGAAAAGCTGCAGCTGGACATAAAGAACCAAAAGGCAAAGACAATGCCGACATACCGCCTGCCATTTGACGCAATATGCCTCCACAGATAATAAAAGAACAGAATCACTGTCATTTCAGCAAGACAGGGATACTTCAGCCATCTATTTTTCTTTGCTCTTCTTGTGCATCTGCTCACAATCTTTTCCCGAAAAGTCTTTTTCATGTTTCACCTGTATTATGTAAATAAAATTATGTGTCTATTTTGTATAATAACACATAATTTTGATTTGTACACCATTTTTATTATGTCAATCTGTAAAAATTTTTGTCTAATATGTATAATCTTTCCAACCCCCTCAATATATGGTATACTGAGTAAAAATTCAGAGATTTTTAACTGATTGTCTGCATGAATGGAGGATTATTTTATGGCCGGTTCTTCTTATGGTAAACTGTTTCAAATTACAACGTGGGGTGAATCTCACGGAAAGGCGCTCGGTGTCGTGATCGATGGCTGTCCCGCAGGGCTGGCTCTTTCCGAAAACGATATACAGCTCTTTTTAGACCGGCGCAAGCCGGGACAGACTAAAATTTCCACACCCAGAAAAGAGGACGACAAGGCGGAAATCTTATCCGGCGTTTTTGAGGGCAGAACAACCGGGACGCCCATTTCCCTGATCGTACACAATACCGCACAGCGTTCTTCCGATTACGGTGAAATCGCGAATTACTATCGTCCCGGCCATGCCGATTATACTTTTGATCAAAAATACGGCTTCCGGGATTACCGCGGCGGCGGCCGTTCCTCCGGGCGGGAAACCATCGGACGAGTCGCGGCCGGTGCGGTCGCATCCAAACTGTTACAGCTGTTCGGCATCCGGCTGACGGCTTATACCCGTTCCATCGGTCCTGTAATAATAGAAGATTCCCGGTTCGACGCACAGGCCATTCTCGATACGCCAACCTGCATGCCCGACCGCGAAGCCTCCGAAAAAGCGGAAGCCTATCTCGCCGAATGTATGAAAAATTATGATTCCGCGGGCGGCGTCATCGAATGCAAAATAGAAGGCTGCCCTGCCGGCATCGGCGAACCTGTTTTTGATAAACTGGACGCCGATCTCTCCAAAGCGATTATGTCCATCGGCGCGGTAAAAGCCGTTGAAATCGGCAACGGCATTCTGGCCGCCCGGCAGAAAGGCTCTGAAAATAACGATGCCTTCCGGATGCAGGACGGAAAAGTGATCAAGTCAACGAACCATGCCGGCGGCATTCTTGGCGGTATCAGCGACGGCTCCGCCATTCTTCTGCGCGCGCATGTGAAGCCGACGCCTTCCATATTCAGCAGCCAGAAGACCGTCAACAGACAGGGGGAAGACATTGAAATCGCCATCAAAGGACGCCATGATCCGGTCATCGTGCCGAGAGCCGTCGTCGTCGTGGAATCCATGGCCGCCATCACGCTGTTGGACGCCCTGTTGGTCAATTCCTGCGCAAAAGTCGAAAATCTGCAAAAAATATACCGGGAGTAAACATCCCGGTATTTTTTATCCGTCCCGCTCTTTATTCAGAAGTTATCCAGCAGTTCCAGATAGAAATCATTATAGTCCTTCCGCCCCTCTTTCGTGAAATGGATTGCGGTTTTCGGGTGCTGATTTAAAATGCCCGTCAGGAAATACGGCACGTCGTATCCCCAGACCACCCCGGATTCCTTCATCGGCACGATGTGCTTTTCGATAAATTTTAAAAGCGGGTTGATTTTGTACTTCGGGTTTTTCAGAAAACCTAACAACAGTTCGCTCGGACAGTTGCCGCAGCCCCGTCCAAGACTGCTGACCGTGGCGTCCAGATAGCTCACGCCTCTCCTGAGCGCCTCGATCGTATTGGCAAAGGCAAGCTGTTGGTTGTTATGCGCATGGATGCCCACTTTTTTTCCGTATTTATCCGCAATTTCCAGATATTTATCCGAAAGCCGGCTGATCTGTTCCGGGTAAAGGGAACCGTAACTGTCCACCAGATAAATACATCCTACGCTGCTTTGCGCCAGCAGTTCCAGCGCAGCGTCGATATCCAGTTCGTTCGATTTGGAAATCGCCATGATATTGACCGTCGTTTCATAACCTTTCTTCGTGCAGTCCTCGATCATCTCCACCGCCGCCGGAATCGTATTAATATAAGTAGCAACCCGGACTAAGTCAATCGGGCTTTCTTTCTTATTGATAATGTCTTTCCGGAAATCACAGCGCCCCACATCCGCCATCACGGAGATCTTCATATCCGTCTTATTATCTCCGACAACGGCACGGATATCTTTATCGTCGCAGAACTTCCATTTGCCGAATTTTTTGACATCGAACAGCTCTTTGGACGCCTTGTAGCCGAACTCCATATAGTCCACGCCGGATTTGATATTCGCTTCATACAGCTCTTTGACAAATTCATCCGGGAAAAAGAAATCGTTTACCAGGCCGCCGTCTCTGAGCGTACAATCCAGGACTTTGATTTCCGGTGTATATGACATCAGTGTTCTTTCTTTTCTACCCATCGCTTATTTCTCCTCTCCATGATATCTCCAGGATGTTCTTCTTATCCTTTTCACACATTTACTTCTATTTTCTTAAAGCTCTTCTTTCCTTTTTTCACCATAAATTCTTCCGCGGCAATGTCCTCTTTCCTGTAAAGAGTTTTTACGTCTGTCACCTTTTCGCCCTTGACGGTCACACCGCCCTGTTCCACGGCGCGGCGCGCTTCAGAACGGGACGCCGCCATGCCTGCCGCGACCAGAATCGACAGAATGTCGATGCTTCCTTCCGTAAACTGTTCATCCGCAAGAACTGTCGTCGGTATGTTTTCGGAGCTTCCGCCGCCGGCAAAAAGAGCTTTTGCCGCTTCTTCCGCCTTCTTTGCTTCCTCTTCTCCATGTACCAGATTCGTCAGCTCGTACGCGAGAATTTCTTTTGCCTTGTTTAACTGGCTTCCTTCCCATTTATCCATTTCATCGATCTGCTCTAACGGGAGGAACGTCAGCATCCGTAAACATTTCAGAACATCCGCATCCGCCACATTACGCCAGTACTGATAAAATTCAAAAGGCGATGTCTTATTCGGGTCAAGCCATACTGCTCCTTTCTGAGTTTTGCCCATCTTCTTTCCTTCCGAATTGAGCAGCAGCGTGATCGTCATCGCATACGCGTCCTTGCCGAGTTTCCGGCGGATCAGTTCCGTGCCGCCCAGCATGTTGCTCCACTGGTCGTCGCCGCCAAACTGCATATTACAGCCGTAACGTTTGTACAGCTCCAGAAAATCGTAGCTCTGCATGATCATATAGTTAAATTCCAGAAAGCTCAGGCCTTTTTCCATTCTCTGTTTGTAGCATTCCGCCGTCAGCATACGGTTTACACTGAAATGTACACCGATATCGCGGATGAACTCGATATAATTTAAATCCGCCAGCCAGTCCGCGTTGTTGACCATCATCGCTTTTCCCTCCGAAAAATCAATAAAGCGGCTCATCTGCTTCTTAAAACATTCACAGTTATGCGCGATCGTTTCTTTCGTCATCATCGTGCGCAGATCGCTTCTGCCCGAAGGGTCTCCGATCATACCCGTGCCGCCTCCAATCAGGGCAATCGGTTTATTGCCAGCCTCCTGAAGCCGCTTCATCAGGCACAGCGCCATGAAATGTCCTACATGAAGGCTGTCGGCCGTAGGGTCGAATCCGATATAGAAAGTCGCCTTTCCTTCGTTAATCAGTTCCCGGATTTCTTCAGCGTCCGTCAGCTGTGCAAGCAGTCCTCTTGCCTGTAATTCTTCATAAATTTTCATTTCACCAAACTCCTTTCCATACAAAAAAACCCCGTCCCTTGTTAGGACGAGGTTAAAACCCGTGTTACCACCTGACTTCATAAACAGCTCGCGCTGCTTACCTTGCTGAGTACGCCTGCCGGAACTTTATCGCGCGATTCCGCCCGGCATGATACTCTCCTGCTATAACGTGCATTCCTCCGTCATGACCTACTGCCCGGCCCGCCGGTCCGGATATGGAACCAATCGGATTCACCATAAAGAATCCGATTTTCCAGGATGGGTTTCTGTCATGAAGCTCAGGGATGTATTCACAAATGACTTCCCGCGCGCCTCTCATCGGCCGGCTGCTTTCTGTCCGTTTCATCATTTACTACTTGTTCCCGTCTACGCCTGTTTTATTTAACTATTTTGTATCGTATCCGAAAAATGTTCATTTGTCAAGACGGAATTTTCAATTTATCCGGTTCCTGTCGGTTCCGCCGGTTTAAGCCGCCACCCGGCCGCCGGACAGTGCCGCACAGGTTCCTGGCAGAGGCCCTTGAAAAGCTGCCGGTGCTTAGCGAGGTTCCGAACGAGCTTAGCGTCCGCTGCTGCTTTTCGCGGAGCGAAAGCGTGCCTCTGAAGGAATCTGTGCGGCACTGTCCGGCGGCCGGGTATCGGCTTGCCCCTCTATTTATTCGTCATCAGCTTCACCATCGCCTGGTTTAATCCGTTTACCGTCAGTTTATACATGGGGAACATGCCTTTGATGGCAGTTTCCGCTTCGCGCCAGGGCGCATGGCCGGGTGCCATCTTCGGGTTCAGCCAGACAATGCGTTTATAATGCCTTTTCATCAACAGCAGCCATTCCATGCCGGAAAGCCCGCCGTTTGGCCCTCTGTAATTACCAGTCGTGGAATAGAGTTCTTCGGGCGCCATTGCCGCATCTCCGACGATGATCACTTTATAATCGCTGTCCAGATTCCGGAACATCCATTCCGTATCAATCCAGTCGCCGTTCTCGCATTCCGGCGTCTTGTAAAGTTTGGAATAGATGCAGTTATGAAAATAATATGTCTTCACGTCTTTATAGTGATTCGATTTATGCACCGACTGGAACAGCTCGTTCAACAAACTGCTGTAAGGAATCATCGTCCCGCCGGAGTCCATCAGCAGCAGTAACTTGACCGCGTTTTTCCGGGGCCGTTCCATGACAATCTGAAGACAGCCTCCGTTATTGCAGGTTTTGTCGATCGTTCCGTCGATATCCAGCTCCGTTTTCGGAATGTCCAGTTTCGTCGAGAACTGGCGCAGCTTCCGTAAAGCAACCTGAAACTGTCGGTTGTCCAGAATCCTGTCGTCCCGAAAATCCCTGTATTTTCTCGCGCCGATGACCTGAAAAGCCGACTGGTAGCCGGTGGAACCGCCGACACGAATGCCTCCCATATTGCCGCCCGTATTGCCGAACGAGGTCTTTCCCATCGTCCCAATCCAGAAACTTCCGCCGTTATGCTCGGAATCCTGATCGCGCAGACGGTCTTTGAATTTCTGCTCCACGTCCTCTTTATCGATCTGTACCTGTTCTTCATTCATGACATGCCGCATTTCCTCATGCTGTTCATCGATCATATCCGATTTATCCAGCCACCGCAGCATGTTTTTACTGATTTCATTCTCCGACTGTATTCCCTTAAATACTTCGTCAAACGCCATGTCAAACTTATCAAATTCCGTTTCCGACTTCACAAGAATCATTCTCGCAACATAGTAAAAGTCTGTCAGGCTGCTGTTGCACAGCCCCTGCGACAGCGCTTCCTGTAATGTCAGCCACTCCGTTAAGGTAACATGAAGTCCTTTTGCTTTCAGCGTATAAAAGAATTTACCAAACATCCTGTACCCATGCCTTTCCATCCGCCAGCATTAATCTATTCTGTGCTTCACCGTTTCCAGATCTTCGTCTTTTTTCACCACCACGCCGACAAAAGGAAGTTCTTCCCGCAGCCTGTCCGTCGGAATGCCTCCGATCTGCAAAGCGTTGATCCAGTCGATCAGCTCCGAAGTGCTCGGTTTCTTCCGAATATCCTTAATGGAACGAATCCAGTAGAAAACATCCATCGCATCCTTCAGCAGTTTATCTTCCACATCCGGATAATGGGTCCTTACAATTTCTTCCATCAGTTCCGCGTTCGGGAAATCGATATAATGGAAAATACATCTCCGCAGGAAAGCATCCGGCAGTTCCTTTTCCGCATTGGAAGTAATAATCACGATGGGTCTGTGCTTCGCTTTCACCGTGCGCTTCGTTTCATGGATATAGAACTCCATCTGGTCCAATTCCCACAACAGGTCGTTTGGAAATTCCAAATCCGCCTTGTCAATCTCGTCGATCAGCAGAACAACCTGTTCGTCCGAGTCAAAAGCCTCTCCGAGTTTTCCCAGTTTGATATATCTGGCAATATCGTCCACCCCTTCTTCCCCGAACTGTCCGTCATAAAGCCGCTGTATCGTGTCATATACATACAGGCCTTCCTGTGCTTTTGTCGTGGATTTGATATTCCAGATCACAAGCTTTTTGCCAAGCGATTCCGCTACCGCCTGCGCCAGCATCGTCTTCCCCGTGCCCGGCTCGCCTTTGATTAACAGCGGCTTCTGCAAAGCGACCGCTACATTGACGCTTGCCAGCAGTTCTTTGGATGCCACATATTGAGAGGTGCTTGTAAAAGTTGTTTTCTTATCGCTCATTATCTTTTTCCTTCCCGCCGTTTCATTTTATTGCCATTCGCCTAAATTTATGTTACGATATTTTAGTTATAAAAGCAAGAAATAAAAAAACAGGAAACAGCCAGAAGGGAAGTAAAAACCATGATAGAGAATTTATTAAACAAAAGCAGAACCTCTCTTTCTTTCGAGGTTTCTCCGCCGAAAACCGAAGAGGAATTTCAGGCGGTCTTTGAAAAATTGAATGCCTTTGCGGCACTGAACCCGGATTTCATCAGTTGTACCTACGGCGCCGGAGGCTCCAGAGCAGGAAAAACCGCCGAAATCGTGTCTTATATCCAGAATCGGTTACATATCGACGCGATTGCCCACATGACCTGTGTCGGATTCAGACAGGCGGATCTGAAAGAAAACTGCGAACTGCTGCAAAAAGAAGGCATCCGCTATGTGATGGCGCTGCGCGGGGACAGACCCCGGACGATGACCGATGAACAGTACGACAACCGTGAATTTTACTACGCTGCCGATATGATACGCTACCTGAAAGCAAACACTTCCTTAAAGATTGCCGGGGCATGTTATCCCGAAAAACACTACGAAGCGGAAAGCTTTGACAGCGATCTGGCACATTTAAAAGAAAAAACAGACGCGGGCGCCGAATTTCTCATTACCCAGCTTTTCTTCAGCAATGATCTTTTTTACCGTTTCAGGGAACGCGCGGCCGCGGCCGGCATTACCGTTCCGATCTGCGCCGGCATCATGCCGGTTACGAACGCCAGACAAATCGGAACCACCGTTACCTTATCCGGCTCTTCCGTTCCGAAAGAACTTTCGGACATCATTGCAGCTTATGGAGACAATAAAGAAGATATGCGAAAAGCCGGCATCGACTACGCAGTCCGCCAGATACGCGATTTGAAGGAACACGGCGTGGACGGCATTCATCTTTATACGATGAACGGCCCGAAAACGACGGCTAAAATTGTATCCCAGATATAAAAAATCGCCGCTCGGCAGCGGCGATTACAAGAATGCTTCGCATTCTCCCCTGGAATGGTTTCTGCTGCGGCAATTTCCTATTATATAAAAAGCGCAGGCCTAACAGCCTGCGTTTCAATAATTTACTGCGTAAATTCTTGTTGGAAATGCCGCGTCTCCCATTTCTCATATAAATCCGGCCGCCGCTGTCTCGTGCGCTCTATGGACTGCGCAAGCCGCCATTCGTCCACTTTGGCATGATTTCCGGAAAGCAGTATTTCCGGCACTCTTTTATCCCGCCAGACTTCGGGCCTGGAATATTGGGGGTATTCCAGCAAATCGTTATGAAAAGACTCTGTCGCCGCTGATTCGTCATTATGAAGCACGCCCGGCACAAGCCTCGCAACGGCATCGATCATCACCATTGCCGGAAGCTCGCCGCCTGTCAGCACATAATCACCGATTGAGACATAGTCCGTAACGATTTCCTCCAGAACGCGTTCGTCGATTCCTTCGTAATGCCCGCAAAGAAAAATCAGGTCTTCTTCTTTCGCAAACTCCTTTGCCATCTCCTGATGAAAAGTCTGTCCCTGGGGCGTTACATAGATGACCCTGGCTTTGGAGGCTGTTCGTTCCGCCACCGACAGCCAGGCATCGTAAACGGGCTGTGCCTGCATGAGCATTCCGGCGCCGCCTCCATAAGTGTAATCATCCACTTTCCCGTGCTTATCCGTCGTATAATCTCTGATATTGACAGCCTCGATAGAAATATGCTGTCTCTCCACCGCTCTGCCCAGGATACTGGTATGCAGTCCCTGCATGACCATTTCCGGAAAAAGCGTCAATACATGAAAATTAACCACAATTTTTCCCTGTTCCTTCCATATAGCACCGCATTTACCCTCATTTGAAAGGGAACACGGTATTTTCATAAAACATTACGATAACAGCCCGTCCATAATATGAACCGTAATAACCGATTCTTCCATATCGATCTTCAAAACACATTCTTTGATCGCCGGAAGCAGCACTTCCTTTTCTTCCGCCGTTTCCACGACATAAACGTCGTTCGCGCCGGTTTCAAGCACGTTTTTCAAAGTGCCGAACAAAGTTCCGTCTTCCGTTATAACCCGCATTCCGATCAGATCGGCGATGAAATACTCATCCTTTTTCAATTTTACCGCCTTTTCTCTCGGCACAAGCAGTTTTGCCCTTTTATATTTTTCCATATCATTAATGGAATCAAAATTCTTAAACTTCAAAATGACAAACTGTTTAAAAAACTTGACTCCTTCGATTTCCATCGTCAGCCGCTCTTTTTCCGTTTCCAGAATCACTTCTTTCAGTTTCTTAAAGCGGTTTACATCATCCGTCGTCGGAAAAACCTTTACTTCCCCATGTATGCCGTGTGTCTGCGTAATGACGCCAACCTGTAATTCAGATATCATTTTATATCAGTTCCCATGCCTTTCTTCTATTATAGCCTTTATACCCTTTCCGGCCCGAACGCTGCCGGTTAAAACGCTGCCCGCAGAGTGAAAGTACACCGCCCGGCGCACCTTAAAACAGCCTCACGAAAATTTCATGAGGCTGTCAGGCTTTAAATAATTTCCACATCCACTCTTTTATTGTCTTTCGATGATGCCGCTTTAACAACCGAGCGGATCGCTTTTGCAATTCGTCCCTGTTTCCCGATGACCTTCCCCATATCGGATGCCGCAACATGAAGCTCGATGGTAATATTTTTTCCGTCTTCCTTCTGTGTCACGACAACCTCATCCGGATTATCCACAAGCGATCTTGCAATTACTTCTACCAATTCCTTCATAATCTACCTCCAGAAGTACAATAAACAGGTTCTCTCTTACGTTTAAATAATTCCTGCATTCTTGAAGATCTTGCTAACAACTTCTGTAGGCTGTGCACCGTCCGCAATCCATTTTTTTGCCGCTTCTTCATCCAGTTTGTAAGTACTCGGATCTGTGCTCGGATCATAAGTTCCGATTTCCGCGATACATCTTCCGTCTCTGGGAGATCTGGAATCTGCAACTACAACTCTGTAGAAAGGATTTTTCTTTTTACCCATTCTTCTTAATCTGATTTTAACTGCCATTTTTTCTGCCTCCATTGTAAAAATAATTTTATATTGAAAACCCTAAAAAGGGAGTTTTCCCATGCCGCCGAACATTCCCCGGCCCCTTTTGCCGCCGCCGAGCATACCCGGCATCTGCTTCATCATTTTCTGGGACTGCTCAAACTGTTTGATAAATCTGTTCACTACGCTGATATCCACGCCCGCCCCTCTGGCAATCCGATGCTTCCTGCTCGGGTTGAGCAGTTTGGGATTCTGCCGCTCCTGCGGCGTCATGCTGAGCACGATGGCTTCCATGCGGTTCATCTGCTTTTCGTCGATCATCCCTTCGATATCGCCCATCTGTTTTCCCATGCCGAGCATTCCTAAAATACTGGAAATCCCTCCCATGTTACGCATCTGTTTCATGCTTTCCAGATAATCTTCAAAGTCAAACTTGCCCTTTTTCATCCGGGCCGCCATCTGCTTTTCTTTTTCCTCATCGATATCGATGTTCTGCTGAGCCTTCTCGATCAGCGTGAGCACATCGCCCATACCCAGAATCCGGTTAGCCATGCGGTCAGGATAAAACTGCTCCAGATCGGAAAGTTTCTCTCCCATACCGACATACAGAATCGGCCTGCCTGTCACGGCTTTGATGGACAGCGCCGCACCGCCTCTGGAGTCGCCGTCCATTTTGGATAAAATAACGCCGTCCACGCCCACTTTTTCGTCAAAATCCTTCGCCACATTGACCGCATCCTGACCGGTCATGGCATCTACAACGAGAATGGTCTGGTGCACTTCCACATTTGCCTTTATTTCCTGAAGCTCCGCCATCATTTCTTCATCGATATGAAGGCGTCCCGCAGTATCCAGAATCACCACATTGTGGCCTTCCTTCTTCGCATGCTCCAATGCCGCTTTCGCAATATCCACCGGCTTATGATGCTCTCCCAGCGAAAAGACATCCACCTGCTGTTTCTCTCCGTTGATCTGTAACTGCTTAATTGCCGCCGGTCTGTATACGTCACAGGCAACGAGCAGCGATTTCTTTCCTTTCAGTTTAAATTTGCCGGCCAGTTTCGCGGTTGTCGTTGTTTTACCGGCACCCTGAAGGCCGCACATCATAATTACGGTAATCGCCTTGCCGGGCTGCATCTGAATTTCCGTCGTATCCGAACCCATCAGGCTGATCATCTCTTCATTTACGATTTTAATGACCATCTGTCCCGGATTCAGTCCATTCAGTACATCCTGTCCTACTGCCCGTTCTTCTACGGACTTCACAAACTGCTTCACAACCCTGAAGTTGACATCCGCTTCCAACAGCGCCATCTTCACTTCCTTCAGGGCAGTTTTGACATCCTCTTCTGTTAAACGGCCCTTGCTTCTCAAGTTTTTAAATACATTCTGCAGTTTATCCGTTAAACTTTCAAATGCCATACATTAACCTCTTTCCATAAACCTATAACGTTTCCAGAATTTCCGCTGACAGATGCCGCAGTTTCCGACAGTATACCGCCTTGTCTTCTGTTTCGTCCTGTTCATAGCGTCTGGACAGATCATCTATTTCCTGAATCTGTTCTTTTATTTTCATAAACCGGGCGATCAGCTTTAACTTTTTCTCATATGCTGACAGCGCCTTGTCACAGCGCTTCACGAGATCATGCACGGCCTGTCTGCTGGTTCCCTGCTCTTCTGCAATCTCACTCAGCGACATATTCTCGTATACGATGCACTCATATACCTGTCTTTGATGCGCTGTCAACAGTTCCCCGTAAAAGTCATAAAGCAGACCCTGTTCTACGATTTTCTCCATGCTTCTTCTCCCGGTGAATTTCTTTTTCTGCTCCGACCTTTGCTATTCTACTATATTGGGGCATGGGTGTCAAGTGTTTTTTCTTTACGAACTGTTGTTCTGCATTTCTCCATCTTGTGTTATTACTGTTTATTTCAATACTGCTGCCGGTCCGTCCCCCCTTCCCCTGCAATATACGCATAATATAAGCGCAAAAGGTAATTGAAATACGCATAAAAAAGGCGTATAATATATATAAGGAGGGTACAATATGACGGTTCGGGAAATACTAAAGATGCTTCGCAAAGATGGATGGTATACAATCAATCAGGAAGATTCACACATAAGCCTAAAGCACCCGACAAAGCCCGGAAAAGTCACCGTACCAAACCACAACGGAGACTTGAAACCGGGAACACTAAACAGCATTTACAAGCAGGCGGGGTTGAAATAGTCCCACTGTCTGCGGTTATATAGAAAGGAGCATAATTTATGCAGAATTTAACTTATCTTGCAGTTTTTGAACCATCAACAGACGGCTCATATAGTATCTACTTCCCTGATTTACCCGGATGTATCAGTGTTGGGGATAATCTGGAAGAAGCTGCACGCATGGCAGCAGAAGCCGCAAGCCTCCATGTTTACAGTATGGAATGTGACAATGAGGAAATCCCCACTCCATCCGTGAACCTCTCCAAAGAAGATACAGAGGGAAATGTTGTAATGCCCGTTACAATCCACCCTGATTTATTCCGCATGAAAAAAGATAACGAGCGCATCAAGACAAACATCACGCTCCCAGCATGGCTGAAAAGGATTGCAGAAGAACAAAAGGTAAACTATTCCCGGCTTTTGGAAACTGCCCTGATTGATTATCTGCAAATACCCATGTCCGGCAGACAATAAGCCCTTGCCCTGCTGCCCCACGCCATATGTCAGATGCCGGGCAACAGGTACACACTTCCAAGCCTGATAAGAAAACCGCCCCCTGACACTCGCTAAAGTACAAGGGGCGGAGGAGAACATGCCGGCGAACAGTTTTACGGATGTTCCAGATTTCCGAAATGCAGATATAAAGAGACGCTATAATACATATTTTAAGTTATGTAAACATTATCCAATCAGAATATCGAAGCCGTTATCTCTGCTGCCAAGATAAAACCCCTGTCCATCCGGCATCCTCTGCGGCCTGTCCGGTAAAAGTCTGGTCCCATCCGTCAGAAAAGTACCGTTCGTAGAACCGAGATCCGTCAGATATACGCCGGTTTCGGTATTCTGTATTTTACAGTGTATTCTGCTGATCCCTCTCGAAGTCTGCGGATAGACCAGCTGGCATACTTCCGCGTTACGTCCCAATGTGATTTCCCGCCTTACTTCCACTTCCGTATTTTCGAAGACTCCGGAACGGCCTGCCAAACGTACTCTCTGCATTTCTGTATTCGAACTCCTTCCCTGTCTGATTCTGTCCATACTACAACAAAAGGGCAGCATATCCATCTGTCAACACCCGCAGTCAGAAATACCGCCCTTACTTTTCCTGCAATTTTATGCCCGTATCAGCATTTAATTTCGAGATACCCCAGAAGCTTGCTCATATCGTACTCATTCATCACACCTGCATGGGAATCATAATATTTTCCGTCAAAATGTACGAGGTAATGGCAGAAACGTCCCATTTTCTCCATCAGGATTGCGCACTTAGGAAGCACCGTATCTCTTCCTTCCGTATACATAATGATATCCGAATGATCGATTCCGTAATAATTCAGCGCGGAGATCACGCGTCCCATCGTAGCCTGCCATTCCCGGCAGTCCATAACGCTGATTACTTCCGCAATCGTAATACCCGCCAGCATAGCTACACAGGCCTGTCCGCAGAGACCGTCTTCCGGCAGCTTAATCACATCGATACCGTCTATTTTACGAATCGGCTTTTCGAAGCTGTACGGGCTGTTTTGATCCATACGAATCAGGGAGCCTGTTATATGAAGCAGGATTTTATGCGTGACGCCAAGCTCTACGCTGACCGCTTCTTCATCTGTAATAAAAATTTCATAATTCCCTTTTTCTTTTGGATGGAGTTCGCAGTCGATGATCTTGTTATCCAGAACCAGATCGCCCTGAATAATATCCCGCTGCTTGCAAACTTCCCACACGTTAAAGGGAAGATCAATTATGTATCCCTTATCGTGTTTTTCCACTTTGGATTCAAAAAAATATCTCATGTTTCCTCCATTCCGGTGTTGTACACCTGTTTTGTATCATTTTTTTCTGTAAAATATTTCTCTGCCGTTTAAAAATATTGTATCAAATTCCCGCCCAAAAGAAAACTGTTTTTTACTCGGAATGATACCGTCCCTCTTTCAGCATGGAAGGCGCTGTCCCGGTTATTTCCTTAAACCGCCTCGCAAAGGTGGAATAATCCGAATATCCGCAGTCAAAGCAGACTTTTGAAGCCGGTTCGCCCGACAGAATCCTGCGCCTCGCCTCTAAAATTCGTTTTTCGTTGATGTATTGATGGATGGAATATCCGGTCGCTTCTTTAAACTGTCTCATCAGATAATATCTGCTGATATAAAAAGTATCCGAAAGAAAATCGATGCTGATGTTTTCTGTCAGATGTGTTTGAATATAGGAAATGACATCTACAATTTTTTCATGGTAAACCGCCGTTTTGATAAAAGCCTTGGGCTGTGCCAGACAGGCCCTGTTAAATAAGACCATAAATTCCAGAAAAGCCGCCTCAAGCATCCTGTCCCGCAAAAAATCCTGCTTTTCCTGTTCTTCCTGCTCTATCCGCATCAGGCAGCCCAATAAATTTTCGTAACTTCCCGGTGCGAAATGAAGCACATGATTTCCTTTCTGTCCCGCCAAATCAAAACAGTGTTTCAGGCACTCCCCCTGCTTATTCTTATGATTCATAAATTCTTCGGACAGATAAATAATATACCGCTCGTAAGGAACGCCGCCTTCGATCTCCGGTTTATGGATTGCATGGTAGTCCACCAGAACAAAATCATGGGGCTTCAGGCGATAGGTCTTCCCCTCTATCCTGTACCTGACATTTCCGCCCGCAAAATAAATAATTTTATAAAAATCATGATAATGAAACGGAAAATCCCGCTGTATACAGTCTTTTATATGGAACAATTTACAGGCCCCTGCCAGAAACCCGGTCTTTTCATACTGTTCCAGATTCTTTTCCTCCAAGAGCCTCCCTGCCCCTTTCACGCGTTCAGGCATACCGTTACGAACGCCCGGCAGGCGTCGTCATTCACCTGAAAAATTTCCAAAACTGATATTGATATCCACATCCGTATCGATGCCCTCTATGCTTCCGGTATCGGTATACTGCCATACTCTGACATTATAGGGAAAATATAACTGATCGTCATAATAAGCAAACCATTTATCATAATCCTCCAGCTTTTCCATATCGAGCATCAGCATAAAGGATTTCAGATTTCCATAAATCATCGGCGTATAGCCCGCCTGTCTGATCTTCTCGCAGAAGGCAATACAGTATTCCGTCCGTTCTTCCTTCGTCAGATCTTTCGTCCTGGCGTTGTCCTGATTAACTGCCTCCACATCCAGTACGACGGGATAAGTCACATCGTAAGGCTCTATGGCATCCAGAACAAACTGTGCTTCTTCTTCCGCTTCCTCAACGCTGATGGCCTGCGTAAAAAAGTATACGCCCGCCTCGATGCCGTTATCGAGCGCGCCGTTTATATTATATTCAAAAGTATCGTCCTCTTTGATCTCGCCTTCCGTATACCCCCGGATGCCGAGCCTGATAAAAGCATACTCCACGCCGCTGCCCGCAACCGCTGACCAGTCAATCTCCTCCTGATATCTGGAAACATCGATTCCCTTATGGGATATGAGCTCTCCGTTATCGTAGTATTCAATCAGTTCATCTTCCGTAAGGACAAAGTTCTCCGGCAAAAAGGCATGTTTCGCAAGATTATCCTGAATCGGGAAAAAATAATACTGGGTATTGTCAACGAGTACAATTTCATCCGGGAAAAACTGGCGTAGCATATTAACCGCGCCATCGCCGGAAAGCATCAGCTCTTTCATTCTTAAAAGCAGCGCGTCTTCCGTTTCCAGCGAAGCGGTAAGCGCCGCGTTTTCCTTTTCGCTGGCAATCATGGCGTCTACTTCTTCCTGCGTATAATTTTCCTGAAGCCTTGCAATCTCATCGCGCATCCGTTCCGTTTCGATCTGGGCGGCCCGGTAATTAAAAACCAAAATCAGACAGAGCGTAACCGCAGACAGCGTCACGATACAGAGAATAATAGAACCGAACAATATGCCGTTCTCGGTCCTCCGCTGTTTTCTGGTCTTTCTTCTCATTTGTACTTTTTTTCTCCGCATATATACTCCTCATCGCTGCATGTAATACCTTCCGTATCCGCAGCCCGCGCCGATATACGTTTTATCGGACTTTTTGACTGTTTTTCGTTTAAATCCTGTCCCCAAAATAACTCTTGTAGCCTTCTCCAAAAATCTCTGTTGCGCTCGTAATCACCATAAACGCCTCGGCGTCTTCTTCCCTGACAATATTTTCCACCCGCGGCGACACCGGTTTTTTTATGACACACATCAGTACTTTTTTCTCTTTTCCGCTGAACGCACCGCGGCCTTCGATCTGTGTTACACCGATATCCAGTTCTTTTAAAAGCCTGTCCGTAATGACATCCGCCTTATCGCTGATAATATAATGTAATTTTGCTTCATCTTTTCCATATAGGACAATGTCCAGCATAAAAGAGTTGACAACGGCGATAATGCCCGCATACAGGGCCACATCGAGATCTTTGAACACAATTCCCGATACACTTATGATTATAGCATCCGTGATGAAAAAAAGCACTCCCGTCTTTAAATAAGGCAGCTTTAAACGCAGCCATTTAACGATAATATCCATGCCGCCTGTGGTCGCCCCGGCTTTCATAATCAAACCGATGGAAATCGCGTACAGCACGCCTCCTGCCAGTACTGCCAGCAGAATATCGTCCGTCGCCGGCCCCAGAGGCGCTAACAGATTGGTAAATACGGAAATCATACCCGTTGCGTAAATCGTCGATATCGTAAAGCGAATGCCAAACTGCCAGATCGAAAACAACAGGATCGGAACATTCAGAGAAAAGATCAGCGTACCGGTTTCTACCGGAAGAAATCTGCTGATGATGATTGCAATGCCCGTCACCCCGCCCGGCGCCAGATTATGCGGATCGATAAACAGACTGATCGCCGCCGCATTGAGAAACGCCATCACTGTGATAATACTGTAATTTTTAAAAATCTGCTTTTTCATCCTGATACCTCTCGTCCGCTCCTGCGGACATCCATTCCCTATCCGCCGCCAGTTCTATATCCGCACTTTTTCCTTTTGCCGGTCCACAAATACAGTATATGGATTATCCGGTATCTTATTCCCGCCGTCCCCGTTCCCACGGCCTGCCAAGATACCGGCGTTCCTCCTGTCCACGGTCCGCATCCCAGGCACAAAAACCGTTCCGCCGCAAAGAGCTGAATGAAAAAGCTTTTGTAATTTATATGCTCGCACGAACCACTCTCGGCTTATATCCGCTTTCCTCAAGGGCCTGAATGATCTGATTCTTGTGTTCCGTTCCGTAGGCTTCCATCGTAATACGCAGCTCAACGGCCGCATTTCTGTTAATGGAAACAAACTGGTTATGTTCCAGTTTAATAACGTTTCCGCTCTGCTTCGCAATCACATCGGCTACCCTCGACAGTTCGCCCGGCTTATCCGGAAGAAGCACCGACACGGAAAAAATCCTGTCCCGCAGGACAAGTCCCTGTTGTACGACGGAAGACATCGTAATCACATCCATGTTGCCGCCGCTTAAAATGGAAACGACTTTTTTATTTTTAACATGAAGCTGTTTTAGCGCTGCCACGGTAAGCAGACCCGAATTTTCCACGATCATCTTATGGTTTTCGACCATATCCAGAAAGGCCGCAACCAGTTCTTCGTCTTCCACCGTAATGATGTCGTCCAGGTTCTGGCTGATATAGGGAAAAATCTTTGTTCCCGGCGTTTTTACGGCCGTGCCGTCCGCAATCGTATTGACACTGTCGAGCGTCGTTACTTTTCCGGCCTTTACGGACGCCTGCATGCAGTTTGCTCCCGCCGGCTCCACGCCGATTACCTGAATCTTGGGATTCAGCAGCTTTGCCAGGGTTGCCACACCGGTCGCCAGTCCGCCGCCCCCGATCGGCACGAGAATATAGTCTACGAGCGGAAGTTCCTTGATGATCTCCATCGCGATCGTTCCCTGTCCGGTCGCCACGTCCAGATCGTCAAAAGGATGAACAAACGTATATCCTCTTTCTTCCGCAAGCTGATAAGCATATGTACACGCCTCGTCGTAGACATCGCCGTACAGAATAACTTCCGCTCCATAGCCCTTCGTTCTGTTGACCTTGATGAGCGGCGTCGTTGTCGGCATGACAATGGCCGCTTTTACGTTGTAGCATTTGGCCGCATAGGCAACGCCCTGCGCATGATTTCCCGCCGATGCCGTAATCAGGCCCTTCTGCCGCTCTTCCTCCGACAGCGTACTCATTTTATAATAAGCGCCGCGCAGTTTATAGGCCCCGGTAAACTGCATGTTCTCCGGTTTCAGGTATACTTTGTTTCCCGTCTGCGCGCTGAAATAATCGCTGTACACCAGTTTGGTCTCCATTGTGACCTTCTTCACGACCTCACATGCTTCTTCAAATTTCTCTAACGTAAGCTCCATCTTCCTGCCCCTTTCCTGTATTAACCGTGTTCTTTATGTCCTGCACCGCCGGCGCGGACATTCTATGAAATATGCTCAAACAGCGCGTTCACAAATTGTTCCGCGTCAAATTTCTGCAAATCGTCG
Organism: uncultured Lachnospiraceae bacterium; assembly: GCA_910584965.1. Classification (GTDB taxonomy): domain Bacteria; phylum Bacillota; class Clostridia; order Lachnospirales; family Lachnospiraceae; genus UBA3282. The sequence continues at coordinate 22,940 of CAJUDZ010000012.1, read as the reverse complement.
ATTGTCTCTCCGACGCCGATGTATTTTACCGGAATCTGTAATTCCGACTGGATTGCCACCGCAATGCCGCCCTTCGCCGTACCGTCCATTTTCGTTAAAATAATGCCGGTCAGTTCTGCTGCCTCGCCAAACTCTCTCGCCTGCTGCAACGCGTTCTGGCCGGTTGTACCGTCCAGTACGACGAGGTTTTCCCGGTGCGCATCCGGAAATTCCTTATCGATGATGCGGTTTATTTTTTTCAGCTCTTCCATCAGATTCTTTTTATTATGCAGACGGCCCGCCGTATCACACAAAAGGACGTCCACATTTCTCGCTTTCGCCGCCGCTACCGCATCATAGATCACGCTGGCCGGATCCGCTCCTTCTTTCCCGCCGATCACTTCCACGCCTGCCCGGCGCGCCCATTCCGTCAGCTGTTCGCCCGCCGCAGCCCGAAACGTATCCGCCGCAGCCAGCATCACTTTCCGGTTCTGTGCCTTTAATTTGCCGGCCAGCTTTCCGACAGAAGTCGTTTTTCCGACACCGTTGACGCCGATCACGAGTACGATGGACTGTTTCTGCTCAAATTCATAAGCCGTTTCGCCCACCTGCATCTGCTCCTTAATATTCTGAATCAGAAATTCCCGGCAATCGGCCGGTTCTTTAATATGATTCTCCCGAACCTGCTCCCGCAGTCTTTCCAGAATCGCTTCCGTCGCATTAACGCCGATATCGCCCATGATCAGAATTTCTTCCAGCTCTTCGTAAAAAGCCTCGTCAATATGGGAAAAGCCGCTGAACACGGAATCGATTCCGCGCACGATGTTATTCCTTGTTTTTGTTAATCCTTCTTTTAGTCTGGCAAAAAAGCCTTTTTTTTCTTCACTCATCAATCATCCAGTTCCTTATCGATTAAATTTACGCTGACTAACGTCGAAATGCCTTTTTCCTCCATAGTAATGCCGTAAAGCCTGTCCGCTTTCTCCATCGTTCCGCGCCTGTGCGTGATAACGATGAACTGCGTATTTTTTGTCAGCTTATGTAAATACTTTGCGAAGCGGGCTACATTGTTTTCGTCTAACGCCGCCTCGATCTCATCTAACAGACAGAACGGTGACGGCTTCAGATTCTGGATTGCAAACAGCAGGCAGATCGCTGTCAGCGACTTCTCACCGCCCGACATCTGCATCATGTTTACCAGCTTCTTTCCGGGCGGCTGCGCGATAATACGGATGCCCGCCTCCAGCACGTCTTCGTCTTCGATCAGCTCCAGCGTTCCCTTTCCGCCGCCGAACAGCTCCTTGAACACTTTATCAAATTCCCGGTTGATCTCCGCAAATTTTTCATTAAACTGTTTCCGCATGGAAGTATCCAGCTCTTCGATGATGCCGAGCAGCGTCTGTTCCGCTTCCACCAGATCGTCATGCTGGGTTTTTAAGAACGTATACCGCTCCATCAGGTTTTTATAATCCTCGATGGCATTGACATTGACGTCTCCCAGTTTTCTGATCTCGTCTTTTAAACGGGAAATGTCTTTTTTCATCGCCGGCAGGTCATCCATTTCTTCGTTTCGCAGAGAGGCAGCGTCGGATAAGGTTATTTCATATTCGTCCCACATGTAGTTGATCTGGGATTCGATGGAATTTTCCAGTTTTTCCTTCTGACTGCCCAGACGATACACTTCCTTGTCGAGCGCATTCATCTGCCCGGACAGTTCTTCCCTTTCCTTAAAAAAGTTCTTCTGTCTGGCGGAAAGCGTTTCTTTGGAAGCAATATCTTCTTTCAGCTTTTCTTCCGTATCGGTCTGGGTCGTATGGGATGCGAGGATTGTTTTTTCAATTTCCAGTATGCTTTCCTTTTTCAGTTCCACATCTTCCCGGCCGGCCTGTAAGCTCTCCTGAACCTCTTTGAGTTCCAGTTCATGGCGGCCGATCTCCCCTTCGATACGCGCAATGTTCTGCCTGTGAAACTCCGCCTGCTGCAGGATTTTTTCTACTTCCACATCCCACTCGGACACTTTCGCCGCCTGTACCGATTCTTCCGCCCGTTCCGTCTCCAGCTGCCGCTGAAATCCTTCGATTTGTATTTCCGTATCTTTTTCCAGCGTTTCGGAAGATTCCAGTTCCAGTAAAATTGCTTTTTTGTTCTCCTGAATGTCCCGGATCTGTGTTTCCAGTTCCGCCTCTTCCGTCTGCAACTCCTCGGAGCCTTCCGCCGCCTCGTTCTTCCGTTCCCTGGCCTGTTCCACATTGAGCCTTGCCGTATTCTGCTCAATAAATTTCCGCTGCATCTGTCCCTTGATATCCTCAATCTCGAGGCGCAGCTTGTTTCTTGCCGTTTTGGTGCTTTCGATATCCTCCAGTAAACGATCGATTTCCATCACATACTGTTTTATTTTTTTCTCCAGCTCTTCCATCTCACGCCGCCGGCCCAGCAGATTGCTGTTATTCTTATAGGCGCCGCCGCTGATAGCGCCGCCCGGAACGAGCAGTTCCCCTTCGATCGTGACCATTCTGAGACTGTGCCGGAATTTCGCCGCAATCTTTACCGCATTGTCAATGTTATCCACAACAAGGATTCTGCCGAGCAGGGACATCGCCACATCGCGGTATTTTCCGTCTACCTTCACAAGCTTATCCGCCATACCGATTACGCCTTTTTCTTTCAGGGCATCCGTATTTTTAAACTCCTGCGGGTTCTTAATGCTGGTAAGAGGAAGAAACGTGGCACGCCCGGAACGGCTGCTCTTTAAATAGGCGATCATACTCTTGGCCGTTTCTTCATTTTCCGTCACGATATTCTGGATATTGCCGCCGAGCGCCGTCTCAATCGCCGTTTCGTATCTGGCTTCGGCCTGGATGATATCCGCAACGACACCGATAATTCCCTTTTTCTTTGTTTTCTGTTCCATAACGGCCTTGACCGCGCCGCCGTAGCCTTCGTAGCGTTCCGTCAGATTGGAGAGCGCATCCAGTTTCGATTTTTCCTGATGGTAGGAAACCTGGGTGTCCCTGAGCTTCTGGTCTTTATCCGCCAGTTCTTCCCGCATGCCCGCAAGTTTTTCTTCCGATACTTCCTGCCTGTCGCGCAATTCCTGAATCGCCTGATTGATCTTTTCAAATTCTTCTTCCAGACTCCTGATCGTTTCCGTGTGAGCCGCTTCATCCGATTTGGCGCGCAGCAGACGGGAATTTAACTCCGCCTTACGAATCTGAATCTGCTCCAGCATCGTATCATAACTTCCCATCTTGGATTTGATGGTGGCTCTGTTATTCAACGCGCCGATAATGGTATTCTTACCGTTTTCGATATTATTATTTAATGTTTCGATTCTGCCCTGCACATCTTCCAGCAGTTTCCCGGCTTCCGCCCTCGCCTGCTGCAATACGGTCAGTTTTTCATCGATCTGAGCCTTTTTTTGTTCGATCCCTTCCTTTTCCTGGTCTTTCTCCCGGATGGACGCTTCGATCGTCTGGATGCGGGTCTTCAAATGTTCTTCGTTCCCTTCGACCGAATGAATCTTCTCCTTCAGGACATTCATTTCGCCCTCTAATTTAGAACGCATAACGCCCGTATCGGTCAGCGTCGCCCTGGCCTGCTCTATCGCCTGGTCGAGCTGTTCGATTCTGCTCTCTATCTGCTCATACTCTTCTTTGATATGTTCATATTTCTGCGTTGTATCTTCCAGATCATCGTTTGCAATATGCAGTTTCTCATCGACAGCGTCAAGCTGTTCTTTGATACTGACATTTTCAAGCAGAAACACATTGACATCCAATGTTTTCAGCTCTTCTTTTTTTCTTAAATAGATTCTCGCCTTCTCGGACTGTTTTTCCAAAGGCCCCGTCTGTTTCTCCAGCTCCGACAATATATCGTTGACGCGGACGAGATTCTGTTTCTCGTCTTCCAGCTTCTTCTGCGCCGCGTATTTTCTTCTCTTGAATTTCACGATGCCCGCCGCTTCGTCGAAAAGTTCCCGGCGTTCTTCCGGTTTACCGCTCAGAATTTTGTCGATCTGTCCCTGACCGATAATCGAATATCCTTCCTTACCGATACCCGTATCATAAAAAAGTTCGTTGACGTCTTTCAAACGGCATATCGTGCCGTTAATCATATATTCGCTTTCACCGGAGCGGTACAGCCTCCTCGACACCGTAACTTCGTCGTAATCAATGGAAAGCTGATGATCGGTATTGTCCAGTGTAATCGCCACATACGCGGAGCCGAGCGCCTTGCGCATCTCCGTTCCCGAAAAAATAACGTCCTGCATGGATGCGCCCCGAAGCTGCTTGATACGCTGCTCCCCAAGCACCCATCTTACCGCATCGGCAACATTGCTCTTTCCGCTGCCGTTCGGTCCTACGATTCCTGTAATGCCATTGTGAAATTTAAAATTGATTTTATTTGCAAAAGACTTAAAACCCTGTACTTCGATACTTTTTAAATACATAAATACCCCGCATTTATCCTCTCAGAGAAACGAGCGCCTCATAAGCCGCCTGCTGCTCCGCCGCTTTTTTTGTTTTTCCCGTTCCTTCACCGATCTTCTTTTCGTCGATTCTGGCTTCCACCACGAAAAGTTTATCATGATCCGGGCCGCTCTCGCGAATCAGTTCATAATGGAGCTTCCCTTCATTTTTCTGCTGTACGACTTCCTGCAAAATCGTTTTGGCATCGTAAAACAGTTTTTTGTGTTCCAAATCGGAAAGGACAAAACGATGAATAAATTCCGCCGCCTGTTTCATGCCGCAGTCGAGGTAAATTGCCCCGATAATCGCCTCCATTACATCCGAAATAATGGAGTCCTTCGTCCGGCCTCCGGTCCGCTCTTCTCCTACGCCGAGCAGAATATGTGCCTCTAAGCCAAACTGCTTCGCACAATAAGCCAATGCCTGTTCACAGACGATGGAAGCCCGCATTCTCGTCAGCTTTCCTTCCGGCATTTCTTTGTTTTCCTGAAAAAGAAATTCGCTGGATACCAGCTCAAGCACCGCATCTCCCAGAAATTCCAGCCGCTCATAGTCCTCATACTTATTGACCTTCTGTTCGTTCGCAAAAGAACTGTGCGTCAACGCCTGCCGCAACAGTAATTTATTTTCAAAATGATACCCGATTTTTTCTTCTAATTCTTCCAACGGTTTTTGCTGCATTGGTACCTCCACAAACTAAAAAAACCCTTTCAGAAAGGGTTTTTTCTTCTATTCCGCCGCCTTAACTGCGCTTTTGATCAAATGAACCGCTTCTTCTACCGTCGCTATATGTTCCACCTTTTCAGCCGGAATTTCTATATCAAATTCTTCCTCAATTCCCATAACGATCTGAAAGATATCCAGCGAATCGGCTCCCAGATCTTCCATAAAAGTCGTTTCCATCGTAATTTCTTCCGGATCCACACTCAGCACATTTGCAATGACCTGCTTTAACTTATCAAATTCCATTTGCAGCCAGCCTTTCTCAATCCTGTACGGTAATTTTCTCTCTGATTTTATCGTTGATTTTCTGTTCTTTGAACATGATACACTGTAAAATCGAATTTTTTATCTCAACGGATTTGGAACTGCCATGCGTCTTAACGACCAGGCCGTTCAGGCCAAGCATCGGTGCGCCTCCGTACTGTTCCAGTTCAAAATCTTTCAAAGTTTCCTTCAGAGCAGGCTTGACGAGAAATCCCCCGATCCTGCCCCGCAGAGAAGTCATTATACCGGTCTTTATCTTCTTAATCAACGTACCGCCGACCCCTTCATACAGCTTCAGGATGACATTGCCGACAAATGCCTCACACACGATAACATCCGCCATTCCCGCCGGAATATCCCTGGCTTCAATGCTTCCGATGAAATTGATATCGGGACAGTTTTTCAAAAGAGGAAACGTTTCTTTGACGAGCGCATTGCCCTTCTCCTCCTCCGCACCGATGTTGACGATTGCTACCCTCGGATTTCTGATGCCCACAATATTTTCCATATAAATTGAACCCATTTTGGCAAACTGCACCAAGTGGGAAGGTCTCGCATCCACATTGGCGCCGCAGTCCACTAACAGCGCGCAGCCGTTCTCCGTCGGAATAAGCGGCGCAAGCGGCGGTCTCTCCACCCCTTTGATACGTCCTACGATAACCTGTCCTCCGACTAACGTCGCTCCGCTGCTTCCGGCAGACACATATGCGTCGCAGGTTCCGTCCTTGACAAGATACAGAGCCTTCACGAGCGAAGAATCTTTTTTCTTCCGAATCGCCATAACCGGCGGTTCCGCCGTTTCAATGACTTCGTTTGCAGGAACAAGCGTAATCTGTTCTTCCGGGTATGTGTATCCGGCAAGCTCATTCTTCATGACATCTTCTTTTCCTACCAGATAAACTTTGACCCTGCTGCTTTCCTGAACGGCTTCTACCGCGCCTTTGATGATTTCCGCAGGCGCGTTGTCGCCGCCCATCGCGTCTACCGCTACTTTCACATATTCTCCCATGCTCTTACCCATGCTCCTTCCTCAGTCTGCCGGACATCCTGCAGGATATCATATATTAATATACTAGACTGTCCCGTAAAAATCAAGTTTTTACCATAAAATGACCCGAAAACAAAGCCAAAAAGTAAATACGGCTTTTCGTTAAAACAAAAAAATCAAGGTTGATCTGTACTTACAATCCCTTGATTTCTCTGCGCTTCTTAAATTGTGATTGAAAATCTCTTTGTTCAGCTTAATCAACAGCAATAATTTCTTTTTTGTTGTATGTGCCGCACTTCTTACATACTCTGTGGGGTACCATTAATGCGCCGCATTTGCTGCATTTCACTAATGTAGGAGCAGTCATTTTCCAGTTTGCTCTTCTCCTATCTCTTCTTCCTTTGGAAGATTTGTTCTTAGGACATATAGACATCGTTACACCTCCTTATTCGCATGAAAGATATCTTTTATCACGGCCATCCGTGGGTCTGGAACAAATGTATCGCATTCACATGCCCCGGTATTCAGATCCTTTCCGCACTGTATGCAGATTCCCTTACAGTCCGGTCTGCAAAGGACTTTACTTGGCCAGTTGATGATAATCTCATTGTTCAGCAAGTCTTCTACGTTCATCTGATAACCGTCCATAAAGCTCTGGTCATCGCTGCCGTCTTCCTCCGCCTGTTCCGGAACTGCATCCGGCGCATGGACTTCTCTGGAAAACCGAAGCATCATCTCTTCTTCGACAGGTTTCAAACATCTGTCGCAGTTCATGGCAACTCTGATTCCGGCCTGTCCTTCCACCAGCGCCTTTCCTTTACCGATATTGGTAAAAGTCAGACAAACCGGCGGCTTCTCAAGAATTTTGAAGTCCTCTCCGCCGACGGAAACTTCCGTCATGTCTGCCTCTGCCTGTATCGAAAGCACTTTGTCCTCGGACGTTAATACTTCAGTTAGATTAATGAACATATCTGACTCCTATTCACACTCAAATTATTATACATAGCACGGACCGGTTTGTCAACTAAATTTTTCCACCGGGGTCACCGGGGGTCAGTGCCTGCCAGGGTCAATGCCGGGGTCAGCGTAGAGATTCCTCCTGAAGCCTGTCGAACTCCGCCATACACTCATCTACTGTGGCGCCTTCCAGCAAATCTCTGACAATCAGACAGGTATTTCCCCACTGTTCCATCTGCATATTCGCGTTGGCGCCGAGGACGTAGACATTTTCTTCTATCCTGCCGCTCAACGGCTTTAACGCGGGAACACATTCCACTTCCACATTTTTTGAAGGCGAAATTACCTTATTGGTTTCCGCATATACCCGCATCGCTTCATCGGACAGGATGACTTCCATGACGCGCCTCGCATCTTCCGCATGCTCCGCATCTGCGCCGACGCCGAAGCCTGTCATGGATATTACCGGCATCTGTCCCCGGCTGCTCGGAAACCCGATAACCGTCATGTTAAAATCCGTTTTCCCATATGCGGTATCCGTATTAGCCGCTCCCCAATATGCCATAACGATCGGCGTTTTTCCCGCAAGAAAATCCGCTCCTTCGCCTTCGATTGCTTCGCTGACCAAAGCCTTTTGTGCATCGATATAGCCGCAGTCAATCATCTCCTGCAGAAATTCAAAACCGGAACGCATATAATCGCTGTATTTGCTTTCTCCGCTGTTTAACGCCGCAATTTCCGCCTCCGTGTTTCCGCCGTTATATAAATCCGCATATGCCTGTGCCAGAACAAAAGTCTCCAGCCACCAGCGGTTTGCCCCTACCGGCGTTTCGATTCCGTTTTCCTTAAATACTTTGCAGCATTCCAGAAACTCCTCCGGCGTTTCCGGCAGCTCCAGATGATACCGGTCAAACATGTCTTTATTGATAAACAGTCCGTAGGCTACCACTTCCTGCGGAATCGCCACCAGTTTTCCGTCAATCGTATTTGCCGTTTTTATGACATCCCGCAGATTATCCGCGCATTCCAATCCCGATAAATCCATCAGTTTTCCTTCTTCTCCCAGGGTTTTAATAACATCCGGATTCAGCAGGTAAATATCATCCATATCGTTGCGTGCCCTGTCAAGAGCCACATCGTCATATGTTTTGTCCTGATAGTCTTCCGCGGTATAAGTGATATATCCTACCGACACGCCAAGTTCTTCTTCCGCCATAACAATCGTTTTATCCGCGGCGCTCCTTGCCACGTTCTCGGCATCTGGATTCGTTTTTTCCATAGGACTGAACAGATTTACAATCCGCGTGTCCGTCTCTTCCTCTTCCACCAGATTAAGATTCGGATTTTCTCCACAGGCCGTCACGGCCATGACGGCTGCCCCGGCCAGACATAACGCCGCCGCCTTTTTTATAATATTTTTACTGCATTTTATCATATTTTCTTCCTTTTCCCTGCCCGCTCCTTCTTTATTCTCTTTTTTCTCCGGGAATATATTGTTTTATGACTTTCTTTAACAGCTCCACATCGATCGGCTTTGCCAGATGGACATTCATTCCGGCGTTTAATGCCTCTCTTTCGTCTTCTGCAAAAGCGTTGGCCGTCATGGCAATGATCGGTATTTTGCCGGCATCCTTACGTTCCAGCGCTCTGATTGCCCTCGTTGCATCATAGCCGTTCATCACCGGCATCTGAACATCCATCAGGATTGCGTCAAATTCGCCTTCCCGGGATTCCGTATAGCGTTCCAACGCCAGTCTGCCGTTTTCTGCGATTTCACAGCTCGCACCTTCTATTGCTAAAATTTCCGACAGAATTTCCGCATTGATTTCGTTATCCTCCGCCGCAAGAAAATGCAGGCCCTGCAGACTGTCATCTTCCTCCGGCTCCGTTTCCCTGTTCTCCCCTGATTCTTCTGCCTGTATTTCCATAATTTTTTCTTTCAGGGCGGAGATAAAAAACGGTTTTGCGAGAATACCCGTATATTTCATTTGAAGTACAGCTTCCAGGTCATCTATATCATCCGCGCCTTGATCCGCCATAAGAACAAGAACTGCGGTTTCCGGCATGGCTTCTCTTATTTTTTTAACCATTTGGATACCGCCCGCACACGACGCATCCCAATCGAACAGTACCATATGATAACCCGTTTCCATACCGCCCTCATTCTTCAGCATACACAGGGCCATTTCTTCGTCGGGCGCCGTATCTACCGCAATGCCGGTATCCTCCATAAGCGCCTGTATGTCTTTGTTTTCCTGCACATTGTCGGAAACGGATAACGCATGGGATATTCCGTTTTCTTTCCAGAACAGCTTATCCGCCTGTCCCTCCGGTATGCGAAATTCCAGTTCAACCCTGAAAAGGCTTCCTTTGTCTACTTCGCTGAAAACTTCAATCGTTCCTCCCATGAGCTCCACGATATTTTTAGTAATCGCCATGCCGAGCCCGGTGCCCTGTACTTTGTTCGTCGTACTGTTTTCCGCCCTTGTAAACGCATCAAAAATGGTCTTCAAATATTCCTGCGTCATTCCATACCCGTCATCCTCCACTTCAATCCGGATATGTTCAAACTGACTGGAACGCTGTTTTAATCCGATAATACGAAACCAGATGTTTCCGCCCTCCTGCGTATATTTCACCGCATTGGAAAGAAGATTGATCAGAATCTGATTAATTCTCGTTTCATCGCCCAGCAGATATTCATGCCTGATATTCGTTACTTCCACATGAAATTCCTGCCCTCTTGCGCTCGCCATCGGACGGACAATCGCATCAATAGAAGATACCAGGCTGTTCAGCGTAAATTCTTCGACGGTGAGCACGACCTTACCGCTTTCAATTTTGGAAACATCCAGAATATCGTTGATCAGGCTGAGCAGATGCTGCCCCGATGCCATGATTTTTTTCGTATATTCGCGCACCTTATCCGGATTTTCCGCATCCTTTGTCAACAGCGTAGTAAATCCAAGTACCGCATTCATCGGTGTCCGGATATCATGGGACATATTGGAAAGAAATGTTGTTTTGGAATTGCTTGCCATCTGCGCCGCATGCAATGCTTCCGCCAGTTGTTTATTATGCAGCTCTCTTTCCGCTTCCCGTTCTTCTGCAATTTTCCGCTGCTCCCTCTGGTTAAAATAATACAGAACGCAGCACAGGAAAAAAGCCGTCAGCATGACCACTACGACGATCAGGATATTTTGGTTTACGCTTTTCCCTTCCTGCTGAATGGCTTCAACCGGCACATACCCGATCAGATAAATGGTTCCGCCGTTGACCGTCCACATATAATTCAGGGCGCTTTTTCCCCGTATGTCATGGTAAAACATGATGTTCTTCCCATTCTGCACACAGTTTTCCACTTCAGCCCGCAGCGCTTCTTCCTGAATATCATTGGCCCTGTAAAAATCTTCCAGATTCAGATGTCCCGCGCTTCGTTCTCCCATCCCCTTAGGCTTCAGTACAAACCGCTCCGTTTTCGCATCCATAATATAAAGCATGGCCTGCTTGTTATAAAATCCGCTGGGAAGCGATTTGTCAAGAGAATCATAAGTATACTCTACATAAAGTGTACCGATTTCCTGTTCGTCCCGCATCACAGGACATCTGATAGAATAAGCCCATGTTCCCATATAATTGATGTAAGAATCGGAAACTTCCAATCCGTCGATGATACCATCCTCAGAAAACTCCAGCCCTTCTTCGGAAAAGATTTCTCCCGTGCTGGAAATGCCTTCTGTTTCTCCCGCACCTATAAAGGCGATTCTCACCATCGTCTGGTTCTTCTGATAAGAACGGATATAGTCTTCCGGTTCCTCTCTCATGGCAATCTCCTGCGCCATCAGCTTCTGAAATTCCGCCTCTTTATCCAGAATCGACTCTATGGTACATTTTATCAAATCCAGGCTTTCATTCAGATTCTGGATCGCCGCTTCGGACATTTCCTTCGATATTTTCCGAGAAACAGAAAATACCACAGCCCCCAGAATACAAAAAACAAATATGATGGAAAGAAGTAAATGATTACTTTTATCCGATCTGCTTTTATTTCTATTTTTTTTCATCTATATTCACCAGACTTTTTCACCGTTTGCAATACCTGAAAAACCCCGTCAGATTTTCGGAAGCTGCGCAGCCGCCCGCTGCAGTTCCTCTTCCGTCGGCACATAATCTTTCATCTCGCCGTCATTATATCTCTGATATGCAACCATGTCAAAATAACCGGTTCCCGTAAGACCGAACACAATGTTCTTCTCTTCCCCTGTTTCCTTACACTTCATCGCCTCATCGATTGCGGCTTTTATCGCATGGCTGCTTTCCGGCGCAGGCAGAATGCCTTCTACCCTCGCGAAAGTTTCCGCCGCCTGGAATACTTCCGTCTGCTCTACGCTTCTCGCTTCCAGCAGTCCCTGATCATACAATTCCGAAACGGTGGAACTCATGCCATGATAGCGCAGACCGCCCGCATGATTCGCAGACGGAATAAACCCGCTTCCCAATGTGTACATTTTGGCCAGCGGGCAGACTTTTCCCGTGTCACAGAAGTCATACGCATAAACCCCTCTTGTCATACTCGGGCAGGAAGCCGGTTCTACCGCAATAATCCGGTATTTTGCTTCTCCTCTTAACATTTCTCCCACAAAAGGCGAAATCAGTCCTCCCAGATTGGAACCGCCGCCAGCACAGCCGATAATCGTATCGGCCCTGATTCCGTACTTATCCAAAGCCGCTTTCGTCTCCAGCCCGATAATAGACTGATGCAGAAGTACCTGGGAAAGCACGGAGCCCAGTACATAGCGGTATCCCTCCTGTCCGGCCGCCGCCTCTACCGCTTCCGAAATGGCACAGCCCAGACTTCCCGTCGTACCCGGAAACTCTTCATTGATTTTACGTCCCACTTTCGTATTCATAGACGGCGAAGGAGTTACCTTCGCACCGTAAGTACGCATAACCTCTCTTCGGAAAGGCTTCTGCTCATAAGAGCATTTTACCATATATACCTGACAGTCCAAATCAAAATAGGAACACGCCATGGAAAGCGCCGTTCCCCACTGGCCTGCTCCGGTCTCCGTCGTCACTCCTTTTAATCCCTGCTTTTTCGCATAATAAGCCTGTGCGATCGCGGAATTTAATTTATGGCTTCCCGACGTATTATTTCCTTCAAATTTATAATAAATATGCGCCGGCGTTTCCAGCTTTTCTTCCAGGCAGTATGCCCGGACAAGCGGCGACGGACGGTACATTTTATAAAAATCCCGAATCTCCTGTGGAATGTCAAAATACGGCGTCGTATCATCCAGTTCCTGTTTCGCCAGTTCCCGGCAGAAAATTCCGGAAAGCTCCTCCACCGTAACCGGCTGCAGCGTGCCGGGATTTAAAATCGGAGCCGGTTTCTTTTCCATATCGGCGCGTACGTTATACCACTGTTTCGGCATTTCCTGCTCTTCCAGATAAATTTTATAAGGTATTTCTTTATTCATTCCAATAACCTTGCCTTTCCTTCGAATTGCGTTTATTATACAACGAATGGAACTTCATGGCAATTTATTTTTACTCTGTTCTGCCATACCTTACCCTCAGTGGACAAGGGGACACACGGTCGGAAAAGAATCTATTTTAGCCTCTGCCGCGTTGCTTTCATTCCGCGTACATCCAGTACGCGTCAATCAAGCGCCTTGCAGAGACTAAAATGGATTTCTTTTCGACTCTTCGACCCTGTCCATAGATATTTGAGTGATTTTCAAGGCAGACGATTGAGGCGTACCGGTCGTACGCCGATTGAGGACAACGCTGAAAATCGCTCAAATATCATGGAGCAGGGCGTGTATCCCCTTGTTCACTGAGGGTATATTCTCTTGTTATATTTTCTTGTTATATTTTATTCTGATACTGCTGCAGACGTTCGTTCAACAATGCCGAAATTTTTCTGTCATTTCTCAACATTGTATAAGATACGGTAAAGAATACCGCAACGATGGTCAGAAACAGGAATAGATTCATGATCAGGCTTTCTTCGTCAAACCAATGAAATACTCTTGCGCTTCCGAATACGATCACATTGATATAGAGATAATGCAGTAACCGGCGGATCACGCTTTCCCGCTTCGTCATTTTTCGCTGCGGGTAAATAAGAATACCCAGCACACACAGAAAAGAGACTGCAAGAATCTGCCAGAGAAGACTGACCGGAATGAGCCCATCCCGGTTAAAAATCGAAATGAATATTGCGCACGCCCAAAGCACTCCCGTAACGATATAAGGAAACGTATGGAACATTTCTTTTATTTTCGATAACATATATTATACCTCCAAACTCAATACATCATGATACATCATGGTAGAAACAACGGCCCAAAGGCGTCAGAAATTATATGCCGAGCTTATTCTTCAAAAGCGGCACATACTGTCTCGAAATGCCGACGCGCTCTCCGTTTTTCATCAAGGCTTCGAACTTTCCGTTAAATCCCGGCGTAAAATTTTTTACCTTTGCCAGATTCAGAATCACCGACTTTGATACCCGGAAAAAATCGGTTCCGGAAAAACGCCTTTCCAGCTCATATAGTTTCATTCTCGTTTCATACACGTTTTTTTCCAGATAAAGAAAGACTTTATTATCGACTGCCTCAAAATAATAAACATCTCCCGGTTCTATCTGCAAAATTCTTTCCCCCTGCCTGACCGTCAGCTTTTCCTTCTTCAGCTTCAGCGCATTTACAAACTGTAAGATCGACTCATCCATTTCCCGGCAGCGGATAATGACCGCTTCTTCTTCCTCCGGCCCGATATCTTCTATGATAATTTTCATGCCTCCTCCAATCCCGGCTATCTGTCATACAATGATTTCTTTCTGCTGATCACAACGGCCGCCGCGACCGCAAGTGCGCCGAAGAGAAACAGATATCCGGCCTGCGCGGAAAACGGCACCGGACCGTCTCCCATCACGACGGTAATGCCCATCTTTTCCTGAAAAATCTCCGCAGCCTCCGCCGGCGCTCCCGCAAATGTCGCTTCCACCGCCTCTTTCGTACAGACCACACGCATCATAGCCGCACCATGCAGGACCGGTAAGTGCTTCAATATATCCGCAACCTTCTCCGGCATCGCCGACATCGGCAGATAAATTGCACCGACAAACCCGACCAGCGTTCCGACAATCGCAAGCAGGCCGCTCCAGGCGCCCACACTATGGAAAAATAAGGCAGTCAGATACCCAGCCGCCGCATAAACAAAGGCATTCAGCGCGATCATGCCGAGCAGTTTTAATATCGCCGTTCCCCCAAGCATCGTCTGTCCGGAAACCGCCAGATACCCTTGAGAAGCCGCCAGCGTAATCATACACATCAGGACCGCGGTGCACCATGCTGAAAAAATATAACCAAGCGCAATACTCAGCCTTTTCACGGGCGTCACATAAAAACTTGCAAGCCGCATTCTGGTTTCGTCTTCTATCATACTTCCTATTGATGTCATCGTCACCGTTACCGTATTGGAAAGAAGGATTCCCGCTATTGTCCACATCATAATCAGATATTCCGCGTTAGCCCGGTCCGCCGCCGTGTCTCTGTTTCCGCCCAGCTGTTCCAACGCGTATACAATATCTTCAATATTCATATTCCCGAGAAACAGAATCATCAGCCCCAGCGTAATCAGCATCGACATTACCGAAGAACATACCGTTCCTCTGTCCCGCATAAAAATCAAAATATTTCTTTTCACCAGATACATTACCGCTTTCATATTCATACCTCCCTGCGCCGTTCATACAGTTTCCGGACATCCTTCTTCCTTTTTATTTTCTTCCAGTGCCTTACCTGTCACATTCAAAAACACATCATCCATCGAACCCTGTACCAGTTCAAAGCCGTCGATGAGCGTCTGCATTCTCTGCAATATCGGAAGCGCCTGCATACTGCTCTCAAGCTCCAGCACCGCACGGTTTTCTTTCTGCCTGAACGGATGATTTTCCGCCTCTGTTTTTTCCCGTAACTGTACTTCCCTGCCTTTTCCCGGAATCAGTGTCAGTCTGTCCTTTGCATATTTTTCCTTCAGTGCAAAAGGCGTTCCCCGTTCCATAATATGCCCGCTGTCAATAATGGCAATGCCGGTCGCTCTTGCCGCCTCTTCCATATAATGCGTCGTCAGAAACACTGTCATTCCCGTGTCTTTCCGAATCCGCTCAATGATCTCCCAGACTCTCTTTCTTGTTGCCGGGTCAAGCCCGGTCGTCGGCTCATCCAGAAAGAGCAGCTCCGGACGGTTTAACAGCGCTCTGGCAATTTCGCAGCGCCTCTTCTGCCCGCCCGAAAGTTTCGCAAACCGCCTGCCGTATACCTCTTCAAGCTCCAGCGCTTCACAGACATATAAAACCTGGCTTTTCAGCCGGTTGGCGTTTTTTTCATAGAGAGAACCGCGGACATACAGATTTTCTTTTACGCTCATCCGGTCGTCCAGACAATTATTCTGATAAACGACGCCGATCCGCTTCCTGATCTGCTCATTTTCTTTTCCGAGGGCATAACCACAGACTTCCGCTTCGCCGTCCGTCGGCCTGGACAGCGTGCAGAGCATATTGATGGTCGTAGATTTGCCCGCTCCGTTAATGCCAAGAAAGCCAAACAGCTCCCCCTTTTTTATTTCGAAACTAATATCATCTACCGCCCTTACCTCTTTGAAATATTTTTTCAGATGTGATACCCTGATTACCGTTTCCATGATACAAACCTTCCTTTTCCTCTGCGTTTGTTCTATCCTAAAATATTTTTCCGGGCAAAGCAATGAAAATAAGGTGAGTGGCACAGATCGCATGGTAAGATGCAAAACAGCACCCTGTTTTGTCAGGTAAGGTATTGTAATTAAAGTATTGAAATGTATAAAGGCACCGGAAAATATTTCCCGATGCCAATATATGCCAGTATCATTTATGCCCTCAGCAGAGCAGGGTGTATCCCCTTGTTCACTTATGGTAATCTTACGGGAATCCCTTTTTCCCGCAAATAGCGTTTCAAATCCCGAATTTCCAATTCTTTGAAATGAAACAGCGAAGCCGCCAGCGCTGCATCCGCCTTTCCCTTCGTAAAGGCCTCGTAAAAATGCTCCATTGTTCCGGCGCCGCCCGATGCAATCACCGGGACGGAAACATTGTCCGAAATCTGTCTTGTCAGCTCCAGATCATATCCGGCCTTCGTACCGTCGCCGTCCATACTGGTCAGAAGGATTTCTCCGGCCCCCAGGCTTTCGGCTTTCATCGCCCATTCGACCGCGTCGATTCCCATATCAATACGGCCGCCGTTTTTATAGATGTTCCAGCCGCCTCCGGCACGCCTTTTGGCATCGATTGCGACGACAACACACTGGCTCCCGAATTTATCAGCCGCGTCCGCTATCAGCCGGGGATTCATAATGGCCGCGGAATTAACCGATACTTTGTCGGCGCCTTCTCTCAGAATGGCCTTAAAGTCTTCCACCGTCCGTATGCCGCCGCCTACCGTAAAGGGAATAAAAACCTTTTCCGCCACTTTACGGACCATTTCAACGGCCGTCGCCCTCGCATCGGAAGACGCTGTAATATCCAGAAAAACCAGTTCGTCCGCACCCGACTTATCATAAGCCGCCCCGACTTCCGCCGGTTCTCCCGCGTCTTTAAAATTCACAAAATTGACACCCTTTACGACCCTGCCGTTTTTCACATCCAGACAGGGAATGATTCTTTTCGTATGCATCGGTTATCCTCTCTGCATTTTTTACTTCTTTATCTGCATATCTTTCTATCCGTTATTCCGCCTGAACGTCAAGGAAATTCTTCAAGATCCGCATACCCGTTTCAGAGCTTTTTTCCGGATGAAACTGACAGGCAAAAAGATTATCCTTTTCGACGGAAGCATGAATCAGCGCGCCATAATTCGTCGTCGCTTTGACCAGCCCGGCGTCCTTTGCCTGCAAATAATAAGAATGAACGAAATACACATAAGACTGCTCCGGTATTCCCTGAAAAAGCCTTCCCCGGTTCGGATAAGAAAGAGCATTCCATCCGATATGCGGTATCTTCAAGTCCCTGCTTTCCGGAATGCGCACAATTTTACCGGACAGAATACCCAGCCCTTCCACGCCTTCACTTTCTTCGCTGCTTTCAAATAACAGCTGCAATCCAAGACAGATTCCGAGAAAAGGGGTTTTCCGTTCCGTGACTTCCCGAATGACTTCGGCCAGCTCGTATTTATGAAGTTTCTCCATCGCATCGCCAAAAGCGCCTACGCCCGGCAGAATCACATGATCCGCAGACAGTATTTCCTTCGGGTTTCTCGTCACGACGGCCTGCCCGCCCAAAGCCGATACTGCTTTCTCAACGCTTCTTATATTTCCGGCATCATAATCAATGACAGCAACCATTATTCTTCACCTTTTCAGTTATTCCGATGTATCTCTGCCGAGACCAGTTCAGCATAGTTTATTTCTCCTTCAGTTATTCTGATGTACCTCCACCGAGACCGGTTCAATGTAGTTTATTTCTCCTTCGGAATCAACGTTTTCATCCGCTGCAGTTTCATTCGATACATCGTCTGTCGTAGCATTCAAAGCATCATCCGACGGGGCATCCGGCGTATCATCCGTTTCCATTTCCATATCCGCCGCATCCTCCGTATTTTCCGAAAGCCCGTCGAGAATTTCCTGTTCTTCCGGAAGCACGTCTGCAATACCGTCCGATTGCTCCGCATCCGTCGGCATAGCGGCCCCTGAAAGAACAGCCGTTATCTTCTGCGTATATACAATATCGTCTTCCGAAGAAATAATATCCATAACATCTGCTTCGGAAAGGCCGTACTGATCGGATAAAATTGCAAGAATCTGCTGGTATTTATCCCCAATCTCTCCCAGCACGTGATACTCATCGGCTTCCTGCTGTAATTCATAATAAAGTGCGACGCCCTGTACGAGTGCATTCAGCGCTTCCAGCTCTTTGCCGCTCATTTTCAGATAATTCTGGTAGGAATTGATCTTCCGTTCCATCTTCATAATAATGGTGCTCTTATGTAAGATGATTTCTTCCTCTTCATTCAGATCTTTTCCATAAAGCAGATCATAGACAACTTCATAATTCCCCATATCGTAAGCAATTCCTGCGTCACGCTTCTGCATCTGATCCGGTACAATCATTGTGAAGACGATTATGCACAACAGAATCGTAATACAGGATAATATAACCGGTATTACTTTTTTCTTTGAAAGTTTTTTCCCTGTATCTGTCCGGATTTCCTCTTCATCCGGTTCTTTTACTTTCTTTTCTTTTTTCGGTTTTTTCTTCTTTTTCTTTTCGGCGCCTTCGTTTTCTTCTTCATCACCTTCAGCCGCCGCTTTTTTCCCTTTTCCCTTTTTCTCCTTCTTTTTCTTTTCCTTCTTGCCTTTTTTCTTATCTTCTGCACTCAACTCCGCGAGAAGCTCCATATTTTCGTCCCCGGATTCTCCTGCCTGCTCGGCATCCGCCGGTTTCTCTTCGTCATCTTCATCAGATTCCGTCAAAAATGCAAGAAATCTTGCAAAAACGCCCGGCTTTTTCTCCGCTTTCTCTTCTTCTTTGCCTTCTACACCGTCAGAATCGGCGTTTTCTTCATTTCCGTCAGCTTTCTCCTTTGCCGCCTTTTTCTTCTTTTTACCGAACTTTTTGCTTTTCTTTTCTTTTTTCTCTTCTTCCTGCGGTGCCTCTTCCTCAGCATCCAGTCCTTCAATAGATGCTAAGTCAGTATTCCCTTCGTCGTCTCCCGGGAAAAAGGAAAACTCATTATTTTCGCCGGCTGCCAGTTCTTCCTCCCCGGCATCTGAAACGCTCTCCAGAAGTGCGAGCATTTCATCGTCGATTTCTTCCTCTTGTCCCGACTGTTCCAAGAGGCTGTTGATCTCTTCCAGATCATCCATGTCGCTTTCTTCCAGGGTAAAATCATCCGGTATCTCTTCCAGACCGGTTTCTTCCAATGTCATATCATCCAGGGAAGACGCCTCTGCCTCCATATCATCCAGCGTAAAGTCATCCCCCAAAGGCTCTTCGTCCGGCAGCTCACCCAAATCCAAATCATCCAGTGCCAGATCGCCCATACCGGAATCTTCCATACTCATGTCATCCAGATTAAATTCTTCCAGACCAAGATCATCCGAACTGCCCATATCCGGCCCGAGATCATCCAGACTCATATCGTCAAGCGACAGTTCATCCATACCGGATTCCTCTAACGCCATGTCATCCAAAGACGTTTCGTCCAATGCCAGTTCATCTGAACCGCCTTCCTCCAATGACATATCATCCAATGTCAGGTCATCCAAACCGGTCTCTTCCAGCCCCATATCATCCAATGCCGGTTCCTCCAATGTTAAGTCGTCCAAACCGGTCTCTTCCAGTCCCATATCATCCAATGCCGGTTCCTCCAATGTTAAGTCGTCCAAACCGGTCTCTTCCAGCCCCATATCATCCAACGCCGGTTCCTCCAATGTTAAGTCATCCAAACCGGTCTCTTCCAGCCCCATATCATCCAATGCCGGTTCCTCCGAACCGCTTTCCTCCTGTATCATGTCATCCGGCACCGGCTCCCCCAATGTCAGTTCATCCAGGCCGCTTTCCTCAAGCGCCATGTCATCCGGGCCAAATCCCTCTAAATCCATGCCGTTCATCTCCGCTTCTTCCAACGACAGATCATCCGAATCGGTCTCTTCCAACCCCACGTCTTCTGCCCCGATCAGGTCCATTTGGCCTATGTCAAAATCATTTGGTTCGCCGGCATCCAAACCGGCATCGCCTATTTCATCTGCTCCCAGACCAATATTGTCCAGTTCGATATCATCCAGTGCCATATTGTCCAAATCAAGATCACTCAGATCAACATCTTCCGAACCGCCTTCCTCCAGACTGCCGTCTTCCTCACCCCCAGGGACGACCACATTTTCCGGCATATCAAAGTCTGCCGGTTCCTCCGTTCCGGCCGCGGTCATTAACGGCTCTGTATCTGCGGCGGCAACATTGTCCGATTCCACCGGATCCGCTTCAGGTTCCGATACATAGGGAGCCGGCTCCGGTTCTTCGCCCGTGAGCATCTCGATCGCACTTTTTGCCCTTCCCGTACCGCTGCCCCCTCTGGAAGAATCCGCCACTTTTCCATCCATCATAGATTGTAATAATTTTTCCAAATACTCTTCGTTTGAACTCATAGCTTCTCTCCAAATAATTATTTATACTCAGAAGCAGCTCCTATCAAAGCTACCTCTGCTATTTTATCACATACGAGGCAATTAAACAAATCCATTTGCCAAAAAAACAACAGATTTTTCTTTTATTCCGGCTCCTCTGCCGCCCATATTTTCCCCTAACTGGTACAACGCCGGATGAATACGGTATAAAAATGCCTTCTGATTGTAATGGACAATCTTCTCGAATGGCCACCTGACCACTGTCGGCATTTCCATACCCGCTCCCAGCTCAATCAGGCTTATTTTCTTATTAACCGTCCCCTGAAGCCACTTCGTATATACACCCCATTGCGTCAGATATCCCTCTTCGGCATATTTGCTGACCCCAAGCTGATTAAATCTTTTTTTCTGCCCACACCGCTCACATACCGGTTCCGATAGCTCCTCCAATTCAATGTCGCCGCGAAAATAAGCCAAAACGCTGCGATAGGTCTCTTCGTCCGTTTCCATGATCTGTCCGCCACAGTTATGATCGCACTGCATTTGCCGAAAACCCCCGCAAGGCGTTACAATTCTGTTTTCCTGAAAACCATAACGATATACATAATCATCTGTGGAAATCGATATTATAAAATAATTATGTCCTTCTACCAGCTTATGCAGATTCTGATATGCCCTGGCCAGTTTTTGATCCGGATACTTTTCCAATGCCATTTTCTGAATGAAAGGCACAATCCAGCGATATTCTTTCTTTTGTTCCTTTTCTTTTTCTTCCAATTCTCTTTCAATTTCCTGATATCGCTTATTTTGCAGCAAAATATCCCAATCATATTGAAATTCCTCTCCAATACCTATCAGAATCATATCCGATTCATTACATTTAACCGCTATTTCAGAAAAAGTATGTTCCATTATTTTTCCAAGTCTCTCTTTCCGTCTCATATAGTTTTCAATCAATAAAACGCTGAAAATACAAAAGCCGGGAACTCCCGGCCTTTGTTTGTTATTTTACTTCAATACTAATTTGTCAACGACTCTGACCAGATTACCAATCTCCGGTTTGGAAAGCTGCGCATCGGCTCCCAATGCCTCTCCCTTTCTCTTCATTTCATCATTAACCAGAGAAGAGAAAATAATAACCGGTATATCCTTTGTTGTGTCATCCTCCTTGATCAGTTTGGTCAGCCTGTGGCCATCCATAAGAGGCATTTCAATATCGGTAATAACACACTGTACATGTTCATGAAGCGTGCCTTCTTCCTTACAGGCACAAATGACTTCATAGGCCCGCTGTCCGTTTTCCGTATGAATCAGGTTCGAATATCCCGCTTTATGCAAACAGTCAACGATCAGCTTATTCAATAACGGTGAATCTTCCGCAATCAAAATCGGAATGTCGTATCTGCCTCTTTCACCCAGCTCGTCGATTTCCGTCACTTTCAAACCGGTCTCCGGATTAATATCCGTCATGATCTTCTCAAAATCCAGAATAATAATCAGTCTTCCATCCAATTTGATAATTCCTGTGGAAATTCCTTCTTCTGCGGAAGAAACCGTAGAATCCGGTTTGATAATATCTTTCCATGACACTCTGTGGATTCCGACAACCGAATCAACATGGAATGCAACGTCCAGCCTGTTAAAGTTCGTAATGATAAACAAACCGCCGGCTTTTGATACGCCGCGCTGTAAACAATTTTTCAAATCAATTGCCGTAATCATCGTATCCCGCGGCATGAAAATACCCTCTATACTGGGATGTGCGTTCGGAACCGGCGTAACATCCTCATATGTAATAATTTCCTTAATCTTTGCCACATTGATTCCATAGGCATTACCATCCAGTTTAAATTCGAGTACTTCCAGTTCGTTTGTTCCATTCTCAAGCAGAATCTTTGTATCCATGTAATCCACCTCACATTATATTTTCTTTCAAGAGTATCAAATTATTTATATTATAGCATAAGTTTCAACAAAAAAAAACACTATTTACAAAAAAGTGTAAATAGTGCTCTTTGAGCTCCATACCCTCAAAACCAAATACCAAAAATCTTCATCCGCTTTTCTCTTCCATTTCCCTTTGGTCAAGCCCTCGACCGATTAGTACATGTCAGCTTCATACATTACTGCACTTTCACCTCATGCCTATCTACCTCGTACTCTTCAAGGGGTCTTACCTTTCGTGGGATATCTCATCTTGAGGGGGGCTTCACGCTTAGATGCCTTCAGCGTTTATCCCTGCCGGACTTGGCTACCCTGCCGTGGCGCTGGTACGCCAACAGGTACACCAGTGGTCCGTCCATCCCGGTCCTCTCGTACTAAGGACAGCTCCTCTCAAATATCCTCCGCCTGCGCCGGATAGGGACCGAACTGTCTCACGACGTTCTGAACCC